>DASRDF010000123.1:0-3051 GCA_035652735.1 Pseudolabrys sp. | reverse complement strand
TCGTCCTCGTGAAAACGGGGACCCAGGGCCAGAGAGCACTGGATTCCCGCTTGCGCGGGAATGAGCGGAGAATGGATCAATCTCGGTGGATCAGACTCTAGGCGTTGCCGTCGGCCTCGGTCGCCTTCTTGCGTGGCTTTTTTGCAGGCTTTTCGCTCGGCGCTGCGGCGTCCGCCTGCGGCGGCTGCGCCTCGCCTTCGGGCTGCTCAGGCTGGACGCCCGCGCCCGGCTCGAAGAACGCCTCGGCATTGGCCAGCGCGGCGGCTGCCTCCTCCTCGGCCTGCGTGCGCGGCACCAGCACGTTTTCTCCCCGCGCGATGCGCTCGGCCTCGTCCTGGCTGCGCGCCACCGTTACCGTGATCGCAACTTCAACCTCCGGATGGAGCGCAAGCGGAACTTTGTATTGTCCGATCGCCTTGATCGGGGCATTGAGCGATACTTGCCCGCGCGCGACTTCGGCGCCATCCGCTTTGAGCAGCGCGGCGATGTCCCGCGTGGAGACGGAGCCGAACAACTGGCCCGCTTCGCTCGCTTGCCGGATGACCACGTAAGTCTTGCCGTCGATCTTGCCAGCAAGTTTGCCGGCCTCGCCTTTGAGCGCGGTGTTTTTGGCCTGCAACTCGGCCTTCATGCCTTCAAAGCGGGCTTTGTTGTCCGCGGTCGCGCGCAGCGCTTTACCGCGCGGCAACAGAAAATTACGAGCAAAACCGTCCTTGACGCGGACGACATCGCCCATCTGGCCGAGCTTGCCGACGCGCTCGAGTAGAATGACTTCCATAGCTTTCTCCTTGTGAACGCCTGTTACTGTTGAAGCGGTGGGAGGGTGCGCGTGCGCGCGATACGCGCACGCAAATCGATCGCGGTTTCGACCAAGCCGAGCAGACACAGCGCCAACACCGGCCAGCCGATCACCAGGGTTGCGGCATATACGCCGCCGAGTAGAAACGGCCGCACATTCATGCCTGCAGTGATCGCATGCAGCACGGCGAAACCGAGAACGCCGTAAGCCATGAGAAGACCGGCGGCTACGACCCCGGCGACAATTCCGAGCATGCCGCCTGCGAAGCTCAAGGCCACCGCAGCCGCCAATGCGAGCAGCAGCGGTTTGGGAAAAGTCATCCCCGATAGATCGGGCCAGGGCCGCCCCAGCCGTCCGGAAAACTTCACAATGCGGGCGGCGAGCCAGAGATTGAGCACGTGGGTGATGGTTGCGAGCACCGCGCCGGCGAGCGGCAGCGCCGTCACCAGGAACTCGATGAGTTGCCGCGCTCTAGCGGCGTCGGGCAGAGCCGCCGTTCCGCTCGGCTCACCGGTCTCGATGCGCAGCAACTGGGTCAGCGCAGCCTGCATGCCGGCACGGAAAGTCTCGGCGTCGCTGCCGAAATTGGGAATGGCGAGAACGATCATCGCCACCGCGAGGATCGCCGCCCACATCACCAGACGACCAGGCGGATACCATTCGAGCGTCGTACTCGCTGCGGGCGCCGTCGCCGGCCGCGCCAACATGGCGAGATAAGATAGCCACCAGGCCGGCACGCCGGTGCTCGCCAGAAAACCGAAGAAGAACACCGGGCCAAACAGCAGCGCAACCGCCACCGCGCCAGCCGCCGATCCGACCAGCGCCGACCAGTGGCTCCAGCCGATGCCAGCGATCAGCAGCGGCAGCGGCGCGACATAGAAGAGAAAAATCGACAGCAACGAGCCTGAAGTGACCGAAGCGAACAGCAGTGCCGCTGCGGCGCCCGCGCCAATGCCGATGAGAGCCAATTGCATCATCTCGAGCTGTCCCGCTCCTTTCGAGCGGTTAGAGGCGGACCTTGCCGCCCCAACCATCGGTCCGACGGGTGTCCCCGCAGACCTCGTTTGTTTGCGTCCTCACCCGTGGCCTGATGGCGCGCGTCAGGTAGAGACGGTTTTGCTATCTTATCACGTATGGCAGCAGGCCGAGAAAGCGCGCGCGCTTGATGGCCTGCGCAAGCTCCCGCTGCTTCTTTGCCGATACCGCGGTGATGCGGCTCGGCACGATCTTGCCGCGCTCAGAGACGTAGCGTTGCAAGAGCTTGACGTCCTTAAAATCGATTTTTGGCGCGTTGGCCCCGGAGAAGGGACATGTCTTGCGCCGGCGAAAGAAAGGCCGGCGGGCGCCGCCTTGAGGGGAGAATGCCATGACCTATTCCTCCGCTGCCGCCGGCTCGGCGGTCTCGTCTTCGCCGTCCTCGCGACGGCGCCTTTCGCGCCGCTCGCCGCGGTCACCACGATCGTCGCGGTCGGACCTGCGCATCATCGCCGAGGGACCTTCTTCCAGCGCATCGACGCGAATGGTGAGATAGCGCAGCACGTCCTCGTGCAGCCGCTCCTGGCGCTCGACTTCAGTGAGCGCCGCCGCCGGTCCGTCGACGTTGAGCAGCGTCATATGCGCCTTGCGGTTCTTGTGCATGCGATAGGCGAGCGATTTCAGTCCCCAATATTCCGTTTTGGTGACTTTGCCGCCCAACTGTCCGATCACGCCGGACAGCTGCGCGGTCAATTCTTCCACCTGCTGCGGCGACAGGTCCTGGCGCGCAAGGTAGACGTGTTCGTAGAGCGGCATGGATGCCCTTTCCCTTCGTGGTCCCAATATCGTCGATGCCGGCGCCAAGCCCCACGAGCCCTTCGGGAAAGGCTCGAATGCTCTGCAGGCGGGAGCACGGGACGCCGGACCGAGTGGCCCTACCGACTTGCGCCGGCCGTCCGTTCAGCTTCCAGCCGAAATCGACGAGCGGGCGGGTTATAGGGATTTCTCCAGAAATCGCAAGGCTGCGGGGAGACGGGCGCCCTGGCCAAACGTGCACCCCGTCAGTTATGAACTGCGACAATTGCGCAACAGGCGTGCTCGCCAGAGCGGTCTAAAGTACCAAGTCCGAGGGTGCGGGAGTTGGGTTATGAAAAAGCTTGCTATTGCGATTTTGCTGCTGGCCGCTTCGGTCGCTTCGTCGCAGGCGGCCAGTAACTGGTCCGGGTGCTACGCGGGCGGAAACATCGGCTACAGCCTGGGCAGGGCGAAGACCGACA
>DASRDF010000122.1:0-4656 GCA_035652735.1 Pseudolabrys sp. | reverse complement strand
CAGAAGACCTTCGACCCGGGCGCCGCACGGGCGACCTTGTCGACCTCGGCCTTGCAGTCGACCGCAAAGAGCCGCACGCCCAGCGCATAGGCGCGGGCGACGTCGCGCTCCTTCTTGATGGTATTGCCATAGGAGATGCGGTCCGGCGCGGCGCCCGCCGCCAGCACCTTCTCGATCTCGGGGATCGAGGCGGTGTCGAAGCAGGAGCCGAGCTTGACGAGGAGCGACAGCACCTCGGGCGCCGGGTTGGCCTTCACCGCGTAGAAGACGCGGGTGTCGGGCAGCGCCTTGGCAAAGGCGGTGTAGTTGTCGCGCACGACGTCGAGGTCGACGACCAGGCAAGGGCCGTCCTCCTGACGCTTACGGAGGAATTCACGGATGCGCTCGGTCATTTCGCGCATTCTCCAGCTCAAAGGGACGGATTTAGCCGTCCTCGTGTCGCGGCTTAGGAGTTGGAGGGCGGTGCGCGATGGGGACGCACTGGGCCCGCAAACTCTTACAACCGCAATAGCTGCCTTGGCTTGGAGGGGAGACCCCGCCGCACTGCTGGCAAGATGAACAAGCCTCTTCGGTGACCCGCGCCGGCTGTGGAGACCGGCAGAGACCAAGGAAGCCCGATCGTCGTTGCTTTAAGCCGCGTCCCCTGCTGAGAGCAGGGTGTGCTGGTTTCGCCTCCAGCTGCCGGTCAGATTTCTTGGAGAGCTTGGCTTTTCTCTCCAGGCGGCTGGCGGGCCTCTTGTCCCGCTACCTACCGACCGACACACGGCCACAGGCACGTGCGAAATTGGGCGACAACCGAGATAACAAATTTTTCGCGAGATGCAAGCGAAGAAGTTCGTTCGACCAACAATCTTTCTTAACTTTTTGTGAGCGGCTCACTCACCGGCGCGCGGTGAACGGCTCGATGCGATGCGCCGAGCGGATGAATTGCGCCATGATGGCAAAGCCGCACAGCACGAAGAGGATGTCGAGGATGCGCGCACCGAGGCCGCCGAGATCGAACAGGGTGGCGATGGCCCAGGAGCTGGCAAACGCCGCGCCGAAGACCTCGGCGCCGATCAGGATGGCGGCGCTGCACACTGTGAGCACGTGCAGCCAGATGATTCGGCGCCCTCGGAACATGACAAGCTCCCTTGCGTCGCGCAATCAACCCTAATCAGGCCGGGTAATCAAGGCTTTGGGCGCCGGGTCCGTTCCCTCCGGGCAAACGGCTCTTGTGCTTCCGACGGGGCTGGGCCTCTCGTCAAGGCGGTGCTCGATCGTTAGATGAGCGTCATGCCTCACGCCCAATCGGCCTTCACCGACAATCCACTGCTCGCCGACTGGACCGCCGCCTATGGCCTGCCGCCGTTTGCCGCCGTCACGCCGGATCGGTTCCGTCCGGCCTTCAACGAGGCGCTGAGGCGTCACCGGGCCGAGATCGATGCCATCGCTGCCAACCCGGCGCAGCCCACCTTCGACAACACCATCGCCGCGCTCGAGCGGAGCGGTCAGGCGCTGGACCGGGTCGTCAATCTGTTCTTCGTGTTGGCCGGCGCGGACACCAACGAGGCGATCGAGGCGGTAGAGCGCGAGATTTCGCCCCTGCTCGCCCGCCATTCCAATGGGATTTACCTTAATCGCCCGCTCTATGCCCGCTTGGCCGATCTTTACAAACGCCAGCGTGCGCTTGGCCTGAACGCCGAGCAGGCCCGCGTGCTCGAGCGCTATCACAGCCGCTTCGTTCGCGCGGGCGCCGCCCTCGATCCGCAGGCTCAGGAGCGGCTCGCCGCGATCAACGAGCGGCTGGCGAGCCTCGGCACGCAGTTCGGCCAGAACGTCCTGGCCGACGAGAAGGCTTTCGTCCTGCTCCTTGAGGAGGGGGACCTTGCCGGCTTGCCCGATTTCGCCCGCGACGCCGCGCGCCAGGCGGCCGAGGAGCGCGGGCACACGGGCCAATACGCCATCACATTGTCCCGCTCGTCCTGCGAGACGTTCCTGCAGTTTTCCGCGCGGCGCGATCTGCGTGAGAAGGTGTTCCAGGCCTGGGTCAAGCGCGGAGAAAATGGAGGCGCAACCGATAACCGTGCGCTCATCGCCGAAATGGTCGCTTTGCGGGCCGAACGGTCGAAGCTGCTGGGATTTGACAGCTTTGCCGACTACCGGCTTGCCGACCAGATGGCGAAGACGCCGGCCGCGGCACGCAAGCTGCTTGACGAGGTCTGGGTCCGCGCCCGCGCCAAAGCAGCCGCCGAGCGCGATGCGCTCCAGGCGCTGATCGCGCAGGAGGGCGGCAATTTCCAGCTCGCCCCGCACGACTGGCGCTATTACGCCGAGAAGCGGCGCAAGGCCGAATTCGACTTGGACGAGGCCGAGATCAAGCCGTACCTGCAGCTCGACAACATGATCGTGGCGGCCTTCGAGACGGCGCGGCGGCTGTTCGGCCTGACGTTTACGCCCGTCGATGTGCCGCTCTATCACTCCGACGCCCGCGCCTATGAGGTGAAGGACGCAAACGGGCGTCACGTCGGCCTGTTCATCGGCGACTATTTCGCGCGAGCGTCTAAGCACAGCGGCGCCTGGATGACCTCGCTGCGCGACCAGGAAAAGCTGCGCGAGGTGACGCCCGTCATCCTCAACATCTGCAATTTTTCCAAGCCCGCACCCGGCGAGCCGGCGCTGTTGTCGTTCGACGACGCGCGCACTTTATTCCACGAGTTCGGCCATGCGCTGCATGGGTTGTTGTCGAACGTCACTTATCCTCTGCTGGCGGGGACGGCGGTTGCCAGCGACTTCGTCGAACTGCCGTCGCAGCTTTATGAGCACTGGCTGGAAGTGCCGGAAATTTTGGAAAAATACGCGCGCCATTACCGCACCGGCGCGCCGATGCCGAAGGCGCTGCTCGACAAGGTGCTGGCGACGCGCACCTTCAACCAAGGTTTCGCCACAGTCGAATACACCGCCTGCGCGCTGGTCGATCTCGATCTGCACGGCCTGCCGGATGCGGACCGGCTCGACGTCGACGAATTCGAGCGCCGCGATCTTGCACGCATCGCCATGCCGGCGGAGATCGTCATGCGGCATCGCCTGCCGCACTTCCAGCACCTGTTCTCGGGCGGCGGCTATGCGGCGGCCTATTACTCTTACATGTGGTCGGAGGTGCTCGACGCCGACGCCTTCGCGGCATTCGAGGAGACCGGTGATCCGTTTAATGCAGCAACGGCGCAACGCCTGCGCGATTACATCTACAGCGCTGGCAATTTGCGCGACCCGGCTGACGCCTACAAAGCCTTCCGCGGCCGGCTGCCGTCGGTCGAGCCGCTGCTCAAGAAGCGCGGACTAGCGGGCGCGTTGGCGTAAAACTGCGAATGACAACCGCTGTCGAGCGGACATCGCATCAGCCTAGCGACGTCCGCGGACCCAAAGCGGAGCTCATGCGAGTGTGCGGGACAGCCTCGGATAAACCGTCAGCCGAGCAGCTCAAGATCACGCGGGCCCTTCCTGGGCGTCCTGATCTAGCGTTACAATCCCTCGCCTCGAGGGCGGAAATGGCATGAGGCGGCGAGATTTCATAACGGCACTCGGCGGTGCGACGGCTTGGTCCGCTGTCGCGCGCGGTCAGTCTTCTGAGTCTGTACGGCGTGTCGGCGTGTTGATGAACCTCGCGCCGGACGATCCCGAAGGAAAGAAGCGATCAATTGCTTTCGAGGAGGAGCTACGCGAACGCGGCTGGGAGATCGGGCGCAACATACAAGTCGATATTCGCTGGGCCGCAGGCATAGCCGACCGCTATCGTTCGTATGCTGCCGAGCTGGTTGCCCTCAATCCTGATGTTCTGGTCGCAGCCACCAGCCCGTCCGTGCGAGCATTGCAACAAGCGACCCGCACCATACCAATTGTGTTTGCATCCGTGCTTGATCCTGTGGCCGCCGGTTTCGTAGCGACGCTGGCTCGGCCAGGCGGAAACACGACTGGCTTTGCACTCTTTGAATACGGACTCAGTGGAAAATGGTTGGCGCTACTAAAGGAAATCGGCCCTCATATCAAACGAGTAGCGGTCCTGCGCGCTGCCACTGACATTGGCAGCATGGGCCAGTTGGGCGGCATTCAAAACGTTGCGCCTTCATTCGGAGTTGAACTGACGATCCTCCCGTTGCGTGATGTTGCCGAAATAGACCGAGACGTCGCCGATTTTGCTCGCGGTGAGGCGAGTGGCCTAATCGTCACGGCGAGCCCATATGGGGCTGCGCACCCAAAGGCCATTGCGGACATTGCGGCCAAACACCGGGTGCCCGCGGTTTATCCCTTTCGATACTTTGTTCAAGCAGGTGGATTAGCGTCTTACGGACCCGATGGGACCAAGGAGTTTCGCCCCGCAGCGGCTTATGTTGATCGGATTTTGAGAGGCGCAAAGGCATCGGAGCTCCCTGTGCAGGAGCCAAACAAGTACGACCTCGTTGTCAGCCTCAAAGCGGCGAAGGCAATTGGGATTACATTATCGCCTACGTTGCTCGTCCGCGCCGATGAAGTAATCGAGTAAGCGTCCGCTTTTTACCCAACAAGAAAGTGCTCTAGCATTTCACTTTTGGCTGCGTTCGGACAACAATTCGAGCCGGAGTTATCGCTGACAAGCCCGGCCATGGCTGGTAGCTTTCCGCCCATGCCCGAGCCCGACCC
>DASRDF010000121.1:0-15232 GCA_035652735.1 Pseudolabrys sp. | reverse complement strand
CTTTTCAACGATGTGATTCGACGTGCCGAGACAAGCTGATGGCCGCCGCGCCTGTTCCACGGGAAACGGCAACGCCTGCGCCTGCGCGCACCCTCGACATGCGCGCTTTGTGGCGGCTGACCGCCTGGGGCGGCGCCGCTGCCCTTGCGCTGATGGGTGCGGTTTTCGCGCTGCAAAGCGAAAACGGCCGGACGCGCATCGCTTCCCTCATGGCCGCAGATTTGGCCACCGATTTGCCGGTGCGGCCGGTGGCGACGATTGCCATTCCGCAAGAGCAGGCAGAAATCGCACGGCTGCAGACGCAGGTGCGCACCCTTGCCGTGGATCGCGACCGGCTAGCCGCGCAACTCGCCGCTCTTGAGCGCAACGTCGAAGACATCACCGGATCGATCAAGCGGGCCGAGGAAGCAAATCGGGCTGCACCGACGCCGGAGCCGTCCAGCACGGTAGCCAAAACGGAGCCATCTGTGGCGGCACCCCCTAGTGCGAGCGCGTCCGGCTCGACTGCGCCAGTGCCGGAACAAGCCGGCATTCGTCAGACGAATGTCGCTTCCTCATCGGCGCAAACCGCCGACTCGGCTCGCAAGGATGTGCCGCTGCCGCCGGACCGGCTCGCGGCCGCCGCACCAGCCAGCCAAGCATTGGAGATGAAGCCCGAATTCGGTGTAGCGCTCGCGAGCTCTACCAGCCTCGACGTGCTCCACCTGCAGTGGGCGGCTCTGAAAGCGAACTTCGGCCCCATGCTGGGCGGCCTGCGTCCGATCGCCGCGCGTGAGCAACGCGGCACGGCGACCACGTACCGGTTGGTGCTCGGGCCCATGCCGAATTTGACCGCCGCGCAAAAGCTGTGCGGGCGATTGATTGCCGCGCGAGCGCCCTGCCATGCCGGAAAATTTGCCGGCGAACCTCTGTAGGATTGTTTGCGCTTCGCGCGCGGCATAATCTTGCGGCGTGAAATTGTTTCAGCCCAGCTCCCGCGCGACCAACTATCTTCTGATCGTCGGCTTTTGTTCGATCGGTTACGCGCTTTATCTGCGCTATCTGGCCATCGAGCAGACGCCGGTCGGTCTCGCTTGCGCCGGCGGGCTCCGCACGTGGCTTTGTTTCTCGCGCCATATCGCCATCGTGCTGTTCACCTATTCGGCGTTCGGTTGGACCGCTTTGGTCGTCGCCACCGTAAATCTGCTGCGCCCGTCGCTGCTATTGTTCGCGCTCGCCCTCAGTATCGCCTGCTTCGGCCTCGTCCTTTACAACGTCGGGCTGTCTGCACTTGCGGTCGGATTGCTATTGCTCAGTTTTGCGCGTCGCGCACCTGAACCAGACTGACGGCGATCGCCAGCAAGGCCGCGCTGAGCCACAGCGACTGCCAATTGGCAAAGCCCTCATTGAGCACGATGTACGGGACCGACAACGCCAGCAACAGGCCGCTGAGGACTTCGGATGTGCCGCGCCATCCGCCCGGCCGCGGCATCAACATTGTATGCAGAAGATAGGGCACCGCGGCTGCGGTGAGCGGAGCGAAGGGAAAATCCTTGTAGCGCGGATCGAACACAAGTCCGAGCGCAGTCAGGACCGCCAGTATCATGATCACTATCAGCAGACCTCCGACCGCAAGCGCGAATGGATTGCGCGCGCGCTGAGCCGCAGATCCGAGCAGCCGGGAGAAACGCGGGATCGCCTCGCCGCGCACGATCGCAGCGCTGACCAGCGGTGCGCTTGAGGCGGCGGCCAACGCCAAGGCGAGAGAGCGCAACCATCCGCCGATGCCCAAGCTCTCGATCGGTACTTGCGCCGCCGTCCAGCCGATCAGCGTGCCGCCGACGGTCGCGTTGGCGGTTACCGCAAGCCAGGCCATGACCGAAACTTTGCGCCGCGCGATGAAGGCAGCGCCGAAAGTGAACGCCGCGAGCGCAATGCCGCCGGCGCCCTGCCACAACCACAACGGATGGTCCGACACCGCCTCGCCCCAGGTGAACTTGAATTGGCGATCATCGTCGATCAGACCCCAGTGACCGCCGACCGTGCCTTCAAGCGCGCGCTTCCATGGTTGGTCGTAGGCCTCGATGACGTTCACACGAAAATTCTCGCGCGCCGCCAAGGCCAATACGTCCTGAATGACTTTCGCTTGGTTGGATGGCGAGGGTAATGCGCCTTCGCGCATGCGACCCGCGCTCGGCCAGCCGACCTCGCCGATCAGCACTTCCTTGCCGGGAAAGGCGCGCATAACGCGCATGCGGATCGCTTCGACATGGGCCGCCGCTTGGCTCGCCGGGATCGGGAAGTCCTCCCAATACGGCAGGATATGAATGGTGATGAAATCGGCTGCCGCGGCGATCTCCGGATTGCGCAGCCAGAACTCCCAGACGTCGGCATAGGTGACCGGCACAGGCACCTGTGCCTTGACCCGACGCAGAGCGGCGGCGACATCGGCTCCGGACAATTCTCCCCGCAGCAGCGTTTCGTTGCCGACCACCACGGCACGGATCGTGTCGGGATAGCGTTTAGCTAGGGCGACGGCCGTGGCGATCTGGTCCTCATTTTTGTCCAGCTTGCTCGACAGCCACAGGCCCTGGATCACCTTCAGGCCATGGCGAGCGGCGATGCCGGCGATCTGATCGAGGCCGTAATCCGTGGAATAGGTGCGTACGCAATCCGTCAGTTGGCCGAGTTGCGTCAAATCGCGGTCGATCTGGGCGGCCGAGACACGGCTCGACGGGTCAAGCGGCGTCTGCCCGCCGTGGAAAGGCGCATATGAAACGCAGTAGAGCTTTTGACCGGGCTTGAGCGGGATATGGCTGATTTGGACCGGCGCGCCGAGCCAAAGCCAAAACCAAGCGATGGCGCCTGCCGAAAAGACAAGACCGGCAACACCAAGACGCATCGTCTTAACCCAGTTCGGCAGAAAAGACCCTTGCCCGGCTTATCTTGGCCCGCCGCTGCTGCCAAGATCGTACGCCGCTGGACAAAGGACTTGGCTAAGGCCAAGTTTGCGCGCCCAGTCGGGCAATGTCGGGCGGCGGTTCGGTGGGGGTTCGGTCTCGCAGACAAGCACTTGGCGGCATCGAGACACTGGTGCCGCATTAGTGACTCAATCCGGTCGCAACGAGAGGTGAGCGGGCGGTTGGGCAATCAGCAAGACCAGCAGGACGATGGCGTTTATGGCGTGGCGTCGGTTCTCGTGTGCGTTTTGCGCGCTGGTTTTCTGTATGACCGCCGGCGCGGCGCTGGGCCAAAGCGGCGGCGCAGCCGCTCCCCCGCCGGACAAGAAGCCGCCGGCTGAAAAAAGCGCCAAAGACAGCCAAAAGAAGATCGACGAGATCGCGGAAGCCTCCCGCGTGCTTACCGGCCCGGCCGGTAACCCGGAATGCGTCTGGCTCGGCCGCCGCGTGGTTAGCCTGCTTTGGCGGGACGATCTGGATACGGCTTTCCGTCATCTCGATTTGTACGACCGCTTTGGCTGCCCCAGTGCCCATATTCAGGCGACTTTCCGCTGTCTGGTCCGCCAGGGCGACATCGACCCCAAAGCGCAAGAGACCCTCAACGGGCGCGTCCACGCCTGCTGGCTTAATCCCGGCCTGCCGCCCACCCCGGCTACGGCCAAAGCTCCGGCGGCGACGTCGGGTGGAACCGCTCCCCAGTAAGCGAGTTCTTTGGACTGCGATTATTCTCCCGCTGTTATGCGGGCGCCTAGGAATTGCCATGACGTGTTCCTACTTGTTGGGGCGCCCGCTGCAGGGGTACGCTGTAACCGTGCAGATTGAGCCTCGGTTGAGCCCAGGGGACGGGCTCAAGGGTCTGCTCTCCAGCCCCATTTGGTTTTGAGTACGATGCGCACCGCCGCTGCCGTGATCGCCTTCGTGGCGTGCGTGCAAGCCGGACTGTGGGGCCTCACGCAAAGTCACGTGAGCGCACCCGATGTCGAAGGCCCACTTGCCAGCATTTCCTATGCGCCGTTTGCTTCCTCCGCCAATCCCGACGAAGGCGGCAGAACGACGGCCGCACAAATTCGCGCCGATCTCGCAAAGCTGGCACCGCTGACGCGCTCTATTCGTCTGTACTCGTCGACCGGCGGGGTCGAACTCGTGCCCGGCATTGCTTCCGAGTTCGGCCTGAACGTTACCGTGGGCGCCTGGATCGACAAGCACGAAGACCGCAACGAGCGTGAAATCGCCTCCGCCATTGCGCTGGCGCGGCGGCACAGCAACGTCAAAAGCGTGATGGTCGGCAACGAGACGATCTTCCGCGGCGAGCAGACGGTCGACAATCTCATCAAGATGATTCAGCGCGTGAAGCGTGCGACCAACGTTCCCGTCTCCACCGGCGAGATCTGGCACGTGTGGATCGCGCATCCCGAGCTAGTCTCCGCAGTTGACTACATCGCCGCGCACGTTTTGCCCTATTGGGAAGGTTTCTCGGAGACGCAGGCCGTCGATCAGGCCGTCATCATCTATGACAAGCTGCGCCAAGCCTATCCCGGCAAGCGCATCGTTATCGCGGAGTTCGGCTGGCCGAGCGCCGGTTACAATTTGAAAGAAGCCGACCCTGGCCGCATCGAGCAAGCGGCCGTGCTGCGCGACTTCGTTGCGCGCGCCCGCGCTTACGGCATCGACTACAACATTGTCGAAGCGATCGACCAGCCGTGGAAGATTTTTGAAGGTGGCGTCGGTCCCTATTGGGGCATGTTCGACGCTGCACGCGAGGCGAAGTTCAGCTGGACAGGCCCGTTGACCGACCCCAATCACTGGCGGCTAGCAGCGATCGCGTTGCTGGTGAGCGTCCTGTTGTCGCTACCGATTCTCGCAATGCCCGCGGTCACGGCAGGCCAGGCGACGCTGCTCGCCGGTGGCGCGAATGTCATCGGCGCATGGTTTGCTTTCGTCTTCGCCTATTGGAACGGCCACTATTTCGTCCCCGGCGCGGCTTTTGCGCTCGGCCTGGGCACGCTCCTGCTGATCCCACTCATCATCATCGCGCTCGCGCGCATCGAGGAGATCGCCGCAATCGCCTTCGGCCGCAAACCGCTACGGCTAATTTCAGGGCCGCCGCTCGCGCCGGAGGCGACCACGCCGAAGGTTTCCATCCATGTGCCTGCTTACCGCGAGCCGCCGGAAATGCTCAAGCAGACGCTCGATGCGGTGGCGCGGCTCGAGTATCCGAATTTCGAGTGCATCGTCGTCATCAACAACACACCCGAGCCCGCGCTTTGGCAGCCGATCGAGGAGCACTGCAAGATGCTCGGCGAGCGGTTCAAATTTGTGCGTGCCGACGAATTGAAGGGCTTCAAGGCGGGCGCCCTGCGCCTTGCCCAACGACACACTGCACCCGATGCCGAGATCATCGGTGTCATCGACGCCGACTATGTCGTGCATCCGGATTGGCTCAAGGACCTGGTGCCGAGTTTCCGGGAGCCTAATGTTGGTCTCATTCAGGCGCCGCAGGATCACCGCGACGGCGAGCGCAGCGTGATGCACCACGCGATGAACGGTGAATATGCCGGCTTCTTCGATATCGGCATGGTCCAGCGCAACGAGTACAACGCGATCATCGTGCATGGCACCATGTGCCTCATCCGCCGCGCCGCCCTCGAGATGGCCGGCGGCTGGTCGAGCGATACGATTTGCGAGGACACCGATCTCGGTTTGACACTGCTCGAGCACGGCTGGGTCGCGCACTACACGAACAAACGTTACGGCTACGGCCTGCTGCCGGACTCCTTCGAGGCGTACAAGAAACAACGCCACCGCTGGGCCTACGGCGGCTTCCAGATTTTGAAGAAGCACTGGCGCCGCTTCTTGCCCGGCGCAAGCCGATTGTCGCGCGATCAGAAGCGCGAATTTGCCATGGGCTGGCTGAATTGGCTGGGCGCCGAAAGCATCGGCGTGGCGGTTGCGCTTTTAAACATCGTCTGGGTTCCTGTGGTCGCCTTTCTCGACATCGCCGTACCCGACCGCATCCTGACCGTGCCGATTATCGCCAGCTTCGCTGTTTCCGTGCTGCATTTCCTTACGCTTTATCGGCTGCGCGTGCGCCCCACCAAAGGACAATTATTGGGCGCTGTGTTCGCGGCGATGTCGGTGCAATGGACGGTGGCGCGCGCGGTGTCGTTCGGTCTGATCAAGGACCGCTTGCCATTTGTCCGCACCTCGAAAGGCGGCCTGCGCCGCTCACGCGACTTCCACGCTTTCTGGGAAGCGGTTCTGGCCGGCCTGCTCATTCTCGGCGCCGTCACGCTCTATGCGACCAACATCAAGGAAATCCGTGAGATCAATATCTTCGCGGTCGTGCTGCTCGTGCAGAGCCTACCGTTCATCGCCGCGGTGACCATGGCGGTGATTGAACGCACGCCACTAAATGACTTTGCCTATTGGCGTACACTGGAGGCGAGGTTCGCCGATATGCTGCCAAAACGAGCGGTGCGCGCGCCCGCGGCGTCGGCGCAGAAGCAAGAGATCGCGCAATAGTCAGCCCGCCAGCGCCGTCTCCGCCAGCCTCACCCAATACGACGTGCCGAACGGGATTGCCTCGTCGTTGAAGTTATAGGCCGGATGGTGCAGGCCGGCGCTCTCGCCGTTACCGATGAAGATGAAGGCGCCAGGCCGTGCATTGAGCATGAACGAAAAGTCTTCTGCGCCCATCACCGGCGTCATTTCGGTGTCGACATTGCCTTTGCCGGCAACTTCGCCCGCGACGGTGGCAGCGAAGTCCGTCTGCGCGGTGTGATTGGTCAGCACCGGGTAACCGCGACGGTATTTCACTTTGGCCGTGGCTCCATAAAGCCGTGCTGTGCCCTCGACGATCTCCGGCACGCGCTTCTGCAGCAGGTCTTGCACGTTTGGAGTCAGGCTGCGCGCGGTGCCGCGCAATTGGGCCGTCTGTGGGATGACGTTGTCGGTGTTGCCGGCGTGGAACATGCAGATCGACACCACCGCCGATTCCAGCGGATCGACATTGCGCGACACGATCGATTGCAGATTGTTGACGATCTGCGTGCCGACAAGCACTGTATCGATACCAAGATGAGGGCGCGCCGCATGGGCGCCTTTGCCTTCAATATCGATCTGGATGTAGTCCGCAGCCGCCATGATCGGTCCGGGCCCGATGGCGAAGGTGCCGACCGGCAGGCCGGGGAAATTGTGCATGCCGTAGACTTCGTCGATCTTGAAGCGATCCATCATGCCGTCGTCGACCATGGCCTTGCCGCCGGCGCCGCCCTCCTCGGCCGGCTGAAAGATGACAACCGCGGTGCCGGCGAAATTGCGCGTCTCGGCGAGGTAGCGCGCGGCGCCGAGCAGCATCGCGGTGTGGCCGTCGTGGCCGCAGGCGTGCATCTTGCCCGCGACCGTGGACTTGTACGGCAGATCGGTCGCTTCCTCGATCGGCAGCGCATCCATGTCGGCGCGCATACCGATGACCCTGCCGGATTTGCCCTTACGCCCACGGATCACGCCGACGACGCCGGTGCGGCCGATGCCGCTCACCACCTCGTCGCAACCGAAGCTCTTGAGCTTCTCAGCAACGGTCGCCGCGGTTCGCTGCACGTCATAGAGCAGTTCCGGATGCGCATGCAGATCGTGCCGCCAGGCGGTAATCTCGGCGTGCAGGTCGGCGACACGATTGACGATCGGCATGAGGACCTCCTAGGCCGGCAATTCTAGCAACCGCGCCCTGCCAGCGCGAGTTCAACATCACGCCTGTGCCCGGCTATTGACCGGGCAGGCCCACGCCCCTACACACCGCTCGACGACCGAAAAGAGCGCGTAGCTCAGGCGGTAGAGCAACTGACTTTTAATCAGTAGGTCCCGGGTTCGAGTCCCGGCGCGCTCACCAAATTGCTGATAGGCGGCCCGGGAATAACCTTAGGCATGTCGTTCGACTTCACACGCGCAGCCATTCGGGTCGCTGATTTTCCCGTTCGTGCGATCAGAAAAATCCGCGGCGTAAAGGCGGACTATAGGGAATTCCTATTCGATGATCTGGTCATCGCGCTCAGCGGAGAGCGACCGGCGCGGGTGTTGGAAATCGGTCCAAAGGACGGGCTCGACACGCGTCGCCTCGTTAACCTGTCCCCAAACCTAATCACGTTGGCCGAATTGCCGGATAAAAGATCGACGGTCGAACAGTGGCTGCCCCATATCACTGGTGCAAAGCTCGAAGTGCTCTACGGCAACGTGATGTATGATGAGGCTTTTGAGAGTTTGCAGCCGTTCGACGTCGTCTGGTGTACCGGCGTCCTCTACCACAATCCCGAGCAACTCCGGTTCATCCGGCAGTTATTCGACCTGACGCGGCCGGGCGGCCGCCTGGTTCTCGAGAGCGCAACGGCGCGCAGGCCCAATACGCGCAACGAGAACTGTATCGAGCTCTGGTTCCCGCCCGACGAGATGGCCTCCGGCCGCTACCACATCGCGACAAATGTTACCCACCTGCCGAGCCGACGGGCGATCGAGGCATGGCTTACGATGGTCGGATTCACCGATATCCAGCAATCGCGATGCCACTCGCGTGTCACGCTGAGCCTCGGCCGGGATCGAGCCGCCTTCCTTGCCCGCAGGCCTATCGAACCCACGACGCAGACGATGTACTACCAAAACGTTGGCGATTATCCGGTCGGACGAGCCCGCTAGCTCCTGCACTCAATATGGCGCGGTCTTGGAGCATCAAGTCCCGGCGCGCTCACCGACTCGTCGCCCTCAGCAAATCGGCCTTGGCCGCCCGGCCACAAAAATTTGGCCGCGCGGCCATAACAATTTCATCGCAGCGTCGCGTCCTCGCCACGATAGGCCGCTATCGACGCTATGCGGGTAAGGGCAATGCGGGGAGGCTGAGCCATGCAAGTACATTGCGATGCGGCAAGCGTACCCGACGCGCGCAGTTTTGCGGCGCCGGCCCGCTGCCCCCGCTGCGGGGATTGGATGGTTGCACCCATTATGTCCGAATTGGCAGGCGGCGAAATCCGCCATCACTGGCAATGCGACGCCTGCGGCGAAATCTCCACAACTCTGATCCCGCTCGGCGAGTTTTGACCCGCCATGGCTCCGGAATAGCTGCTAGGCTGCCGGTGTTTGCGCAATGGCTATCCAGGGCCCCATGAAGGAGGAGCAAACATGACACGGACGTTTCCGGCAGTGGCCGTTCTCGCCTGCGCCGGCGCGATCGCTTTCGCCTCGCCGTCGTTTGCGGGCATGATGACGATGAAAACCCAGTTGAAGGCTTCCAACGAAGTGCCGCCGGTGAATAGCAGCGGCACCGGCGAAGTCACAGTCACCTACGATACCGACAGCAAGAAGTTGAGCTGGAAAGGCAACTATTCCGGTTTGAGCGGCCCCGCGACCGCCGCGCATTTCCACGGCCCCGCCCCGTCGGGCAAGAATGCCGGCGTGATGATCCCGATCTTCCAGGGCGCCACTGCCAAAAGTCCGTTCGAAGGTTCGGCCACCCTGACCGATGCGCAGGCCAAAGCGCTGATGGACGGTGACATGTACGTCAACATCCACACCGCCGCCAACAAGGCGGGCGAGATCCGCGGCCAGTTGACAAAGTAGTCGCAGCCTTTTGCGCGCGCGAGCCCGCCGGCGGTTAACGCCGGCGGGCTTTCTCATGCGCATTCGACACTTTGACCTCGGCCGCTCCGGCGAATTATCGTGGGGCTGCGGGCGGCATGATGTAAGAAACGCGACAAGGATAGCGCATGGCTCGGTCAAATGGCGGCTCCGCGCCGTTTCTCATCTCCGGCGGCGGCATCGGCGGGCTCGCCGCCGCCTACGCGCTGGCGCGGCAAGGTTTTCCGGTGCGCCTGTTCGAGCAGTCGCCCGAGTTCCGCGAGGTTGGCGCCGGCATCCAGCTTGGCCCCAACATCTTTCGCATGCTGGAAAAGCTTGGCCTCAAGGACGAGGTCCTGGCCGATGCCCACCGCCCGCCGGCGCAGGAGATGCGGGATGCGTTGACCGGCAAGCTCATTACCCGCATCCCGCTCGGCGAAGCTTTTGCCAGGCGTTTCGGCCAGCCCTATGCGGTCACGCACCGCGCCGATATCCATGGCACGCTCCTCAAGGCCTGCCAGAACAGCAATCTGATCACGCTGGAGACCGATCGCCACGTCGACGGCTACGAAGACCACGGTGACCGCATCTCCATCACTCTCGCCGACGGCGAGCGCGCCGAAGGCTGCGCCCTGATCGGCTGCGACGGCATGTGGTCGGCGATCCGCGAGCGCATTGTCGGCGACGGCAAGCCGCGCGTGTCCGGTCACATCGCCTACCGCGGGGTGCTCAAGCGCGAGGAGGTACCGGACGACCTGTGGCGTCCGGACGTCGTCCTCTGGGCCGGGCCGCGCACGCATTTCGTGCATTATCCGCTGCGCCGCGGCGAACTCTACAACCTGGTCGCCGTGTTCCACTCGGACCATTACGAGGAGGGCTGGAACGCGGAAGGCGCCAAGGATGTGATGTGGCAGCACTTCAAGATGCAGGTGCCGCAGGTCACCCGCATGCTCGAGCGCATCGAGACCTGGCGCATGTGGGTTTTGTGCGACCGCGAGCCGGTGAAGAACTGGTCGAAGGGGCGCGTCACGCTGCTCGGGGATGCCGCGCATCCGATGCTGCAATACCTGGCCCAGGGCGCCTGCATGGCGACGGAGGACGCGGTCATCCTGGCAGAGAAAGTGGCGGCGTCGCCCGACGATCCGGCGAAGGCGTTCGAGGCCTATCAGCAAGAGCGCTATCTGCGCACGGGCCGCACGCAGATCATGGCGCGCGTCTACGGCGAGTTTTATCACGCGCGCGGCGTTGCCGCCGAGCTGCGCGAAATGGCGCTGTCCGGGCGTACGCCGGAGGAGAACTACGAGGGCATTGCCTGGCTCTATGGAGGGCCGTGAGCGTTCGTTGGCTGCGGAGGCCAGCCCCTTACTTCGTGCCGACTGCGACAATGAGTTCGCAAGGGCCCTCAAAGCGCGACCCGCGCTCAAACTGCTTAAGCGCCTGCCCAATCTCCTCCCACGCGGCGCTCTGACCTGCGGCATCCAGACCTGAAAGCATCTGATGCAAGGCGCCAAACGATTCCCGTTCGAAGCGGACGCATTCGGCGGCGGAGATCAGCTCGACTGGCGCGGCGACGGTGCAACTGCGGACGTCGCGCAGCCCGGCTTTGCGGAATTCAGCTTCCAGCACGCCCGGCGCGCCAAGGCTGAACGGTCCCGGTTGGCCGGCGAGTGGCGGCGGCAGATTGGCGCGGCGGCGGATGATCGATACCGGAATCGAAAAGAACTGGTTGTTCTCCGGCGTACTGTAGACAATCGCCGCGATGCGCCCGCCTGGCTTCAGCGCTCGCTTCATGCCGGCGAGCGCTTTCTGCTGGTCGGGAAAATAGATCAAGCCCACGCGTGAGACGACCGCATCGAAGGTGCCCTCGGGCACGTCCAACTGTTCGCCATCCATCACCCGGGTTTCCACATTGCGATAACCGGCGCGCCGGGCGTTCGCGGCGGCAAAGTCGAGGATGTTCGGAGAGATATCGGTCGCGAGCACGTAACCGGAAGGCCCGACACGTTCAGCGGCTTGCAAGGTCTGATCGCCGGCTCCCGCTGCCACGTCCAGCACGCGACAGCCGGCCCCGACCCCGGCCATGTCAAACATCATTGCCGTAGCCGGGCCAAGCCAGGCGCGCAGCAACGGACCCCAGTCGTTCCAGGCCTTGGCCGCGGTCTGCCATTGCTGGCGCGTCGTCTCCTTGTATTTGACCGGATCGAACCTCGGCGCGGGCCGATCGCCCGGCGAAGCTTTCGCCGCTAATGTCGCTTGCATTGGTCGCCTCCTTTGCACGCTGGCTCTCCGCAAGCATGTCCCGGCCACGGGTGCTGCGCTTTATCGGGGCCTTATTTTTTACTTACCGGATGCTTGATTTTTGTCCGGCGCCGCATTGGCATGCCGGTGTCGCGCCGTCGCTTAGAGGCGGGAGGACGACCTGCTTTATCGCTTCGACCGTTACGCGCTCGATACCGACCGGCGCGAACTGCGTGAAGATTCGGCCTTGGTGCCGGTGGCGCCGCAGGTCTTTGACTTGATCGCGTATTTGCTGCGAAACCGCGAGCGTGTCGTCAGCAAGAACGATCTTCTGTCCGACATCTGGGGCGGCCGGGCCGTCTCGGATTCTGCCTTGACGACACGGATCAATGCTGCGCGCCACGCCATCGGCGACACCGGTGAGAAGCAGCAATTTATCCGCACCTTGCCGCGCAAAGGCCTGCGGTTCGTGGGCGAGGTAAAGGAAGAAGCCGCCACGCCGTCGGGACCGGCCATCGCGTCGCAAGCCGCCGGTCCGCGCCAGCAGATCCGCTATTGCCGAGCGGCCGACGGCGCTCGCCTCGCCTATGCGCAGGTTGGAACTGGGCCGCGTTTGCTGAAAGCGGCCAATTATCTCAATCATCTCGAATACGACTGGGAGAGCCCGGTCACGCGCCATATGCTGCATGGCCTCGCGCGTCATTTTACCTTGGTCCGCTATGACGCGCGCGGCAACGGTCTTTCCGATTGGGACGTCGCCGACGTTTCCTTCGACGCCTGGGTGTCCGATCTCGAGACAATCGCCGATGCGGTCGGCTGGGACCGCTTTCCGCTAATGGGCATGTCGCAGGGTTGCGCGATCTCGATCGCCTATGCCGTGCGGCATCCAGAGCGCGTCTCCCACCTCATCCTCTACGGCAGCTTTGCGCGCGGTCGCATGATCCGCGCCACCAGCGACGAGCAGCGCGAAAAAATCCGCGCGATGGAAACGCTGGTCCGGCTCGGCTGGGGCGAGGAAAATGCCGCTTTCCGGCAGATGTTCACCTCGCTGTTTGTGCCAGGCGGTACCAAGGAGCAGATCGACTGGTTCAATGAATTGCAGCGCCGCACCGCCTCACCCGAATGTGCGGCACGCTACTTCCATATCACCAACCGCATCGATATCCGGCCGCTGCTGGCCAAGGTGCGCGTGCCAACGCTGGTCATGCACTTGCGCGAGGATGCCGTGCATGCATTCGAATTCGGTCGCGAAGTCGCGGCTGCTATACCGGGCGCGCGCTTCGTGCCGCTGCACGGCAAAAATCATATGCCGCTGGAGTCCGATCCGGCGCCGCCGGTCATCCTGCAAGAGATCGATAATTTCCTGCGCGCATAAGCGTCACGGCAATCCGGCAATCGCCCGTGCCTCGCCGGTTACTTCGAGAATGTGCAAACCCGTGTTGGCACGGTCGACGACATAGATATAACCGCGGTCGTCGGTCTCGACGTTGTTGCTCTGGATCGCCACCTTGCAGCGGTCCTTGCCCTCGACCTTGATGCAGCGCTTGTCAGTGTTCGTCGTGATCGCCGGAATGAAGTACCCAACCTCGCGCGGCGCGTACGGGTTGCGGATATCGAGCGCGCGCACGCCGGCATTGAACCATGTGACGAACGCGAGCTTGCGGTAGAACACTGGCGCCATGCTCTCGTTGGAAGAATGCGAGCCGAAGCGGCCGCCGCGCTCGCAGAAGTGACCGGTCGCTTCCGGCACCGTGTAGTGCGACACCACCATGGGTTTGCTTTCGATCGTGGCGTCTACAAACCAGACCATCTGCCGCGCTTCACCTTGGCACTCGTTCTTTAGCGCTTCATCTACCACCAAGATCATGTTGCGCGCGCTGTCCTTCTTGTCAGCGGCGAAGTCGAGGATCGGCATAGTACCGAGCGGAAACGTCGTATGCGCGCCGACAAGAGACGATAAGGCAAGTTGTCCTACCACCGGATAGCGCAGATTCTCCGCTGTCGGCTCCTTCGGCCCTTGCAAAAGCTTTTGGCGGTCGACGATTTGGACGATGCCGCCGTTGTTGGTGCCATAGCCGAAATAGATGCGGTTTGCCTGCGGCCCAAGCGAAATCATGCCGTGCAGCGCCGTCGGCACGGGGCCCGTCGCACCAGGCTCCTGGCCCGGCAGGCCGAAATCGCGGATTTTCACCGGGTGCGCGGGATCGCTGAGGTCATAAACCTGCGTCATGCGATTGGTGCGCCAGCCGGGCACCCCGGAAACCAGGTAGGCAATACCTGTGTCGCACTCCCACCAGCTTTTGTGCGTGCCCTGTAAGCCTGCAAGGCGCGTGATGAGATTCGGATTCGCCGGATCGCTGACGTCCCAGATCTCGTGCGCCGAATTGCCGAAGGTACGCAGGAGATAGGTCTTGCTGCGCTCGCCTTTCGGCAACGCGCTCCCGGCGCAGACCCGCGTCATTTGCGCGCCGCCTTGCTCGTACTGGCCGGGCTCGCCAGGAATGTGGTGGAGATATTTCGGATGTGCGGGATCGGTGACATCGACGATTGACGTGCCGTTGTCCTCGGCCTGGCCGGTGATCGCGTTGACCGGCTTGGGAACGCGGGGCGTCCCGCCATGGTGACCGATATACGCGATGTAGCGATCGCCTTGGTGAAAGATCGTTGGTTGATAGGCGCTTCGATGTTGCAGGTCGCTGTAGCCGACCAGCCGCATGTTTCTGGCTTCGGGTGACGTCTGCTCCTGAGCGGCGGCGGAACAGACTACCGCAGCGGCAAGACCGACGGCGAATGCAAGACGCGGCCGCATGATACTCCTCCTGACACGGCGCCCCCGCCCGGCACCGACCTACATAATGGGCACCATGGCGGCCCGTTCCGTCACGCCGCCCGCGCCTGCGGATGCGCCGCCGGCAGATCAAGATCGGCGGTCCAGGCGTCGTACCCGTAGAGCCAACTCGTGTCGTGATCGCCGCCCTGCATCCACGTATTGGCGCTGGAGATTGCCTGCACCACAGAGGTACGGGGCTTGCGGTGCGCCTCGTAGCGCTTGAAGGCGCCGGCGATATCCTCGCCCGCAACCGCGTCAAGGCAGCGCGCCAAAATTGCCGCGTCTTCGATCGAGGTTGCCGCGCCCTGTGCCATGTATGGCGTCATCGGATGTGCGGCATCGCCAAGCAGCACGACGTTGCCGTCACTCCAGGTCGGGAGCGGCTCGCGCTCGAGGATCGCCCACTTGTGGCAATCGGGGCACGCGTCGAGGACGTTGCGAACGTCGCGGTGGAAGTCCTCATATGCCGCACGTAATTCCTCGACGTCGCCTTTAGCCGACCAGCTTTCGCGCGTCAACCATTCCGCCGGTTCGGGGACGCTGGTGACAAAGTAAACCTCGCTCTTCTGTCTGCTCGTATAGTAAATGACGATATGGCGGTCGCGTCCCCACCACTTGGTGCGTG
>DASRDF010000120.1:0-5200 GCA_035652735.1 Pseudolabrys sp. | reverse complement strand
ATGGCCGAGGCCTTCGCGCGCTGGATCGTGCACCAGCACGACATCGGCGGCATTATCTCGGCGGGCGGCTCTGGCGGTACGACTCTTGCCACCGCTGGCATGCGCGCGCTTCCTGTCGGTGTGCCCAAAATCATGGTCTCGACGGTCGCCGCCGGCGATGTCGCGCGATATGTCGGCGGCACCGACATCATGATGTTTCATTCCGTCGCAGATGTGCAGGGACTGAATGCGATCACCGAACAGGTGCTGGGCAATGCCGCCCATGCGCTTGCCGGGATGATCGCACAATTGCCGACCGCCGAAGCGCGAGAGGCCAAGCGCAAGCACGCAAAACCGGCGCTAGGGATCACCATGTTCGGCGTGACCACGCCGCTTGTGCAGGCGGTGTCGCGGGCACTCGAGCAGGATTACGATTGTCTCGTTTTTCACGCGACCGGCATTGGCGGGCGGGCGATGGAAAGGCTTGCCGACTCGCGCCTGCTGGTTGCCATGCTCGATCTCACAACCACCGAAGTCGCCGACATGATCGTCGGCGGCGTCTTTCCCGCCGATCAAGATCGTTTCGGTGCCGCAATTCGCACGCAGATGCCCTATGTCGGCTCGGTCGGGGCGCTCGATATGGTCAATTTCGGCCCTCGCGAGACGGTGCCGGAGAAATTCCGCGGCCGCAAATTCGTCGTTCATAATCCGAATGTGACCTTGATGCGCACCACGCGGGACGAGAACCGCGCATTCGGGGAATGGATCGGTGCGCGACTCAACCAAATGAATGGCCCAGTGCGGTTTCTGCTGCCGGAGGGCGGTGTCTCCATGCTGGACGCGCCGGGGCAGCCTTTCTACGATCCCGAGGCGGACGCGGCGCTTTTCGAGGCCATCGAAAAAACGGTGCGTCCCACGCCGTCGCGGCGCGTTGAACGCGTCCGTGGAAATATCAACGATCCGGTATTTGCCGAAGCCGTGATCGCCGCGTTTCGAGCGATCGCACCAAAGCTGCAAAGGAGGGCATAAATGCCGCGCTTTTCGCGCTCCGCCTTGCTGGAGAAATTGCAAGACATGAAGCGTCGACGGGTGCCGATCGTCGGCGGCGGCGCCGGGACCGGATTGTCCGCAAAATGTGAAGAGGCGGGAGGGATCGATCTGATCGTGATTTATAATTCCGGCCGCTATCGCATGGCCGGACGCGGTTCGCTTTCGGGCCTGCTCGCCTATGGCAATGCCAACGAAATCGTGCGCGAAATGGCGCGCGAGATTTTGCCCGTGGTGACCAAAACCCCGGTGCTTGCCGGTGTCAACGGTACCGATCCGTTCTGCCTGTTCGACGTTTTTCTCGATGAACTCAAGGCGATGGGCATCGCCGGGGTGCAGAATTTCCCCACCGTCGGGCTGATCGACGGGAAGTTCCGCGCCAATCTCGAAGAGACCGGCATGTCTTTCGGCCTGGAGGTCGATCTCATTCGACTTGCCCACGAGAAAGATCTTCTGACGACACCCTATATCTTCTGCGCCGACGAGGCGGCGGCGATGGCGCGTGCCGGCGCCGACATAATCGTCTGTCATATGGGGCTCACCACCGGCGGAACCATCGGCGCCGACACGGCGATCACCCTCGATCGCGTGCCGGCGCTGGTCGATGAATGGGCGGACGCGGCGCTCAAAGTGAACCGGGACGTGATTATCCTTGTGCATGGCGGTCCGGTCGCGGAACCGCAGGATGCATCCTACGTTCTCAAGAACGCAATGCACTGTCATGGGTTTTATGGCGCATCGTCGATGGAGCGACTCCCGACGGAACGCGCGTTGACCGAACAGACACGAAAATTCAAGTCGATCGCCTTCGACTGATCGTTACGGAAAGGCAAGAGAAAATGGCCGTACAAACTTTTGGCAATATTCTCCTCTGGCTCATCATCGCCGCGATTGCGGTCGTTGTCGCCGTCTATGTCCTGCGCTGGCTCTACCGGCGCTCGACGAAGGAAATCGCGTTCGTCCGCACCGGCTTCCTCGGGGAAAAGGTGGTGATCAGCGGCGGCGCCTTCGTCATCCCGGTGCTGCACGAGATCACGCCCGTCAACATGAACGTGATGCGGATCGAGGTGCGCCGCGATCAGCACTCGGCTTTGATTACCAAGAACCGGATGCGCGTTGATTTGACTGCGGAATTTTTCGTCCGCGTCGGCGCGGCGCCGCAATTCGTGGCTGCCGCGGCACAGACGCTTGGCCGGCGCACTCTCGAGCCCGAGAGTCTGCGCGAAATTCTCGAGGGCAAGTTCGCAGCCGCGATGCGAACGGTTGCCGCTCGTATGACTTTGGAGGAGATGCACGAGCGCCGCGGCGAATATGCCGAAGCGGTGCATCAATTGGCATCCCAGGCGCTTGCCGTCAACGGGCTTGAGCTGGAAACCGTCGCGATCGTCGATCTTGATCAGACCAGCCTCGAGTATTTCGACCCGTCAAATGCTTTTGACGCCGAAGGTCTCACGCAGCTCACCGAATCGATCGAGCTTCGCCGGCGCATGCGAAACGAGATCGAACAGCGCACCTTGGTCGATATCCGCAATCAGAATCTCGACACCCAACGCAAGTTGTTGGAGATCGATCGCGACGCCGAATACGCCCGCCTGGAACAGGAACACGAGGTGGAGGCCCGCCGTGCGGCGCAGCGTGCCGCGCTCGCCCGGGAGCGCGCGGCGCGCGACCAGGAAGCCGAGGAGGCGCAGCTCCTCGCGCGCCAGGCGGTGGAGATGGCGCGGCTTGCGCAGGAGCGCGCTCTCACCGAGGCGCGTATCCGCACCGAAGAAGAGGCGCAGCGCCGTGAGATTGCCCGCCGTCGGGCACTCGACGAAGCGGAACTGAAAATGCGCGAGCTGACCGAACGCGAACAGATCGCGCTCGGGTTCGAATTGGAAAAGGCGCGGATCGAACGAGAGCGTGCCCAAAGCGAACTGGAGATCGCGCGCAGGCGTGCACTCGAAATCGTCGAACTCGAGCGCCAGATCGCCATCGCCGAGAAAACGCTCGAACTCACACGCGCCGAAGCCGAGAAACGCCGGGCCGAAATCATCGCCAATCAAACGATCGAGGCCGAGCGTATCCAGCAGGAACGCGCCATTGACGAAGTGCGGCTCGGGCGTGAGCGGCATTTGAACAGTTTGCAAATCAGCAATCGCCAGGCCTTGGAGGAGGCCGAAATCGCCGCCGCCGAAGAGATCGAGCGAACGCGCATTGCGACCGAGCGCGGCCTTGAGGAAGCCAGGCTGGTCAAGAATCGCGACCTGCGCCAGCTTGCGATCGATTGCGAGGTCAAGGTCGAATTGGCCGAGATCCAGAAGGCGATCGAACTTGCGCGCAGGACCGAGGAGCGTTCGGCGGCCTTAGTCGCGGCCGAAGCCGCACGGGCCGAAGCGGTGGCGGCCGAGGAGCGGACAATCACCGTGCGCGAACGCGAAGTTGCCGAACGGCGCAAACTCATGGAGCTCATTGCCACGGAACGCGAAGTGCAACAGGAGGCATTGCGCGTGATCGCGGCGGCCGAGGCCGAGATGCAAGCCGCCCGCAGCCTTGCCGAGGCCCGCAAGGTCACCGCCGCGGCCGAGGCGGAAGCCGAAAAGACCCGCGTGGCGGCAGCAGCCCAACGCTACGAGATCGAGGCCGAAGGTCAGCGCCTGATCAATGAGGCGGAAAATCTCCTGAGCAGCGAGGCGCGGGCCGGACGGCTGCGCGACAAGTTGCTCGACCGTCTCGAGGGGATCGTGCGCGAGAGCGTCAAGCCGTTGGAAAAAATCGACGGCATCAAAATCCTTCATGTCGACGGCTTAAACGGCGGTGGCCGCGCCGGGGGTTCGCGCAACGTCACCGACGAGGTGATCGATTCAGCGCTGCGGTATCGTGTCCAAGCGCCGATGATCGACAATCTGATGAAGGAGATCGGCATCGAGGGAGGCTCGCTCGGGCGGCTCACCGATGTGCTCCGCGACGCGAAGGATATATCGAGTCTAACGCGCGACAAGACGCAGCTCGGAAAGGACGGGCTCAAGCACGACGAGCGCGAGGATGAGCGCGAGCGCGACCGGTGACCGCCGACGCATCGAGAACCTCATGACCAAAGTCTATGTCTCTGCCGTCATCCCCGCCCCGGCGGGCGAGGTCTGGCGGGTCGTGCGGAATTTCAACGCGCTTCCCGACTGGACGCCGTTCGTTGTCGAAAGCCGCATCGAACACAACGCCCCGCCGGATCAGATCGGCTGCATCCGCAATTTCCGCCTCCGCGACGGCGGCGTCATCCGCGAGCGGCTGCTGGCACTTTCGGACTACGATCTCTCTTGCACCTATACCATTCTGGAAAGCCCGATGGGGGTGCGGAACTATATCGCCAAACTTTCGCTGAGCCCGGTGACCGACGGCGACATGACCTTCGCCGAGTGGGAAGCGGAGTTCGAATGCCCGCCCGAGCGTGAAGCCGCGCTCGTCCGGCAGATCGGCGTCGGTGTTTTCCAGGCGGCGTTCGATGCGCTCAAGCAGCGTTTCGGCCGCTGAGCAAGGCCGATGGTGCTGGTCCGGCAAAGCACAATCATCGCCGCGCCGATCGAGAGGGTTTGGCATGTCCTCCGCGATTTCAACGGTCATGACCGCTGGCATCCGGCGGTCTCGACCAGTACCATCGAGGATGGCGTGCCGGCTGACGCGATCGGTGCGGTTCGGCGCTTTCGCCTCGCGGCCGGCGGGGTTTTGCGCGAACAATTGCTCTCGCTCTCGGATGCCGAATATCAGCTGAGCTATTGTCTTCTCGAAGCGCCGGTGCCGCTGATGGGCTATGTCGCCGGCATGCGGCTTAAGCCGGTGACCGACAGCAATGCGACCTTCTGGGAATGGTGGTCCGAATTCGAGCCGCCCCCAGGCTGGCATGACGAACTCGTGCGCCTGGTGCGCGATGAGATCCAGCGCGCCGGCTTTGCCGCCATTCGCGCGTATCTCGGCAAAGCGGCCGGCGGCGTTGCCGCGGCGGAGACACGATCGGCGCCCTCGGCCGGCGTTTCCGCGGCCACCGAGAGAGGCCCGATGGTTGAGCAACTGCCGCACCGCCAAGCCTCCGCCTTGGGTGGCGAGCTACGCACCAAGGCGATCGTCGTCGAGCGCTATGGCGGGCCGGAGGTGTTACGTCTGCGCGAGCTCGCCCTGCCGCCCCCGGCAAGGGGAGAGGTTC
>DASRDF010000119.1:0-27033 GCA_035652735.1 Pseudolabrys sp. | reverse complement strand
GAAGCGGCGCCTCACCCGGCAAGATTTGCCCAGCTTATGGTTAGCGTCAGGTTAATGCAGTGAATGTGCTGCGGTTTTCCTTGCGACACCGAGCCTTGGGCCTACCTTGGCAGGTCACCGGCGCCACGGCAGGCTTCAACCTCATGCACGCTTGCGCCGCCGCGCCGATCCGACATGCTTGAGGGCCCGGGTCGACGGCATCGGCAGATCCCGCTCTAATTCGTCCTGCGCCAAATTGCCGATGATCGCGAGCAGCACCTCGCGCGTGGTGTTGACGTCCGCCGGCTTGATGCCGCGCACCGCAATCGCATTGACGGCTTCGGCAAGCGGCACAAGCTCGCGTTTCAACAACCGGCCTTTGGGCGTGAGAAAGATGTAGACCTTCTTGCGGTCTCCGTTGACGCGGCGGCGCAGCACGTAGCCGAGGCGCTCCATAGCCTTGAGCGCGGTGAATGTCGTCGGCTCCATGACGCCGGCGAGATTGCTCAGTTCGCGCTGCGTGAGCCCGTCGCGTTCCCACAGGATGCGCAGGAAAGCCCAATGGCCAAACGACACTTTGTGCTCGGCCAATCGTACTTGCAGGGCGCGCACCAGCGCACGCGTTGCGTCCTTCACCAGATGCGCGAGCCGGTCGTTGGGGACGGCTTCGCGCCAGTGGCGGAGAATGGTCTGCGCGTCACGCGAGCGCATCGTCACTTGTTGCCTCCCTGGAGCCGGAGCCCGATCTCGCGCGATTCGCGGCTCGAATGCAGCATCGCCAGGCAGATTTCCAGAGTGGCCATAGCCCATTCGCCGCTATGCCGCGGCGCGATACCTTCGACAAGGGCCCCGTAGAGCTCGTCAATCACCTCGGCGCGTGGAATAGCGGGCGGGGGAAGGGAATCGAGCGTTGCGACACCCTCTTGGTAAATCATGACACCATGCGGCATCGGTCGCAGATCGGCACGCTCGCAGCTGACGATAAACGTACCGAAATTTTGATGCGCTTGGGGTGGGCCGACCGGCGGCCGGAAATTGGCGCCGCCATAGTTCAACGATTGCTTGAAGTCGGCTTCCTCCGCCGCAGTCGCGAAACGCTTGCGCGCATGTGAGGTCGGCTTCTGCCGGTTGCCCATTTCGCCGATCCAGTCCTGCAATTCATCGGATCGGAAGTTCCCGTAACCGGAATAAACGAGCGTGGCGGCGGCGCCGTTCTCGAAAATCAGCAAGGCGCTGTAAGCCCCGTCCATTGGACGAGCGCAATCCCAAGCGCCGGTAATTGCGCGCACGCTCTTTGCGCGCGCGGCCGCAAGCAGGCGCACAATATCGACCTGATGTGCGGCCTGGCTGAAAAGGGCACCGCCTCCTCGCGCCGTATCAAACTCTTCGGGCCGCCGCGGACGGTAGACAAAATCCGTGTAGTTCAACGCAGCAATCATGCGCGGCACGCCGAATTGGCCGCCATCGATCAGCCGTCGCGTGCGCGCAATCGGCGCATCGAAGGAATGGCTATGGCCGACAATCAGGTGCACGCCCGCCTGTTGCGCAGCTTCAATCATGGCCTCGCATTCGGCCAGCGAAATCGCCATCGGTTTTTCAATCAGCAAATGCTTGCCGGCCTGAGCCGCGAGGATCGCGTGCTCGGCATGAAATTGATGCGGCGTCGCCACATAGACGACCTCGACATTCGCATCGCTGCAGAGCGCCGCCACCGTGTCATACGAAGCGGCGCAGAAGTCGGCGGCAAAGCGCTCCCGTGCCTCGGGTCTGGTGTCGGCGGCCGCCACCAGCGACACTCTGGGGTCGCTGGCGAGCGTCGGCAGCATGACGCTGAATCCACGCCCGAGCCCGGCGACGCCGATCTTCAAAGTTCGCATCTTCTTTCGCCTCGACAAGGTGCCGCACCCGGCATAATCTTAGATATCTAAGATACTAGCAGCCGCTGGGCGAGGAAAGCCGTCACAGAGGAGGAGTGACCATGACTCCGGAAGAAAACGACCTCCTGTGCCGCGTCGAAGGCGAGGCGCCGATGGGTCAATTGATGCGACGGCACTGGGTCGCTGCCTGTCTCTCGGAAGAAATCGAGCCGGATGGGCCGCCCGCGAAAACCCGCGTGCTCGGTGAGGACCTCATTGCTTTTCGCGACAGCAAAGGCCGCCCCGGCGTACTGGGTGAATTCTGCGCGCACCGGCGAGCGTCACTACTGTACGCGCGCAACGAAGAATGTGGCTTGCGTTGCTTGTACCATGGCTGGAAATTCGACGTTGACGGCAATGTGCTCGAAATGGCGTCGGAGCCTGCCGACAGCAATTTCATCGGTCGCGTGAAGCAAAAGGCTTATCCGGCGCGCGAGGCCGGCGGTTTCGTGTGGTGCTACATGGGGCCAGCCGGCACCATGACGGAATTTCAGCCGCCGGCCTTCGCGCCGACCCCGCAGACGCGCGTTAGCGCTACAAAGGTGAGGGTACGCTGCAACTGGGCCCAGGTTCTCGAAGGGCAGATCGATTCGGCCCATTCGTCCACCCTGCATTCTTCGGACATGGTGCCGGCGCAGGTCGACGGTGCAAAAGCAACCGAGTCGAATTGGCTGCGGCCGTCGAACGACAAAGCCCCGCGTTTTCAGGTCGAGCGCACGAGCTATGGTTTCCGCTACGCCGCTATCCGGCGGCCGATTATGAACGAAGCGACGCACGACTATATCCGCACGACCGTTTACATCGCGCCGTTTACCGCACTCATCCCGCCGAATAACGTGCACAATGTTGCGACGCTACTGACGCCGGAAGACGATCACAACACCATGTTCTATTTCATCGCTTGGAACGGGCCGGACAAGCCGGGCATCGACGCGCAGAGTTGGCGCAAATTCAACGTTCTGGAGTGGGGCAAGGACGTCGATCGTCAGTTCAACAATGTGCGCACCGCCGATAATCTTTATCAGCAGGACCGCGCTGCGATGCGGGCTGGCAATTTCACCGGCATCCAGGGAATCCCGAACCAAGATATCGCGATGTGGGAATCTATGGGCCCGATCAGCGATCGCAGTCAGGAGCATGTCGGCGTCAGCGATATCGCAGTCAATGCCTTTCGCCGTCTGATGGTCGAGGCCGCGCGGGCGATGCGCGACGGCAAGCCGGCACTTGGTACGACCGAGCCGCGCGTGCCCCACGCGTCCATCAGCTCGTTCGAAGGGGTGGTGGCGAAGTCGACGGACTGGCGCACGTTCGGGGGCGACGGGCAGCCGCCGCAGAGAGGTCGCACGGCCGCAACTGTCCAATAAAAGAACCAAACTGGGAGGGTCACATGAAGAAGCTATTCGCTGCGGCGCTCGTCGTCGCCTGGAGTGCCGGTGCCGCTTTCGCCGAGGACACCGTCAAGCTTGCTGTTGGCCAGCGCGGCAACTGGGACACCGCGATTTCCGAAATCGGCCAACGCGTCGGGATTTTTAAAAAGCACGGGCTCAACCTCGAGATCGTCTATACGCGCGGCGCCGGCGAGACCCAGCAGGCGGTCATCTCCGGCGGTGTCAATATCGGGATTGCCGCCGGCGTCATGGGGGTACTCAGCGCTTATGCGAAAGGTGCGCCGGTGCGAATTATCGGAGCTGAAGCCACGGGGGCCAAGGACCTCTACTGGTTCGTCAAAGAGGATTCGCCGATCAAGTCGCTCAAGGACACCGATGGCAAAATCCTTGCATATTCCACCAATGGCTCGTCGACGCACGGCATCGTGACTGCATTCATGAAGCAGTACAATTTGAAAGCCAAGCCGACGGCGATGGGCGGGCCGGCAGCGAACCTGACGGCGGTGATGTCGGGCCAGATCGATGTCGGCTGGGCAGCGCCGCCGTTCGGCCTCGATCAACTCGACAAAAAAGAGATTCGCATCATCGCCACCGGCAACGACGCCGACGCATTCAAAGGGCAGACGGTACGTGTCGATGTCGTCAATGCGGACTACTACAAGGCGAATAAAGATGTCGTCGTCCGCTATATGCAGGCTTACCGCGAAACCATCGATTGCATGTACAGGGACGAAAAGTGCCTGAACGCCTATGCCGAGTGGCTGAATATCCCGCTATCCAAAGCAAAGCGCACGCGCGACGGCTTTTTTCCGCCCGAGGCTCTCAATCCTGATAAAGTCATTGGGCTGGATACCATCGTCAAGGATGCGGTCGAGCTCAAGTTTACCGCCTCGCCCCTGACCAAGGAGCAGCTTGCCGATCTGGTTCAGATTCCGCCGCGGTCGCACTAGCGGCCGAATCCGAAGCAGCCGGCTCATTGACGGGGTCGCAACCGGATGTCGTTGCGCTCATCCGGCCGGCATGCGCGCTCAGCTTGCAGGCGGGCTGCCTTGCGTGACCGTCAATTCGTGACGATCGGGACCAACTTGTACGGTGATCGTGTACGTTTTCTGCGGAGCGCTCGTATCAGTCACGAGAGGCGCATGGCAGGCAGGGACGCCCCGACTCCACAGTCTCAATGTGTTTTCCGCCGGCTTTGCCCTCGGCGTGCTCGGGACGTGCATTTCAGCTTTTGTAAACGGATATCGCCGGGTCGCCTGACACCAAGTCCAGCCGCAATGTTGAAGGTGCTGTGACTGTCATTGGCAGCCGGCCGCGCAGCACTAGTGGCTGCTCGTGCTCGCCCACGGGATCAATAAGCGCTCCAGCAGAGCCACCGCGGCAAACAGGACAATTCCCAAAACGCTCAACCAGACAAGCGCGGCCCAAGCGAGGGGACTGTTGAGTTGCGAGTTTGCCGAGAGCAGGAGATTGCCCAGCCCCTGCACGGAGCCGACGAACTCGCCGATGACAGCGCCGATAACGGCCAGAGTAATTGCGACCTTCGCCCCGGAAAACACGAACGGGAGCGCGGCCGGGAATTGAACTTTCCAGAAGGTCTGCCAGGCCGAGGCTTTAAGCGAGCGTGCGAGTTCGAGCAGACCCTGCGGGGTCGCCCGCAATCCCGTCGCGGTATCGACCACAATCGGAAAGAACGCGACCAGGAATGCGATCGCCAGCTTCGATTGTAGGCCAAGACCAAACCAGACGAGGATGATCGGCGCCACCGCAACTTTCGGCACCGATTGCATCGCGATCAAGATCGGATAGAGCGACAGGTTCAGAACGCGCGAGTTTGCGATCGCGACCGCCATCGGAATTCCGATCAGCACTGCGAGCGCAAAACCATAGATGCTTTCCAGGGCCGTCGGCCAGGTTTCGCGGAGCAGGAGATCGTAGCGGCTAATCGACGTGCGCACGATGTCCGCCGGACTGGGCAGCACAATCTTGCTGATCTGCGACCAGTCCACATATGCCTGCCACACCGCGAGAATGAACACGAAGCCCACGACCGGGTACAGCCACTGGTATGTGCGGCGTCTCATCGGATGATCCCAAGCGCGCGTCCGGCGCGGTGCTCCAGAGCCGTGAACTCGGGCGAGTAGCGCATCGCGGTCGTCCGCGGGTAAGGCAGCCCGACTTCGAAGAAATCCGCGACGACGGCCGGACGCTTTGAGAACACGACGACAATGTCCGAGAGATAGACCGCTTCCGCGATACTGTGCGTCACCAACATGGTCGTGGCCTCGGTGCGGCTACGGATTTCCAGCAGCAGATCCTGCATTTCCATTCGCGTCAGCTCGTCCAGAGCGCCGAACGGTTCATCCATCAGCAGCAGCTTCGGCTCGTGCACCAGCGCCCGGCACAGTGCGGCACGCTGCTGCATGCCGCCGGATAGCTGCGAGGGATAGGCATTCTCGAACTCGGTCAGCCCCACCAAGTTCAGCAATTCCTGCGCGCGGCGACGCACGGATTGTCCGGATTCGCGCCGGATCTCCATCGGAAACAAGACATTGCTGAGCACCGTCCGCCACGGCATCAGGTTGGGCTGTTGAAAGGCCATGCCGAAGTCCTCGTGCGGCTCACGCACTTCGGTCCCGCCGATTTGGATGGTGCCGCTCGACGCCGGAATGAGGCCGACGACAATTTTCAGAAACGTGGTCTTGCCGCAGCCGCTCGGGCCCAGCAGGCTCACCAGCTTCCCGTCCGGCAAGTCGAAGGAAATATCCTCGATCGCGACGACGTCGGGACGCCCAGGAAGCTCAAACAACTTGCGGACGTGGCGAAACGTGCCGAATGGCTCGGGGGCAGATTGGCTCTGCCCCCGCGATGCCGCAGCCATCTCGATTACCGCCTTGGGCCGCTCACGGTTTGATCGGAGGTGAAGGCAGAAAGCCAGTTGCGTAAAGGTCGGATGCCTTTGGCGGAGTCCCGCTCACGCCGACATATTTGGTCATGAAGTCGAGGCTGGCCTGCATCTGGGCAGGGTCGAACGAGCCGAGACCGTTCTTTTCGGTGGCGGGAGTCACGGCAAGGCCTTTGACCACCTCGATTTCGGCGACGCTCGTCTTCGCATTGAGGCTGGGAACGAACTTGATCTGGTCCTCTGCCGCCTTCTCCGGATTGTGCAAGGCGAACTGCCAGCCCTTCAGGCTCGCGCGAACGAAGCGCTTCACCACATCCTGGTTCTTGGCGAGGTAATCGTCGGTGGCGACGATGCCGTTGGAATAGAGAGTGAGTCCATGGTCGGCAAGCAGGAACGTGCGAAGCTCCATGCCTTTTGCCTTCGCCGCCGCTTCCAGGCCCGGCTTGGACATCACGAAGAATTCGATCGCGGGCACCTGGCCGGAGAGCAGCGCGGTTGCGCGGGCCGGCGGCGCGATGTTGCTGATCGTCAGCTTTTTCGGATCGAGTCCATGCTGGGTCATGAAGCCGGCGATCACTTTGGGGGTGAAGCTTCCCGCCCCGCTGCCGAGCGTAAGACCTTCGAGTTGTTTGGCCTCTGTGACGTTCGCACCGGGATTGAGGCTGAAAATCGCATACGGCGCCTTTTCGTAATTGACCGCGACCATCTTCAACTTGGCGCCGTTGGCGCGTGCCAGCACCAGACTCGGCACGTCGGTGAAGCCGAGCTGCGCCGTGCCGGCTTCGACCGCTTGAATGGTTTGCGCCGTTCCCTGCGATGGAATGATGGAGACGTCGAGGCCCTCGGCCTTGTAATAGCCCTCGGCGATCGCCGCATACCAGGGCGCATGGCGTCCCAGGGGGATGAAGTCGAGGGAGAAGACGATTTTAGCCGGCGGCTTGTCCTGCGCGCGGACCGGCGCGGACGGCCCCGCTGCGGAGGCGGCGATCATGCACGACATTGCGCCGAGAACGAGTTTCGTCAGCCGTTGCATCGCTGTCCTCCTGCCGGTCCCAAGCGTCGCCGCGTATCGAATTGTGCATCCTGCCATCGGTGTTCTCGAAAGGTCAACAGATTTTCGAAAATCTATTTGCCTGCGCGAATGCGCTGCGGTACAGACCATCCGCGGCCGGCGAATAGTCAAACGCGAATTGGAGTTGCAATGCCGGATACCAGGCAAGACGCCGAGCAAGCCCAGACCTTACACGCGCGCGTCCTTCGGCAGCTCCGCTCCGACATCGTCGGTTGTCAGCTGATGCCGAACGAACGGTTGACATTGGAAGCGCTGCGCGAGCGCTACGAGGTCGGCTGGAGCCCCATCCGAGAGGCGCTGATGCGGCTCGAAGCCGACGGTCTCGTCTGCTTCGAGCAAAACAAAGGATTTCGTGTGGCGCCGGTCTCGCGCGACATGCTCAGCGACCTGATGCGCTCGCGTATCGAGATCGAGACGGTGGCGCTGCGCTGGTCGGTCGAGCGCGGGTCCGTGGCCTGGGAAGCCGAGCTCGTCGCCGCCTTTCACCGCCTGTCGCGGCTGCGGAAATTGAACGGCAAGCGGTCCGGCAGCATCAGCAGCGAATGGTCGCGTGAGCATCGGGCATTTCACCGAGCCCTCGTCGCCGCGTGCGGGTCGGCAACCATGTTGTCGATCCAGCAGACCCTGTTCGAGCAGGCGGAGCGATATGTGGCGCTCTCGATTATGTCAAAGGCGTCGGCCCGCAACGACATCGGCGAACACGAACAGATCATGCAAGCGGCGCTGCAGCGAAACGTCGCGCGTGCGGTGACGCTCAACCGCGAACACATCGAGCGGACCTTGAACAAGGTTATGCGCGCGCTCGAAAGCGCGCCCGGGCTGTCGGCATGGTTCGAGGGCCGTTCTGCTGCGCGGCGGCGGTCGCTGGCAGCCGGCTGAACAGAAAGCAGCGTGCCGTCGAGAGGACAATGGCCGATACCAAGCGGTCCATCGATATCCCTGCAGGCGATCTGTCCGGGTTGATCGCGCGGATTTTCGTCGCTGCCGGCGCCACCGGCCTGGACGCCCATCGCGTCGCTCAAGGGCTGGTCAAAGCCGACCTCGAAGGGCTTTCCTCGCACGGCGTGATGCTCACCGATATGTACGTTGAGCGGCTGCGGGCGGGCTCGCTCGTGAGCGGACAGGCCGCCCGCATGGTTTCGGACACAGGCGGCGCCGTGGTGCTCGACGCAGGCAATGCATTTGGGCACGTCACCGCCGACCAGGCGATCGACATCGCGGTCGAGCGGGCGCGTCGTCATGGCGCGGGCGTCGTTGCAGTCCGGCACGGCTTCCACTTCGGCGCCGCCGCTCCCTACGGACGCCGGGCGGCCGAAAAGGACTGCATCGGCATCGTCATGTGCAACACGCGCCCCTTGATGCCGGCGCCCGGAGGAGCCGAACGAGCGGTCGGCAACAATCCGATTTGCATCGCGCTTCCCTGCGACGGTCCAATTCCCCTCGTGCTCGATATGGCAACGAGCGAGGCTGCGATGGGAAAGATTCGCATGGCTGAGAAGGCCGGGCGCGCAATTCCCGGCAACTGGGCCGTGCAGAACGACGGCGCGCCGACGACCGACCCCAAGGCCGCCATCGCCGGTATGCTGCTTCCGGCGGCGGGCCCGAAAGGATTCGGCCTTGCCTTCATGATCGACCTGATGTGCGGCCTGCTTTCCGGCGGCGCGTTCGGCGCGGGCGTCAAGCCGCTCTATGGCGATGCGGCGACGCCCTACGACTGCTCGCATCTGTTCATCGCGATTGACGTTGCCCATTTCTGCGATCCGGACTGGTTTCGCTCGCAGGCTGCGGCTGCAGCCGAACGAGTTCGCAATGGCCGGCGCGCTAACGGAGTGGAGCGGCTCTTTGCACCGGGCGAACTGGAATGGCGCAACCGGCAGAGCGCGAAGGGGACGGTCAGCATTCAGGCCGCGGTCGCCGATAAGCTCATCGCGCTTGCGGCCTCGCTTAATATCTCGGCCGCGCCGCTGCTCGCGCAAATCTCAGGAGGACATTCGAATGCCGAAGCGTGAAGTCACCAGCGATGCCATTCGCAAACCGATCGGCGTATTCTCGCAGGCGACCGTGACCGAGGCCAAAGGCCGCTTGGTCTTCATTTCCGGAATGACCGCCCGCAGGCCCGACGGCTCGATCGCCGGCGTCGGCGACATAGAGGTGCAGACGAGGCAGGTCTGCGAGAACATCAAGGCGGCGGTCGAGGCCGCGGGCGGCAGCATGGACGACATCTGCCGCGTCGACGTCTATGTGCGGAACATGGAGCACTTCGACAAGATCCACAAAGTGCGGCAGCAATATTTCAAGCCGCCGCTGCCGGCCTCGACGATGGTCGAAGTCACCAAGATGGTTTCGCCGGACTATCTGATCGAAATCAACGCGCTCGCGGTGGTGCAGGACTGATCGCGATGAGTGACAAATACGGAATCCGGCGCGCGGCCGAGCAGGGTATCGCCCTCGGTGAGGTCGGGCAGCGGATCGTTTTCGAAAACGAGCTCGTCCGCATCTGGGAAATCCGTCTCGAGCCGGGCGAGATCCATGACTTCCATGTCCACTATCATCCCTACGTCGTGATCTCGCTGGGCGGCGGGGAGAACGAAATCGAGACGATCTTTGGCGACCGTATCAAGACGAACGAGCCGCTCGGCTCCACCGTATTCATCAACGAGATGCGAGCGGTTCACCGCCTGATCAACCGCTCCGAGAAGACCTATTTGTCGCGTCTCATCGAACTGAAGCATCTGCGGTGGTCGGCCGATTGAGGTCGCGCCGAGATGCCAAATCACCAGGAGGAATCCATGCTCCCGTCCGACGCGCCCAAGCTGGAGGAGCTTCTCATTCAGTCCGATGACATGCCTTGGCGGGAAAAGTCGCTCAAAGGCATTCACGAAAAAATGCTCTGGCGCAACGAAGAGACCGGGGCCTCCATCGCCCTTATCAAGTTCGAGCGCGGAGCCGGCATTCCGCAGCCTCATTATCACGCGTCGAATCAGTTCATGTATTGCCTGCGCGGGCGATACGAATACACCGCGACCGGCGTCGTGCTGACAGCCGGCAGCTTCTATTGGAATCCCAAGGGGAATGTGCACGGCCCGGCGATTGCGCGTGAAGAGACCGTTATCGTGGAGGTCTATGACGGGCCTCACTACCCATACAAGCCGGACTGGTATTCGGACGAGCAAGACGCAAGGTGAGCGTTGCGTTAGCGCTGGTTTTTGACAAGAATCAAAAGGCCGTCGCGGTGGCCAGCCGTTCCGGTTTTTCAACGACAGACCTCGTCGGATCGAGCCAGAACGCCCACACGGCTGCTCCGCCGACCAGCAGCGCCGCCGCCACGATGAACGGCGCTTGCCAGTTGCCGTATTGAACGAGAAAACCGAAGACCAAAGGCGAGAGTGCGCCGCCTATATTACCGGCCATGTTCATCATCCCGGACACGGTGCCGGAATATTTGCCGCCGGCATCCATGGGCACCGCCCATGAAGGGCCGATGGTGCATTCGAGAAAGAACATCGCCGCAGTCAAACAATAGACGGCAACATAGGCGTCCGGAGTTAGCGCCGCCGGAACGATGAACACGCAGCAGCCCAGCATGCCGACAATGGCCACTGTGCGCCGCGCAACTTTGGTGCTTCCGGTTTTTTTCAACAGCCAATCTGTCGCCAAGCCGCCGACGGTGTCGCCGATAACGCCCGCAAACAGAGGCAGCGAGGCAAAGAGCCCGACCTTCAGCAGCGTAAAATGCCGGAAATCGACGAGATATGATGGCAGCCAGCTCAGGAAAATCCAAAGGCAATAAACATAGGTGAAGTAGGCGCACATAACCGCCCACATGTTGGGAGAGCGCAGCAGAATGCTCCAGGGTACGTTCGCCGCCTCGCGCTCGATATAAGCTTCCCTGACGGTCCCCTTTTCGTCGACACCGCGGATGTGTTCCAGCTCCGCCCGGTTCACAGACCTGTGCTCTTCAGGAAGATTGCGGTAGCTGATGTACCACCACAACGACCAGACAAGGCCGGCGGCGCCACAGATGTAGAACACCGAGCGCCAGCCAAGCGTCGTCATGATGAAGACGACAAGCGGCGGCGCGATCGCCGCGCCGAGGCGGCTGGCGCTGTGTGTTATTCCTTGCACGAAGCCGCGTTCCTGGCGTGGATACCACAGTTGCATCGAGCGTGTGGCGCCCGGAAACGCGCCGGCTTCGCCAATGCCGAATAAGAACCGAATAGCGACAAAGGAGAGGACGCCGCTCGCAGCAGCGGTCGCCGCCGTCATCACCGACCAATAGGCGACGATCGTCGCCAGAACAGGGCGTGCGCCAAAGCGGTCGCTGAGCCAGCCGCCCGGCACCTGGAAGATCGCATAGGCCCATACAAAGGCGCTAAAAATGACTCCCATGGTGACTTTGTCGAAGCCGAACTCTTTGCTGATGACCGGCGCCGCCGTCGAAATGTTGACGCGGTCCAGGTAAGTGATGAGGTACATCAGACAGATCAAGCCAAGGATGTAGCAGCGGCCGAAGCTGCGCCGCGATGGTGCGCCTTCCATAAATACCCTCCCAACCGTCTCGATAACACCACGCCGCGCCTTCAGCGCCAGTGATCGCGAACGCCCCCATTCGGCAGGCGAAAGTCTAACGAAGAAGGCGAAAGCTCGCCACGGATGGCTGCAGCGAAGCGCGTGACATAAAATCCGCGTAAACGTGCTCCGCGCGCGCTTTCAATCGCGGGCGTCACTTCGTTATTCACCCCGAAGGGGGATTTGCGTTTGCGTTTTTTGCTGCGGATCAGCGCAAGTATCGACTGGTTCAATCAAAAGCTGGGAGCCGTGTGCAATCTGCTGGTGCTGCTTGCCTGTGTGATGAGCGCCGGCAATGCGATGGTGCGCTATGCATTCGATACGAGCTCCAACAGTTGGCTCGAACTGCAGTGGTACATGTTCGCCGTCATGGTGATGTTCGGCGCCTCCTATACGCTCAAGCGCAACGAGCACGTTCGCGTCGAGATGCTCCCGCCGCTGGATTTCAATACCAAATAAGTTCTCCGACATCGGGGGAACACGCTGCGGCTCTCTGGAAGCGACCGCAGTTCTTTGTTGGTCATCCGGAGTTGCCCGCCACCCAGGTGGCCACCAGTCCGATGGCGGCCGCGAAGGTGGCGAGGGTGGTGGCCCAGCCAAGAACTGACGCCATGCGACCGTTGGGCTGGCCGAGCATCAGCCGGCGGCTGCCGGTTATCAGCATGATCAACAGCAGCAGCGGCGGTACGGAAAAGCCTTGCACGACGCCGGACCAGACCAGTGCCTTCATCGGGTTAAAGCCAAGAAAATTCAGCAGCACCGCGACGGCGGTGACTGCGACGATGGTCGTGTAGAAGAACGGCGCGTCTTCCGTCTCGGCGTGCAGACTGCTGTGCTTGCCGAGTCCTTGCGCGAGATCGTAGCCGGCGCCGATGGTCATCACCGGAACGGCCAGGAACCCCACGCCGACAATGCCGAGAGCGAACAGAATCTTCGCCCAATAGCCGGCAAACGGCTCGAGCGCGCGGGCCGCGTCCGCCGCCGTTTGAATATTAGTGGTGCCGGCATCGTGCAACGCCGCGCCGGTCGAGAGGATAATGCAGTAGAGAATCGCGTTGGAAAAAAGCATACCGATGGCGACATCGACGCCGGTGCGGCGCAGCGTTTCTTCGCTGGCGCCGCGGCGCTGCTCGACCTTTCGGCGTCCTTGGCGGATCTGCTCCTCCACCTCCTGGTTGGACTGCCAGGTGTAGATGTAGGCGGAGAGCGACGTGCCGATGCAGGCAACGACCATCGAGAGGAAATCCGTGGTCAGCGTCACGTGCGGGACGAACGTGCCAGCCGTCAGCGCGCGCAGGTCTGGTCGCGCCAGAATGGCTGCGCCGACATAGGCAAAGAGCGCCAGCGCAAGCCACCTGAAGATGCGGCGCAGCAGACCGTAGGAGCCGGCGAACTGAAGTCCGAGAATGGCGGCGGCAACGGCGACGACAATGGCGGAGATCGGCACCGGGACGAACAAATTGACCGCCGCGCCGATGCCGCCCAGGTTCGCCGCCGCTTCGATGACGTTGCCGGCGAAAGCGCCGGCCATGACCGGGTAAAGCACCCAGCGCGGATACTGGTCACGAATGGCGGCGATTAGGCCCTTGCCGTAGACGCGGCCGAGCTTGGCCGAGAGATAGACCACCACAAACATCATCGGTAGCAGCACGGGCGCGATCCAGAGAAATGACAGGCCGAACTTCGCGCCGGCGCTCGCATAGGTGCCGATGGCTGAGGGATCGTCGTCCGCGGCGCCGGTCACAACGCCGGCGCCGATGCGGCGAAACCAATCTCTGCGCAGAGGCGGACGGGGACTTGCTGCTGCTTCCATCCGATGCGCCTCGCCAACAAAAAGGGCGCCCCGGCTCGCAAAAAGCGGACCCCATAAGAAAAGCGCCTGACCGCTGGAGAGGACGTTCAGCGATGAACAGTCAAAATATCGGCCTCGTTCTAGGGCGGCCGGTCCTTAGGCTCCCGGCGCAACCTCCTCGGCACCACCTGCGGCCGCAGTCTCCTGATCGGGCACGATCGATGGTTTGCCCTCGCTCTCGCTCGCGGGCATCAACCCTTGCGCCTCGGCCTCATGCTTTGTTTCTTCCCAGGCCTTGTCGGCGACATGCTGGGCGGCTTCTTTGCCTTTTTCCCACTGCTGCTTGGCGGTCTCGGCGGCCCGCTCCTTGAGCGCGTCGCTCGTTTCGCCCATGACCCGGTTCTCCGCTTCGCTCTCCGGCAATACGGCGCCGAGGGCGGCACCCAATGCGAGGCCGATGCCGGCGAGCACCAGCGGCTCGTCCTTGAGAAATTGGGCGATGCTGCTTGCGCCGCCGGCCGCCGTCGAGCCGACCGCCGAAGCCGAGCGCCCGATGGCGTCGCCGGCGCGTTTCACGCCACTTGCTGCGGCGTTATAGGTGCTGCCGGCTGTCTCCGCGGCATTGTCATAGGCGGAGGCTGCCGCATCGCGAATGGTGGCACCGGTCGAGCTCGCAGCATCTTGCAGGCGCGAGGCACTGTCGCGCGCCTTGCCGGCAAGGTCGGATGCCTTATCTCCGACGCGCTCGCGCCATTCGCTGACGGTCTCGCCGGCCCTTTGCGCGATATCGCTGCCGCTTTGTGCGGCATCGCTCACGCTTTCGCCGGCTTTATTTGCCATGTCGTTGGCAATGCCCTTGGCATCTTTCGCCGCCGAGAAGGTCTTCTCCCTGGCGGCGCCGCCATCCAGGCGCGGGCCGCGGCCACCCAGCATGAGCCAGGCGAACCCTGCGGCAATCAGTGCCGCCGGGATCGGATTGTCGACGGTTTGCTGACCCAAGTTGCGCACGAATTGTCCGGCGCGGCCTTTCCGGGTCAAGTCGAGCGTCTGATCCATGATGTGCCCGGGCGTCATGCGCAGGCGCAGTTCTTCGATCGACTGCACAATCTGCGCCCGTGCTGTTTCGGCTTGATATTCAAGCTGCGTGCTTGTGGTCATGGTCGATCCTCGCCTGCCGCTGCATGGCAGTGGCGTCTTTCTGAAGTTGGTGGATGGTTTTGTTGGGTACCAGGCGCCTGGCTTTGAGGCGGCTTACGCCGATCAGCAGTAGCAAAAGGCCGATGAGGAATACGGCGCCGCCGATGGCTACTTCGCACCAGTAGCGCGCGAGGCCGATCTGGCCGAGCGCGGTGACCGCGGCCTGGAGCAGGATCACCAAAGCCGGCATGAGAAGTACAGCGCCGACGACAAGCATGCCGATTCCCGCGCCGATCTGCGATATTTTTTCCGAAATCTCCGTCCGCGCCAACTCGCTTTCAGTGCGCACCAGGTTTGTGAACTGCGTCAGCAGGTCGGCAATGATGCCGGTGACGCTGCGTTCAGTTGTTGCTTGTGGGGCCATGCAGCGCCTCCTTCAATGGCTCGAGCTTTTGAGGAAACGCGACAATGCGAATCCGGCGAGAACCGAGCCGGCAAATGCGGCGGCGGGCTGCTTGCGCGCGAAGCGGTCAAGCCGCGCCACCAGATCGTCAATGCTGCGGTTGCGCAAGCGGGCCGAAACATTTTCAAGCGTATCGGCGGCGGAGTGGATGTACTCGGCGGCGGCCGGCATTTCTTGACCAAGCCTGTCGGCAGCGTCGTGAACCGCGCGGCCGACCGCCTCCATGCGCTCGCTGCCTGCCGCCTTCTGCTCCTCGGCAAACGACCGCGCGCGATCTTTCATCGATTCAGTGATGCCGCTGAGCGCGCCGCCGCTATCGCTTTTGAGATTGGAACCATCATTGATGGCTGCATAGTCCGCAGGCGTTTCTGCGGGCCGGGAAGGGGCGTTTGGCTCTGCCATGGGCTGTTCCTCGTCGGATGCGGCTGTTTTGCGCGTCCATTTTTTTGTCGTACGAATAACCGTCGGTCATTGATCCTGTTCCGCGTCGGCGATCCGTGTCTCGGCGATCCATGTCTCAGTGGGTCCATGTCTCAGCGGTACATCATGCGGAACGTGAGCCGACACGCGGCCGTGAACTGCACCCTGCTCGCGGCGCCAGACGCCAAGGCCGGCAAAAAGCAAAAGGAAGAGGCCGCCCGAAGGCGGCCTCCAATCGCTCTGCTTCTGACGCTACCATTCCACCCAACGATCGCCTCGCCAGTAGCCGCGGCCTTCATGCTCGCGGAAAACGAAGTGCTCATGCGGACGCCAATGCCAATCGTCCGAATGAATGACGATGTGAGCGCGCGGCGGATAGCGATAGACGTCATGCGTGTGCCAGCAGACATTTCCGGAACACGCAATCGCCGCCGATGCGCCGACGGCGGAGAACGCCAGCATGCCGGCCCCTGCCGCCGTGCCTAAAAGCAATTTCGTCACTGGCTTCATCTTCGCACCTCCACGGTTTTGAGGCCGTGCCGGCCTCGTTGCTCACAAACGCAGCGAGGCCGTTGAAGTTCGCCGCAGTGGAATAACTGTCTCGGATGGAACCGTGGAAAGTCGACCGTAAGGGGCTGAAGTGCTGCGGCTCGATTCCTTATGAATGGAACCGCGCTCTTCAGGCAGGCGCCGAGCGGGCGGGCGTCTGCACCAGCTCGCGCGTGCTCTTGAGGCGCCGGTTGATGATCGGGCGCAGGACGAAAAATCCGAGCAGTGCCGCCACCACGTTCATCAAGCAGCCGATGGTATAGACGGCATGCCAGCTTCCGGTTGCGTGCGTCAGCACGTTGCCGAGCGGCACCAGCAGCGACGCCACGCCCTTGGCCGTGTACATGATGCCGTAGTTCACCGTCACATAGCGCCGGCCGAAGGCATCCCCCACGGTGGCTGCGAACAGGCTGAAGATGTCGCCCCAGAACAGAAAGACCAGCGCGTCGGTAAGGATGAAAGCTGCCGCCGTCGTGCCGAAAAAGCCAAAGGCCGCGATGCAGATGGCCTCGATGCCGAAGGCGATCCCCATCATATTGGCGCGCCCGATATGGTCGGAAATCCAGCCGTTGAGCGGGCGGCCGACGCCATTGGTGATGCTGTGAAACGTCAACGCTGCGACAATCGCCGGCGTTGTGATGCCGAAGATGGTGACCAGGTCGTTGGCGATGCCGCGCTCATGTGCGATCGGCGCCAGCTGTGCAGCCGACATCAGCCCGCCGGCGGCGACGAGGAAGAACATCAGATACATGATCCAGAAGATCGGCGAGCGCACGGCGCGTTGCGGCGGTACGGCGTCGTCGGCGCCTTGCCGCGTCTTGATCTTCTCCATCGACGGCATTTCCTCGCGGCGTGGAGCGCGCAAGAACAGAGAGACGATGACAATGATCACGCCGTAGATGATGGCGAAGACCAGGAAGGTGTGTTGATAGCCGCTCGACTCGATCATCGAGCGAATCGGCGCGATAGTGATCGCCGCACCGGCGCCGAAGCCCGCAGCGGTAAGGCCGCCGCACAGTCCCCGCTTATCGGGAAACCATTTGAGCGCGTTGCCGACGCAGGTGCCGTATACCGCGCCGCCGGCAAAGCCGGCTACGGCGCCGCCGATATAGAGCATCCACAATGCCGTGGCCTGTGAGTCGATGAACCAGGCAATGAAGGTGGCGACGCCGCCGGCCATCACCATCCAGCGCGGCCCGATGCGGTCGACGATGTAACCTTCGAAAGGTACGAGCCACGTTTCACAAAGGATGAAGATGGTGAAGGCGACCTGGATTTCGGCCTTGGTCCAGCCGAACTGGTGCTCGATCGGCAAAACGAAAAGGGTCCATCCGTATTGCAGGTTGGCCACCGAAGCCATGCAAATGATGCCAAGGACAAGCTGGGTCCAGCGGAATTGCGTAAATGAAAGTCCCGCGGCAGGCGCGGTCTCGGTGGTGCGGGTTGTCATAGGCGTTTGCTCCCGGGGAAAGAGACGGTCTTTTCTGCGCGCGACACGCGCGGGGTTTGATATATCGTATTAAGATGTAGTTGGCGCCTGCGGCTTTGCCAGTCCATTCGCGTAAGCTCGCGGCGCGCGGCCGCGTGCGGTTGCGGTGCAAAAAAGTGGAGTCCGTCTCGTGAGAATCCGTCAAATCCCGGCGGCTAGACGCTCGGGCGCGCGAACGGGCGCTCCGCAATTGCTCGCGCAGGCGGAGTACCGCCGCCTTGCCGAGTTCCGCTACCAGTTGCGCCGATTCCTCAAGTTCAGCGAGGACGCCGCGGCGCGTGAAGGGCTGAGCGCCCAGCAACATCAGGCATTATTGGCGATCAAGGCCGCCGACGGGGCGCTGTCGATCGGTGCGCTGGCCGAGCGTCTCGGCATCCGCCACAACACCGCGGTCGAATTGATCGGTCGGCTCGCAGCCAACCGGCTCATCGAGCGGGAACAGAATCCGCAAGACCGGCGCGAAGTCCTGATCGCGCTCACTCGGCGCGGCGAGCGAATGCTGGCGCGGCTTGCCCTGGCCCACCGCGACGAGTTGAAAAAGCTTGCCCCGCTGCTGCGGACCTTGCTCGCGCATTTCGAGCGCGGCTCCCGGAAGGGAGATGGCGCGGTGCGCCGGAACTAGGGCTTAGTGGAAAGCGCCGATCGGGACCGCTCTTCCTGTGAAGGGGTCAAAAGCCCAAGCGCCGGCCAGGCCGGCGCGTCGACGGCGAATCAGCGTCTCTTACTGGCGATATTGCTGGATGCGCGTGGTGCGCAGGCCGGCGAGCCCGTGCTGATCGATCGAATACTGCCAGGAGAGGAATTCCTCGACCGTCAGCGTGTAGCGGGCGCAGGCCTCTTCGAGCGACAACAGACCGCCGCGCACGGCCGCGACCACCTCCGCTTTGCGCCGGATCACCCAACGCTTCGTGGACGGCGGCGGCAGGTCCGCGATCGTCAGCGGACTGCCATCAGGCCCGATAACGTATTTGACCCTCGGGCGGTGGGGTTCGGTCATGGGGTTACTCACAAGCACTTAACTCGACTGACAAGACCTGTCGCGAAACTACAGGCGCCGGCTTAAAATTTGGCTAAGCAACCCGGCCAAAGGGGCAATTCATTGGGACGGTTCTGCTAACCTTTTGGTTACGGATGAGGAGAGCGGGGTACCGCACCGCAAAGGCGCAGAAAAGGCTAAGTGTGGGCTATATAAAGGACGGCGGAACCAAGGAGGGGGCTTGTGGTCCCGTCGCTAAGCCTGCGCACATCGGCCCGTTACTTGATGACGGTATTGGCCGTTGCGCTGGCTTATTTCTGCTTCGCAAAACTCGGCCTCACCCTCGCCTCAATTAACCCGAGCGCCACGCCGATTTGGCCTCCCTCGGGGATAGCGCTGGCCGCGGTGCTATTGGGCGGCTTTCGGGTCTGGCCCGCTATCCTGATCGGCGCCTTTGCTGCCAACGCCACGACGGCCGGAACGCCGGAGACCTCGGCCGTCATCGCCGTGGGCAACACCCTCGAAGCCCTCCTCGGAGGTTTTCTGATCGGCCGGTGGTCCGGTGGGGCGGATACCTTCGCCACCCCGGCGCGAATCGCAAAATTTGCCGTCATCAGCGTGGGGCCGGCGACGATTCTAAGCGCCAGTATTGGCGTCGCGACCTTGTGTTACTCCGGCTTGGCGGCCTGGCAGAACGCTCTGCCGGTTTGGGTCACATGGTGGCTGGGAGATGCCACGGGTGCACTCGTGGTTACGCCGGCCATTGTGCTGTGGGCGCAGACTGGGGACGCAAGCTTCACCCGTCGCCGTCTTGCCTCGATGCTCGCCGTGCTCTGCGGCACGCTCGCGGTCGGCGTCGTCGCTTTCAGCCCGTTGCTGCCGCGCTCGGAATATTCGAGCCCGCTGGGCTTTCTGGTGATCCTGCCGCTGGTGTGGACGGCGCTGCGTTGCGGCCCGCGCGATACCGCCACCGTAAGTCTCATCCTCACCGGCTTCACCGTTTGGGCGACGCTGGAGCACAGCGGGCCGTTCGCGCAGATGGGCCTCAACGAGACGTTCATGGCGCTACTCACCTTTGTGGTCAGCCTGTCGGTGCCTTCGTTGGCATTCGCTGCCGAGGTCGAATTGCGCCGCCGCAGCGAAGAGACCTTGCGCCGCACCCAGGCCGAGCTCGACCGCCGCGTGCGCGAGCGCACGGCCGAGCTTGCCGAAGCCAACTTCCATCTCACCGAAGCGCAGCGCCTGGGCAATCTCGGTAGCTGGTCGTGGGACATTGTCGGCAACCGCATCACCTGGTCGGATCGGCTGTTCGAGATTTACGGCATCGAACGCGCGAGCTTCCACGGCACGATGGATGAGTTCATGGCCTTCATTCATCCCGACGATCGCGCGCAGGTTGCCGAGAGCGTGGGGACGGCGCTCAAGACCGGCAAGCCGTTCGCGCACGAGGAGCGTATCGTCCGTCCCGACGGCAGCGTGCGCCACCTGCAGTCGACCGGGGAGGTGATCCGCGGCAAGAACGGGGCGGCGTTGCGCATGCTCGGCATTTGCGTCGACGTGACGGAACGCAAGCAGGCCGAGCAGGCATTGCGTGAGTCGGAGCAGACGTATCGGTTGCTGCTCAAGGGCGCGCGCGACTACGCCATCTATATGCTCGACACCGAAGGGCGGGTGAGCAGTTGGAATGAAGGTGCCCAGCGCATTGCCGGCTACGCCGCCGACGAGATCGTCGGACATCATTTCCGCGTGTTGCTGTCGGAGGAGGCGCAGAAGTCGGACCTCGCCGATCAGGCGCTGCTGACCGCGGCGCGCGAGGGCCAATTCGAGTCGGAAACCTGGCTCGTACGCAGCGACGGTAGCCGCTTCTTCGCGACGATGGTGATGGACGCCATTCGCAACGAGCAGGGCGAGCTGATCGGCTTTGCCAAGCTGGTGCGCGACATCACCGAGCAGCGCGAGGCGCAAGCCGCGCTCGAGCAGACGCGCGAACAACTGGCGCAGGCGCAGAAGATGGAGGCGCTCGGCCAGTTGACCGGCGGCATCGCGCACGACTTCAACAATCTGCTGATGATCGTCTCCGGCTACGCGCAAATCCTGCAGGGGCGCCTGAAGGAAGCGAAGGAGAAGCAGGCCGTGGAGGCGATCCGCGCCGCCGCGGCGCGCGGGGAAAAGCTGACGCGGCAGCTGCTCGCCTTCTCACGCCGGCAGCAGCTGATGCCGGTGGTGGTCGACCTGCGCCAGCGCATCGATGCCGTCCGCGACATGCTGGCGCCTTCGCTGCGCGGCAATATCGAGCTGGTCTGCGACATCGAGGACAAGATCTGGCCGGTGGAGGTCGATCTCGGCGAGCTCGAGCTCGCGCTGGTGAACGTCGCGGTCAACGCCCGCGACGCCATGCCCGACGGCGGCACCATTACGCTCTCGGCGCGCAACGTGGTGCTCAAGCCGGGCTCGGCGGCCGGTGCGCTCGAGGGCGACTTCGTCGCGCTGGCCGTCATCGATACCGGCAGCGGCATGCCACCCGAGGTGCTGTCGCGCGTGTTCGAGCCGTTCTACACCACCAAGCCGGTGGGCAAGGGCACCGGGCTCGGCCTCTCGCAGGTGCACGGCTTCGCCTTGCAATCCGGCGGCGCGGCTACCGTCTCCAGCGAACCCGGCAAGGGCACAGCCGTGACCATCTACCTGCCGCGCAGTCGCGCCGAACCGTCGCACGATGCGCATGACGCGCTCGCCGAGGGAGGCGATTTCGCGCGCGGCACCGTGCTGCTGGTCGAGGACAGCCGCGAGGTTGCCGAGGTCACGTCCACGATGTTCGAGCAGCTCGGCTACCGCGTCGTGCGTTCGGAGAACGCCGGCGAAGCGCTGCGCCACTTGCAGCAGGGCATCCACTTCGATCTGTTGTTCTCCGACATCGTGATGCCGGGGCCGATGAACGGCCTCGCCCTGGCGGAGGCCTGCCGCAACAACTTTCCCGATATTCCCGTGCTCTTGACCAGCGGCTACAGCGACGCCGCAAATCTCGCCGACGGCCGCTTCCACATTTTGCGCAAGCCGTTCGAATTCTCGGCGCTGGAGCGGGCGGTGGAGGCGGTGCTGAACGAACGTCGCGGCAGGCGGCGCGCACGCGCCGTCTAAGCTCAGCGCGAAACGATCTTCTGCAGCTGGTTCATCGTGTAGTTCTGTCCGTTGATCGACAGAACCGGCGGATTCTGCGTCAGGTCGACGGAATCGACCGGCGCCTGCACTTGCGTGGAGATAGCGGTCGATTGGCCGCTGGCGTCGACGGCGCTCGCGGTGAGCGTGTAGGTGCCCGCGGGCCACAGGCGTCCGTCGTTGCCGTGACCGTCCCAGGTGAAGGTCTGCGGGCCGGCGCTGACGGCGAAGCTGCCGGTGTAAACGGTCTGGCCTGTCGAATTGGCGATGGAAATCGTCGCGTTCGCCGGTTTGGTGGCGTTGAGCGTCCAGGTGGCGCCGTTGGGGGTGAGCTGCGCGTTGGCGCCGTTGACGACCACCGTCGCACCGACCAGTTCCAGCGCCGATGTCGCCTGCGCCGATTGCTGCAGCGTCACCAAAGTGCTGAGCGAGCTGTTGGTTTTCAGCTGCTGTTCGACTTGCGAGAATTCGACGAGCTGCTGGGTGAACTGATTGGTATCCATCGGCGACAGCGGGTCCTGATTCTTCAGTTGCGTCGTCAGCAACTGCAGGAATTGTGTGAAGTTGCTGGCGATTTCGGCGGCATCGCCGGCATTCGCCGTGGTCGAAGCTGTGGTGGCGCTGGTGGGCAGGACGTTGCTGATCGCGGTCATGGGCGTCTCCTAGACGCGGATGTCGAGGCCGCCGCCGGTGCCGGCGATGCGGGCATAAGTGACGGGCACAATGTCGAGCGGTGCTTCGTCGTCGGGCACAGACTGTAGCGGCTGCGGAGCGGGCGCGTTCTGGTTGCCGCCGTTTGCTTGGTCGCGCAGCGAAAATTGCAGGCCGTTGTCGGACGTCTTCAGCCCTGCGTCTTCGAAGGCACGCTGCAGGCCGGATGCGTCGCGCTGCAGCAGGTCGAGCGTGTCCTTGCGGTCGGCGATGACATGCGAGGTGATGCCGCCATTTTTGTCGACGTCGAGGCGCACCTCGATGCGGCCGAGCTCCGGCGGGTCGAGCCTGATGTCAAAGCGATTCTTGCCCGCCAGCGCCCGGCCGGCGATCTCGACGGCGAGGCCGGCCAACGGCACGGCTGGCGGCATTGGGGCAGGCGGTGTCTGCGCGGGGGCGTTTGCGCCGTCGGCGGGGGTAGCCGCGGACTGCTGCTGCTGTGAAACGCCGGCTGCCAGCGTTTGCAGAATGCCGTTGCCCGTCTGCGGTGCAGCAACCGTTTGCGGAGCGGCGTTGGCGCCGGCTTGGCTGGCCGGCGTTGTCGGTCCATCGCCGGGCTTTGAATCGACGGTTTGCTTCTCGCTCGTATCTGCAGGCTTGGCATCGGGACGGGCGGGGCCACTGAGGTTCGTCGCCAATTTCACATCGCCGCCCGCAGCCGCGGCCGCCGTTTCATTTTCGGACGCTGCCGTCGTGGCATCGGCCTTGCTGCCATCCGGCTGCGCAGCCGCCTTGGTCGCGGTGGCCGCTTTTGCCGCGAACGGCGCGACGACCATCGCCCTCGTGGGAGCGGGAGTAACCGCCGCCGTGGCGTTCGCAACAGCGGCTGACGACGCCGTAGGCACTACGGCGACGACGGGAGCCGAGTCGAGCACTGCGCCGGCGTTTGTCACCGGCTGGGTCGAAATGGCCATGCTTGCCTGCTGATCGTTCTTGCCGTCCCCTCGGGCGCTGTCCGTTTTGCCGTCGCCCTTCGTGGTGTCGCCACTGGATTTGACGTCGGCGCTGCCCGTGACGGCGATCGCGACTGCTTGCGCTTTGTTGTCAGGAGTGGCCGGATTGCTTTGGCCCGGCGTCCCGGGTGCGATGCTTTTGGGTTCGGCGTCAGGCGCGGGCGCAGCATCCTTGTTTGCCGCCGGCGGGTCGGTGTCGCTTGTCGCGGCTTTGTTTTGCCCGGCGGGAGATTGTGGCGGTTTCGGCGGCGCTGGGTCGGCTTGATTGGCATCGTCCGCCGGAAGCAAACTTGCAAACGGCGACGAGGGATCGCGATCGGCCGTCGGCGCGGGCCGGATCGGCGGGGCGAGAGGCTTAAGGGGAGGCGGGGTTTCGGACGCAACGAACGGCACGGGTGAGATCTCCGGATATCCGCGCCTCTCATTTGCAATCGCCAGGCCACTCGCTTCTTGCGGAAATGGGCTTTGCAAACAATATGTTGCGTAGTTCGAGCGTGAGACGCCGCCGGCTCGATCTGCCGAGCGGCGGCAACATTTGCCGAGTGCGGTTCCATACTCCCTACGTTGCGCGACCGCGCTCGCCGCCTGTAGTAAGAAGAGCCATGCTCAACAGCCTCGATCTTAGTGGCCGCCCTCAGGACACGCGTGTCGTGGTCGCCATGTCGGGGGGCGTCGATTCGTCAGTCACAGCCGCCCTGCTCAAGGCCGAAGGCTATGACGTAGTTGGCGTCACCTTGCAGCTTTACGACCACGGGGCTGCCATCCACCGCAAAGGCGCGTGTTGCGCCGGCCAGGATATTTACGACGCGCGCGCCGTTGCTGAACGCATCGGCATCCCGCACTACGTGCTCGACTACGAGAACCGCTTCAAAGAAGCGGTGATCGATCGTTTCGCCGAGAGCTACCTCCATGGCGAGACGCCGGTGCCGTGCGTCGATTGCAATATGGCCATCAAGTTTCACGATTTGCTGATCACGGCTCGTGAGCTTGGCGCCGCCGTGCTGGCGACGGGGCACTACGTCGCTTCGCGCGCGCTGTCTGGCGGCGGACGCGGTCTTTTCCGTGCCCGCGATGCCGAGCGCGACCAGAGCTATTTCTTGTTCGGCACCACGCGCGAGCAATTGGAGCTTCTGCGCTTCCCACTCGGCGACCGCAGCAAGACGGAGACGCGTGAGCTTGCGCGGCGCTTCGGCCTTGCCGTAGCCGACAAGCACGACAGCCAGGACATCTGCTTCGTGCCGACCGGTCACTACGCCGAAATGATCGAACGCTTGAAACCGGGCGCCGCGGAGCGAGGCGACATCGTCGATCTCGAAGGCAACGTCCTCGGCACGCATGACGGCATTATTCACTTCACTGTCGGCCAGCGCCGCGGCTTGGGTTTGTCGACGGGAGCGCCGCTCTACGTGGTGCGGCTCGACGCCGAGCGGCGCTGCGTCGTGGTGGGCCCGCGCGAAGCATTGCGCACGCGCCGCATCGCACTGCGCGAGGTGAATTGGATTGGCGAGGGCAGTCTCAACGAGATTCGCGCCGACGACGGGCGCGAGGTTTTCGTCAAGGTGCGTTCGACGCGCGTGCCGCAAGCCGGCTGGCTGCGCGCTGCGCCCGGCGGCTACGAGGTCGAGCTCGCCGACGGCGAGCACGGCGTTTCGCCGGGGCAGGCCTGCGTCTTTTATGACGCGGCCTCCGGCCAGGCGCGCGTGCTCGGCGGCGGCTTCATCAAGGCCGCCGTGGCAGCCGATGCGGCGCGTACGCGCGTAGGCAGGGCGGCAGCGGCCGTCGCCTCTTAATAGATTCCGCGATGGGGGCCGATATCGACAGGGGCAGTGTCGAGCGGGCCTATGCGCGCTGGGCACCCATCTATGACATCGTGTTCGGCGCCGTCTTTGAGCGCGGCCGGCGCGAGGCCATCGCCGCCGCAGAGCGTTTCTGCGGCCCGCAGGGCGGACGTATTCTCGAAGTCGGCGTCGGCACCGGCATTTCGCTGCCGGATTATCGCTCGGTGAACCGGATCGTCGGCTGCGATCTATCGGAGCCGATGCTGCGCAAAGCGCGGGCGCGGGTGGCCGCGCACGCGCTTGTTAACGTCGAGGCGCTCGCAGTGATGGACGCAACGCGCCTCGCTCTGGCGGATGCTTCGTTCGATGTGGTGGTGGCGCAATATGTCATCACGGCCGTGCCCGACCCGGAAGCGACGCTCGATGAATTCGCGCGCGTCACCCGGCCCGGCGGCGAGATCGTGCTGGTCAATCACATCGGCGCCGAGAACGGACCGCGCCGGGTCTTCGAGCAATGCTTTGCGCCCGTGGCGCGCCGGCTCGGCTGGCGTCCTGAATTCCCGTTCAAGCGGCTTGCCGATTGGGCCGGGCGCAACGGCAAGGCTCACCTGATCGAGCGCAGGCCAATGCCGCCGCTCGGGCATTTTGCGCTCATCCGCTTTGCGCGGGCGAATTAAGGCAGGAACCCGCCATTCTCATCGGTCGTTATCTGCAGACACTGGGAGCGGCGCCATGCTTCGTTTCATCAGCCTTATTGCTGCGGTTATTGCACTCTCGGCCTCGGCGTTGGCGCAAGCGCCCCCGCGCAGCAAACCCCCGGTGACGCCCAATGCCGAACAGAACAAGCCGGAGAATTGCACGCAGGCAACCGTGGGGCAGGGCGCCGATATCGACAGCAAGAACCGGCCCGCACAGGACAAAAACTTGAGCGATAAGCTCGCCCAATCAAACGGCGTCATCTGTCCGCCGCCGCATGTCGACCCCGGCATGCACCAGCCGGCGCCTGAACAAGGCACGATGCCTGTTATTCCGCCGCCGGGTACCCCGGGCGGCAATCAAAACGTTCAGCCGAAATGATTGCTGGGCCGCTTGCTTGACAGGTTTTGCCGCGCCTCCCTATATCCGCCGGTCCCCGGCTGCTATGGGCCGGGCCCCACGGTGGCGGGGTAGCTCAGCTGGTTAGAGCAGCGGAATCATAATCCGGAAGTCGGGGGTTCGAGTCCCTCCCCCGCTACCATCGTTGGCAACGGCCCGTGCGGGGGAAGTGCCGCGCCGGTGAGCGCGGCGAGATTGCCGGCGACCTCGAGGCGCGGCGGACCGGCTCCTTCGGCAAAAACCGTCACCGATTGCACCAGCTCACGCAGCGCGCGGGCGACCTCCTCGTTGCCTTCGACCACGCGGCGCGTGAGCGTCGCCGAGAGGTCGCGCACCTGCGCGAGATAGACCTCCATTGTCTTCGGATGCAGCGCAATCGGCGTCGCTTGCGGCAGCGCGGCAAGCGCCGCTTGCGCCGCGGCCTTGCGCCGGCGCAGCTCGGGTAGCCGTTCCGCGGCTTCCTCGGCCGACAGCGCACCCTTGCCGATCGCATCGACGATGCGCGCGATCTCGCGTTCGGCCTGGGCGGACGCGCGCTCGGCGGCGCTGCGCGCTCCGTCCGCGGCGGCGAGCCTTCGCTTGCGGGCGGCACGGTAGCTCTCGACGTAATGCGCGATCGCCGCCGGATCGGCGAGCTGGGCCTTGAGGCCATCGACCACGCGGGCCTCGATCGGCGCCAGCGCGAAGG
>DASRDF010000118.1:0-23764 GCA_035652735.1 Pseudolabrys sp. | reverse complement strand
CTCGATGACCTCGATGCGCGCGATCCGGCTGTCCACAGCCGGCGGAACGGTCAAACGAGGGCGTAGCGCGAGCACGTTCATGGGCGACGGCGCGGGGGAATTTGGTTAATCTTGCCTGCAGGCTCGCAAAACTTTCTCAATAAACCGTTGGAATATTCGACCCAATGCGGCTCACCCTCTGTCAGGCGTGGCGAAATTGAAGAAAACCATCATCCGCGGCGGCCTGGAGACGCTCTATTTCAGCGGCCTGCATCACATGATGCGGCCGCTGGTCGGCGGGGTTGGCGCCATCTTGACGCTGCACCATGTGCGGCCGCCGCGGCCCGACGCGTTCCAGCCCAATCGATTGCTGGAAGTGACGCCGGTGTTCTTTGAGAGGCTGCTGCGGCGCCTCAAGCGCTCGCGCACCGAGGTGATCTCGCTCGACGAGATGCACCGCCGCTTCATCACCAATGATTTCAAGCGGCGGTTTGTCTGTCTGACGTTCGATGACGGCTACAAGGATCTGGTGCGCTGGGCCTATCCGTTGCTGCGCAAATATCAGATGCCGTTCGCCGCCTATATCGCCACCAGCTTTCCGGACAGACTTGGCGAGCTGTGGTGGCTCGCGCTCGAGGCCGTGATCGCGCAGAACACGCGCGTCGGTCTACTGATCGAGGGCGAGCAGCGCTTCTTCGAATGCCGCAGCGTCCGTGAAAAGCGCGAACTGTACGAAGCCGTCTATGGCTATCTGCGAAGCCTGAAGACGGAAGACGAGCTGCGCACCGTTGTGCGCGATCTCTGCGCCACCTACAGCGTCGATATCGCGTCGTTCTGCCGCGATTTGTGCATGGATTGGCAGGAGATCGTCGACCTTGCCGCCGATCCGCTGGTAACCATCGGCGCGCACACGGTCAACCACAAGATGCTCAAGAAAGTGCCGGACGAGGATGCAGCGCGTGCGGAAATGGACATGAGCCGCGCCGTGCTGGAGGCTGCGCTCGGCAAACGGCCGCAACATTTGTCTTATCCGGTCGGCGATCCGACATCCGCAGGCCCGCGGGAATTTCGCATCGCCGCCGAGCTTGGCTTCAAGACCGCGGTGACGACGCGGCCTGGCGTGCTATTCAAGGCGCACCGCGACCATCTGACCGCGCTGCCGCGCATTTCGGTCAACGGGGAATTTCAACAGCAGCGCTACTTGAAAGTGCTGATGTCCGGTGCGGCGACCGCGATGTGGAATGGCTTCCGCCGCGTCAACGCAGCGTGATCGGAGATCGGTGGTCAGTCGTCAGTCATCAGTCATCGAGAAAGAAGCGGCTGAGATCGTCTACTGATTACTGACGTCCGGCCGTCCCATCCATTTCACCAGCAGCATGGCCGGCAAGACCCAGCCGAGTCCGGCGACCACGTAATAGAGCGCCGCGACCAAACCGTTGATGTCGGTGAGCACCGACTGTGCTAGCGCCATCGCCAGCAGACTCCACACCGACACCAGCGCCAGCAGCGCGACAGCGCCGATCAGTTTGCGGATCCGTATGCTCATTGATACTTGCTCATTTGCAGTCGCTGCCGCGTGACTATATGGTCCGCTGCATCCCTGCAACCGTTCGGTCGATGCACACGAGATCGGTTCCTCAGCATACGCGGGCCTTGCGTCTTTGGCTGCTCGCAGCCGCCGCGATGATCTTTCTGACCTTGGTTGTCGGCGGCGCCACGCGGCTGACCGAGTCGGGGCTGTCGATCACGCAATGGCAGCCCGTGTCCGGCGTGCTGCCGCCGCTCTCGGATGCCGACTGGCAGGCGGAATTCAAGGCCTATCAGGCGATTCCGCAATACAAGGAACTCAATCGCGGCATGAGCCTCGACGCTTTCAAGGTGATCTTCTGGTGGGAGTGGACGCACCGTATGTTGGCGCGCACGACCGGCGCGGTGTTCCTGCTGCCGTTCCTGTTCTTTCTCTGGCGCGGCTGGGTGCCGCAGCGGCTGAAGTTGCGGCTATGGCTCATCTTTGCGGGTGGCGGCGCTCTCGGGGTGGTCGGCTGGTGGATGGTATCCTCGGGCCTCGCCGGCTCGGGCCGCGTCAGCGTGTCGCAATACCGGCTCGCTTTCCACCTGACCCTCGCCACCGCGATCTATGCAGCCATCCTATGGACCGCGCAGCAGATCGCACCGCAACGGCCGGCTGCTGCGCCGGCGCGTCTGCGCATCGGCGCACTCATCGTGCCGCTGCTGTTGCTCGGGCAGATTTATCTTGGCGCGCTGGTCGCGGGGACCGACGCCGGCCTCGTCTACAACACCTGGCCGCTGATCGACGGCTCGTTCATTCCCGATCCGGCGCGCTTGTGGTTCCTGCAGCCGCTGTGGCGCAATTTCTTCGAGAATACGCTCACGGTGCAATTCGATCACCGCATGCTCGCTTATGCGATCTGGCTCGCTGTCATGCTGCATGCCAATGATGCCTGGCGGACAGGGCAGGAGCTGCGCGGCGCGCTCATCCTTGCCGCCGCAGTCACGTTACAGGCCGCGCTCGGCATCACCACGTTGCTGTTGCAGGCGCCGCTCGAGCTTGCGCTCGCGCATCAGATGCTGGCGATCGTCGTGTTCACGATCGCGGTCGTGCATGCCGAGCGGCTCTGGCATCGAGAAGGCGCGCTGGTGCCGGCGCTTGCAGAGGCGCGCGCATGATCGAGGTCGAAACGGTCGACGATATCGTGGTGCTGACGCTGTCGCACGGCAAGGTCAACGCGTTGGACATCGAGTTCTGCGAGGCGCTCGCGGCGCGCTTTGCCGAACTGCGCAGCGCCAAGGCCGTGGTGATGAAGGGACAGGGCAGGGCCTTTTCCGCCGGCGTCGATCTCATCCGGCTCAGCGAGGGCGGCGCCGACTACGTGCGCCGCTTTCTGCCGGTGCTGCACAAGCTTTACGAGACCATCGTTTTTCATCCGCGGCCCGTGGTTGCCGCGATCAATGGCCACGCCATCGCCGGCGGCTGCTTGCTTGCAGCTTGCGCCGACCGGCGGGTGATGGGACGCGGGCAGGGCCGCATCGGCGTCACCGAGCTGCAGGTCGGCCTGCCGTTTCCGTCGCTCGCCTTTGCGATCGTGCGCGCGGCGGTGCCGGCGCGCTACCTCGCGGAGGTGATCTATAGCGGAGCGACGTACGAGAGCGATGCCGCGCTCGAGCGCGGCTGGATCGATCAAATCTCCGAGCCCGGCGCCGTCGTCGAGGATGCGCTGGCCATCGCGCGCGAACTGAGTGCGTTATCGCCCGCAGCTTTCGCGCAGACCAAGCAGCAGATGCGCCAGCCGATTGCCGATGCCTATGCGAAAGACGGACGCGCGGTCGACCGTACGGTCACCGACATCTGGTGCGAGCCCGCTTCGCTCGGCTATATCCGCGCCTATGTCGCGCGCACGCTGAAGAAGGGCTAGCCGCGTCTAGCGGGCGGTCTTGCGCCGCGGCGCCGTTTGCCGCTCATGCTTGCGGCGGTGCCAGTTGATCAGACCGCCGCACAAGATCACGTCCGCCTGCTTCTCGGTGAGGCCGTGGGCGACGGCGATCGGCCCGTTGCAGTCGAGCGCAATCTCGCCGCCGCTGCGCAGGGCCCGGTGCAGGCCGCGCACGCGGATCACATCGCCCTGGCGCAGCCGGTCATAGTCTTCGGCATGAACGAAGATGAGCGGCAGCACGCCATAATTGATCAAGTTCTGCCGGTGAATGCGCGCGAAGCTCTTGGCCAGGACAATGCGCAGGCCGAGGTCGCGCGGCGCCACCGCCGCGTGTTCGCGCGAGGAGCCCTGTCCATAATTGCGCGCGGCGACCACCGCGTGTCCGTCTTTGCCGCGCGCCGCGCGGGCGCGCTCCGGATAGCTCGGATCGACGCGCTCGAAGGCAAAGTCCTCGATCTTCTGGATATTGGAGCGATAGGGCAGCACCTTGGCGCCCGCCGGCAGGATTTCGTCGGTCGACACGTCGTCGCCCATTTTCAACAGCACCGGCAGCTCCAGGCTGTCGGGCAGCGCATCGAATTGCGGCAGCGAATGAATATTCTGACCTTTGACCAGTTCGACCCTTTTTGCTTCGCCGCGCGGCGGCGGCTCCAGCAGGCCCGGAGCAATTTTCGCAGGCGCGGGCTCCTCGAGGCGCACATAAGAGACGCCCAGCGTGCGCGGATCGGCGATACGGCCCGCCAGCGCCGAAGCGGCGGCGGTTTCCGGCGAGCAGAGAAAGACCGAATCTTCCTCGGTACCGGAGCGACCGGGAAAGTTGCGCGGCGTCGTGCGCAGCGAATTGCGACCCTTCGCCGGCGCCTGCCCCATGCCGATGCAGCCGTTGCATCCGGTCTGATGAATGCGGGCGCCCGCCGCAACCAAAGTGCCGAGCCGCCCATCGGCGATCAACGTCTGTAAAATCTGCCGCGAGGTCGGATTGATGTCGAAGGAAACGGTCGAGGGGACGGTCTTGCCGCGCACGATCTCGGCGGCAATGGCAAAGTCGCGCCATCCCGGATTGGCCGACGAGCCGATATAGGCCTGGTAGATGTCCTTGCCCGCGATTTCGCTTACTTTGACGACATTTCCGGGACTTGAGGGTTCGGCGATAAGCGGCTCGATCATACCGAGATCGATTTCGTCTTCCTCGTCGTAGCTGCAGCCGGGATCGGCGGCGATCTCGCGCCAATCGTTCTCGCGCCCTTGCGCGCGCAGAAAACGGCGCGTTTCGGCATCGGAGGGAAACACGGTCGTCGTGGCGCCGAGCTCGGCGCCCATATTGGCGATGACATGCCGGTCCATGGCTGAGAGAGACGCCAATCCGGGGCCAAAATATTCGATGATCTTGCCGACGCCGCCGGAAACGCCGCGCCGCCGCAGCATTTCCAGGATCACATCTTTGGCGCTCACCCAGTCGGGAAGCGTGCCGGTGAGCTTGACGCCGAGAATGGCCGGCATGGTGGTGGGAAACGGTTCGCCGGACATTGCGAGTGCGACGTCCAATCCGCCGGCGCCGATGGCCAGCATGCCCAGCGACCCGGCCGCCGGCGTATGGCTGTCGGAGCCGAGCAGCGATTTGCCCGGCTTGCCGAAGTGCTGCATGTGCATGACGTGGCTGATGCCGTTGCCCGGCGGCGAGTACCAGACGCCGAAACGGCGGCAGGCGCTTTCCAGGAACAGGTGGTCTTCGGCGTTGAGATTGTCGATCTGCAGCAGATTGTGATCCACGTATTGAACGCTCACCTCGGTCGCGACGCGATCGATGTCGATCGCTTCCAGCGCAAGCATCACCAGGGTGCCGGTGGCGTCCTGCGTCAACGTCTGGTCGATGGTCAGTGCGATGGGCGTGCCGGGGCGCAGCGATCCTTCGGCGAGATGCGCGGCGATCAGCTTCTGCGCAACATTCTGCGGCATGGCGGTCGGTTCCTGAATGAGGCGAGACCTCGTCCCTTACCGACCCGTAACGTTGATGTGGACACGCCTTGACGGAAAATCAATGACGTGTCCGTGCGGATAGAGTGGGCAAAGGCGCGTTAGGGCCCTGTACGCTTGCCGAAAGGGCGCAAGGCGCGGTCTAGCCTCTTGTCCGCTGACATTGACCCACACCCGCTCATTCCCGCGCAAGCGGGAATCTAGTGGGCAATGCGTCGCGCTCCGATGTCACTCTGGACCCCGGCTCGCGCGGGGGTGAGCGGAACAGGGGACAGCAGCCACACCCGCTCATTCGCGCGAATGCGGGAATCCAGGGGCCGATCGCTCCGCGCATGCATGTGCTCTGGGTCCGCGCTTTCGTGAGCGGCCTGTGGTGCGATGCGATGTGAGCGGATCGGCGCTAGGCCGCCAAGGCCTGTTCGAGATCGGCGATGATGTCGGCAACGTCCTCGATGCCGATCGACAGCCGCACCACGTCCGGTCCGGCGCCGGCCTGCACCTTCTGCGCATCCGAAAGCTGCCGGTGCGTGGTGGAGGCGGGATGGATGATCAGCGAGCGGGTGTCGCCGATATTGGCGAGATGAGAGAAAAGCTTGACGTTTGAGACGAGCTTGACACCGGCGTCATAGCCGCCCTTGAGGCCGAAGGTGAACACCGCGCCGGCGCCCTTCGGCACGTATTTCTTGGCGAGCGCATGATATTTGTCGCCGGGTAGGCCCGGATAGCTCACCCAGGCGACTTCGGGCCGCTTGGCCAACCACTCGGCGACCGCCAGCGTATTCTCGCAATGGCGCTGCATGCGCAGCGACAGCGTTTCGATGCCGGTGAGGATGAGGAAGGCGTTGAACGGAGACAGGGCCGGCCCGAGATCGCGCAAGCCCAGCACGCGGCAGGCGATAGCGAAGGCAAAATTGCCGAACGTCTCGTGCAGCACGATACCGGCGTACTCCGGACGCGGCTCGCACAGCATCGGGTATTTCTTATCGCGCGACCAGTTGAAGGTGCCGCCGTCGACGATCATGCCGCCAATGGAATTGCCGTGGCCGCCGAGAAATTTGGTGAGCGAATGCACGACGATGTCGGCACCGTAGTCGATCGGCTTGCACAAATAGGGCGTGGCAAGCGTGTTATCGACCACCAGCGGCACTCCTGCTTTGCGCGCGATGTTGCCGACCGCCTCGATGTCGGTGATGACCCCGCCGGGATTGGCAATCGACTCGACGAAGATCGCCTTGGTTTTCGGCGACAATGCTTTCTCGAAACTCGCAATGTCGTCGGGATCGGCCCACACCACATTCCAGCCGAAGTTCTTGTAGGAATGATTGAATTGATTGATCGAGCCGCCATAGAGCTTCTTTGACGCGACGAACTCGTCGCCCGGCGTCATCAGCGCGTGCATGACGACGACTTGTGCGGCATGGCCGGATGCAATGGCAAGGCCGGCGGTGCCGCCTTCCAGCGCGGCGACCCGCTCCTCGAGCACGGCGCAGGTCGGGTTGCCGATGCGCGTATAGATGTTGCCGAACGTCTGCAGGCCGAACAAAGCGGCGGCGTGATCGACATCGTCGAAGACAAACGAGGTGGTTTGATAAATCGGTGTCGCCCGCGCGCCGGTGGTCGGATCGGGCTTGGCGCCGGCATGAATCGACAACGTCGAAAAGCCTGGGATGCGCTCGGCGTCGGTCATTGTGTCGTCCCCCGCGGTGTGGGCGCGAGTTATCGAGGCCGGCAGGGGCGGCGTCAAGCGCGCGCGATATGCCTCAGCTGCTGCTCTTCGGCCCGAGGCTCATGCGCTGGACGCCTTTGCCGAGCGTCTGCGCGCGTTTTGACGAAAGCGTGCGCGAATTGACCCCAATCCAGGAAATTTCCGACGATAGCCGTCCATACTCGATTTTCGGACAGCGGTTCATCACCACCTTCAACCCGGCGTCTTCGGCGAGCCGTGCGGCTTCGTCGTTGCGCACGGTAAGCTGCATCCAGATCACCTGCGGCCGCGGCTTGAGCGCAAGCGCCTCTTGGACGATGCCGGGCGCGTATTGCGGGCCGCGAAAGATATCGACCATGTCGATTGGCTCCGGCACGTCGCCGAGCTTGGCGTAGATTGTCTGCCCGAGCGCCTCGTTGCCGGCCTGGCCGGGGTTGATGGGAATGACCCGATAGCCGCGCTCGAGCAGATATTTGAAAGCGAAATAGCTCGGCCGGTTCTCTTTGGGCGAGAAGCCGACCATGGCGATGGTCTTCACCGTATTGAGGATGCCGCGAATATAACTGTCGGGATAGCGATCGTGATTCATCGCGCGGTTTCGGCGGGCGCCGCAATCGATGCGCGGAGCTGCGCATTCTCCGCTTCGAGAGCCGCGATCTTGTTCCTTACCGCGGTGAAGGCCTCTTCGAGATCGGCCTCGGAAAAGCGCGCGAGGATATGCTGCGAGCAATTCGCGTCCCACGCCTCGATGGCGAACAGGATCGCCCGCTCCGGCTTCGCCTTGTAGCTAGGTTCAAACAGCTTCTCGATCAGCGCCGCGTCGTCCTCCACCACGCGCGCACGGCCCCACAATTTGATGCGTTGCCGCCGCGCCGGGTCGAGCAGAAAGAGGAAGGCGCGGTTATTCTCCGACAGATTGGCGAGCGTGATGTATTGCCGGTTGCCGCGATAATCGGCAAAGCCCAGCGTGCGCTCGTCGAGCACCTTGATGAAGCCTTTCGGGCCGCCGCGGTGCTGGACGTAAGGCGCGCCGTCCGCCGTCGCCGTGGCGAGGAAAGCCATGTCCTGCTCGGCGATGAATTTGGCAAGCTCCGGAGTAACCTTGTCGGGAAAACCTTCGGTCATGCGCCGCGCATAGCGCTCGGCCGAGCCGCGCTCTCGTTGCGCCTTCTGCACCGCCGGCGTGAACACGCGCCAAGAGTTGCTCATGGTATCAGCGGTCTTCCCATCGCGGCGGCCGCTTGTCGATGAAAGCGCAGATGCCTTCCTCGGCGTCGCGCGCCAGCAGATTTTCCACCATCACCTGCGATACGTATTCGTAAGCTTGCGCGAGCGGCATCTCCGCCTGCCGGTAAAATCCCTCTTTGCCGATTTTGACGGTGTAGGACGATTTGCTGCCGATCTTTTTCGCCAAGGCGATCGCCTCGTCGCGCTCGCGGCCGGGCGCGACCACGCGGTTGATGAGCCCAATGCGCGCGGCATGATCCGCCGAGACCATTTCTCCGGTGAGCAGCATCTCCATGGCATGTTTGCGCGCGACGTTGCGCGACAGCGCGACCATCGGGGTCGAGCAGAACAGGCCGATATCGACGCCCGGCGTGGCAAATTTCGCCGCCTCGGAGGCAATGGCGAGATCGCAGCTCGCGACCAACTGACAGCCGGCGGCGCTCGCGGGCCCCTGCACGGCGGCGATCACCGGCTGCGGCAAAGCGACGATCTGCTGCATCATGGCGCTGCACATCGTCATGATCTTGTGGAAATAGGCGCGGCCGCGGTCGCTCTCGGTGCGGTGGGCGGTCAACTCCTTGAGGTCGTGGCCGGCGCAAAAGGCAGGCCCCGCCGCGGCGATCACCACCGCGCGCACGCTCGCATCGCCGGCGATATCGCGTAGCGCCTGCGTCAGCGCCGTCAGCAGCGCCTCGGAGAGACTGTTGCGCGCGACCGGCCGATTGAGCGCCAGGATGGCAACGTCGTCTTCGCGCTCGTGCAGCAGTACGGGACCGGTGGTTTGGACGTTCATGCGTCGATAGTTAACCCACAGGCGCCGCCATGCAAGCAGGTGGAACCTGTCTCTAACGCCAACGTTGGCGCGCAGAGGAGGCATTCATGGCCAAACCGGCACGCCGCAGAAAAACACCCAGAGGCCGCGGACGCCGCTGGTCGCGGCGCGTGACCGAAACCAGCGACGCGCTGACATTGGAGCGAGGCGTGTTCAGGAAAGGCAGCCCGCGTGCCATTGCGCAATCGCTTAAGCGCTCGGCCGAACGCAGCCGCCGGCGCAAATCGAATGCGTATCGCTCGGCAATGTCGATGCTGGCCTTCTATATCAATCGCGCCGGCAAAGCCCTGCCGCAAACGCGCAAGCGGACGCTGGAAAAGGCCAAGGACGAATTGCGCGCGTTGTACGGCAAGGATTGACGCGCCGACCGGCGGCTCTATGACGGGGCGCCGGATTTTGCCGGCAACGGGGGTGAGCATGCCGGCACCGCGTCTCGATGCTGCGCAGATCGGCGATTTGCTGCACGAAGTCTTTCCGCAGGCCTACTATCCCGGCTGCGGCTTCTCCATCGAGCGCGTGGATTACGGCCGCGCCCGCGTGCGCCGGGCATTTCATGCCAACCATCTGCGCCCCGGCGGCACCATCTCCGGGCCGACCATGATGGAGCTTGCCGATTTTGCCATGTACGTCGCCGTGTTTTCGGCGATCGGACGCCAGCCTCTGGCGGTTACCACCAATCTCACCATCAACTTCCTGCGCAAGCCCGGACCGGCCGATCTCATTGCCGAGGCCAAGCTGCTGAAGGTGGGTAAGCGGCTGGCGTTTGGCGAGGTGACCATCACGTCCGCAGGCGAAGACAATCCGGTCGCGCACGTCACGTCGACCTATTCCATTCCCGGTTCTGTTGCTTAGTTGGCGGTATTATAATACCAAAATCGTAAGAGATTGAAATAGCAAGACAATCTTCAGAGGGGTTGCATTGACGCCATGCGCCCGGTCGACTAGACCATCGCGCGCCGGCGGCGGCCCGGCAGCATCTCTTGCGAGGATCGATCATGAAGACCTATTCGGCCAAGCCCGCCGAAATCCAGAAGAAATGGGTGACCATCGACGCCACCGGCCTGGTGGTCGGCCGCCTGGCCTCGATCGCAGCCATGCGGCTGCGCGGCAAGCACAAGGCGAGCTATACGCCGCACGTCGACGACGGCGATAACGTGATCATCGTCAATGCCGCGAAAGCCGTGTTCACCGGCCGTAAGCGCGAGCAGAAAGTTTATCACCATCACACCGGCTATATCGGCGGCATCAAAGAGCGCACGGCCAAACAGATCATGGACGGCCGCTTTCCCGAACGCGTCGTCGAGAAGGCGATCGAGCGCATGCTGCCGCGCGGGCCATTGGGTCGCGTGCAGCTTGGCAATCTGCGCGTCTACCCCGGCCCCGAGCATCCGCACGAGGCACAGAAGCCCGAAAAGCTCGACGTCGCCGCCCTGAATCGCAAGAACGTGAGGAGTGCCTGACCGTGGCCGAAACCGTGCAATCGCTGGAAGGCCTGGCGAGCTTGAAGCCGGCCGCGCCGGAAGCGCCGAAATACGAGAAGAAAGTCGATGCGCAGGGGAGGGCTTATGCGACGGGCAAGCGCAAGAACGCGGTCGCTCGCGTGTGGATCAAGCCCGGCTCCGGCAAAATCCTGGTGAACGCCAAGGCCGTCGAGCAGTTCTTCGCCCGCCCGGTGCTGCGCATGCTTATTCAACAGCCGCTGGTCGCGGCCAACCGCGCCGGCCAATACGACGTTGTCTGCACCGTGTCCGGCGGCGGCCTGTCGGGACAGGCCGGAGCCGTGCGCCATGGCCTGGCCAAGGCGCTGACCTATTTCGAGCCGGAACTGCGGGGTCCATTGAAAAAAGGCGGCTTCCTCACGCGCGATCCGCGTGTTGTCGAGCGCAAGAAATACGGCCGCGCCAAGGCCCGCCGCTCGTTCCAGTTCTCCAAGCGCTAAGAAGGCAGCTTTGACGAGCGAAGGCGCGCTCCCGCGCGCCTTTTTGCTTCGATTTCGCATAAATTTGCGGAGAGTTTTCCGGGCAGTTTTGTCGAAGCCTGTATGGCTGCGCAACCTTTTCTGCAGGTGGCGCTGCCTATTTTGCTCCGCGCGTCCGCATGCGGCGGACAACGAGCGGAGCAGCTATGGCCGGCGCCAGCTTTACAGAGCCGTCGTTTCTGGATGGGCCGACGCTTGCCTTTGTGGCGGTATGCATCGTCGCTTTGCTCGGCCTGTTTCTCATCCTGGCGTGGGTGCAACAGCGTGATGTGCGGGCGCTCGCCTGGTGGGGCGCCGCCTATCTGATCGGCGCCTCATCGCTGGCGCTGTGGGCGGCGCCGCAGCCTGCAGTCGCCGTGCCGCGCGATCTGCCATTCGCGATGATCTTTGTCGCCTGCGGCATGATCTGGAACGGCGTGCGGCTGTTCCGCGGACGCCGGCTGTTTCCGGTCAGGACGTTCGCCGGGGCGCTGATCTGGCTCGCGCTTTGTCAGATGCCGTTCTTCGGCGAGGGAGGGACGCCGCGCGCCGTGGTCGGCGTCCTGGTGGTCGCGGCCTACACGTTCTTCATTGCCTTCGAACTGTCGCGCGAGCGGCGCAAATCGCTCTATTCGCGGTCGGCGGCGGTGATCGTGCCAGCGCTGCACGCCGCCATTTTCGTCATGCCCTTGGCCATCCGCTGGCTGCTGCCGGAGGTGGTGGCCGGGCGCTGGGCGAGCGTCTTTGCGCTGGAGACGATCCTCTACGCCGTCGGCACCGCGTTCATCGTGCTCCTGATGGTCAAGGACTATCACGTCGGCGTCTACCAGCGTGCGGCCTCCACGGATTTCCTCACCGGCCTGCTCAACCGCCGCGCCTTCCTGGAGAACGCGCTGCGCCTGTGCGCGCGGCAGGCCGAGCGCGGCCAGCCGGTGACCCTGATGATGTTCGACCTCGATCATTTCAAGTCGATCAACGACCGCTTCGGCCATGCCGTCGGCGACGAGGCGCTGCGGCTGTTCGCCGAGGTGATCCGCAACAGCATGCGCGGCAGCGACATCATCGGCCGCCTCGGCGGCGAGGAATTTGCCGCGATCGTGCCGGAGACGGCCGGTGCCGCGGCGGCGATCGCCGAGCGCGTGCGCGCCAATTTCGAAAGCGCCGGCGCCGACATTGCCGGCAACACCGTCGGCGCCACCGTCAGCATCGGCGCCGCCACCGCCGCCGACGTCGTCACCAACATCGACGCCCTTATCGCCCGCGCCGACGCCGCGCTCTATCGCGCCAAGAGCGGGGGACGCAATCGGCTGAGCATGGCGGGCGACGATCCGGCGCATGACCGCGCGCATCTCATCGCCGCGGCGCGCAGCAGCCCGCCGGTCACATCCGTGCATATTGTGCACCGCGACAGTGCGGCGTGAAACCACGCAACCTCTCGTTTACCGTACCAAACTACGATGCGCGGGATGATGCGCCCGCTTTTCGGTATCCACTCTGACGTGGTCGCGCTCGAGGCCTACGCCGCGCGCGCCGGCGCGGCCTTGGCCTGCGTCTATTCCTCCTCGGCGGAGCTCGACGCGGCTTTGATTGCGGAACGTCGCGCCGCTGGCGTCTATGGACCCAAGCGCCGCCGCCGACAGGTGCTCGTCACGACGGCCGGCATTGTCGTCGCTCTCGCGGTCATTGTCTTCTTCATCTTCGGACCGCCCGCGTAACCACGCGCGCGGATAGCGAAAGGGCCTGCGGGCAACCCTCATTGCCGCTGAGGAGCGATCGCGCCGCGCTGTCTCGCGTCCTTGAAGGCAAATGCCCCGAATGCGAGGTGCTCCAGCAAGCGATGCAGCGGCCGCGCGGACATGATCGCGAGCACGGCCACCGCCAGACCGCCAATGACGTCCGCCAGATAGTGATTGCCGCAGGGCACGGCGGAAAGAAACATGGCGCAGTCGAGAATGACGACAGGCCATAATAGCGGTTTGCTCCAGCGCAACGCCCAGGGGACCAGCACAGCGACGGCGGCATGTAGTGATGGAAAGCTGATAATGCCGTCGATAGCTTGAAAGTCGATGACGTCGAGCGTCCCAGATCGCAACGCCAGCACGATTTGCGCAGTTTCGCGTCCGAGCATCGGCACGTTGGCGAAGTGAGCGCGCGCGCCTACAACGAACATCGGTCCCAAGGTCGGGCATAAAATACTGGCGCTCTCGGCGAATATCGATGCACAGACGAATGCAACAATGAACCGGTCAAGATCGCGTCTGCGGTCGGCGAGGAGCAACGCGAGCGCAGCCAGAAGCAGCTGCGCCGTAAATGTCGAGTAGGCAGCATCAAGAACAACGAGCAGGGCGCGGTGCTCGTCCAGACTCGTCATCAGCCGGAGCCAATCGAAACCAAGGAATCGATCAGCCCAGATCATGTCTTTATCGCGCAGGGGCAAGCCGGTCGATGCGCAGACGTAGCTTAGGCAGGCAAGACTGAGACCCAGCGCGACCACAATCAGTGAAGTTTGCAAAGCGCCAGCGGCGCGAGCCGCGCGCGTGCCAGAGCGCGTTGCCGCGCCGAGTAGGAGCACCAGACCGAAGCACAGGGGGACGGCATTGAGGATAGGTGCTCGCAAGCCCACCATCGCGCCTCCACCGAGAGTCAGCAGATAGATGGTCGCGGCCAGAATTGCTGAGGCAGGTACGGCAATAATCAAACTGTTATGCAGGGCGCCGCTGGGCGCCGCACTGGCAAGATGCGCGCTCACCGGCTTGGCGTCGGCGCCATCGCGAAGTGAATTGGAACTAGGCAGCTTCGAGGCGGTCGTCGGCGGCTGGGAGATGAGTGGCCGCAACAGTCGAAACCCAATGTTTCTCAGATTCGTCGATTATTCCGGCCCGGCAAAGACAATCGGCTTTTACCAGCATGAGTTTTGCCGATGCGGCATCATTTATGGGAAACCACAGAGAAAGATCGGCGGACGCGTACATGCCCCAAAGAACCACCACGGAAATAAATAGTTCCCGCGGATAACAGAGTCGTCTTCACGACGGAGGGAGCTGGCAGTGTCGGGATGGGTCTGAGCCGTCACTCGATCACATCGTCCGCAAGTGCGAGCAGCGTCGCCGGCACGTTGAGGCCGAGAGTTTTCGCAGTCTTGAGCTTGATCAGCAGATCGAGCTTGGTAGGTGGGCAGGCATTTCGCCCTTCAGAATTCGGGCGATGTAGATGCCGACCTGGCGATACGCGTCTGTAAAGTTGGTTCCGTTAATCGATGAGCCCGCCAGCCGCCACCTAATCGCGGGCTGGGTAGAGCGTCTCGATCGTATTTGCCTTCCTCCCAGCAGAATTCTGTCGCGACGTTCTGCCCCTCCACAGAGCCGACCAGTGTTAGGCGTTCGCCGGGTGCGGCGATCATAGGCGCGTACTTCGCGGGGCGATCCTCATTGGGGAATCCACTCAACCGAGTCGGGGATTGCTGGCGCCGCGGCCATGCTGCAGCGGCGCCAATAAGCGTGATGAAGGTTCGTCTCTGCATGTATCAGGCTGAGGGCTGCGTCGTGCTGTAGTCCAGCATATTGCGACCGAGCGGCGAGTGAGAAGTGCCTGCGCGGCGCCGGACCCTGCCCGGCTCGATGTCGGTTTGCAAATCGTCTGTCACACAAAAAAAAGAAGGGCGCCATCGCGGCGCCCTTTTGCTGCGTGCCGATGCTGAGAGCGTGCTCACGCCGAGTAGTACATCTCGAACTCGACCGGATGTGGCGTGTGCTCGAAGCGGATCACTTCCGCCATCTTCAGGTCGATGTAGCTGTCGATGAAATCGTCATCGAACACGCCGCCAGCTTTCAGGAACTCGCGATCCTTATCGAGCTCGCCGAGCGCCTGGCGGAGCGAGCCGCACACGGTCGGAATCTGTTTGAGCTCCGCCGGCGGCAAGTCATAGAGGTCCTTGTCGATGGCCGATCCCGGATCGAGCTTGTTCTTGATGCCGTCGAGGCCTGCCATCGTCATCGCGGCGAAAGCGAGATAGGGATTGGCGAGCGGGTCGGGGAAGCGCACTTCGACGCGCTTGGCCTTGGGATTGGTGGTGTAGGGAATGCGGCATGAGGCCGAGCGATTGCGCGCCGAGTAGGCGAGCAGCACCGGCGCCTCGAAGCCCGGCACCAGACGCTTGTAGGAGTTGGTAGTGGGGTTGGTGAATGCGTTGATAGCCTTGGCATGCTTGATGATGCCGGCGATGTAGGAGAGGCACGTCTCCGATAAGTCGGAATATTTGTTGCCGGCGAAGACAGGCTTGCCCGCTTTCCAGATCGACTGGTGGCAATGCATGCCGGACCCGTTGTCGCCATAAATCGGCTTCGGCATGAACGTCGCGGTCTTGCCGTAGATCTGCGCCACCTGCTGGATGCAGTATTTGTAGATCATCATTTGATCCGCCATCTGCGTGAGCGGCGAAAACTTCATGCCGAGCTCATGCTGGGCCGAGGCAACTTCGTGATGGTGCTTCTCGACCTTGACCCCCATGCGCGCCATGGCGCCGAGCATTTCCGAGCGCATGTCTTGCGCGGAATCCTGGGGAGGCACCGGGAAGTAGCCTTTCTTGAACCCGATGTGGTGACCGAGATTGCCGCCCTCGTACTCGGTGTCGGAGTTGGTGGGAAATTCGGTGGAATCGAGCTTGAAACCCGTGTTGTATGGATCGGCCTTGTACTTCACGTCGTCGAACACGAAGAATTCGGCTTCCGGACCGAAATAGATGGTGTCGCCGACGCCGGATGATTTCACCATGCCTTCGGCGCGCTTGGCGATGCCGCGCGGATCGCGGTTGTAAGGCTCGCCAGTCGTGGGCTCGAGCACGTCGCAGACCAGCGACAACGTGGTCTCGGCAAAAAATGGGTCGATGCAAGCCGATGCCGGGTCCGGCATCAGGTTCATGTCGGACTCATTGATGGCTTTCCAGCCGGCAATCGAGGAGCCATCGAACATCTGGCCCTCGGCGAAAGTATCTTCTTCGATCATCGTGACGTCGAAAGTGACGTGTTGCCATTTGCCGCGCGGATCGGTGAACCGGAAATCGACGTATTTGACGTCGTTGTCCTTGATCATCTTCATGACTTCTTTGGCGGTCGTCATAGATTGCATTCCCCCTTTTTTGAAACACGCCGCGAGGACGCTGCTCGCGGTTTAGATTGCATCGAGCCCGGATTCCCCCGTTCGGATGCGGATGGCTTCCTCGACGTTGGACACGAAAATCTTGCCGTCGCCGATCCGGCCGGTTTGCGCCGCGCGCCGGATCGCGTCGATTGCCTTGTCCACCACATCGTCGCCGAGCACGATCTCGATTTTCACCTTGGGGAGAAAATCGACGACGTATTCGGCGCCGCGATAAAGTTCTGTATGCCCCTTTTGCCGACCGAAACCTTTGGCCTCGGTCACCGTAATTCCCTGTAGCCCGACCTCTTGCAAGGCCTCTTTCACCTCGTCGAGCTTGAAGGGTTTGATGATCGCTTCGATTTTTTTCATTGTCTGTACTCCCTTCCAAGCATGACGTCCGACAGGTGTGCCGTCGTCGGCCCTTCCAGTTAGCACGACGCGTGCCAGTTCGGTATAGTAGAAACCTATGCGATACCAATCGCTTAGACGCTAGTGCCGCCAAGATGGAGCAATTGCCTAATGTGGCGTGCCCATTAATTGAGCACGCTGCATATGATTTGACCAATGGGTATGGCTTGAAACGAAATGGCGTAGAGTCGTGCTGATGATCGATCTGCTCACCACGGCAGAAATGGGCGAGGCCGACCGCCTCACGATTGCCGACGGCACCCATGGCATAACACTGATGGAGAATGCCGGCCGCGCCGTAGCCGACGCGGTGTGCCGCGACCTGCAGGGGCGGTCGATCACCGTGCTGGCGGGGCCGGGCAACAATGGCGGCGATGGGTTTGTTGCCGCGCGCATCTTGGCCGAGCGCGGTCACGACGTTCGCGTCAGTTTTGTCGGCGAGCGCGCGCGATTGAAGGGCGATGCGGCGCGCGCGGCGGCGCGCTGGCGCGGCCCTACCGAACAGGCGAAGCCGGATGGCTGGACCGAACATGCGCTCGTTGTCGATGCGCTGTTCGGTGCAGGCCTCGACCGCGAGGTCAGCGGTTTGCCGCGCGCGGTCATCGAAGCGATCACTGCCAGCGCGGCGCACGTCGTCGCCGTCGATTTGCCAAGCGGGATTAATGGCACCAGCGGCGCTGCGATGGGCGTGGCGGTCAAGGCGAAGCGAACCGTGACGTTCTTTCGGCGTAAGACCGGGCACCTGCTGATGCCGGGGCGACTTCACTGCGGAACGGTGGAGGTCGCTGACATCGGCATCCCCACGCACGTGCTGGAGACGGTCAAGCCCACGGCCTTTGCCAACGAACCGACGCTCTGGCGTGCCGCTTTCCCGATGCTTCGGGCTGAAGGCCACAAGTACAACCGAGGTCACGCGGTGGTCGTTTCCGGCGGCCTGTCGACGACGGGGGCGGCGCGGCTCGCTGGACGGGGCGCGCTCCGAGCCGGAGCAGGACTCGTGACCATTGCCAGCCCACGCGAGGCGCTGGCGATCAATGCTGCCGCCAATCTCGCGATCATGGTACGCGCCGTGGAAGGGGCACACGAGCTCGCCGCGTTCTTGACCGACACGCGGCGAAATGCCGTTGTGCTTGGTCCGGGCGGTGGCGTCGGCTCGGCCATGCGGCACCAGGTGATGGCCGCTCTCGCCAGCCGAGCGTCGGTCGTCTTGGATGCCGATGCTTTGGTCAGCTTTGCCGAAGACCCCGCCACGCTGGCTGCTGGGGTTAGCGGGCGCAGGGGCGGCGGTACCGTTTTGACGCCGCATGAAGGTGAATTTTCAAGAATTTTCAATTCATTAGGAGGTATGACTAAATCGAAATCAAAGGTTGAAAAAACTCGCCTAGCCGCTCGTTACACCGGCGCTGTCGTTCTCCTCAAGGGGCCCGATACAGTCGTGGCGGCGCCCGATGGACGCGCTTCCATCGCCGCTAACGCGCCGCCTTTCCTCGCCACCGCCGGTGCCGGCGACGTGCTCGCAGGGATGATCGGAGGCCTTTTGGCCCAGGGCATGCCGGCGTTTGAGGCCGCGAGCGCGGCGGTATGGCTGCACGGGGAGGCCGCCACGGTCTTCGGGCCGGGCCTCATTGCCGAGGACCTGCCGGACGTGTTGCCGACGGTCTACCGGCGCCTCTTTTCCGCGCCAGCCCATTGAGGACGGCCGCAGTCGGCCTATTTTCTTGCTGCGGCCGTGACTTCGCATGATATAAGCCGCCGCCCGAAAGGACGGTCTGGGTGCCTTGCCGCGGTGCCATTGCCGCGTTAAGCCGTGACCGCGGCGCCAGAACGTCTGACTTTGCCCTTTGCGGGCGTGGCGGAATTGGTAGACGCGCGGGATTTAGGTTCCCGTGACGAAAGTCGTGGGGGTTCAAATCCCTCCGCCCGCACCAAGCCCGGGGCAAAATCCGAACTAGAAAACGCCGCGCAAGCGGCAGAACTGTGTGATCGATGCAAGTTACCGAAACGCTCTCCGACGGCCTCAAGCGCGAGTTCAAAGTCACGGTCCCCGCAGCCGATTTGGATGCGAAGGTCAATCAGCGGCTCGAAGAGCTTAAGGCCCGCGTCCGCCTCGACGGCTTTCGTCCCGGCAAGGTGCCGGTGGCGCATCTCAAGCGGGTCTACGGCCGCTCCGCCATGGCCGAGGTGATCGAAGCCACGGTGCGCGACACCAGCAACCGCATCGTCACCGAGCGCGGTTACAAGCTCGCCGCTGAGCCCAAAGTGACGATGCCGGAGGAGAAGGATGCGATCGAACAGTTGATCGCCGGCAAAAGCGATCTCAACTACACGATGGCGGTGGAGATCGTGCCGCCGATTACGCTCGCCAATTTCAAGGACATCAAGCTGACCAAGCTGACCGCGGACGTGACCGACGCCGAGATCGATGAGGGCATCGGCCATATTGCGGAACAGAACAAGCCGTTCAGTCCGAAAGGCGAAGGCGAGAAAGCTGCGAAGGGCGACCGCCTGGTGATTTCTTACGCCGGCACCATTGACGGGCAGCCCTTCCAGGGTGGCAGTGGCGACGATGCGGTGGTCATGATCGGCTCCAATTCGTTTATTCCCGGTTTTGAAGATCAACTGGTAGGCATTGGCGGCGGCGAAACGCGCACGCTCAAGGTCACCTTTCCCCAGCACTATCAGGCGCAGCATCTCGCCGGCAAAGACGCGGAATTCGTCGTGACGGCGAAATCGATCGAAGCGCCGGGCACCGTTACGCTCGACGACCAATTCGCCAAGTCGCTCGGGCTCGAATCGCTTGCGAAGTTGCGCGATGCGGTCAAAGACCGGATCGCCCGCGAGCACGCGCAGGCGTCGCGGCAAAAACTCAAGCGTGCTTTGCTTGACGAACTGGACGCCCGCCACAAGTTCGAGCCGCCGCCGACGCTGGTCGAAGAGGAGTTCGATCGCGTCTGGAAGTCGGTCCTGCAAGAGCTCGAGACGGAGAAAAAGACTTTCGCCGACGAAAATACTACCGAGGAGAAGGCGAAGGCAGAATACCGTGCCATCGCCGAGCGGCGGGTACGTCTCGGTCTGGTGCTTGCGGAGATTGGAGAGAAAAACAACATCACCGTTAGCGAGGATGAATTGAGCCGCGCCATCATGGAGCAGGCCCGGCAATTCCCCGGCCAGGAAAAGCGGGTATGGGATTTTTATCGTGAGAATCCGCACGCGGTGGCCGGCCTGCGCGCGCCGATCTTCGAGGAAAAAGTCATCGACTTTTTGCTCGAGCTCGCCGCGGTTAGCGAAAAGAAAGTGTCGCGCGAAGAGCTCTACAAGGACGACGAGCAGGCCGCCTGACGGCCACCCATTGCGCTTGCCGCATTGCGAAATTAGATCGTCGCCAACGCGGTTGGAGGGCCTAATCTAGCCGCCGCGATTCGCGCCGAAGGAGCCGAAATGAGAGATCCGGTCGAGACCTATAGTCAGTACTTGGTCCCCATGGTGGTGGAGCAGACCAACCGTGGCGAGCGGGCTTACGACATCTATTCGCGGCTGCTCAAGGAGCGGATCATTTTCATTACCGGGCCGATCGAGGACGGCATGTCCACACTGGTGGTGGCGCAGCTTCTGTTCCTGGAAGCCGAAAATCCCAAGAAAGAGATTGCCATGTACATCAACTCGCCTGGCGGGGTGGTGACCTCCGGTATGGCGATCTACGACACCATGCAGTTCGTGCGCCCGCCCGTGTCCACCTTGTGCGTCGGGCAGGCGGCTTCGATGGGCTCGCTGCTGCTTGCGGCCGGCGCCAAGGACATGCGCTTTGCGCTACCGAACGCCCGGATCATGGTGCACCAGCCCTCCGGCGGGTTCCAAGGGCAAGCGACAGACATCATGTTGCATGCGCAAGAAATTCTGAATCTGAAAAAGAGGCTCAACGAGATCTACGTGAAGCATACGGGTCAGTCGCTGAAAAAGATCGAAGACGCGCTCGAGCGCGATTTCTTTCTGACCGCCGATGCAGCCAAGGACTTTGGGTTGGTGGACAAAGTGATCGACAAACGGCCCGAGGAACTGCTGCCGAAGCCCGCCTGATGCATTCCCGCAACGGGTTCCAAGCTGTTGCCCAAAGTCGTGGATCGCGAGCCTTTGCCCGCTTTGACAGGCTCCGGTCGGGGGGCATTATCGTTAACAGATTCTTGATTATCCAGTCATTAGCATGCTTGGCTTATGCTGGGTGGCCGAGGGAAAGGTGAGCGGACCGCCTACGTCCAGTCCGCCGTGTCGCAGGATCGGCGCGAAACTTGCTTCGTTTGCTGTCGGTTGTAGAGGCGGCCGGTACGGACGCGTGTGACGGAGAATGGAATGAGCAAAGTCGGCGGCAGCGATTCCAAAAACACTCTGTATTGCTCGTTCTGCGGCAAGAGCCAGCACGAAGTGCGCAAGCTCATTGCGGGCCCTACGGTCTTCATCTGCGACGAGTGCGTCGAACTGTGCATGGACATCATTCGCGAGGAGAACAAATCCTCGCTGGTGAAGTCGCGCGATGGCATTCCGACGCCGAAGGAAATTCGCAAAGTTCTCGACGACTACGTCATCGGTCAGGACCACGCCAAGAAGGTGCTCTCGGTCGCCGTCCACAATCATTACAAGCGGCTCAATCATCAGTCGAAACACAACGACGTCGAACTCGCCAAGTCGAACATCCTGCTGATCGGACCGACCGGTTCGGGCAAGACGTTGCTGGCGCAGACGCTGGCGCGCATTCTCGACGTGCCGTTCACGATGGCCGACGCCACGACGCTCACTGAAGCCGGTTATGTCGGCGAGGATGTCGAGAACATCATCCTCAAACTGTTGCAAGCCGCCGACTACAACGTCGAACGCGCGCAGCGCGGCATCGTCTACATTGACGAGATCGACAAGATTTCGCGCAAATCCGACAATCCCTCGATCACCCGCGACGTGTCCGGCGAGGGCGTGCAGCAGGCACTGCTCAAGATCATGGAAGGCACGATTGCATCGGTACCCCCGCAGGGCGGCCGGAAGCACCCGCAGCAGGAGTTCTTGCAGGTTGACACCACGAACATCCTGTTCGTGTGTGGCGGCGCTTTCGCGGGCCTCGAGAAGATCATCTCGGCGCGCGGCCGCTCCACCTCGATTGGCTTTTCCGCCAAGGTGCTCGCTCCCGAAGATCGCAAGCAGGGCGAAATTTTCCGCGACGTCGAGCCGGAGGACCTCCTCAAATACGGCCTGATCCCGGAATTTGTCGGCCGTCTGCCGGTGGTAGCGACGCTCGAGGATCTCGACGAGGCTTCGCTCAAGAAGATTTTGGTCGAGCCGAAGAACGCGCTGGTCAAGCAATATCAGCGGCTGTTCGAGATGGAGTCGATCGACTTGACGCTTGCCGAAGAGGCGCTTGGGGCGATCGCCCGCAAGGCGATCGACCGCAAGACCGGCGCGCGCGGGCTGCGCTCCATCATGGAGGGCATTCTGCTCGACACCATGTTCGACCTGCCGAGCCTGGAGGGCGTCGAAGAAGTGGTGATCTCCAAAGAGGTCGTCGAGGGCACCGCCCGTCCGCTCTACATCTACGCCGACCGCAGCGACCGCACGGCTGAATCCGGCGGCGCCAGCGCCTGACGCTGATCGGCGCGGCCGAACTTCGGCCCCCGAATCGGCGTTGTTTGGGATATCGGTTGACGTGTGCGTCGCCTTCAAAGTGAGCAAAATGGGCTGACTTGCGGACCTTCCGGCCCCGTCATACGTATAGCGTGTCGGCTGAAGGGGCCGTACGAGACATCGTAGTAGTGGAGTGGATGCCGCACGTATCCAACCAATGTCGGCACTGATCTGGCGAGGCCGCTCAGCGGATCGAAAGAGCAGGGGCACAACAAGAGGACCAGGGAAATGACCAACAAGCCACGACCCACGCTGCAGCCGGGCGAGACCCGGGCCTATCCGGTTTTGCCGCTGCGCGACATCGTGGTGTTTCCGCACATGATCGTCCCGCTCTTCGTCGGCCGTGAAAAGTCGATCAAGGCCCTGGAAGAGGTGATGCGCACCGACACCTTTATCCTGTTGGCCACGCAGAAAAACGCTTCCGACGACGATCCGGCAACCGATGCTATTTTCGAAGTCGGCACACTGGCGAGCGTGCTCCAGTTGCTCAAGTTGCCCGATGGCACTGTCAAGGTCCTGGTCGAGGGCGTCGAGCGCGCACGCGTGAATAAGTACACGGACCGCAGCGATTACTACGAAGCCGACGCCAGCGTCGTCGTCGACGACATCGGCGATCGCGTCGAGGCCGAGGCCATGGCGCGCTCGGTGGTCAACGAATTCGAGAACTATGTGAAGCTGAACAAGAAGGTGTCGCCGGAGGTGGTCGGCGTGATCCAGCAAATCGAGGACTACGCCAAGCTCGCCGACACCGTAGCTTCGCACCTCGCCGTCAAGATTCCGGACAAGCAGGACATCCTGGAGACGCCAGTCGTCACCGAGCGGCTCGAGAAGGTGCTCGGTCTGATGGAGAGCGAGATCTCCGTGCTGCAAGTCGAAAAGCGCATCCGCACGCGCGTCAAGCGGCAGATGGAGAAGACGCAGCGCGAGTACTACCTCAACGAGCAGATGAAGGCGATCCAGAAGGAGCTCGGCGACGAGGAAGGGCGCGACGAGCTGCAAGAGCTCGAAGACAAGATCAAGAAGACCAAGCTCTCCAAGGAAGCCCGCGAAAAGGCGACGCACGAGCTAAAGAAGCTGCGGCAGATGTCGCCCATGTCTGCGGAAGCAACCGTCGTGCGCAATTATCTCGATTGGCTGCTGTCGATTCCATGGAACAAGAAGAGCAAGGTCAAAAAAGATCTTACGCTCGCCGAGCAGATCCTCGACGCGGACCACTATGGTCTGGAGAAGGTCAAAGAGCGTATCGTCGAATATCTCGCCGTGCAGCAGCGCGCCAACAAGCTGACCGGTCCGATCCTGTGCCTGGTCGGCCCTCCGGGCGTCGGTAAGACCTCGCTCGGCAAGTCGATCGCGAAAGCGACCGGGCGCGAATTCGTGCGCGTGTCGCTCGGCGGGGTCCGTGACGAGGCGGAAATCCGCGGCCATCGCCGAAC
>DASRDF010000117.1:0-5990 GCA_035652735.1 Pseudolabrys sp. | reverse complement strand
TCGCGCGCATCGAGGTCATCGAGGATATGGCCGCCGCCGAGCCGCATTGGCGCGCGCTGGAGACCGGCGCGTCCCTCACCACGCCGTATCAGCGTTACGATTTCCTCAAGCAGTGGCAGCGCCATGTCGGCGCGGCGGCCGCCGTATCGCCGCTTATCGTTGTTGGTTTCAACGAGGCCGGCGCGCCGCTGTTTCTGTGGCCGTTCGGCTGCCGGGCGCTCGGAACCTGGCGGGTCGTCGAGTTCCTCGGCGGCAAGCATGCCAACTTCAATATGGGAGTCTGGCGCCAAGAGGCCGCCGCCGCCATCGGCGCCGACGACCTGAATACGGTCCTCGCGCAACTCGCCAGCCGCGCCGACCTGCTGCGCCTCATCAACCAGCCGCTCACTTGGGCGGGCAGCACCAATCCTTTCGCGCTGCTGCCGCAGCAACGCTCTCCCAATCAGGGCTTCAGCGGCACGCTGATTCCCGACTTCGACGGACTTTTGCGCGCGCGCACAGTGTCCGCTACCCGCAAGAAAATGCGAAAGAAGGCGACCGCGCTGGCGAAGTTTGGCGCGGTGAGCTTCAATCAGCCGCGCAACGGCGACGACGTGCGCCGCGTGCTCGATGTTTTTTTCAAACAGAAGAGCGCCCGTATGCGCGCGATCGGTGTAGACGACGCTTTTTCGCCGCCGCCGGTGCGCCGTTTCCTCGAAGCCGCCGCCACCGAACGCGCCGCCGGCCGCGAACCGCCGATCGAACTTTATGCGTTGTCCGTCGGCGACATCATCGTTGCCACTTATGGAGGCATCGCTGGCGGCGGGCGCTTCTGCGCCATGTTCAACTCGATCATCCAGGACCGCTACGCTGCCGAAAGTCCCGGCGAACAACTGCTGCTGCGGCTGGTGCAACACTGCTGCGAACGCGGTCTCACCAGCTTCGATCTCGGCATTGGCGAGGCGACCTACAAGACACTGTTCTGTAACGACGCCGAACCTTTGTTCGATACCTACCTGCCGCTCAATGCGAGCGGACGCTTGCTGGCGACCGCACTTGCCGCCGCAGGTGCCGCCAAGCGAGCCGTCAAAGCGCACCCCGGGCTGTGGGGACTGGTCCGCGGCGCCCGGCGACTACGCGCCCGCCTCTCCGCGGCGATCTGATCGGCTAAGCCGCCGCGGCTTGCGCGCCTCCGGCAAGCACGGCGACCTCTGCGAGACCTGCCATCGTCATGCGCTCGCGCGCCGTGCGCGTCGCCGGCGCCTGGGGATCGCCCGCGACCAAGACCGCTTGCGTGACAAGGGACGCAAAACGTTCCGCCGCAGGCCCCGCACCGGCATCGATGACGACGTGCTCATAGCTGTGCGCCAGCGCCTCGACCAGGCTTGCCAATATCGGCGAAGCGGCAACCGCCGCGGTAGCGCCGCCAACGTTGCCCATCGTTACCAGGTGCACGTGTGAGTATTGATCGCGCGTGATAATGTCGCCAAACGACGCGGTGCCGCGCACCAATTCGGCGATGCCCGGCGCATCGGGATCGGTCGAGATCACCGATAGATTGGGCGCATCGAAGGCAAAATCGACCAGCACGACGGTGCCGCTTTTGGCCAGCGCGCGCGCCAAGCTAATTGCCGCAAAAGTCGTGCCGACATTGTGCGCAGTACCGACCACCATCACACGCCGGCCGCCTTCGCCTAATCGCCGCAATCGCGCCGCGATCTCCTCGACTGTGCTCACGGCGACGGCGCCCGCCGGAAAACCGGCAGGCGCTGCCGGCGCTAAAGGCGGCGACGCAACGCGCGGCATGTATTGTTGTGGCGGAGTATAACCGCCGGCATAGGTCGGCACGGCGTAAGGGTAGCCGTAAGCCGCGGCGGGCGCTGTCAACAGCGCACCCGTGACGGTGAACCCGGCCGAGAGCATGAAAGCGGCGAAGGCGGCAATCAGCACCGTCGGCAGCTTTTTCGGATAGGACGGCAATAGCGCAGGCGATGCGCGCGAAATGATCCGCGCCTGCGGCGGCGCGGCGTTGATGCTGTCGCGCGCCGACGCTTCGCGGTATTTCGCCAGGTACGACTCGAGCAGATCTCGGTCGGTCTTGGCTTCGCGCTCAAGCGCGCGCAGTTCGACGTCCTGCTCGTTGGTTTCCGACGCAACTTTCTTCACTTGGTCGAGGCTCGCGGTTAGCGTCTGCAAGCGCTCGCTTGCGACCTTGGCATCGTTGTCGAGTTGCCGCGCCAAGCGCTCGCCTTCGACACGGATAGCGCGATCGACCTCCGCAATCTGCGCATTCAGCTCTTTGATGCGCGGGTGTTGGGGCAGCAGCGTGGTCGATTGTTCGGCAAGCTGCGCGCGCAGAGCAATGCGCTGCTCGACCAGCCTGCGCATCGTATCGGAGTTGGCGATATCTGAGGAGTCGATAGATTTGCCGGAGCGGATGAGGTCACGCAATTGCCGCGCGCGGGCCTCGAGATCGGCCTTCTGCCCGCGCGCCGCGGCGATTTGTGAATTGATCTCGGTGAGCTGCTGACTCGGCAACGATGTGTTGTTCGATCCGACGAAGAGATTGGCCTTGGCGCGGTACTGTTCGACCTTGGCCTCCGCCTCGGCGACTTTCTTGCGCATTTTTTCGATCTCGCCCGCAAGCCATGTGCCGGCGGCGCGCGTCTGATCGCGTTGCGCGGTCTGCTGCATCTGCAGGTACGCTTCGGCGATCGCATTGGCGACGTCGGCGGCGAGCTGTGGACTGGCCGAGCTGAACTCCACCGAGATCACGCGGGACTTGTCGATCGCCTGCACGTTGATGTGGTCGTAATAGGCTTCGAGCGTACGCTCCATCACCGTCATGGCGTTGCGGTCGCGGCCGATGCCGAGCAGCCCGAGCAGCGCGTTGGCGAAGGACAGAGTGCCGCTGTTGAACTCGGGATTGTCCGCAAGCTTTTCTTTCTCGATGACCTTGCGGGCAAGGTCGCGCGACAGCACCAGTTGCACCTGACTGGTGACGGCCTCGGGATCGATGGTATTGCGATCGAGGCTGTTCTTGTCGGCCTCTGCGCGCAGAAAGACATTCTCGCGCGCTTCGAGCAGAATGCGCGCCTCCGAGCGGTAGCGCGGGGTGATGGCATTGACGACAACGAAGGCCGCCGCTGCCGCAATCAGCGTCACGCCGAGAATGGTCCCCTTTTTGCGCCATAAGGCGCGGCCCAAGCCGCGCATGTCGGGTTCACCGTCGATAACAGGCGCCGGCGGAGTTGCAGGGGCGACCGCGGCTCTCGACGTCTTACGGAAAAACATTGCGACTCCAAACGCGGACTCTGTGGCGCCGCCGTGATGACAAACCATTATGGTTGCTACCGCGTTAATCGCGCAGCGCCGAGCTACGAAGTCAGATTTTGTTAACCGTCCCGCCGCCTAATCCCTACCCGCGTTGCCGCTGGCTGGGCTGAATCGTCAATGGCGCCCTTGAATATTCTGCACGTCCTGCGCGCCCCCGTCGGTGGTCTTTTCCGTCATGTGCTCGACCTGGCGCGCGGACAGATCGAGCGCGGCCACCGCGTCGGCGTCGTCGCCGACAGCCTCACGGGGGCCACTGCTGCCGAAAAGGCCCTCAACGAGCTTGCACCTTCGCTTGCGCTCGGGCTGAGCCGGTGTCCCATGCACCGGCATGTCCACCCCGCAGACATGCTTGCCCTCGCCCACGTCATGGGTCGCCTGCGAGAGACCCAAGCGGACGTCGTGCACGGCCACGGCGCCAAGGGCGGCGCTTATGGCCGCCTTACCTTTGGACAGCGGGCGGTGCGTGCCTATACGCCGCACGGTGGCAGCCTGCTGTTCAGCCACGATGACCTTGCCGGCAAGGTCTATCTCACGACCGAGCGCCTGCTGATGCGGCGCGGCGATCTTTACCTGTTCGAGAGCCAATTCAGCGCGGAGACTTTTCGCCGCAAGATCGGTGCCCCGCCGGGCACCGTACGGATCGTGCACAACGGGGTCAGCCGCGCCGAGTTCGAACCCATACCGCTCGCGCCGGATGCGACCGACCTGATCTTCATGGGGGAAATGCGCGCGCTCAAAGGTGTCGACCTCCTCATCGAGGCCGTCGCCCAACTGCGGCAAAGCGGCCGTTCAGTGACGGCAACGCTGGTCGGCGACGGGCCCGACATCGCGGCATTCCGCGCTCAAGTTGAGCGCCTGAATTTGAGCGCGGGGATCGGTTTTCGCCCGCCGATGCCGGCACGTCAGGCGCAAGCGCTGGGCCGCGTGATGGTGATGCCGTCGCGAATGGAATCCTTGCCTTACGTGGTGCTGGAAACCGCGGCCGCAGGCAAGCCGCTGATCGCGACCCGTGTCGGCGGCATCCCCGAGATCTACGGGCCCTTGGCCGGCCAGCTGGTCCAGCCCGATGACGCGAACGCCCTGGCGGAGGCCATTGCCGCTTGTCTCGATGACCTTTCCTCCGCCGCCAAAACAGCCAAGCAGTTGCAAGAACGAGTCGCCGCCGCATTTTCGGTCGAGGCCATGGTCGAAGGCGTCCTCGCGGCCTACCAAGATGCGCTCAAACAGCAGCCGGGCCGGTGTTAAGACATTTTTGAGCATCGCGATAAGCCTTTTTTGAGAGTCTTTCTCTAGGAATTTCCGCAAATTACGCGAGTTCCGCGCCCGCGATCTCGGCGGGCGCATTGTGGCGTTTGAGTCATGAGTGACGTCGATACGAAAGCCCGCCCTGCGGCGGCGACAGCCACGCGCGCAATGACGCCGCTGTCTTCGCCGCGTCCGGTCGGCCCGACACTCTCTCCCGAAGCGCTCGCCGTGACGGCCCAGCCGGCCGCACCGCCGATGTCGCCGATCGTGTTCGCGGGCTTCGTGCGCATGGGCGAATTCGCCTTGATCGCCGCCGTGGGCATCGGGCTCTTTGCCGCCTATCACGCCCGGCTCGATGGGTTGAGCCTGCGCTATGTGGCCGCGACCTTGACCATCGCGCTGTTGTCCATGATCGCGTTCCAGGCGGCCGACATTTATCAAGTGCAGGCCTTCCGCGGTCACGAGAAGCAATACATGCGGCTCGCTTCGGCGTGGTCCATGGTCTTTCTCCTCGTCATCGGCGCCTCGTTCTTCGCCAAGGCCGGCGACATGTTCTCCCGGCTTTGGCTGGGGACGTTTTATGTGAGCGGGCTTGTGGCGCTGATAATCTCGCGCCGCTTGGTGTTTTTGCTTGTGCGTCACTGGACGCGCGACGGCCGCCTCACCCGCCGCACCGTCATCGTCGGCGGCGGACAGCCGGGCGCTCATGTCATCGAAGAGCTGCGGCGGCAGAAGGACGCGGGCGTTTCGATCATCGGACTGTTTGACGACCGCGGCGACGAACGCGGCGGCTCGGAATGTGCGGGACAACGCAAGCTCGGCACGGTCGAGGACCTTGTCGCATTCGGCCGCCGTACCCGCGTCGATCTTGTGATCTTTTCCCTGCCCATCTCGGCCGAGAACCGCATCCTGGAGATGCTGAAGAAGCTGTGGGTGCTGCCGGTCGATATCCGGCTGGCGGCGCACGCCAACAAGCTGACCTTCCGTCCCCGCTCCTACTCCTATATCGGCAAGGTGCCGATGATCGACGTCGCCGACCGGCCGATCGCCGATTGGGACGTGGTCATGAAATGGCTGTTCGACAAGCTGGTCGGCGGCGCCATGCTGCTGTGCGCGTTGCCGGCGATGGCGCTCATCGCGCTGGCCATCAAGCTCGACAGCCGCGGCCCTGTGCTGTTCAAGCAGAAGCGCTACGGCTTCAACAACGATCTCATCGAGGTCTACAAGTTCCGCTCGATGTATGTCGAGAAAACCGACGCCAACGCCAGTAAGCTCGTCACCAAGGACGATCCGCGCGTCACCCGCGTCGGACGCATCATTCGCAAGACCAGCCTCGACGAGTTGCCGCAGCTGTTCAACGTCGTGCTGAAAGGCAACCTGTCGCTGGTCGGTCCGCGGCCGCACGCCGTCAACGCCAAAGCCGAAGCGCG
>DASRDF010000116.1:0-77652 GCA_035652735.1 Pseudolabrys sp. | reverse complement strand
TTCGAAGGAAGGCTCGAGCTTCCGCAAAGTCGGGCTGGTGGAGTTTCCGGCGCCGGGCATGTGGTCGCTGGTGTTTTTGTCAAACGCGCCGGGCGGCGGTGTGTCCGAGCGGTTGCCGAGCGGCGAGCATGTTTCGGTGTTTTTGCCGTGCACGCCCAACCCGACCACCGGGTTTTTCTTCTATGTGAAGCGCGCCGACGTGATCGAACTCGACATTACCGTCGAGAATGCCATGACGCTGTTGATCTCGGCGGGCATGGTGCAGCCGGGCGCCGACGACCAGCAAAAGAAGTTTGCCTCGCTCGCCGCGAATGCGCGTGCGGCCCAGACCGTGCGGGAAAAGAAAAAAGAGGCGGTGGTCGAATAGCTGTTCGGCCGCTTGCGCGAAACAGGTATCTGGCGCGGCTGCTCGTGAGCGGGTGAGCCTCAGCCTGCCTGAATGAGCCTAATCGCCTCGTCCTTGCCGAACACATAGAGCAAGTGACGCAGCGCCTGGCCGCGCGGCGTCGTCAAGGCGGGATCGCGCGACAAGATAAGTGCCGCATCGTCGCGCGCCGTGCCGAGATATTTGCCGTGGACTTCGAGGCGCGCCACGCGGAAGCCCGGCACCCCGCTTTGCCGGGTGCCGAGCAAATCGCCTTGGCCGCGCAATTTCAGGTCTTCCTCGGCGATACGGAAGCCGTCTTCGGTTTCGCGAAGGATTGCCAAACGCGCCTTTGCGGTCTCGCCAAGCGGCGTCTTGTAAAGCAGCAGGCAAGTCGAGCGGTCGGCGCCGCGGCCGATGCGGCCGCGCAACTGATGGAGCTGCGCAAGGCCGAAACGCTCGGCATGCTCGATCACCATGACGGTTGCCTGCGGCACGTCGACGCCAACCTCGATCACCGTGGTGGCGACGAGCAGGGTGGTTTCACCACCGGCAAAACGCGCCATCGCCGCATCTTTCTCCGGCCCGCGCATCCGCCCGTGGACCAGGTCGACGGCGGACCCGAATTTCTGCTTGAGCTCGGCGAAGCGTGCTTCGGCGGCGGCCAGGTCGCTCTTTTCCGATTCCTCGATGAGCGGACACACCCAGTAGACGCGCTGCCCTTCGGCAAGCGCGCGGCCCACCGCGTCCTCGACCTCATGCAAGCGCGACAGTGGGATGGTGCGCGTGTCAATCGGCGGACGGCCGGCGGGCTTTTCGCGCAATTCGGAAACCTCCATGTCGCCGAAATAAGTGAGCACCAAAGTGCGCGGGATGGGCGTTGCGGTGAGCACCAGGACGTCCACGGCCTCGCCCTTTTGCGCGAGCGCAAGGCGCTGATGCACGCCGAAGCGATGCTGCTCGTCGACGATGGCCAGCGCGAGATCGTGAAAGGCGACAGTCTCCTGGAATAGCGCATGCGTGCCAATCAGCAGGTCGACATCGCCCAGAGCGGCACGGTCGAGAATGGCCTCGCGGTCGCCGCCGCGCTCGCGCCCGGTCAAGATCGCGGTGCGAATGCCCGCGGCCTGGGCAAGCGGCGCGATCGTGTTGAAGTGCTGGCGCGCCAAAATCTCGGTGGGCGCCATGAATGCGGCTTGCCGTCCAGCTTCGATGACTGCGGCAGCCGCAAGCAGCGCGACGACGGTCTTGCCCGCGCCGACATCGCCCTGCAGCAGCCGCAGCATGCGTTGCGGGCGGGCGAGATCGGTGACGATATCGTCCATCGCCTGCTGCTGCGAATAAGTGAGCCGGTAAGGCAACGCCTTGAGGATGCGGGCGCGCAGGTGGCCTTCGCTGGAGGTGCCGCGTCCGGATTGCCGGCGCATATGCGCGCGCACTAAAGCGAGCGCGATCTGCCCGGCGAGGAACTCGTCATAGGCAAGTCGGGTCCACGCCGGCGTTTCGGGCTGGATGTCGTGCGGCTCGTGCGGACGATGCAGGCGACGCAGCGCCTCGGCAAAGGAGGGCAGGCGTTCGCGCGACACCCAGGCTTCGTCCTGCCATTCGGGCAAGTCCGGCAGCTTCGCCAGCGCGCCATCCATCGCGCGCCGCACATTGCCGAGGGCCAGACCTTCCGTGAGCGGATAGACCGGTTCGACCAGCGGCAACGAGGCGAAGCCCTTCTCATCGACGACGCGGTCGGGATGCACCATCTGCAGCATGCCGTCGTAGAATTCGGCGGTGCCTGAGACGTAGCGCGTGGCGCCTTCCGGCAGCAGCTTTTGCAGATAGTCGGGGCGTGCGTTGAAATAGGTCAGCGTCAACGTGACGCCAGTGTCGTCGCTGGTGACGACCCGGTAAGGCACGCGCGGACGGTGTCGCGGCCCCGGCCTGTGTTCGTCGACATGCACGGCGACGGTCACGACCTGGCCGGGCAGCACCTCATTGAGCTTCGGACGGGCACGGCGGTCGATTACACCGGACGGCAGGTGAAAGAGCAGATCGATGACCCGTGGCTGCTCGCGATCGAGCAAGCGCGCGTAAAGCGTCTCCAGCTTCGGCCCGACGCCGGACAGGCTGGTGAGCGCAGCAAATAGCGGGCTGAGCGCAAGCGGACGCATCTCCTCATCATCGCAGAGTTTCCGCCGTCATGCCTGGCGGCATACCGGGACATCCACGTCTTCCTTGCTATGCGCGAAACGTGGATAGCCGCGACAAGCCCGGCCATGACATTTGCGGCGTTCGCCTCTATATAAACCGCGCCCGGCCCCGTCCGGGTTTTTGGCGTTGGAGACATGCGTTGAGCGAACTATCGAGCGACGGATTGGATGGCCGCCGCAAGCGGCTGCTGTTCCGCTGCCGCCATCGCGGCATCCGCGAGATGGATTTGCTGCTCGGCCGCTTCGCCGACGTAGAGCTTGCGCGGTTGAGCGAAGCCGATCTTGACGAAGTGGAACGCTGGCTTGGCGTTCCCGACCAGCAGATTTTCGCCTGGATCAACGGCTCTGAGCCAACGCCCAAACAGTTTGACAGCGCGTTGTTTCATCGGCTGCGCGCATTTCATGGATGCAAGTAAGTGGATGTAGCGGTTAAATCGCCGGCCGATCGGCTGCAGGCTGGCGCACCATTGACTCTGGCGCAGGTCGCCGACGGCGCCGAAGGGCTGGTGTTTGCCGACCTCGCGCGCGCCATCGCCGCAAAGAAGGATGCGCCGGCCGTTTCGCTTGCCGTGGTCTGCCGCGACGGGCAGCGCCTGGCGCAGCTTGCACGCGCGCTTTCGTTTTTCGGCCCCGACATTGTGACGCTGGAGTTTCCTGCCTGGGATTGCCTGCCTTACGACCGCATCTCACCCAATGCCTCCGTTGTGGCGCAACGCATGACCGCGTTGTCGCGGCTCGTTCGCGTCAAGGGACGCGATCGGCCGTCGGTGCTGCTCACCACGATCAATGCCGCCCTGCAACGCGTACCGGCGCGCGACTTTGTCGCCACGCACGCCCTTTCGATCGCGCCCGGCAATGTCACCGGCATGACAAGCATCGTCGAATGGCTCGAGCTCAACGGCTTCGTCCGCGCCTCCACAGTACGCGAGCCGGGCGATTATGCGGTGCGCGGCGGCATCCTCGATTTGTTCGCGCCCGGGATGGACATGCCGGTGCGACTCGATTTCTTTGGCGACGCGCTGGAGACGATCCGCGCCTTCGATGCGCAAACCCAGCGTAGCGAGGCCGACTTGCGCGGCCTCGATCTGGTGCCGGTCGCGGAATTCCAGCTCGTGACCGAAACGATCCGGCGCTTCCGCACCGGTTATGTGGCCCAATTCGGCGCCGCCGCGCCGGACGATCTTTTATACGAGGCGGTGAGCGAAGGCCGCCGCCATCCGGGCATGGAGCATTGGCTGCCGCTGTTCCACGCCAAAATGGATACGCTGTTCGATTATCTGCCCGGCACACCGTTCGCGCTGGAAAGCCTGGTGGGCGATGCGGCCCACGAACGCTTGGCGCAGATCGCCGACTATTACGGGGCGCGCCAACACGCGCTGAGCCAAGGCGTCACCCCGCCGTATAAGCCGTTGCCGCCGGACCGGCTTTATCTCGCCGAAGACGAATGGCGCGGCAAGCTCGAAGCGCAAGCGCAGATCAAGCTTAGCCCATTCGCAATGCCCGAGGCGGCCAACGTCATCGACATCGGCGCGCGGGCGGGGCGCAACTTCGCTGCCGAACGCGCCGAACCGGGCGCGAACGTGTTCGAGGCCGTGAGCGAACATGTCCTCGGCCTGCAAGCTGCCGGAAAACGCGTCGCGGTCGCGCTGTGGAGCGAGGGCGCCCGCGAGCGGATGAGCCACGTGCTCGCGGATCACAAGCTGCACAACCTGACACCGGTCGCTTCATGGCCGCAGGCGCTGGCGCTGCCCAAGACGGCGGTGGCAATGGCTGTCCTGGGCGTCGAAAGCGGCTTCGAGACTGCCGATGCCGCGATCATCAGCGAGCAGGACATTCTCGGCGATCGCCTGGTGCGGCCACGCCGGGCAACGCGGCGGGCGGAGAATTTTATTGCCGAAGTGACAAGCCTCGCGCCCGGCGATCTGGTGGTGCACGTCGACCACGGCATCGGGCGGTTCTCCGGCCTGCAGGCAATCGAGGCGGCCGGCGCGCCGCACGACTGCCTGGAAATCCACTACGCCGACGACACCAAGCTGTTCCTGCCCGTGGAGAACGTCGAGCTGCTGTCGCGCTACGGCTCGGAGGAATCCGGCGTCGAGCTCGACCGGCTCGGCAGCGGCAATTGGCAGGCGCGCAAGGCACGGATGAAGAGCCGCATCCGGGAGATCGCCGGCGAACTGATCAAGATCGCCGCCGAGCGGCAGTTGCGTGAGGCGCCTCGCCTGTCGGTCGGACCCGGGGCCTATGACGAGTTTTGCGCGGGTTTTCCCTACGAGGAGACCGACGATCAGCTCGCTGCCATCGACGCCACGCTCAAGGACCTCGCCTCGGGCCGCCCGATGGATCGGCTGGTCTGCGGCGATGTCGGCTTCGGCAAGACGGAAGTGGCGTTGCGCGCGGCTTTCATCGCGGCGGTGAGCGGCAAGCAGGTCGCAGTGATCGTGCCGACCACGTTGTTGGCGCGCCAGCATTTCAAGACGTTTTGCGAACGTTTCCGCGGCTTTCCCGTGAACGTGGCGCAGGCGTCGCGTTTGGTGCCGCAAGCCAAATTGTCCGCCGTTAAGGCCGGACTTGCCGACGGCAGCGTTGACATCGTCATCGGCACGCATGCGCTGCTCGGCAAGAGCATAAAGTTCAAGGACCTGGCGCTGCTCGTCGTCGACGAGGAGCAGCATTTCGGCGTCGCCCACAAGGAGAAGCTCAAAGCGCTGCGCAGCGAGGTGCACGTGCTCACGCTGACGGCGACGCCTATTCCGCGCACCTTGCAACTGGCGCTCACCGGGGTGCGCGACCTCTCGATCATCGCCTCGCCGCCGGTCGATCGGCTCGCCGTGCGCACCTTCGTGTCGCCGTTCGATCCCATCACCGTGCGCGAAGCGCTGCTGCGCGAGAAATACCGCGGCGGCCAGGCGTTCTATGTGTGCCCGCGCATCGAAGACCTTGCCGGCGCCAAGGACTTCCTCGACAAGAATGTGCCGGAGGTGCGGGTGGCCGTCGCCCACGGGCAGATGCCCGCCGCGGTGCTCGACGACATCATGTCGGCCTTCTATGACGGCAAATTCGACGTGCTGCTCTCCACCACGATCATCGAGTCGGGGCTCGATATCCCGACCGCCAATACGCTGATCGTGCACCGCGCCGACCGCTTCGGCCTGGCGCAGCTCTATCAGCTGCGCGGCCGCGTCGGACGCTCGAAGCTACGCGCCTATGCGCTGCTCACATTGCCGGCCCAGGGCAAGATCACGGCGCAGGCGGAACGGCGACTGAAAGTGCTGCAGTCGCTCGATACCCTCGGCGCCGGTTTCCAGCTTGCATCGCACGATCTCGACATTCGCGGCGCCGGCAATCTGCTCGGCGAGGAGCAGTCCGGCCACATCAAGGAAGTCGGCTTCGAGCTTTACCAGCAGATGCTGGAGGAGGCGGTGACCAGCCTGAAGGCTGGCATCACTGCGCCGGTCGCCGACCGCTGGTCGCCGCAGATCACCATCGGCACGCCGGTGCTGATCCCGGAGGATTACGTTGCCGACCTCTCCGTGCGGCTTGCGCTCTACCGCCGACTGGCGGAGATCGAGGACGAGCGTGAGATCGAAGCCTTCGCCGCCGAACTGGTGGATCGGTTCGGCAAGCTGCCAAGGGAAGTCGAGCACCTGCTGCAGGTGGTCGCGATCAAGGCGCTATCGCGCCGCGCCAATGTCGAGCGTGTCGACGCCGGCCCGAAAGGCGTGGTGCTCGCCTTCCGCGACAACATCTTCGCAAATCCAGACGGCCTTCTCGGCTACATCCGCGAGCAGGGTGCCAATGTGCGCATGCGCAACGATCCAAAGAACGCCCAGGCGCAACAGCTGGTGTTCTACGAGGATTGGGACAGCCCCGCCGACCGCCTCAAGGGCACGACGAAAATTCTGCGTAAACTCGCGTCGATCGCGCAGCCTGCCAAAGCGGCCTGACGATTGATGCGCCGGCGTCGCTAACGTATAATACGGCTATTGTTTTTCCGCCTGTATTGCGTGGGGCGCGTATGAAGGTGGACTACCATATCTTCAAGTCGGCGCTGAACGGCTATCTCGGCCTTCATCTGGACGTCAAAAACCGTCCGACCTTCTTCGACATCTCCCAAACTTGTCCCGCGCTCGATACGGTCACCAAGGCTTTTCCTGTCATCCGCAAGGAGTTCGACCGCATTGTCGAGGAAGGCCTGCGGCTGCCGCAATATCACGAAGTCGATTCAGGCGAGCGCGCAATCTCGGACACGACGCCCAACCGTTGGAACGTGTTCATGCTGGAATGCCTCGGCTACAAAGTCGGGCCGAACGTGGCGCGCTGTCCGGAGACCTGCAAGGCGCTCGCCGGCGTGCCTAACATGGTGCAGGCCTTCTTCTCAATTCTCGATCCCGGCAAATCCGTCCCCGAGCATGAGGGGCCGTATCTCGGCTATCTGCGCTATCATCTCGGCCTGCGCGTTCCGAAAAAAAATCCGCCGAAGATCATCGTCAACGGTCAGGATTATGTTTGGAAGGAAGGCGAGGGCGTGTTGTTCGATGACAGTTGGCCGCATCAGGTTGTCAACACGAGCAATGAACTGCGTGCCGTTTTGATCGTCGATATCCGCCGGCCGATGCCGCTGACGGCGAACGCCGTGAACAAATTTGTCACCGGCGTGGTCGCGCGCTACGCCTACGGCCGCCCCGTTGTGCGCAAGGCCGAGCAGTTTGCGCGCGGCGAATTGACGGGCTCCACGGGGCAGCTCGGCGTGCACTAAAAAAGTCAGACGTTCATGGCGATGCCGGCTGGAAGCGAAGCCGTCTTTAGTGAGGCATTCGCAAGACGGGCTTGATGGTCTGCCCGTCGGCTGATTCAGCGGCCGCGCGGTTGATCTCCGCCAAATCGTAGAGCGCAATCATCCGCTCGACGGGCATGCGCCCGGTGGCGATGTAGTCGGCGAGCAGAGGGATAAAACTCTGCGGCACGCTGTCTCCCTGGATGACACCGCGCACTTCGCGACCGTTTTGCAGAAACGGCGACTCGAAGGTGACTTCGGTGCCGGCGCGGGCGCTACCCAATAGGACACACATCCCGGCGGGCATGAGCGCTTCCACCGCTTCGCGAAAAACCGAGGGTACAGCGGATGTCTCTACCGCATAGCGCAAGCCAATGCCGGTGAGCGCCCTGAGATCGGCGGCCACGTCGCTGTGGCCGCTGTGATCGATGGTATGCGTGGCGCCGAGCTCGCGTGCCAGGGCGAGTCGGTGCGGGTGCACGTCGATGGCGATGATCGGCTCACAGCCGGCAATTTTCGCCGCCATCAAAGCCGAGAGCCCCACGGCACCGACTCCAAATATGCCGATACTGTCGCCCGGCTTGGGCTTCATCACATTGAGTATGGCGCCTGCGCCGGTCTGCCCGCCGCAGGCGAGAGCGCAGACGTGTTCGAGAGGCAGATCGCGTCGGACCTTTACAGCGAAGCGTTCGTTGGCGATAGCGTAGTTGCCGAACGAGGACTGTTGGAAGAACGCGCTATAAACGGGCTGACCGTCCAGCGCGTGCAGCGTCGACCCGTCGGCGCGCGTGCCCCTCATTTTAAGATCGAACGCATTCAGGCAATAGGTCTGGCGTTCGGATTTGCAATTCGCGCACGTCCCGCACCAGGGGTAGGCCATCACCACATGGTCGCCCGCCTTGAACGCGCTCACCCGTGAGCCGACGGCGCGCACGATGCCGGCGCCTTCGTGGCCGAATACCGCAGGATAGGGCGTTTTGTAGTAGCCATCGCGCCCGTGCAGGTCGGTGGCGCACATGCCGCTTGCGACCACTTCGACTAACAATTCATCGGGCCGTGGATCGCAGAGATCGACTGTCTCGACCGTGAACGCACCGCCACGCTCGCGGACAACGGCGGCAATGATTTTCATGGCGCCCGCGGCTACTCGGCGGCACGCAGCTCTTGCGCCGAGCGCTCGATCGCTTCGGCGAGGTATTCGGGAGCTTGGGCGCCCGATACCGCGAATTTTCCGCCGAAAATGAACATCGGCACGCCTTCGATGCCCGCCTCCTTGGCGCGCTGTGCTTCTTGCTCGACATCCGCGATATCCTTGTCGCTCGCCAAAGCGCGATCAGTCTCGGCGGGATCGAGGCCGACATCCGCCGCCGCGCGCACGAGCACCTTGCGGTCAGTTAGATCGGCCCCTTCGGTGAAATAGAGGTCCATCAGCTTTTGCTTCATGGCCGCCGCCTTGCCCACGCCGTCGGCCCAGCGGATGAGCCGATGCGCATCCAGTGTATTGGGCTGACGGCTAATCTTGTCCATCGCATAGGTCAGCCCTTCCGCGGCCGCCGCCGCGGACACACGCTGAGCGATGCCCTTGTAGCGCTCTGGCGAACCAAACTTAGTGGTGAGGTATTGCTCGCGCGAAATGCCCTCGCGCGGGATCCAGTCGTTCAGGAAATATGGATGCCAATGAACCTCGACCGGCACGTCTGGTTTGAGCCCGATGGCCTTTTCCAGCCGGCGCTTGCCGAGGAAGCACCACGGGCAAACCACATCGGAAACGACGTCGATGCGCACAGGCGTTTGATTGGACATGGCAGAGCTCCTACTGGAGCAAAGCTATGCCCCCGCTCACTCGGCGGCAACCACCTTGGCGCCGCGTACGCGGACCACCAGGCTGTCGATCGTGTCGCCTGCTTTCAGCGTGGCCAGTGTGATATTGGCGGTGAGTCCCGGAGCCGCCAAGGCCTTACGGATGCCGGATGCGATGCGGCGGGCAACCACATGGGCGCTGCGCAAGTCGGTTTGCGTAAAAGCGACGAGCAGCACGCCATCGTTCTCGATTGTGGCGAAATCGGTGACGCGGATGAAACGGGCCGCAATTCTGGCTCGGTCGAGCAACGCCCGTTCGCTCGGCGCTCCTTCGAAGGAGAGACGTGCGACCGACAAGGGCTGACTGCGGTCGCCCGCCTCGATAACGGCTTTGCCCAGATCGCGAAAGAAATAGTCGCGCGTCAGCAATCCCGTCAGCGGGTCGACCATGCCACCGGCATCGAGCGACTTCAGCATCCGCTTGAGCCGCAGCTCGAACGAATGCAGCCGCACCAGCGGCATCAGCCGCGCGACCAGTCGAACCGGATCCGCGCTAGCATGATGGAGATTGGGCAGAACCTCGGCGAACTCGCGTGGCGCATCACCGATTACAGCTACGGGCAGTTCGTGAAAGCGCGCATCCTCCGCGAGCAAAGTGAGAAATGCTTCCACCATGCGCGGCGAAAAACCATCGCCGACAACAATGCCATTGATATCGCGGCCGGTCAGATGGCGGGCCGCGATCTCGACGCTCAAGCCGCCGACCATATTGGTGCGTTCACCGACGGCGATACTCAGCGCAGGATAAAGTGGGCCGCGGCCTGCGATGAGCACCGTTGCATCATCGAGCGCGTCCCCGGAAGGCATCGCTGGCATTTTCCCTCCTTGCGCGGAGAAGTCTCCAATGCGCCGCAGCACGGCGGCATGCAAAGCTCGCACGCGCATGGCCCAACGCAAGCAGGCGATCACGCGCGCGCTTGGCGCAGCGGCCTCGATCGGCAGCGCAAGCGGAACGGCGGCCTCGACATCGCCCTGGACAAGGGCGAGGACCGGCACCATGGGCCCTGACGCGGTGGCGATCTGCAGGCAGAGCATGCGCGCCGAGGACTCTGATTTCGGCGGTCCCGGCTCTGCGATCACCACCGCGGCGGGCTTGACTGCGACGAAGGCGGTGGGCGCATCGGCCCAATTGGCCTCAACGAGCGGGAAGGCGCCGGCGGCGCTTAAAGTGTGCACCAGTTCGGTCGCGGGTTGGTCCGCAACCACGATCAACGGTCCTTGCAAAGACATCAGGCGACGCCGCCATTGAAAACGCGCGGCACTGTAGAGGCAGGGCTATTAATGCGGCGTCAACGACGAAAGATCAGGCGGAGCGGCCGCGGAAGGCGCCGCCAATCAACGCATTGATGCCGCGCGCTTGCAAGGTGGCGTGCAGTGTCGCCGGGTCGACGCTTCGGCCGGCAATGCGGTGTCCGAGCAGCCCGTCTGGCACGGGAAGCGTGGCTGCCGTTGGCTCGGCATCGGCAATGAGCTTGTCGAGGGCGTGCTGGGCGAACCGATAACCGCCGATATGCACGATACCCGCCGGCTGCCCGGTGACGGCGATCGTGTCGTTTCTGACCACGCATGGGTACCCGGTATCGACAAAACCATCCGGCGTAAGCAATTCGCCTGAAGGAAATGCGCGCGACGGCACCATTGACCCCCGCAGCGCCAACGTCCCGGTACGCGTGCGCGCCGCTTCGAGTTCGCCGAACGAACCGAACGGCAGAGGTTTCGGCTTGCCGTCGGCACTCCGTCGGAGCGCCATGAGCGCAAACTCGCCGAAAGCGACGGCATCGACCAGGCCGGCATCGCGGTACCAGGCGCCGCTGCCGAGCAGGCGCTCGGGGGCGCGCCAGAGCGCGACGATGGTGTTGGCGTTCAGCAGGCATCCTGTCTGCGCGAGCGGTTCGATCACCGGGCTCGGGAGCACGAGCGTGGCAGCGGGAAATGCTTCAGCCTGCGCCGCGAGCGAAGCCGGCTCGCCGCCATGGTGGAGTGCGAGGGTGCCGCCGCAGAGCAGCCACGGTATGACTGCCAGGCTCAAACCCGCGAAAGAGGACGGAGGAACGGTCGTCAGCACGTTCGCGCCATCGGCAAGCGCAATCTCGCGGCTGACCGCCAATCCGCCGGCGAGAAGCTGGCTCGCGCTGCGTGGCATGGCAACCGGCCCCGCCGCGGCGACCTCGAAAGTGACGACAGCCACGTGGGCCGCGGCGGGGCCAGGCCGTACCGCCATATGCACCGGATCGGCGGCCCACTCGAACACCGGGTCGAGAGGTACGACGCCGTCGGGCAGGTCGTCGCCGAAGGCGCAGATATGGCGGATCGGAAACAATTCTGTCGCCGCCAGCATCGCGGTCTTTGCCGGTTGCGCGGAGCCGGCGCGGGTACAGGCGATCATCGCTTTGGCGCCGACGCCCCGCAATGCACCCACGATCTCCTGCTGGCGCCATAGCAGCGGCAGCGGCGCGGCAAGCATGCCGGCGCGCAGAACCCCCAGCAGCGCGATGACGCCTTCCACCGTATTGGCGAGCTGAATGCCGATGACGGCGTCGGCCTGCAAACCGAGGCCGCGCAATCGTGCCGCCAGCGCCGAGATCGCGCGATCAGCTTGCGCATAAGTAAGCGCGCGCGGAGCGCCGTCGGTAAAACGGTCCCGGTTCGGCGGGTCGCACAGCGCGAGCTTTTGCGGCGCGCGCACGCCGGCGCGGCGGAACAGCTCGTCAAGAGTCGGGCCGGCTGCGGCTGCGTCGCCATCGAGGATCATGAGCGGGCATCCTCGTGCCACCATGTTTCCGGCAAATATCCGAACAGTGACGTCGTCTTCGGATGCCTGATGCGCGTCCAGCGTGCAATCCATTGCACCGGGGGATAATAGAGCGGAATGACGTAAAAGCCCGATAACAGCACGCGGTCGAGGGCGCGCACGGCGGCCACGAAACCGTCCCGTGCCGTGGCAGCCAGCAGCGCGGCGATCATGGCGTCGATCGCTTTCGACTTAACGCCCATGTAGTTGCGGCTGCCCTGCTGGTCGGCGGCATCCGAGCCCCAGTAGAACAGTTGTTCATTGCCGGGCGACAACGACTGTTCCCAATGATATTCGGTCATGTCGAAATCGAACGAGAGCAGACGATGCTCGAATTGGGTCGGATCGACATTGCGTACTTGCGCCACGATGCCGGCGCGCCGCAGGCTCTGTGAGAATGCAAGCGACAGCCGTTCCTGGTCGCGCGTGGTGGTGAGAATTTCAAATCGCAGCGGCCGCCCGCTTTTCATGTGCACAAGCTGGGTGCCTTGCAACGCGTAGCCGGCCTGCTTGAGCATGTCGAAGGCGCGGCGCAGGCCCGCATGATTGCTCCCGGAGCCGTCGGTTTTCGGCGGCTCCCATTTGCCTTCCATGATGTCGTCGCGCACTGTGCCGGCGAAGGGCGCCAACAATTCGCGCTCGCGCGCGCTGGCCGGCACGCCGTGGGCCGAGAGATCGCAGCCGTCGAAATAGCTCGCCGTACGTTTATAGAGATCGAAGAAGTAGGTGTGATTGATCCATTCGAAGTCGAATAACTGAAGCAGGGCCTCGCGGACGCGTACATCCGCGAAAACCGAGCGCCGTGTGTTGTAGACCAGGCCCTGCATGCCTTTCGGCAGCCCGTAGGGAAACTCCTCTTTGACGACGCGGCCCTCGCGCATCGCCGGAAAATTATAGGCTGTCTGCCAGCGCCCGGGATCGGTTTCGGCACGAACGTCGTAAAGACCTTTCTTGAACGCCTCGAAATACGTGTTGCCGTCGCGATAGTAGTCGTAACGGATGCTGTCGAAATTCCACAGGCCGCGATTGATCGGCAGGTCGCGGCCCCAGTAAGCCTTGTCGCGCGTGAAGGTCACGCTTTGCCCCGGCAGCACCGCCGTGACTTTGTAGGGGCCGCTGCCGAGCGGGGGAGTGAAGCTGGTATCCTCGAAGGTCTCCGGATCGGTGGCATGCTTGGCGAGCACCGGCATCAGTCCGATGATCAGCGGCAGCTCGCGGTCGTCGGAGCCGGTCAGATCGAAGCGCACGCCGCGGTCGCCGACAATCTCCGCTTTGACCGCTTTGGCATAATAGATGCGAAAGTTCGGACGACCTTTGTCGCGCAACAACTGCCACGAGAAGATCACATCCTCCGCGGTCACCGGCTTGCCGTCGGCAAAGCGCGCGGCTGGATTGATCGTGAAGGTCACGACGGTGCGCGCGTCGTTCGTCGTCACTGTGTCGGCGATCAATCCGTAGAGCGTGAACGGCTCATCATAACCGCGCGCCAGTAGGCTCTCGACGACGTAACTGCGGACGTTGGCTGCGGGCAGACCTTTGACGATGAACGGGTTGAGGCAATCGAAGGTGCCGAGCACGCCTTGTACCAGCGTTCCGCCTTTGGGCGCGGCGGGGTCGGCGTAGGTTGGGTGGGTGAAGGCGGGAGACCATTGCGGCGCGCCATGCATGGCGATGGCGTTATGAGTTCCGTCCGCGCGCCCGCGAGATGCGGCCGCGCCCAGGGCCAGCGCGAGGCCGCCGCGCAAAACGGTGCGGCGGTTCGGCGCCCCTTGCAGCAGGTCGCGCAGGTCGAACGGCAGCGTGAGCGGGATTGGAATGCGATTCGCTCCGGATTTATGCGAATTTACCACAGCGGCGCGCCGCCGCCTGAAGCGGCGATTTTCCGCGCATTCGTGGCTTTATTGCAGGCCGGATTTCCGCTATCAGGCGGCGGTTAACACGTCACGCTCCCGCCGTATTTGACGCGGAGAGAGCCGAGCCAAGAGGCGACCGTCCGGCCGCGTCGAAGCGGCGCCGGCGGGACAACAAGGGACCAGTTTGCAATGGATCATCTGATGGCAACGGCGCGGCCATGCGCCCGCGCGCTGACCGTCGCGTTCGCGGTCGTCGGACTGGCACTGGGCGCATTGGGCACAGCGCCGGGGGCGATGGCGCAGGCCAAGAAGCAGACGCCGCAGACGAAGCCGGCGCCGCAGCAGACGCAGCCGGCGCAGCAGGGACAGCAGCCGGCACAGCCGCAGCAGGAGGCCGGCAACGGCCAGCCGCAGCTCATGTATTCGCCGTGGATGAAGGTCTGCGGCAAGGGCCCCGACACCAACAACAAGCAGGTCTGCGTGCTCACCAAAGACGGCCGCCTCGAAAACGGCATGCCGGTCGTGGTCGTGCAACTGTTCGAGCCGGAAGGCCAGCCGAAGATGATGCGCGTGACAGTGCCGCTCGGCATGCAGCTGCAACACGGCACCCGCGTCATCATCGATCAGGGCACCCCGATCAACGAGCCGTACAAGATTTGCTTCCCGATCGGCTGCGTGTCGGACTATCCCGTCTCCGACGACATGATCAAGGAGATGAAGAAGGGCAAGACCATCACCGTGCAGGCGATCAACATGCAGGCGACGCCGATCAGCCTGCCGCTGCCGCTCAACGATTTCGCCAAGGCCTATGACGGCCCGGCCACCGATCCGAAGGTGTTCGAGGCGCAGCAGCAGAAGCTGCAGCAGGAGCTGCAGAAGAAAGCGGAAGAGGCGCGCAAGAAGCTCGAGCAGCAGCAGCCGACCGCGCAGGCGCCGAAGCAGTAAAGAACCAAAACCGAATGTGAGCGAAGGCGCAGGCGTCATGGCCTGCGCCTTTTGCCTATGCGTCAGTGGTACTGACTGTTGCGCGGCCGATAATTGCCGCTCTCGTCGCGCTCGAAAACCTCGCGCACCTGCGGATGCCGCAGCGGGACTCCCGAGGTGTCCGGCAAAAGATTCTGCTCCGAGACATACGCGATATATTCCGTCTCGTCGTTTTCCGCGAACAGATGATAGAATGGCTGGTCCTTGCGCGGACGGATTTCGGCAGGAATCGCTTGCCACCATTCCTCGGTATTGTTGAACACCGGATCGATATCGAAGATTACGCCGCGAAACGAGAACAGCCGGTGCTTGACGACTTGTCCGAGCTTGTATTTGGCGTTGCGCGTCGTTTTCGTCATGACTGCCAACCCGTCGTGCCGCTCGCCTTAGAGGCCATAGCGCGCGGCCATGGCCGGGTCCTTGACGGCGACCAGACGGGCAAGATCGAGCAGTACTTTCGCCTGCTTCCATGTCGCGTCGTCTTGCATCTTGCCGTCGATCATGACGGCGCCGGCGCCATCCGGCATCGCCGCTACGATCTTTTTGGCGAACGCGACCTCCGCCGGGTCCGGCGAGAACACGGCTTTTGCAATATCGATCTGCGAGGGATGCAGCGACCAGGCGCCGACGCAGCCCATCAGAAAGGCGTTGCGGAATTGCGTCTCGCAGGCGGCAGGATCGGAGAAGTCGCCGAAGGGACCGTAGAACGGCTTGATGCCGGCCGCCGCGCAGGCGTCGACCATTTTGGCGATCGTGTAATGCCATAGGTCCTGCTGGAACGCGGCGCGCGGCTTATCGCCAGCGGCGTCGGCGAGCACTTTGTACTGCGGATGGCCGCCGCCGACGCGTGTGGTTTTCATCGCGCGCGAGGCGGCCAGGTCCGCCGGCCCCAAGCTCATGCCATGCATGCGCGGAGACGCGGTGGCGATCGCCTCCACATTGTTGACGCCCTGCGCCGTTTCCAAGATGGCATGGATCAGGATCGGCTTTTCGATTTTGTGCTTGGCCTCCAACTGCGCCAGCAGTTGATCGAGATAGTGAATGTCCCACGGGCCCTCGACCTTGGGCAGCATGACGACGTCGAGTTTGTCGCCCACGGCCGCGACGATCTCGGTAATATCGTCGAGCGCCCACGGCGAGTTGAGCGCGTTGATGCGCGTCCACAGGCCTGTCCCGCCGAAGTCCGCCGACGCCGCCATTTTGATGAATCCGGCGCGCGCGGCTTGCTTGGCGTCCACCGGGATGGCGTCCTCGAGATTGCCGAGCACGACATCGACCTGCCTTACCAGCTCCGGCAGTTTCGCGACCACTTTCTCGTTGTGCGGCGGCACGAAGTGGATCATGCGTTCGAGCCGCGCCGGAAGTTCGCGCAACGGCATCGGCGCACCGATGGCAAGCGGATAAAAAAATTGGCGAGGTGGCTTCACCGGGCACCCGTCACAATGGAGTCCTGCCGTTTAGAGCAATGTCAAGGCGGAGCCAAGTGGGGACCGCAGCAGCGCAGCCCGCGATAGCGGTCAAATCGTTTCGCTGCGTGTGAGGCGTGGCTGGGTGCTGCGCGGGGCAACGCCCTCGCGCATGACAGTACGGCGCAGCGGCCCAATCTTGTCGATGAGGTAAAGCCCCAAACCGCGCGCGCCTTGGACGGGGAGGAAGTCGCTGAGCAACGAACGGTTTAACAGGTCGACGGCGAGGCTGCGGCTGCCGATATCGGAGCGGCGCATCCGGTCGTAGGCAACCAGCACGTTGATGCCGCCGATGTCACGGCCGGCGCGGGCGGCAGCGACCGCAAGCTCGGCGATGTTCGCCGCATCTCGCAAGCCGAGATTCAAGCCTTGCGCGCCAATCGGGGGAATGACGTGGGCGGCTTCGCCGACGAGCGCCACGCGCTTTGCGGCAAAGCGCCGCGCCCGCGCGCGAGCGAGCGGGAAGCGGCCGCGGCCGTTCTCCACCTCCATTTTGCCCAAAATCGAATGGGCGGCTCGCTCGACTTCAACAGCCAGCGCGGCGTCATCGAGGGTTGCCAGTTCGTCGGCGTCGATCGGATCGAGGACCCACACCAGACTGGAGCGGTTGTCCGGCAGCGGCACCAACGTGAACGGTCCGGTGGAGGTATGAAATTCGGTCGACGTGTCGCGATGCGGGCGTGAATGCCTAAGGCAAAGCGTCAGGGCGATTTGCGGATAATCGTGATGCTCGAGTCCGATCCCCGCCTCCTGGCGACAAAGCGAACGGCGCCCATCGGCGCCGACGACGAGTTCGGCGCTCAGCATCTCGCCACTCGTCAACGTGACAACCGCGCCGCGCTCGGCCGGTACGATTGCCGCTACGTCGGCCTCGATCGGAGTAAGCGCGGCAAGTTCGCGCGCGCGGCGTTCGAGGGCGGCGAGAAGGTTGCGGTTTTCGATGTTGTAGCCGAAGGCCTCAAGGCCAATCTCTTCGGCGTTGAAGGTGACTTCGGGTGCGCGCCAAAGCCTCCCGGTATCGTCGACAATGCGCATGGTACGCAAGGGAGCGGCCTGTGCCGCGCAATAGTCCCAGGCGCCGAGAGCGGTGAGCGCGTCAAGCGAGCCGGCGAGCAAGGCTGTGGTGCGGTTATCCGGCGTGGACGGGCGCCGGCCGACGAGCACGCTGTCGATGCCGCCGGCGGCGAGGGCAATCGCTGCGGTGAGCCCGGCCGGCCCGCCGCCTACTACGATTGCACGGAAATGCTTATCCGGCATTCGGCTGCTCGTGCTTGTCTCGATGACGAAATAGCACCCCGCACGCGGATGCGCTATGCGTTGCCACATGAGCAGTGTTGCCGACGGCGGCTTCCACCATTTGCCGCCAGCACCCGCACGCCTGGCGGCGGTTTTGGCGCGGCCAAAGGTCGTCGCCGCCGCTTGCATCATAGCGCTCGTCGCGCTCGGCTGGGTATTCCTGGCTTTGCTCTCGGCGCGCGGGCTCGGACCGCTCGCGTTATTGTGTCGTCCCTCCACCGGAGCAGGTCCTGTTTGGAATGCGGCGGATTATCTCACCGTCGCCGGCATGTGGGCCGCCATGGTGCTGGCCATGATGCTGCCGAGCGCGGCGCCAATGATCGTGACCTACGCCGAGATTGCCGAAACCGCGGCGCGCAAAGGCGAGCCCATCGTGTCACCTCTGCTGATCGCGAGCGGGTACACTGCGGTGTGGCTCGGCTTTGCGGCCAGTGCGGCGCTCGTGCAGTTCGCTTTGACGCGGAATGCGCCGTTCGGTTCTGCTCTCATGGGCGCACCGATCTCTGGTACGTTCTTCATCGTGGCAGGGCTCTATCAATTTTCGGCGCTTAAGCATGCCTGCCTTGCGCAATGCCGCGCGCCTTTCCCTTTTTTCTTCGCTCATTGGCAAACAACCGCGAGCGGCGTCTTCCGGCTCGGTCTCCGCCAAGGCCTCTATTGCCTCGGTTGCTGCTGGGCGATGATGCTGCTGATGCTGGCGGCCGGCACCATGAATGCGATCTGGATGGCGGTACTCGGCATGACGATGGCTTTGGAAAAGATCGGCGGCGGTCGGCCGCTTAGCTACGGTCTCGGCGCAAGCCTCATCGCGCTCGGCGTTTCCGTCATTGCTATGTCGTTTGCCGCCGGTTGGCCGTTGCCCGGCATTTGAGATAGAAAGCAAAAAAGCGCGGAGTTGCGGCTTGACCGAAGCGTGGACCTTGAGAGGCGAGATGGCGCTGTCCTGCAGCTGCACGGTCTTTTGCCCGTGCGTGCTCTCGCTCGGCAATCATCCGCCGACCGAGGACCGCTGCCAGACCTGGGCCGGCATCCGCATCGATCACGGCAATTTCGGCGACGTCGATCTGTCCGGCATCAATGTCGGGCTGATGATGGACCTGCCCGGCATCATGGCGCGCGGCAACTGGACCGCGGCTTTGTTCGTGGACGACAAGGCGCCGATCCAGGCGGTGAAGGGTCTCACGCGGATTTTCACCGGCCGCGTCGGCGGCACCACCCATCTGCTCTCCATTCTGGTCGGGCAGTTTCTCGGCGTGCACCAGGTGCCCATCACCTACGAGAGGCAGGGGGAGACGCGAGTAGTGCGCATCCAGAAGTATGTGGACGGCGCCATCACGCCGGTCCCGGGCAAGGCGAAAGGCGAAAACGTCGTTATCCGCAACAGCGAGTATTGGATCGGCCCCGACGTGATCGTCTCGCGCGCCGACAAGTCGCGCTTTCGCGGGTTCGGCCGCAACTGGAATCTCGCCGGGCGGTCGGCAGAAATCGTGCAGTTGAATTGGGGCAACGGATAAGTGAGCGGCCTCGTCAAGCTGCGCGCCTTTGCCGTGCATGTCCTCACAGCCAGCGGGGCCGCGCTTGCGTTCTTGGCGCTGGTGTTCGCCACCGGGGGGCTGTGGGAAGCCATGTTTATTGCGCTCGGGGCGGCGCTGATCATCGACGGTATCGATGGGCCGCTGGCGCGCCGGCTCAACGTCGCCACGGCGCTGCCGCGCTGGTCAGGCGATACGCTCGATTTGGTGGTCGACTTTGTCACTTACGTTTTTGTGCCGGCATATGCCATTGCCGCGAGCGGGCTGTTGCCGGCGGAGCTCGCGCTCGCTGCCGGACTTCTCATCGTTGTGACCGGCGCCATTTATTTCGCCGATCGCGAGATGAAAACCGCGGATAACTTCTTCCGCGGTTTTCCGGCGGTATGGAACGTCGCCGCCTTCTATATCGACGTGCTGCGGCCGCCCGACTGGACTACGGCGCTGATTGTCGTCGTGCTCGCGGCGTTGACCTTCGCGCCGCTCAAGTTCATGCACCCGCTGCGGGTCAAACGTTGGCGCGCGCTCAATATCGCTATCCTGGCAGTCTGGGCAGCGCTGGCGCTGGTGACGGTCATCGACGGCCTCGAGCCGGGCCCTTATGTCACGTGGGGCTTGGTCCTGATCGCCGTGTATTTCTTCGCAGCCGGCTTGCTGCCGCGCCGAATTTGACATGATCGATCTGATCGGCGATCCGAACGCGTGGGCGGCGCTGTTGACGCTGACCGCGCTCGAGATCGTTCTCGGCATCGACAACATCGTATTCATCGCCATCCTGACGGGCCCGCTCGCCCCGCGCAAAGCGCGGCAAGCGCGCGCCGTCGGCCTGTCGCTGGCTTTCCTGTTCCGTGTGCTGCTGCTGGCGTCGCTGAGCTGGATCATGGAAATGACGACCCCGGCGCTGAGGATCGCCGGGCTGTCTTTGTCGTGGCGCGACATCATCTTGATTGCCGGCGGCCTTTTCCTCATCGCCAAGGCAACGCGCGAAATTCACGGGGAGGTCGATGCCGATAGCGGCGCTGATGGCAAGCCGGCGGTGCGGCGTCGCGCCATGCTGGCGGTCGTGCTGCAGCTCACCGTAATCGACCTGGTGTTCTCGCTCGATTCCATCATTACCGCGGTCGGTCTGGCCGACGAACTCGCGATCATGATTGCGGCGGTAATCATCGCCATGCTCGTGATGTTCGTCGCGGCGCGTCCTGTAGGGAGCTTCATCGAGCGGCACCCGACAACCAAGATGCTGGCCTTGGCCTTCCTGCTGATGATCGGCGTGGCGTTGATGGCCGACGGCTTCCATTTCCATATTCCGCGCGGCTACATTTATTCGGCCATGGCGTTTGCCGCCCTGGTCGAATTCCTCAATGTGCTGGCGCGGCACCGCCGGCGTCGATCCGAACCTCGGTAAAGCAAGGAGAGCGCCATGACCCGGCCCGTATTGCTGATCGCTGGCGGCAGCCGCGGCATCGGTGCATCCTGCGCGCGGCTCGCCGTCCAGCGCGGCTACGATGTGGCGGTCAACTACAAGAGCAACGCCAAAGCTGCGGCCGCCGTCGTAGAGGCGGTGCAGAAATCGGGTGGCAAAGCGGTGGCCTTGCAAGGCGACATGGCGATCGAGGCCGACATTGTGCGCGTCTTCGACGAGGCGGCGCGTACGCTCGGTCCGGTCACGCATTTCGTCCATAGCTCCGGCATCATCGGCAAAATGTCGAAGCTCGTGGATGCCGAGGCGGCGATGCTGCGCGACGTGATCGACGTCAATCTCTATGGCGGCATGCTGTGCGCGCGCGAAGCTGCACGACGCATGTCGACGGCGCGCGGCGGGAAGGGCGGCGCCATCGTGCTCATCTCCTCGATCGCCGCAGTGACCAGCGGCGCCGGCGAATATATTTTTTACGCGGCGGCCAAGGCCGGGATCGACGCCCTGGTGCTGGGGCTTGCGCGTGAAACCGCCAAAGAGGGCGTACGCGTGAATGCTGTGCGGCCCGGCCCGACGGACACCGATATTCACGAGCCGGGGCGGCTTGCGCGGGTTACGCCGATGCTGCCGATGGGCCGGCCGGGGCAGCCCGACGAGATCGCCGAGCCCGTCTTGTTTCTGCTCTCGAATGCCGCGTCTTACATCAGCGGCGCGGTGCTCAACGTGTCGGGCGCGCGGTAGCGGGCGAAAGCCCACGCCTTGCGCTTACCGTTCGGCCGCCTATGATCGCGGCGACATTCCAAACCATTTTCAGCGAAGGAGCGGAGCATGGTCGCGGCAGTGCGCGTACACAAGCATGGCGGTCCGGAAGTCCTGACGTACGAGGAGGTCGATATTCCGGCTCCCGGCCAGGGTCAGATCAAGATCAAGACCCACGCCGCCGGCATCAATTTCATCGACACCTATTTCCGCATGGGCATGTATCCCTCGCCGGTCGGAATGCCCTTTACCGCCGGCAACGAGAGCGCCGGCGAGGTGATCGCCGTCGGTCCGGGCGTCAGCGATCTGAAGGTGGGCGATCGCGTTGCCTTCGTCGGCCCGCTGGGCGGCTACGCCGCCGAGCGCCTGGTGCCCGCCGATCGCGCCGTAAAGCTGCCGGATAATATCAGCTACGAACAGGCCGCCGGCATGATGCTCAAGGGCATGACCGCGCAATACCTGGTCAAGCGCACCTTCAAGGTCAGCAAAGGCTCGATCGTGTTGATGCATGCGGCGGCAGGCGGTGTCGGCCTCATCCTCTGCCAATGGGCCAACCATTTGGGCGCCACGGTCATCGGCACCGTCGGCTCCAAGGACAAGGCCGAACTCGCCAAAAAGAATGGCTGCCATCACGTGATCCTCTACCGCGACGAGGATTTCGTCGCCCGCGTCAAGGAGATCACCAGCGGCAAGCTATGCGATGTGGTCTATGACGGCATCGGCAAGTCGACCTTTCCGGCCTCGCTCGATTGCCTGCATCCGCTCGGCTACTTCGTCAGCTTCGGCTCGGCCTCGGGGCAGATCGACGCCTTCAACATCAATATCCTGCAGACCAAGGGCTCGCTGTTCGCCACGCGGCCGACGCTCAACCACTACGTCGCCAAGCGCGAGGACCTCGTCGCCTGCGCCAAGGATTTGTTCGAAGTGGTCGGGTCAGGTGCGGTCAAGATTCCGGTGAACCAGACCTACAAGCTCAAGGACGCACAAAAGGCGCACAAGGACCTGGAAGGCCGCGGCACCACCGGCTCGTCGATTCTGGTGCCATAATCGCGCCTCGCACGATTCGGCTCGCACGCCTTCCCGGCGTGCGGCCGCATGGCCTTTCCAATGTCGGACAATCCGCAACCCTGGGGACGGCTGGCGACCTTCGGCCTCGGCCTGGTGGCGCTGTTCGGCGGCCAGGCGGCGGCGCTTGCGGCGCTGCAGGGCTGGTTCGGCAGGAGTCTGACGCAGATGCCGGATTTTTCCGGCGACGGCGTCGCCGTCAGCATCGTCATCTTCGTGTCCATCCCGGTGCAGACGGCGCTGCTCTGGCTGATGGCACAGCGGCCGGGCGGCAGCGCCGCCGCTTACCTCGGCTTGGTATGGCCGCGCCGGGGCGAAGTGCTGTTCGGCGTCGCCGCCACGCTCGCGCTGATCGTCGCCGGCGATACGCTGAGCTTCGCGGTCGGCCGTTTCATCGTCACGCCGTTTCAGCTCGACATTTACCGCACCGCTGCGGCCGCCGGCTGGCTGCCGCTACTGTGGCTTGCCGTTGTGGTGGTGACGCCGATCGGGGAGGAGAGTCTCTTTCGCGGTTTCCTGTTTCGCGGGTGGCTGCGCGCGCCGGGCGATGCCTGGCCGGTGATCGTCGTCACCGCGTTCTTGTGGGCGATCGTTCACGTGCAATACGATCTGTACGTCATCGCCCAGGTGTTCTGCTTCGGCGTTCTGCTCGGCTGGCTGCGCTGGGCCAGCGGCTCGGCGATTCTCACCATGCTGCTGCACGGCTTGATCAACTGCGAAGGTATGCTGGAGACCGCGATCAGCCTGCATCGCTGATCTAGAGATGTGCGGCGATGCGCGCGAAGGCCGGGTGCTGAGTGATGCCGGCGGGCAATCGCGGCAAGCCGATCACATCGACGCCCTCCGAGAAGCGCGCGATACTGGCCACCGTCTCCTCGAGCTCGACCGGATTGCGCTCGCTCTCGCTGACCACGATGGCGGCAAGCTTGAGCTTGCGCTGGGCGAGCACGTCGAGCGCGGTCAGCGTATGGCTGATGGTGCCGAGATAGCCGCCGACCACCAGCAGCAGCGGGATGTCGAGCGCGGCCATCCAGTCGAGCACCGTGCGCTGGGCGTCGAGCGGCACCATGATGCCGCCGACCCCCTCGATGAACAGGATACCGGTCGCCTGTTCGACCGCGGTGCGGCTGAAGGCGACGAGTTCGTCGAAGGCGATGCTGCGTCCCTCGCGCGCGGCGGCAAGGTCCGGCGACAGCGGCGCGCGAAAGCGCCATGGCGCGATGCGTTCCACTTCCGCAGCGACGACCGGCCGGCCGAGCGCGCCGAGCAGCACCGCGGGATCGCTGGTGTCGACGACCGAGGAATCGTAGCCGCTCACCACCGGCTTGAGCGCGCTCACCGGCTGATTGCAGCTGCGCAAATAACGGATAAGACCGGCGGTAACAAAGGTTTTGCCGACGTCTGTGCCGGTCGAGGTGACGAAATAGGCGGCCACGCTCAGGCTGCCATGATCTTGCCGCGCACGAGCGCAGCGAGACGCGCGATGGCATCGTCGGGATGTTGCGCCGTGAATGTAAGACGCAGGCGCGCGGTGCCGTGCGATACCGTCGGGGGCCGGATGGCGGCCACGAGGAACCCATCATCGGCAAGCAGCCGCGACGCGGCCAATGTTCGCTCCTCATCGCCAATGATGATGGGCACGATCGGACTTTGCGCTTCCGGCAGGCCCGCTGCGCGCGTGAATGCCTTGGCCTTCTGCAGCGGAAGGCCCGCATAACCCGGGTCGCGCTCGATCACCTCCAGTGCGGCAATCGCGGCGGCAACGATCGCCGGCGGCAGGCCGGTGGAATAGATCAGCGTGCGCGCGCGGTTGCGCATCAGGTCGATCACGGCCGCGGAGGCGCAAAGATAGCCGCCGTAGGCGCCGACCGCCTTCGACAGCGTGCCCATCTGCAGCGGCACCGGAACGCGAACGTTGCCGATGAAAGAGGAGCCGCGGCCGCCGCCGAGGACGCCGAGGCCGTGCGCATCGTCCGACATCAGCCACGCGTCGTATTCGTCTGCGAGCGCGAGGAGATCGGCAAGCGGCGCCGTGTCGCCGTCCATGGAAAACACGCCTTCGGTCACGAGGAGCGCGCGCTCGTATTGCGAGCGGCACGCGGACAGCAGTTCGCGCGCGTGATCGACGTCGTTGTGGCGGAAGGCGAGCACGCGGCCGCGCGACAGCTGCGCGCCGGCGTGGATACAGGCGTGCGACAATTCGTCGACCAGGACAACGCCGTGGCGGCCGATCAAAGCGGGGATGATGCCGGTATTGGCGAGATAACCGGAGCCGAACACGACGGCCGCTTCCGTGCCCTTGAGGGACGCGAGCTTCGCCTCCAGCGCGGCATAAAGCGGATGATTGCCGGTGATCAAACGTGAGGCGCCCGAGCCGGCACCATATTTCTGCAGAGCCTTGATGGCCGCCTGCTTCACCGCCGGGTGTTGGGTGAGGTTGAGATAATCGTTACAGGCAAATGACAGCAGCCGGCGCCCGTCGCGCTCGACCCAAATACCGTCTTCGCGATAGGTCTGTGCCAGCGAACGCTGCAGGTTGCGACGGGCAAGCTCGTCGAGTTTTGTTTTCGCGAAGGCGTCGAGCGACAGCATGAGGTGACTTTAGCGCACGTTGGCGCAAAATGCGCGGGCAGTCGAGGGCGTCGAATGGCCAAACGCAGCACGGAGACGACCGAAAGGCCGGCATGGCACGTCCAAGGCCTCGATCATGTATGGCTGCCTTATGCGCAGATGAAAACCGTGCCGCCGCCGCTGCCCGTCGTAGCGACGCAAGGCGCGCGCATCAAACTCGCCGACGGGCGCGAGCTGGTCGACGGCATTGCCAGCTGGTGGACGGCGTGCCACGGCTATAACCACCCGCATATCCGTGAGGCGCTCGGCCGCCAACTCAGCGCGCTGCCGCACGTCATGTTCGGCGGTTTGGTGCACGAACAAGCATTGACGCTGGCGCGGCGGCTGTGCGCGCTGCTGCCCGGCGAATTGACGCGCGTTTTCTTCTCCGAATCCGGTTCGGTCGCCGTCGAAGTAGCGCTGAAGATGGCGGTGCAATATTGGCTCAACCGCGGGCTGAGGGATCGCCGCCAATTTGTGAGCTTCCATGGCGGCTATCACGGCGACACCGCGGGGGCCATGAGCGTCAGCGATCCGCAGGTCGGCATGCACGGCGCGCTGTCGGCGCTGTCGCCCAACCGGATTACGGCCGCGCTGCCGCGCGACGACGAGACGACAGATGCCCTTGAACGCATCGTCGAGCGTCATGCCGAACATCTCGCCGGCATAATTGTCGAGCCGCTTGTGCAGGGCGCGGGCGGCATGCTGTTTCACGGCGCCGATGTGCTGCGCCGGTTGCGCGCGCTTGCCGACAAATATCAGCTGCTGTTGATCTTCGATGAGATCTTTACCGGTTTCGGCCGCACCGGAACGATGTTCGCGTGCGAGGCGGCGAACGTTCAGCCGGACATCGTTACTTTGTCCAAGGCGCTCACCGGCGGCACGCTGCCGCTGGCGGCCACGATTGCGACACGGCAAGTGTTCGACGCGTTCTGGTCCGACGATCCGCAGAACGCGCTGATGCACGGGCCGACATTCATGGCCAACGCGCTGGGCTGTGCCGCGGCCAATGCCTCACTCGACCTGTTCGAGCGCGCGCCGCGGCTCGACCAGGTCAGGCGTATCGCCGCGCAGATGGCGAAGGCACTCGATGTCTGTCGCGGCAAAGCAGGGGTCAAGGACGTGCGCGTGCAGGGCGCGATCGGCGTCGTCGAGATGCAGTCAATCGCCGATCTTGAAGCTTTGCGTGCGCGCTTCATCGCCGAGGGCGTCTTCGTGCGGCCGTTCGGCAACGTGATCTACTTGACCCCGGCATTCACCATCGCGCCGGATGAGCTACAGCGGCTCACCGACGCGGTGGTGAAGCTTGCTCATTGATACACGTAGGCGATCTCGCGCGTCTGTGGCTCAACCAGCACCGGCGCGCCGTTCACGTAAGCGTATTCGTACTGATAGCCCGGCACCGGCGCGAGAGCGACTTCCGGCGGCAATCCGGCGCCGACCACCACTTCGCCGTTGAGATAAACCGGCTGCACAGGGTGCGCATAAACATACTCGCGCACGGTCCCAGGCGGCGTAATCACCATCGGCGCGGCCGCTGCCGGGCGTTCGACCACGGTTCCGGAGACCACCGGCTCGGCGACTGCGGCGCCCACCGTTGCCGCCGGCCGCGCATAAGTCACGGCAGGCACCGCGGCCCGCACGGTTGCGGCGGGCGGTGCATAAGTGACCGCCGGGATCTGTGCGACGGCTTCGGATACGGCGAGAGAGCGGCCGGAGAGCGTAGCCATCAGGTATCGCGAATACGCCCAACCTTGGCGGCCATTGAACGTCACCTGGCACCACAAACTGCCTTGGATGCAGCCGGTGATGGTGGCGTGGCCGCGGCCGGGAATGGCGCCGACGATCGGATATTGCGGCCCCGGACCGGAGCGCACATTGAGCGGCGTCACCGCGGTAGCGACGACCGCCGCCGCTGCTGCCGTCGGCGCAGCGACAGCCGCAGCCAGCGCGGCGGTGAGCATGATGTTTCTGAGCTGCATGGCGCAGACCTCCACGGAACTGAATGGGAGAGACGCCTGCCTAACGTTGCTCTACGCGTCGTTGTTCCTAGGGAACCGTCACGGCGGACGGCGCAGCTCTAAAATCCGACCGCGGTTCCGTGCAGATCGTAAGCCTCGGCGCGCTCGATCTTCACCGTCGCGATTTCGCCGACACGCAACGGGCGCCGGCTCGCCACATACACCGCGCCGTCGATTTCCGGGGCGTCGGCCATCGAGCGGCCCTTCGCGACAGTCGGGCCGATCTCGTCGATGATGACCTGCTGACGCGAACCGATCTTGCGCTTGAGCCGGCGCACGGAAATTTTCTGCTGCGCCTGCATGAAGCGGTGCCAGCGTTCCTCTTTGACTTCCTCGGCAACCGGCGAGGCAAGTTCGTTGGCCGCGGCACCGCGCACCGGCTCGTATTTGAAGCAGCCGACGCGATCGAGCGAGGCTTCCTCCAGCCAGTGCAGCAATATGTCGAAGTCCTGCTCGGTCTCGCCAGGGAAGCCGACGATGAATGTCGAGCGCAGCGTCAGCTCCGGACAGATTTCGCGCCAGCGCGCAACGCGCTCCAATGTCTTCTCCTGCGCGGCCGGACGCTTCATGCGCTTGAGTACAGCGGGCGAGGCATGCTGGAAGGGAATGTCGAGATAAGGAAGAATCTTGCGCTCGGCCATCAGAGGGATGACGTCGTCAACGTGCGGGTAGGGATAGACGTAATGCAGCCGCACCCAGACGCCGAGCTCGCCTAGCGCTTGAGCGAGGTCGACGAATTTCGCGCGCACCTCTTTGTCGCGCCATTGGGTCGCGGCATATCTGATATCGACTCCATAGGCTGACGTGTCCTGGGAAATGACCAGCAGTTCCTTCACGCCCGCCTTCACCAGCTTCTCCGCCTCGCGCAGCACGTCGGCGGCCGGACGCGAGACGAGGTCGCCGCGCAGGCGTGGAATGATGCAGAAGGTGCAACGATTGTTGCAGCCTTCGGAAATCTTCAAGTAGGCGTAGTGGCGCGGCGTCAGCTTGATGCCTTCCGGCGGCAATAGATCGAGAAACGGGTCGTGCTTCGGCGGCAGCGCCTTGTGCACGGCCGCAACCACGCTCTCGTATTGCTGCGGGCCGGTGACCGCCAGGACGTCCGGATAGACGGACGTGATGCTCTCCGGCTCGGCGCCCATGCAGCCGGTGACGATGACCTTGCCGTTATCCTTGAGCGCCTTGCCGATCGCGCCCAGGGATTCCGCCTTGGCGCTGTCGAGAAAACCGCAGGTGTTGACGACGACGAGATCGGAGCCAACGTGCTCTCGCGCGAGTTCGTAGCCTTCGGCGCGCAGGCGCGTGACGATGCGCTCGGAATCGACCAGCGCCTTGGGGCACCCGAGCGAGACGAAGCTGATTTTTGGGGCCGGGCTGTCGCCCTCCGGAGCACGCATGCGGCCACGAGCTAATGGCGATCGCCGGTGAAAGCAAGCTCAGCGGAGCCGCGCGAGAGCCTCGATTTTTGCGTGATGGCTGGATTTATGGCTGGCTACTGGGCCTCCGATTGCAAGCGCAGTGGTTTCGATCGACGGATGGCCCGCACGCGAGCAGACAGCGATGCGGTTGAAAGTTCCCGGCGCCGCGCTATCCTCGTCCGGCGAGGCAGATCATGCGCACAATTCGTTTGCTGCTATTCGTGTTCGGCGTGCTGGCGCCCGCCGCAGGCCTTGCGGCCGAGGCACTGCCGCCGGTCGTCGGCCCGCATCCGCCGATCTGGCGCTACAACAACGCGTCATCACAGGAGGCGCCGTTCACGCGCAGCAAGCGGGCGCAAGCCCTCTGGAACGACGGCGCCTGCTGGAGCGAGTGCGGCGCCTATTGCGCCTGGGCAATGAACGGCTGCCTCTACCGCGACACTCAGGGCGTCTGCCTGGCGTACACCGATGCCTGCGACCGCTACTGCCAGGTGAATTGCCGCAGCGGCGGCGGACCGTTCCTGCCGATCGAGTGAGCGCATCTGGCGGTGGCATGGGGTCTTTCCACAGCGAGATCATCAAGAGAAAACGCGAGAGTCGCGAACGGACCGCGCGACCGACATTTCCCCGGGCAAACCGGCAAGCAATTGCCCGATTCACTCCGATCATCATCGACGAACGTAACCGGCAGCTCACATGCAAAGGCAGCAGGGCACGAGTCGCTAAACTTCGCCGGCTCGTCGCGCAATCGGAAGGCCGCCGCTGGGGCGCGATGGAAGAAAATTCCGTGAGCGCGCGGAGCTAAATCGGAAGTTGCAAATCTATTCGGGGTGTCCGAATATTCTTCCGTGCTCGGGGGAGGATCGACAAATGAGGCTGGCTGCAGTTGCGTGCGCCGCCCTTGCATTGGCTGGCTGCTCAATAATGCGCGCTCAAGAGGCTCAAGATGCTCGGACAAAAATGGTGGGGTTGAGCAAAGAACGGATACTCGCCTGTATGGGACCGCCGGCAACAAAAGCGACTGAGGGTGGTACGGAGGTTTGGTCCTACAATTCGGGCAACGGGTACATCGATACACAAGGTACCGCTACGAATTTCGGGCACGGATTCGCATCATTCGGCGGCGTCTCAACGGCGCGGTTTTGTACCGTGAACCTCGTGATGAACAACGGCATTGTTTCGCAAGTGAACTACGTCGGCCCGACTGGGGGATTGCTGACGAAAGGTGAGCAGTGCTCCTACGCAATTGATAATTGTGTGAAATAAAAGCAAAGATGTTTCGTGAGTGTGCCGTGCCAAGGCCGCCAAGAGTCAGAGGCGCCGCTTGTGACGACGTTCAGCAACAAAAACAGCTTGAGTGGCGGAAGGGGTGAGATTCGAACTCACGAGGGAGCTTGCGCCCCCTGCCGGTTTTCAAGACCGGTGCCTTAAACCGCTCGGCCACCCTTCCGCGAAACGCTTCCATGGCACTGCCCGAGCGGGGCGGCAAGTTCGCCGCATTCCGCCTCAGTGCAGAACGCCCATCACCCCGGTATAGATCGAGGCAGCGGTGGTCGCCGCCGCCACGACGGCCGTCACCACTTTCTGAATGCCGAGCGCCCGCTCGATTACAGCGAGTGTCCGCGCATTCTTGCCCTTCAACAGCTTGCGCCCTTTCGGTGCCAGCATCGGGGCGATGTTGGCGGCAAACCGTGCGGTCGGCCCGGGTACGGCCTGCGAAGTGCCTTCCAGCATACTCGCGAGCAGTCCGCCGGTTATATAAGCGAGGGCAATGCTAATGAAATACTGTAACGCCTCGCTCCACTCTTGTGCGCTCGACGGCAGCACCGGGCCGCCATCGCGCAGGGCGACCGCGAGCGACATGCCGTAGATCGCCAGCATGCTGACCAGTGCGCCGATGGCCGTGGTTGCGACGAGACGACGCCGCGCGCGGCGCACCAAAAAGAAGCCGAACAGCATCGGAATGAGAATGGAGACAATGCGTAGATAAACGGTCGGCTTGTCCCAGGCGAGAACAATGAGGAAGTGAGCAAGCAGCAGCAGCGCGATCGGTGCCAGCGCATAGTTCGTCAGATCGCCGAACGCGGTCGCGATCGGCGCGGCCCGGCGCCGAGCACCCGTCTCCGTATCCGCGACGGCGCGCGCATATTTTGCCTTCAGGACCGCGAGCTCGCGGCGCAGGTCCTCCGACTGCTCGCGCAGCGCCTTGTTCTCGTCGATCAGGTGGCGCGACGGCGCGAGATCGTGCCGGCAATAGGGGCAAACGATCGCAGCGTCCGAAATCTCTTCCGCACAATAGGGGCACTGCATCGGGGCCTCGCTATTTGCGCACGTTGACGACGAAGACAGCGCTGCTGTCGCGGTTCTCGTTGTCGGAAATTTCCACGCGCAGCATGTGCTCGCCGGGCGGCGCCTCGGCGTCGGTGACGATGACGCCGTTCGCCGTCACATAAGGCCTGACGCGGGCGGTGAGGTCCACATTCGGCGTGCGTAGATAGATGAGGTGAAACGAATTCGGCCTGATCACGCTGCCGCCGTGGGCCTCGAACTTGAATTGCAGAACGAACGGGGAGGTGACGCTCGCCTCCGGGGACACCAGCACGATGCTCGGACGTCGCGTGATGCCCCGCGTGGTCAGCGACACGGTCTTGGCCGTCGAGGGCGGCGGCAGCGCGGCCTCTTCGGATTTGATCAGCACTGTGCCGGCTCGGGCGCTGCTGCCCATCGCCAGTGCAACGAGGCAACCGCCAATGAACGCAGCCCACATGGCTAGATCCCCCACCGCCTCCGAAAAAGCCGGTCAGGTGCAAGATTATCGCTCTCGTGCCGGCCGGAAAAGGGTTTGTGCCCATAGCGGCGGAGGGCAGCTTTTCGCGCGGCGTGAAAATCGATATTTTTGTTGCGCCCGGCGTTTCGACCGGGTCGGAGAGCCGCAATGGGGCGCTGCATATGGCTCTTGGGCGTTGGCCTCGTGCTGGCGATGGGCACGCAACAAAGTCTGGCCCTAACCAAAGAACAGGCTATCGAGAATTGCCGGATGAGCGTCGGCCGGCCCTTCGTGCAGCAGTGCATGCACGGCGGCAATGGCGACCGCGAGGGCTGCCGCGAAAAGGCGCGCCCGCATGTGCGCGCTTGCGTGATCAAAGCCCTCAATGCCGCCAATGGCCGCGCCAACGTGCCGGTGGCGATGCCGGTCGAGAAAGGCCCGAGCGAGGAGATTGCAAAGCAGGCTAAGGCGCTGCCCGCTCGTTTCGTACCGCCGCCGCGCGCCATCACCGACATTACCGGCATTCTCGACAGCGAGAAGCCTGACCCGGCGAAGATCGCGCAGCTCAAGGCCGATGCCGACGCGGCTGTGCCGAGTAAAGCGTCGCGCGTCGACCTTGCGCGCTTTTACTACAAACGCGGGACGGCCCGTGCTGCCCTCGGCCGGGTCAAGGACGCACTCGACGATGCCGACAAGGCGCTACAGAACGGACGCGGCGCGCTCGACGCCAATACTTTGGGCCGCATCGAGCAATTCGCAGGTCTGCAAATTTCGGCCGCGGGAGACCCCAAGCAAGCGCTCGCGATCTTTCAGCGGCAAATCCGCGACACCAATGCCCCAGGAGCGAAGGGATACTTGTTCAATGCGACTCTAAATATTGTGGCGATCCTCATCCAGCTTGGCGATCTCGCGCAGGCGGAGGGCTATCTCAATCGCAGCATCGCGCTCTTGCGTGAGGCGCGCACGAGCGGCTTACCCGGCTGGCGAAACGGATATGCAGGACGCGGGCAATCCTGGGAAGCCGATGTCGAACAAACGCGCGCCGTTCTTTTTGAAGCGCGCGGCCAGTATGCCGAAGCCGAGCAATCCTACCGGCGAGCCGAATTGCGCAAGCGGGCTTCAATCGATGGGGTCATGAAAACGGCAACGAATCCGCCTCCTCGATGGCAGATCGAGCAGGCCTGCGACATCCTGGTGATCGATGAGGCACGCACGGAAGCACGGCAAGGCAAGCTCGCCCAGGCCGAAGCCGATGCCCGGCGCGCGCTGTTATCGCAGTTGAAAGGCCGAGGCAAGTACAATACCGCGACGCCGCGCTTTCTCGGCAGCCTTGCCAATATTCTCGTCGAGGAGGGCCGCTACAGCGAGGCCGAGCGGCTCGCGCGTACGGCCATCCAAATCAACGATACGCTCGGCGTTGCCGCCGACGCACAGTCGACGCTCACGTACGAGTCCCGCCTGGCGGCGATCCTTAGCCTCGAGCACAAACGCGCCGAGGCAATGGCGATGTACGAAAAAATCGCCAGCGCCATGGCTAGCTGGGACGCGGCCCGCCGCGAGCCATTCGACCTCGACGGCTCGCGCATCTCAGCGCTCTACGCGGCCGGGCAGGTAGAAAAGGGCGTTGCCGCGGCGGAGCGCCTGCTCAAGCGCAACCTCGCGCGCTACGGGGAAGGGCGCCATGATACCGCGATTGCGCACGGGCTCCTCGGCACCGGCCTGATGCTGGCGCAGCGCGACGACGAAGCAGGGCGCGAGTTCAGAGCCGCGATCCCGGTGTTGCTCGCGGCGGCGCGCGAGACGTCCGACGATAGTGCGACGCTGCTCGCCGCGCGCAACGAGCGCCTGCGCAACATTGTGGAATCCTACATGACGTTGCTCGCCCGCTCCTCGGACAATGGCAAGGCGGCACTCGAAACCTTTGCGCTTGCCGATGCCATCCGCGGCCGCTCGGTGCAACAGGCACTCACTGCCTCGAGCGCGCGCATGAGCGTGCAGGACGCCGCCCTCGCCGAGCTCGTTCGTGATGAGCAAGACCTCAGCAAGCGAGTCAACGCGCAGCTCGGCATGCTCAACAACACACTGTCGCTCCCTTCGGGTCAGCGCGACGAAACGACGGTAAAGGCATTGGAGGCCTCGATCGCGAAATTGCGCAGCGAGCGCGATCGGTCGCGAAGCGAGATCGGTAGGCGCTTTCCGCGGTATGCCGACCTGATCGACCCGAAACCGCCGAGCGTCGAACAAATCAAGGCGGTGCTCAAACCGGACGAGGCCGTGCTGGCATTCTATTTTGGCCGTCAGATCGGCTTCGTCTGGGCGGTGCCGAAGAATGGGCCGGTCGGGTTCGCATCGATCGCCGCAAGCGCCGGCGATCTGGAAAAGCGGATCCGCAAGTTACGCGAAGCGCTCGAACCCCAAGTGGCCACGGTCGCGGAGATCCCGCCGTTCGATCTAGCTCTCGCTTACGGACTTTACGAGCAATTATTAAAGCCCGTCGAAGCTGCCTGGAAGCCGGCGACGCATCTGATTGTGGTCAGCAATGGCGCGCTCGGGCTGCTGCCGCTTTCGTTGTTGCCGACAGCGCCGGCAACAGCGGACGACGGCGACCGCCCGCTGTTCTCCGGCTATCGCAAGGTTCCGTGGCTCGCGCGCACGCATGCGGTTAGCCTGGTGCCCTCGGTCGCGGCGCTGCGCACCCTGCGCCAGATGCCACCCGGTTCTCGCAACCGCGAGCCGATGATCGGCTTCGGCGATCCCGTTTTCAGCAAGGAGCAAATCAGCGCCGAGCAGGCGGCGCGCGACACTCCAGTACAGCTGGCTATGGCAACGCGCGGTGTGCCGCTGAAGCGGCGGTCTAGCCCGAAACTCGACGGCGTGGATAGCGCTGAGCTCGCACAACTGCCGCCCCTGCCCGACACCGCGGACGAGTTGAAGGCCATCGCGCACGCCCTCGGCGCCGATCCGGCAACGGCCTTGGTGCTCGGCGTCAAGGCGAATGAAGAGACGGTGAAGGCGACCGATCTCGCCCGCTACAAAATAGTCGTCTTCGCCACCCACGGGCTCGCCGCGGGCGAACTCAATGGACTGACGCAGCCAGCCCTGGCGCTCACCGCACCTGACGTCGCCGGAATTGACGGCGACGGACTGCTGACCATGGAAAAAATCATCGCCCTCAAGCTCGATGCAGATTGGGTCGTACTCTCGGCTTGTAACACCGGCGCCGCGTCCGGGGCGGGCGCGGAAGCCGCCTCGGGTCTTGGGCAAGCGTTCTTCTATGCCGGCGCCCGCGCTTTGCTGGTAACCAACTGGTCGGTCGATTCCCAATCGGCGCGGCAGATCACCAGCGGGCTCTTTGCCCGGCAGAGCGCGAATAATGGTCTGTCACGCGCCGAGGCGCTGCGCCAGTCGATGATGGCACTGCTCGATGGCGGAGGCTACACGGACGAAAACGGGGCGACGCTGTTCGTCTATGCCCACCCGTTGTTCTGGGCGCCGTACAGCATCATCGGCGACGGCGGTCTGTGACGGCCTGACGCCCGGGGCGCCGCCGCATTGCCGCGGAAACGCCAAACTGTCGTGGGAACCAGTCGTTTACCACGCCTTTCTACCGCCGGTTCCCGCACGGGCGCCGAAACGGTATTGTGAGGCTGCTCAATCGGGGACAGGCGCCGCATGCGCGGAGTTGGGGGGAGCCACGCGAGGCGGCGTTGCGCCGGCTTTATCGGGCTGGTCGTCCTCGGCCTGCTTCTCGCCAATTGCTCGGGCAATGTCGCGGGCCGCATCGACCCGCGTTATGGCGTCGCCTCGAGCGCGCGCGTGGTGCAGCCGGGCGAGCCGGTGCCCAAGGGCGGCGGCGTCTACCGGGTCGGCAGGCCCTACACGGTCGCCGGGCGGGTCTACACCCCGGAGGAGAACGCGCAGTACAGCGAGAGCGGGTTGGCGTCCTGGTATGGCGACGATTTCCATGGGCGCTACACCGCCAACGGCGAAATCTTCGACATGAACTCGATCTCGGCCGCCTCGCCGACGCTGCCGCTGCCGTCTTATGCGCGCGTGACCAATCTGGATAACCATCGTTCCATCGTGGTGCGCGTCAACGATCGCGGGCCCTACGTCGGCAACCGCTTGATCGACGTTTCGGTGCGCACGGCGAAATTGCTCGGCTTCTACGGCAAGGGCGTCACGAAAGTGAAGGTCGAATATATCGGCCGCGCGCCGCTCGCCGGCTCCGACGACGAGAAGCTCGCCGCGACCTTACGCGAACCGGGCAAGAGCGCGCCGGTGCAGGTTGCCTCCGCCGAGAACTTCGCTCCGGCCTATTTCGATCCGCATCCGCTGACCCGGGCCATGCCGCGCCAGGCGCCTATGCCGCCGGAGCGGCCCTATGCACTCGGCGACGATACGGCGGAAGCGCCGCCGCCGCCCGACGTCGCCGCTGCGCCACCGCCGCCGGCCAAGGCGATTCCCGTTTCCGCCTATGCTCCCGTGCGTTATGATGGCGGCGCGGGCATGATGAGCGGCCGCGGCCTTTACTGAGCCGCAAATCTCCGCCACATCGCCGCTTCGAAATTGCAAGGCCGGCCGCGCAGGCCGCCACGAAGAGAGAATATTGCCGATGATCGCTGGGCGCCGAGCTCTGGGGCTTTTGCTCGCATTGATCGCTGCCGCGACATTGGCCGCGGGTCCCGCGCTCGCCGAGAAAAGGAAGGAGCCGGCCAAACCCGCCCATGCGCAGGCGCAAAAGAAGGAGCCGGCGAAAAAAGACGAGCTCGGTCTCGCCGCGCCGCACGCGATTCTGATCGAAGCCAAAAGCGGCAGCGTGCTCTACGAGAAAGATCCCGATCAGCTGATCTATCCGGCCAGTCTCGGCAAGTTGATGACCGCGGAATACGTTTTCCATCTGCTCAAGATCGGCAAGATCAAGCTCACCGACGAATACGAGGTGAGCGAACACGCCTGGCGTACGGGCGGCGCACCGTCACACAGCTCCACCATGTTCGCGGCCCTGCACAGCATGGTGCCGGTCGATGCGCTTATTCACGGCCTGATCATCCAGTCGGCCAATGACGGCGCCATTATTCTCGCCGAAGGCATTGCCGGCAACGAACACGACTTCGCCGAAGAGCTGACCAAGCGCGCGCGCGAGATCGGTTTGCGCAAGTCGACCTTCACCAACTCCAACGGCTTGCCCGATCCCGGCGAGCAAGTGACCACGCGCGAGCTTGCGCTGCTCGCGCGCCGTATCATTCTGGATTATCCGGACTATTACCCGATCTTCGCGCAGGGCGATTTCACGTGGAATAAGATCCGGCAGCAGAACCGCAATCCGCTGCTCGGCTCCTTTGCCGGCGCCGATGGGCTGAAGACCGGCTTCACCAAAGAAGCAGGCTACGGGCTGGTCGGCTCAGCGGTCGAGAACGGCTTGCGGCTGATCGTCGTCGTCAACGGCGAGAAGACGGCGGCGGATCGCGCGCGCGAGGCCAAGAAGCTGCTCGAATGGGGCTTCCGCAATTTCGAAGAGCGCCCGCTATTTGCCGAAGGCGAGACGCTCGGCGCGGCCAAAGTATACGGCGGCGCCGCCAACTCGGTGCCGCTGCAGGCGGACGGGCCGGTTTACGTCATGGTGCCAAAAGCGGGCGGCGAGCGTTTGATCGCGCGCATCGTTTATCAGGGACCGGTGCCCGCACCGGTCAAGGAAGGGACGCCAATCGGCGCGCTGAAGGTCTGGCGCGGAGAAAATGTCGTTCTGGAAGCGCCCCTGCATGCGGCGGGGAGTGTCGACAAAGGCAACCTGACGCAGCGGGCGCTCGATGCAGTTACCGAGTCCGTGATCGGCCTATTCCGCGCCGGTGCCGAGCGGGTTGTGGTACGATAAGGCGCATGCGCGGGCGCTTTATCACCTTCGAAGGCGGCGAGGGTAGCGGCAAATCCACCCATGCCAAACGGGTCGCCGAACGGCTCAAAGAGCTTGGCCTCGAAGTGGTGCTGACGCGCGAGCCCGGCGGCTCGCCGGGGGCCGAGGTCATCCGCCATGTCCTTCTATCCGGCGCTGCCAAACCGCTCGGCGCGGAAACGGAAACGATTTTGTTTGCCGCGGCGCGCGACGATCACGTGCGCAATGTCATCCGTCCGGCGCTGCTGGCGGGGAAATGGGTGGTGTGCGACCGCTTCATCGACTCGACGCGCGTCTACCAGGGCACGCTTGGCAAAGTCGACCAGAAGCTGATCCGCGGCCTCGAGCGCGTCACCGTCGGAGCCGCCATGCCGGACCTGACTTTCGTGCTCGACGTGCCGGCCAATGTGGGGCTGGCGCGCGCTACGCGCCGGCGCGCCGGCGGAGCCGCCGACCGCTTCGAAGCCGAAACCATCGAAGCGCATGAGGAACTGCGCCGCGCCTACCGCGCCGAAGCGCAGGAAGAGCCGCGGCGGATCGTCTTGATCGACGGCCGCGCGCCGCGCGAAGTGGTGGCGGAGCGCATCTGGGCAGTGGTGAATGACCGGCTGCGTCCGCAGCGCGCTCGGGTGGCGGAGGGCACGCCGCCGTGAGCGCCGATGACGACGCCGACGTCAAGCTGCCGCGCGAGACCAATGTGCTGTTCGGTCACGCCCAAGCCGAGCAGGCCATGCTCGCCGCCTATAAGAGCGGGCGCGTGCCGCACGCCTGGCTGATCGGAGGGCCGCCGGGCGTCGGCAAAGCGACGCTCGCCTATCGCTTTGCCCGGTTCGTGCTGGCGCATCCCGATCCGGCCGCAGACGCGGTGCAAAGCGCAACTTCGCTAGCCGTCGAGCCCGACGACACGGTGTCGCGCCGCGTGGCGGCGCAGGCGCAAAGCGGCCTCCTGGTGCTCGAGCGCGTCATCAACGAGCAGACCGGCAAGCTCTATACCGTGATCCGTATCGATGACGTGCGGCGCAGCGTGCCTTTTTTCGGCTCGACCGCGGGTGAGGGGGGGTGGCGCATTGCCATTGTCGACAGCATCGACGAACTGCAGCGCGACGGCGCCAATGCCTTGCTGAAAATTCTCGAGGAGCCGCCGCAGCGAGCGCTGCTGCTGCTGGTCAGTCATGCGCCGGGACGCGAGCTGCCGACCATTCGTTCGCGCTGCCGCCGTCTGCTGCTGCGACCGCTGACGGAAAGCGATGTGGCGCACGCCGTTGCCGCCGCAAGCAGGCGCCCGGTCGACGAGGCCGTCCTTGCGGCGGCGCGCGCCGCCGAAGGCAGTGTGGCACGCGCCTTGGCGCTGCTCGATGAGGATGCGCAGGAGCTGCGCCGTCAGACGCTCGATGCGATGGCGCAGCTTCCCTCGGCCGATCCGCGCGCGGTGCATGCGATTGGCGATGCACTCGGCAGCGCCGATCCGCAAAGGCTGGCCACCTTCATGGACATGGTCAATGGCTGGCTGTCGGCACGTCTGGCTCAGGCGGGGCATAACAAGACGCAGATGGCGCGCATTGCCGATACGTGGCAGACGGTTAACGCCGCAGCGCGCGATATCGAGGCATACAATCTCGAGCGCAAACCGTTCGCGTTCGCCGTATTCGCGGCGCTGGCCGCTGCCGCCGCGCATTCAAGTCACGCGCCGTAACGGCGGCATAAAATATTCTCACGCAATCGGACCCGCCACTTTCGCGCCAAAGTTGCCGCGCGTATTCGCCGCCGTTTCCGGCTGCGGAGGTTCTGCGCCGGCTATTCACAGGGGGCTCCGATGAAATCGCTCATGATTTTTGCATTCGCTGCCGCGTCGGCCGTTACGGCGGCCCAAGCGCAACAGCCGGCGAACGCGCCCAAGGCGACCAACGCCGATGCGCAACGCGTGGTCAAGCTTATTAGCAGCGACAAAGAGAAATCCCGAGCCTATTGCGACATGGGCAAGATCGGCGATCAAATCGAGCAGGCGCAGCAGGCTCACGACGACAAGAAAGCCGATCAGCTCGCGCAGAAGGCCGACGAGCTGGTTGCCAAGCTTGGTCCCGAATGGGACGCGCTGATGAATGGTCTGCAGAACGTCGATGAGAACTCCAAGGAGGGGCAGGAGATCGGCGCGACGCTGCAATCCCTGGACAAGCTTTGCGCGGACTAAAAGCGGCTCTCTTGGCGATCCCATCTTAGCGTATTGATCGGCCGGTGGCCCGATCCGCGGCACACAAAGGCCGGCGCCGGTGGGCGGCGCGGGCCTCTCGTCGTCATAAGGGTCGATTACGTCGGCTGCGGCGGTGCCCTCGATCGCTCAACAGCCGACAGGGCGCTGCGCAGGATGTCGCGGATGCGCTCGACGGAACCGGCCGCGACCATGCTCGGATCGAGGTACAAATCCAGGCCGGTCATGTGTTCGCTGAAGATTTCCATTTTCTTTCCAGATGCGTCGACCGTACCCTCGACCGAGTATGGAATGACTTCGCGGCTGATGCCTTTCATGGTGATCGGCGGCAGGGCATGCGCGACGGCAAAATCGCGTACCAGCACATAAGTTTCGTAACTGAGAACGATGTGCCCCGGCTCTGCGATTGACTGCAGTCGTGCAGCGAGATTCGCTTCAGCGCCGATGATCGTGTAATCCATGCGATCGGCGCTGCCAAAATTTCCCACATTGCAGTATCCGGTATTGATGCCCATGCGCACGCGGAACGGATTTTCGACTCCTTCTTTGCGCCACTTGGCATTGAGCTCCGCCAGCCGATGCTGCATTTCCACCGCCATTTGCAGACAATTCTTGGCGTCTCGCGCCTCGCCATAGGTTTCTGGATCGCCGAAGAAAATCAGCATGGCATCGCCGACGAATTTGTCGATGGTGCCGCCGTGAGCGAGCGCGATCTTCGACATTTCGGTAAAATACTCGTTGAGCAAAGCGGTGATTTGCTCCGGCTGCAGCCGCTCCGTCAGCGCCGTGAAATCCTTGATGTCGGAAAAGAAGATGGTGAGTTTCTTACGCTCGGTGTGGATGGTGACATCTTTCTCGCCGCTGAAGATGCTCTTGTAGATCTGCGGCGACAAATAACGGGAAATCTTCAGGGAGAGACCGGATAGGAACTGGTTGGCCGTTTCGAGCTCTTTGTTCATGCCCTGGATGGTGGCCGCTTGGCGCCGCTGCATGCCGATAAATCCGGCCCCGGAAGCCGCCATAAAGACGAAGTAAGCGAGCAGGTATTTGAATGAAAAGATGTTCGCCGCAAAGGGCTGGCTGATCGTGACTTCCTGGATGCCGCGAACGTCTCCGACTTTCCAATCGTGCTTGGGGCTGTCTGGGTGCGCGTTGTGACAACTCACGCAGGCCGCCCCCATGAGAATCGGCGTGACAATGCGGACGTTGTCGCTGAACAGTGAGGCGGAGACCGCCGTTACCTTTTTGTCGGACCCCTCGCGCAGGCGCTTGAGCGCTTCGGTTTCAAACGCGTCAAGAAGATGCGGAGCGCGGCCGTTGAATGGGTAGTCGGAAACGAAGCGGTAGGAAATGTTCTGCTGCTGCTCGTTGATAACTCGCCCGAGCTCCAACGACAACGTGGCCGGAATCGGAATGGCCCCAGGCACCGCTTCATAATTGTGCACAACCTTGGTTTCGCCCGGCGAAGCGAGCACGCGCGCCACGACGTTGCTTGCGTAATAGCCGCGTACGCTACTGATGACTGAATTGAGATCGCCCGCCTGCTGGCGCAGCGACGTTTCAGTCAAATGCCGCAGATCGAGCCACACGGCGAGCGGCAGTCCGGCTAGCAGGGCAAGGACGAGCAGGATTGCCAGACCGCGCGGGGCGGAGAGCGAGGCGCGTCTACTTTGCATCGAACGACTCCACCGTGGTTCTTGAATCGGCCGGGCGGCCGGGTTCGTCCAGTATAGCTGGTTGTGTCGGAGCCTGCTCCGCTTGCCTCAAAGCGCTGTGGTTGATAGCTAATCCGCACTCAAGCGGACGCGGATCGCGGCACAAGTCGTTGCATTGTTAATCGGAAGCGGCCGAATTGCCACAAATGCCAACCAAGCAGCCCTTCTACATCACCACGGCGATTTCCTATCCCAACGGTCCGCCACATATCGGGCACGCCTATGAGGCGATCGCGACGGATGCGATTGCACGCTTCATGCGGCTCGATGGCTACGACGTCTATTTCCTGACCGGCACCGACGAGCACGGGCAGAAGATGCAGCAGACGGCGGCGCGCGAGGGTCTCACCGCGCGGCAATTGCGCGACCGCAACGTGCCGCGCTTCGAAGCTATGGTGAAACGTCTCAACTGCTCCAATGACGATTTCATCCATACGACCGAAGCGCGCCACCATCGCGCGTCCCAGGCCATCTGGGAGCGCATGCAGAAAAACGGCGACATCTATCTCGGCAAATACGCGGGCTGGTACTCCGTCCGCGATGAGGCCTACTACGCCGAAGACGAAACGCATCTCAACGAGCAGAGGCAGCGTATCGCCAGCAAGACCGGCACACCGGTCGAATGGGTGGAGGAGGAGAGCTATTTTTTCAAGCTCTCAGCCTATCAGCAGAAGTTGCTCGATCTTTACCAGCGCGTGCCCGACTTCGTGCTGCCGCGGGAGCGTCTGAACGAGGTCGCAAGCTTTGTACGCGGCGGCCTGCAGGATCTGTCGATCTCGCGCACCACCTTCGATTGGGGCGTGAAGGTGCCGGGCGCCGACAAGCACATCATGTACGTCTGGGTCGACGCGCTGACCAATTACATCACCGGCATCGGCTATCCCGATGTCGAGAACGAGGCGTTCAAGCGCTATTGGCCGGCGGCCCTGCACGTGATCGGCAAGGACATTGTGCGCTTTCATGCGGTGTACTGGCCGGCTTTCCTGATGTCCGCGGGCATCGCCGTGCCGCGGCGCATTTTCTCGCATGGCTTCCTGTTCAACCGCGGCGAGAAGATGTCGAAATCGGTCGGCAACGTTATCGATCCGTTCGCGCTCTGCGACGCCTACGGCGTCGATCAGCTGCGCTATTTCTTTCTTCGCGAGGTGCCGTTCGGGCAGGACGGTAATTACAGCCACGAGGCCATCGTCAATCGTATCAACGCGGATTTGGCCAACGACCTAGGCAACCTGGCGCAGCGCTCGCTGTCGATGATCGGCAAGGCGTTCGGCGGCACGCTGCCCGCACCGGGCGAATTTACCGCCGCCGACAAGACTATCCTGGCAGCGGCCGACGCCATGATCGACACAGCGCGCGAGCACATGAAAACGCAACAGCTTCACCAGGTGCTCAATTGCGCGTGGGCCGTGGTTGCGGATGCCAACCGCTATTTCGCCGCGGAAGAGCCGTGGGCCAAGGCCAAGACCGACCCGAAGCGGCAGGCAACGATCCTCTACGTGACCGCCGAGGTGCTGCGGCAGGTGGCCATATTGGCGCAGGCCTTCATGCCGGCGGCCGCGGCCGTCATGCTCGATCAGCTGGCGGTGCCGCCCCACGAGCGCTCATTCGCAGCCTTGTCGGCGCAGCGGCGGATCAAGCCGGGCGCCGCATTGCCGCCGCCAAAGCCGGTTTTTCCGCGCTACGTCGAGGCGGAAGAGAAATAAATGCTGGTCGACAGCCACTGCCACCTCGATTTCCCGGACTTTACGGCGGAGCTCGACGCGGTGGTCGAGCGCGCGCGCAATGCGGGCGTCGGCCGCATCGTGACGATATCGACGCGCGTGAAAAAGCACGCGCAGGTGCTCGCGATCGCCGAGCAATTTGCCGACGTGTTCTGCTCGGTCGGCACGCATCCGCACAATGCGCAAGACGAACGCGACATCGACGCTGCGACACTGATCGGACTTTGCAGACACCCGAAAATCGTCGCCATCGGCGAGGCCGGCCTCGACTACCACTATGACAACAGCCCGCGGCCGGCGCAGGCGCAAAGCTTTCGCCAGCACATTGCCGCGGCGCGCGCTACCGGGTTGCCGTTGGTGATCCATTCGCGGGACTGCGACGATGACATGGCCGCGATCCTGCGCGAAGAAACGGGGAAGGGCGCCTTTCCCGCCGTCCTGCACTGTTTCACCGGCAGCCGCGGCCTGGCGATGACGGCCATCGAGCTCGGGCTGTTCATTTCTTTCACCGGGATTCTCACCTTCAAGAATTCCGGCGCACTGCGCGATATCGCGAAAGAGCTCCCCGCCGACCGCATCCTGGTCGAAACAGACGCGCCTTATCTTGCGCCCGCCCCGCACCGCGGCAAGCGCAACGAGCCGGCGTTTGTCGTTGAAACGGCGCGCGTGCTCGCGGAGGCGCGCGGCGTCACGTTCGACGAGATCGCGCGGCAAACCACCGAGAATTTCTTTCGGCTGTTTAGCAAAGTGCCGCGCAGGCTCGCCGACGCTGCATGAGCTTGACCTTCACCATTCTCGGCTGCGGCTCGTCCATGGGCGTGCCGCGCGTGGCCCTGGGCTGGGGCGACTGCGATCCGAACAATCCGAAGAACCGCCGCCGCCGCTGCTCCCTTTTGGTCACGCGCGGCGCTGCCAGCGGCAAAACCCACCTCCTGGTCGATTGCTCGCCCGATCTGCGCATGCAGCTATTGGACGCCGAAGTCGATTCCATCGATGGCGTGCTGATAACGCACGAGCACGCCGACCATACCCACGGTATCGACGACCTGCGGCCGCTATTCGTTAAGACCCGCCGGCGGGTGCCGGTCTATATGGACGAGGCAACCACTGGCGTCATGCGGACGCGTTTCGGTTATTGCTTCAAAACGCCGCCGGGAAGCGCCTATCCGCCGATTGCCGAGGAGCGCCGCTTGCTGCCGGGCGAGCCGGTCGCCATCCAGGGGCAGGGCGGCGCCATCGAGGCCCTGCCCGTGCTGCAGGAGCACGGCGACATCGCCTCGCTTGGCTTCCGCTTCGGCAATGTGGCCTATTCGGCGGATATCAAGGGCCTGCCGGACGCCAGCATCGCCCAAATGGCGGGCCTCGACGTGTGGATCGTGGATGCGCTGCGGCGGGCGCCGCATCCGAGCCACTTGAACCTTGAGGAGGCTTTGGCGTGGATCGAGCGCATCAGGCCCAAGCGGGCAATCCTCACCAATTTGCACAGCGATCTGGACTACAACCGCCTGCGGGCCGAACTGCCCCCGAACATCGAGCCGGCCTACGACTGCATGAGTTTTCAAGCAGGCTAGCGTACGCGACGAGCGAGCTTTCAGAGGCCTATGATGCTTAGGCACAAATCGTAATATTCCATAATATGTCTTATGCGAATCTAATTATGTGCACCGGCGTGATACCGTCCGTGCGGCAGCCAAGTCGCCTATCGTGAGCCTCAGCCTTTGCCCGTGAAAGCCTCTCGCGACATCGCTCGGCTGATCGAAATCATGGCGGCCCTGCGCACGCCGGGTTCCGGCTGCCCGTGGGACCTCGAACAGAGCTTCGGCACCATCGCGCCCTACACGATCGAGGAAGCTTACGAGGTGGCCGATGCCATCGCGCGCAACGATCTCGGCGCACTCAAGGACGAGCTGGGCGATCTGCTGTTGCAGGTTGTCTACCACGCGCGCATGGCGCAGGAGCAAGGCGCATTCGATTTCGGCGACGTCGTCGAGAGCGTGACCGCCAAGATGATCCGCCGGCATCCTCATGTCTTTGCCGTTGCGGACGGCCGCGCCGCTGAGGCGGTCGCCGGCCTCTGGGAGCGCATCAAAGCCGAAGAAAAGGCCGAGCGCGGCGGAACGGTTGCCGAGAGCGCACTCGCCGGCGTGCCTGTGCCCTTGCCCGCGCTCACCCGCGCGCTAAAGCTACAGGATAAAGCTGCCCGAGTTGGCTTCGACTGGAACGATCCACGAGCGGTGCTCGCCAAGATTCGCGAGGAGGCCGATGAGATCGAAGCCTCGCTCGATGCGGGCGATGAAAGGCATGCTGCGAGGGAGGTTGGTGACCTGCTGTTCGCCCTCGTCAATTTGGCCCGCCACCTCTCGGCCGATCCGGAAGGTGTGCTGCGCGAGACCAATGCGAAATTCGAGCGTCGCTTTGCCTCGATTGAACGCGCCCTGGCTGCGCGCGGTAAACGCCCGCAAGACGTCACCCTGGCCGAGATGGACGCATTGTGGGATGCGGCCAAAGAAGGCGAAAAGGCCGCCGCAAAATGAAAAGCCCGGCATTGCTGCCGGGCTTTTTGTATCATGTAATCGAGGTTAGGCCGCGCGCCGCGTTTTTTGTCTCGCGGCTACCGGCGCGACCGGACCTTTGATCGCCGCCGAGCAGGCGGCGCTCACCAAGGCAGCGAACACCACATAGGCGCAGAGATACCACGGCGCATTGCCGTTCGCGGCGATCAGGTACGTCGCCACGATCGGCGTGATCCCGCTCGAGAAGATCCCGGAGAATTGGTAAACGAACGAGATGCCGGTATAGCGCACGCGCGGATCGAACAGATCGCAGAACAGCGCCGCCTCCGGCCCGTAACACATCGCGTAGATGATGCCGAAGGGAATGATGATGGCGGCAAAGATCGCCACGACATTGCCGCTGCTCATCGCCCAAAATGCAGGATAGGTGGAAAGCGCCAGCAACACCGAACTAATGGCGTAGGTCTTGCCCCTGCCCCACGAGTCTGAGAGACGCCCGAACAGCGGGATGAAGAAGATCATGACAAAGGCCGAGCTGCATACCGCCCACAGCGCCGTAGTGCGCGACAGATGCAGCGTATTGACGATGTAAGAGATGCTGAACACCGCGAAGACATTGAAAAACACCCCGTCAATGTAACGCGCTCCCATGCCAAGGAGGATGTTGCGCGGATATTCGCGGATCAGGTGCATGAAAGGGATGCGCACTTCCTGCCGTTGCGCTTTGAGTTTGGCGAATTCCGGCGTCTCCATAATACGCAGGCGGATGTAAAGTCCGACCAGTACCAGCACGAAGCTGGCGATGAATCCGACGCGCCATCCCCAGCCGAGGAATTGCTGCTCCGGCAGGCTGGAGGCGACTGCCACGACGCCCGCCGATAGGCAAAGGCCGATCGAGAGGCCGATCTGCGGCAGGCTGGCGAAAAGGCCACGTCTGTCTTCCTGCGCGTATTCGTAGGTCATCAGCACTGCCCCACCCCATTCGCCGCCGAGACCGATGCCTTGCAGCACCCGCAGCACCAGCAGCATGACGGGCGCAGCGGTACCGACCTGCTGATAGCTCGGCAGGAAGCCGATCAACATGGTGGCGATGCCCATGATCATCAGCGTGAGAATGAGCATGCTTTTGCGGCCGATGCGGTCGCCGAAATGACCGAAAATCAGTCCACCAACAGGACGCGCAACAAAGCCGACCGCGAATGTCGTGTAGGCCAGCAGGATCGAGATCAATGGATCCTGCACTGGGAAGAACAGTTTGTTGAAGACGATGCCGGCGACGGTGCCGTACAGAAAAAAGTCGTACCACTCGATCGTGGCACCGATCAGACTGGCGGCCACCACGCGCCTGAGATCGCGATCCATAATTCTCTCCCCCATTGAGCGGACTTCTTTGTCTCGGTCAGTTCGACGGTTTGCTTTCGACGGCCCCCGGATATCTGTGCTTGACCAGTTCGGCATTCTTTGGGTCCGCTCGCAGATTGACCGCGAGCGTTCCATCGTCCCGCAGCTTGCGCGATAGCACCTCCGAATGCCGATAGAGCCAGCTCAAGCCCGCTCCGTCGGAGGCATCGATCGATACCTGAAGCATTCGTCGTGTCTCACCGAGCCGCATTTCGATCACATCCAGCAGACGATCGATGCCTTCACCGCTCAATGCTGACACGGCGGCGCGCTTGTGTCGATCCGAGAGCCGCTCGGCCAGGTTGAATACGCGCGTGCGCTCTTGTGAATCGAGACGGTCGATTTTGTTCCAGACTTCGATCAGGCGTGGATCGGAGTCGTTGATGCCGAGCTCGACGAGAATTTTTCTCACGTCGTGAGATTGCGCTTCGGTCTCATCGTGCGAGACATCGCGGACGTGCAGAATGATGTCGGCCTCGACCACTTCTTCGAGCGTCGCACGAAATGCGGCGACCAGCATCGTCGGCAGATCGGAAATAAAACCGACGGTGTCCGAGAGAATGACGCGGGCGCCGTGCGGCAGATCCACGGCCCGCAAGGTGGGGTCGAGCGTGGCGAACAGCATGTCGGCTGAGAGCACGGCTGCTTGCGTCAGCCGATTGAAAAGCGTCGACTTGCCGGCATTTGTGTAGCCGACCAGCGCCACGATCGGGTACGGCACGCGCTTGCGGCTTTCCCGGTGCAGTGCGCGCGTGCGCTTGACGCCTTCGAGTTCGCCTTCGATGCGCTTGATGCGCTCCTCGATGATCCGGCGGTCGGCTTCGAGTTGGGTTTCGCCCGGTCCACCAAGAAAGCCGAAACCGCCGCGCTGACGCTCAAGGTGCGTCCATGACCGAACCAACCGCCCCTTCTGGTAGGTCAAATGTGCGAGCTCGACTTGCAGCGAACCTTCGCGCGTGCGCGCGCGGCGGCCGAAGATTTCGAGGATGAGGCCGGTGCGGTCGATGACCTTGGCGCCCCACGACTTCTCGAGATTGCGCTGCTGCACCGGCGAAACGGGACAGTCCATGACCACGACGGACGCGGAGAGACTTCTCACGATGCCGGCGATCTCGTCGACCTTGCCCTTGCCGATGTAGGTTGCCGGTCTGATCGCGGTGAGCGTCACCAAGCCTTCCTGCACGACGTTAAGGTCGATCGCGCGGGCAAGGCCCGAGGCTTCGGCAAGCCGCGCTTCCGGCGGGCGCGCGTCTGCGCCTCGGGCCGGATAGCGCGCCGCTTGTTTCAACCACGGCTCAATGACGACGGCGCGCCCGGTCTCGCTACCCACGCGCGGGGCTAAGGCGTCCGTGCGCTGATCGCGCTTGTGTTCTTCCAATCAGGCCTTCTCTGCGGCCGGTGCCTCGTCGCCGCCCTCGAACAGCTGGATCGGGTGACCCGGCATGATCGTCGATATGGCGTGCTTGTAGACGAGTTGCGAGTGCCCGTCCCGCCGCAACAGGACGCAAAAATTGTCGAACCAAGTCACTACGCCCTGCAGCTTGACCCCGTTCACCAAAAATATGGTGAGCGGAATTTTGCTTTTGCGAACGTGATTGAGGAATGTGTCTTGCAGGTTTTGCGCACGATCGGCTGCCATGGCCGTGTTCCATTTTCTGCTCGCGTCTAGCGCGCGAGACCGTTGTTGCCGTGAGCCCTGCGCATGCGAACTCCTTCCGGCATGCACCGCTTTGCCCCACGCCGAGCGCGGGCTCAGGAGAAGGTATTAGATGGCAGGCGCGCATCAGGTGCAAGCTGGGCGCGCGACTTGTCGATAAGCCATTGAAAAAACAACATTAACTTGTTTCAGCGAAGCGATAATACTCGCGTCTTAAGGCGGCGGCGACAAGGCCCGGCGCACCGTTTCCGACGGGTCGGCCATCGATCGCGACCACGGGGAGGACGATCTGGCTAGCCGAGGTAACGAAGGCTTCGCGAGCCTGATAGGCCTCCTCCACGGTGAAGGCCCGTTCTTCGAAAGCCAGCCCCTGTGCTTTGATGACCTTAATGACGACCGAGCGCGTCACGCCCGGCAAGATATCGTGCCCGAGCGGATGGGTGAGGATCGTGCCGTCACGCGACACGATCCAAGCATTTGAGGACGCGCCTTCCGTGACCCGGCCCTGCCGATCGGTCAGCCAAGCTTCATGCGCGCCCTGGTCGCGTGCCGCCTGTTTTGCCAGCACGTTCGGCAACAGCGCCACGGATTTGATATCGACACGTCCCCACCGGATGTCCGGCATTGTAATAACCGCCACCCCCTCGCTGGCGAGCCGCTCCAGGCGCGCAATGTCGTTGCCACGCGCCGTAACAATCAGCGTAGGCTTGGTGGCGACAGCGTCAGGAAAGGGGAAATCGCGCCGCGCCGCGCCGCGCGTAATCTGGACATAGACAATACCATCACGCACGCGGTTGCGCGCAATTGTCTCGCGCATGACGACTGCAAGGGCTGTGGGAACCATGGGCCGCGCTATGCGCAATTCCGCCAGCGAGCGGTCGAAGCGCTCCATGTGCCGGCGCTCGTCGACGATCTGCCCTCCCCGCACCTCGCAGACTTCATAAACGCCGTCAGCGAACTGAAGACCGCGATCCTCGACGGATACCATGGCCTTGCGCAGCGGCCGGTAGCGCCCGTTGACATAGGCGATGCGGGACATCGTCTTGCTTTCCGCTCATTGACGCACAGGCGGGATTCCGGGAGCAATGGACTTAGCCCCGGCTGCCCGCTTGCGCGCAGACGAGTGGAGAAGGTCACAAATCATCCGCTCTACCCGATGCCCAGCGCTTTCAGCTTACGGTGCAGCGCCGACCGTTCCATGCCCACGAACTCGGCGGTACGTGAAATGTTGCCGCCGAAACGAGAAATTTGCGCCACCAAATACTCCCGTTCGAAAACCTCCCGCGCATCGCGCAATGGTAGACCCATCAGATGTTCACCCCCATTACCATTGGGCATCGAGGGCACCATGGAGCCGACGTCCGGCGGCAGCATGGACGCATCGAGCACAGCATCCGGGTCGCCGCCCGCGAGGATCAACAGACGCTCGATATTGTTTCGCAGCTGACGCACGTTGCCCGGCCAGTCGTGTGATTGCAGCACAGCCATGGCATCGTCGCCGATGCGGCGCTTCGGCAGGCCGGTCGCCTGCGAAATTTGGTCCATGAAATATTCCACTAGCCCCGGAATATCCTCGCGCCGTTCGGCGAGCGGCGGCACGCGGATCGGCACCACCGACAATCGATGATAGAGATCTTCGCGGAATTTTCCCTCTGCGATCAGCGCCTCTAGATTACGCGCCGTCGAGGAAATGATGCGCACATCGACCGACACTTTGGTCGAGCCGCCGACGCGCTGAAAGGTCTGGTCGACGAGAACGCGCAAAATCTTGTTCTGCGTCTCGCGTGGCAGGTCGGCGATATCGTCGATGAACAACGTGCCACCATGCGCCTCCTCGAGCGCCCCCGGCTTGCGTGTCTCGGTGCCGTTGGTCTGATCGATGCCGAACAGTTCGGGTTCCATTCGCTCGGGGGTAATGGCGGCAGCATTGATGACAATGAATGGGCCGTTGGCGCGCGCCGAGAGTTGATGGATGGTGCGGGCAGCAAGCTCTTTGCCCGAACCAGAAGGCCCCACGATCAGGATACGGCTGTTGGTGGGCGCAACTCGCTCGACCGCCTGGCGCAGCTGCGCCATGGCCACCGATTTGCCGATGAGCGTGGCCGGCAACGGCGCAAGCTGCTTCAGCTGCTTGACCTCGCGCTTGAGACGCGACGTTTCCAGGGCGCGCTCGGCGACCAGCACCAACCGGTCGGCTTTGAACGGCTTCTCGATGAAGTCATAGGCGCCGCGCTTGATCGCTGCCACCGCCGTTTCGATGTTGCCATGGCCGGAGATCATCACGACAGGAAGCTCAGGATGTTCTTGCTTGACGGCATCGAGCAATTGCAGGCCGTCGAGTTTTGAGCCTTGCAGCCAGATGTCGAGGAAAACCAAGCTCGGCCGCCGCGATACGATGGCCGCAAGCGCATCATCGCTGTTGCGCGCGGTCCGCGTTTCGAAGCCTTCGTCCTGCAGGATGCCGGCGACGAGATCGCGGATATCGGCCTCGTCATCAACAATCAAAATATCAGCTGACATGGGGCTGCTCGCTTGTAACCTTCTTGTCGCTTTGCGATGAGGGCGCTTCGCCGGAGGCGGCGAAACGCAGACGGATCCAGGCACCGCGCTGGCCAGGGATCTTGTCCGCGGCGTCGCGCAGTTCAATGTGACCGCCGTGCTCTTCTACGATGCGGCCGACGATAGCCAGGCCGAGGCCCGTGCCCTTCTCGCGGGTGGTGACATAGGGCTCGAGCAGACGACTACGGTTTTCCTTAGGCAGGCCAATGCCGTTATCCACGACGTCGATAACGACGTCGTCGCCTTCGCGCGCGGCGAAGACGCGGATCGAGCCCTTGCCCAATTCGTCGAGCGGCACGGCGGCAATGGCCTCGGTCGCGTTTTTGATAAGATTGGTCAACGCCTGCGCGATCAGCCGGCGGTCGAAACGCGCCGGCATGGGATCTTCAGCGACCTCGGCATCGATGGCGACATCAGCATTGCCGACACGCATAAGGAACACGGCTTGCCGAACCGTGTCGGCGACGTCCTCGGCCGCGATCACCGGCTTGGGCATACGCGCGAATTTTGAAAACTCGTCCACCATGCGACGGATATCGTCGACCTGGCGCACGATAGTGTCGGTACATTGGTCGAAAACGTCTTTGTCCTGCGCAATCATCTTGCTGTATTTGCGGCGCAGGCGCTCCGCAGACAGTTGAATCGGGGTGAGCGGGTTCTTGATCTCGTGCGCGATGCGCCGCGCCACATCGGCCCAGGCGGACGTGCGCTGGGCGGCGACCAGTTCGGTGATGTCGTCGAGCGTCACGACGTAGCCGTGCTCGCTTTCGGCGGACTGCTCGCTGGTGACCCGCACCGACAGATTACGCTCGCGGCCCTTGCGGCTGATGGTCACCTGATCCTGGGTGCGTTCGCCCGATTGCGCCGCTGCCATGAATTCGGCAAGTTCGGGAAAAACTTCGGCCAGCGGCCGGCCGAGCGCCTCGCTTTCCGCACAGCCGATCAGCCGTTCGGCGGAACGGTTGAGGATGGAGACACAACCTTTGCCGTCGACGCCGATGACCCCGGCGCTGGCGCCGGCGAGCACGGCCTCGGTGAATCGGCGGCGGCTGTCGATTAAGTCGCGCGCGCGCATGATGTCGTCGCGCTGCGTGCGCAATTCCTGGGTCATGCGGTTGAAGGTCTCGCCCAGTTGAGCGAGGTCGCCCTCCGACTGGCGAACCGGCACGCGTACATAAAGGTTGCCGGTGGAGACGACGTTGGCTGCGCTGATCAGGCGCCGGATCGGCGCCACCATGACGTTGGCAAAATTCAAGCCGATCCACACCGCCGACAACAGAACGGCAAGCGCGATCACAGCGAACATCAAGGCGAACGCCACCTGCACGCCAGTACGGCGCGACTCCAACGCCGCATATTCGCGCACACTCTCGCGCGTCGCCTGTAATTGTGGCACCACGCGGGGATCGAGCAGGCGCGTCACGTAAAGATAGTAGTCATCGTATTTCCGCAGCTTGATGACGGCAGCGACATAGTCGGTGTCGGGCAACAGCACCACTTGTGGGTCTTTGTCGCCTATTCGCGGCAGCGCGTCGCGCGGCGGCATTGCGAACGTCTGATTGATCTTGATGTTGGCCTGGGCGATGACATTGACGTCCTTGTCGATGACCAGCGCCGACGCAAGCCCGCGGATCGAGGCTTGGAACGTCAGGTATTGCGCAAGTTTGCTCTTGTCTTCCGCAAAGCTAGGCTGGTCGCGCGCGAGATCGAGTGCCATCTGCAGAATATCGGAGCGCACAATCGCCGCATGGTCTTGTAGGTAGGCTTCTGCCATCACCAGCGAGTTCGCGATCGCCGACCGGGTCCGCGCGGCAAACATCCGATCAAGGCCGCGGTCCAACGTCACACTCGCAACTACCGAGACCAGAATGGTGGGCACCGCAGCTATGATCGCGAGCAGGCCGACCACACGAATGTGAAGCTTGGCGCCGGCGCGGCCCGTGCGGCGCGCCTGCAGGACCATCCACACCTCGCGCACGATCACGCCGAGCAGCAGCAGAACAGTGCCGGCATTCGCCGCCAGCAGCGTCACGACCACGTCGTGCGTTGGCGTGATAGGCGTCAGGTCGGCAAGAACGACGAAGGTTGCGAATGCCGAAACTAGTGCCAGTCCGACAGCGATAGGGCCGAGCACGCGCATGTCGCTCCGCCTCGTTTGCGGAGCCGCGAGCGCGGTTTCGGCAGCGGCAGCCTGTTCGACGCTCAAAGAACCCCCGGCGATGGCTGACGGGGCTGCGGCGACCCCAAGGCGAGCGGAAGATGTGTCCTTCCGGGCACTGATGCTTTTGTACAACAATGTTGCCGAATTACGACAATTCCGCGGCGCGGGCTTTCACAAAAAGCTACAGCAATTAGCCGCCGCGGAAGAGCTGAATATCCAAGTCACGGATTTTCTTGCGTAAAGTGTTACGGTTCACTCCTAAAAGGTCGGCGGCGCGGATCTGGTTGCCGCGTGTGGCCGCCAAGGCTGCGGTCAGTAACGGGTATTCCACTTCGCGCAGGATGCGGTGGTAGAGTCCGGCTGGCGGCAATCCCTCAAAACCAGCAAAATAGACGGCGAGGTGGCGCTCGACCGCCGCACCTAGTCCGTCTGCTGCACCAGCCTCGTCATTCAACGGTGAAAAGCTTGGCTGGGCGAGCTCGCTGTCGATGACGGCGGCGCCGATGACCTCCTGCGGATAGAGCGCCGCGAGGCGCCGCGCCAAATTTTCAAGCTCGCGCACGTTGCCGGGCCAGCGATGGCGCTTGAGGCGTTCAAGTCCCGCCTGGTCGATCTGTTTCGGCGTGAGCCCTTCGCGCTGCGCCTGAGCAAAAAAATGGCGGATGAGATCCGGGATATCCTCAAGCCGCTCGCGCAGCGGCGGCAGTCGAAGCGGCACCACGTTAAGACGAAAGAACAGATCTTCGCGAAACAGGCCCTGCTGGATGAGCAAGCGCAGGTCCTTGTTGGTGGCGGCGATGATACGCACGTCGCTTTTGATAGGCGTGCGCCCGCCGACGGTTGTGTACTCACCCTGCTGTAGCACCCGCAGCAATCGCGTCTGCGCCTCCATCGGCATATCGCCGATTTCGTCGAGAAAGAGCGTGCCTCGCTCGGCTTGCTCGAAGCGGCCGGCGCTACGCGTGTTTGCGCCCGTGAAGGCTCCTTTCTCGTGTCCGAACAATTCCGATTCTATGAGATCGCGTGGAATCGCCGCCATGTTGATGGCAACGAAGGCGCCGGAACGACGTTTCCCATAATCGTGCAGTGCGCGCGCGACCAACTCTTTACCGGTGCCTGATTCACCGGAGATCATTACTGTCAAATCGGTCTGCATGAGACGCGCCAGCACGCGATAAATTTCCTGCATTGCAGCCGAACGGCCGACCAGCGGGATGGAATCGAAATCTTCGCTTTTGGAGTCGACGGAAGCGCGTTTTTCCTTTGGCTCCGACAGGGCCCGTCCCACAATTGCGATGAGCTCCTTTAAGTCGAATGGCTTCGGCAAATACTCGTAAGCGCCGCGTTCCGACGCGCGGATCGCCGTCATGAAGGTGTTCTGCGCGCTCATCACGATGATCGGGAGATCGGGCCGCGCCTTGCGAATGCGCGGGATCAGATCGAACGCGTTCTCATCCGGCATAACGACGTCGGTAATTACCAGATCGCCATCGCCTTGGCTGATCCATCGCCACAAGGTCGCCGCGTTGCCGGTCGAGCGCACCTCATATCCTGCGCGCGACAAAGCCTGGTTGAGGACGGTGCGGATGGCGGCGTCATCATCGGCAATTAAAATACTTCCCGTCGGCATCGTCGACCTCACGGGCTCGCGACGGCTGGCGCGCCATCGACCATCATTTCGTCGCCGCTATAGATCTGCATCAAGACACGGAAGACGGTGCGTCTCGGCTGCGACTCACATTCGATGATCCCACCATGGTCGCCGATAATTTTTGCGGCGAGCGCCAAGCCTAAGCCGCTGCCGGTCCGTTTGGTGGTGACGAAAGGATCGAACAAGTGCGGCATCAGCTCGTCCGGCACGCCGGGACCGTTGTCCTTAATGCAGAATTCGAGCGGCAGCGATACGCGTATCTTGCTGCCGGGCAATTGCAGGCGAACCCCTGACCGAAACGCTGTGGTAATCTGAATTTCGCCGTCTGTTGCGGCGTCGCCGATTGCTTCGGCGGCGTTCTTCACGAGATTCAGAAACACCTGTACGAGCTGATCGCGATTGGCGAGCACCGAGGGCAAGGACGGGTCATATTCCTCGACAAATTTGATGTGGCGCGCAAAACCGGACTGCGCGAGCCGTTTTACATGGTCGAGCACGACATGGATGTTGACGGGCTCGCGTTCGACAGGCCGTTCATCGGCGAACACTTCCATGCGGTCGACCAATTTCACGATGCGGTCCGTTTCATCGCAGATCAGCTTCGTTAGCGAGCGGTCGTCATCCGCGGCGGATTGTTCGAGAAGCTGCGCGGCGCCGCGAATACCGGAGAGCGGATTTTTGATTTCGTGCGCAAGCATGGCAGCGAGCGCGATCACTGAACGCGCAGCGCCGCGGTGCGTGAGCTGACGGTCCATCTTGTCGGCGATGGTGCGCTCTTGCAGCATCACAACGACATGACCAGGGTATTCCGGCAAAGGCGCCACGTGCAGATCGACCAAGCGCTCGCCGGGATTGCGAGGCGTTGCCAAATCGACTTTGTATTCGTTGACCGCCGCGCCGCTGCGGCGTACCTGTTCGATCAACGCCAACAGCGGCGAGCCGAACGGCACCAGCTCGCGCACCAAATTGCGGCGCAGCACCGGAATCGAAGCCTCGAAAAACTGCTCGGCCGCCACATTGGCATCTGCAATCTTCCCATCGGCCGTCACCATGATCACCGGGTGCGGCAATGCATTGAGCACGGCATCGGCCGGCGAGGCGATGCTGGCAACAGCATAGGCCCGGCTCATGCGGCGGCCCTCCAGGCAAGAGCGTCGTAAGCTTCTGCGAGCAGACGGCGCGCGGTCTTCGGTTCCTCAGCCGTAAGCACGCGCGTGCGATGATCTTTCAGCAGCCCCGCAGGAGCATTGACGGTGGCGCCTGCAACATCGAGCGCCCAACCGAGATGTTTACGCGCGTGACGGCGACCGATCGCCGGGCCGTGATGGTCGATCATTTCGTCATAAAGCGCGGTGGTGATTGCCTGCTGCGCAGCGAGCGTGGGCGTGCCCTCGCGCCTGCCTGTGCTGAGGAAACGCGCAAGCTGGCCGGGGAACCAGGGGCGGCCTTGAGCGGCGCGGCCGATCATCACCGCGTCGGCGCCGGAGCTCGCGAGCGCCTGCCGGACATCGTCAAAGCCGCCAATGTCGCCATTGACGACAACGGGGACCGACACTGCCGCTTTGACCGCACGCACCGCACGCCAATCGGCGACGCCTTTGTAGAATTGGCAGCGGGTGCGGCCATGCACCGCGATCATGCGTACGCCAGCGGCCTCAGCCTGTCGCGCGAGTTCGGGTGCGTTGATGCTGGAGTGATCCCAGCCGAGGCGCATCTTCAGCGTGACCGGAAGGCGCACCGCGCCGACGGTAGCTTCGATCAAGCGTAGGGCATGATCGAGATCGCGCATCAGGGCCGAGCCGGCGGCACCGTTGGTAACCTGCCTGGCCGGGCAACCCATGTTGATGTCGATGATGTGCGCACCCTCCGCCTCAGCAATACGCGCCCCTTCAGCCATCCAGTGCGGCTCGCAGCCGGCGAGTTGAACCGCGCGAATGGCGATGCCGTTGCCGTCGGCGCGTAATCGGGCCTCCCGTTGGCCGCGAATGAGACCGGCGCAGGCGGTCATTTCCGAGATTACAAGGCCGGCCCCAAAGCGCTCGGCCAACCGCCGAAAGGGGGCATCCGTGATGCCGGACATAGGGGCGAGCAGCACGCGGCTTGGCAGGGCCACAGAGCCCACCGTCAGGGCGGCCCACTGCTCAGGATGAACTTCCGGCCGCCCAGTAGTGCCTATCATTTAGGCTGCTCCGCGCATTGCTCATAGTTTAACCAAAGGCGCAGCCGACGCAAGTGCTGCAGCGCAAAAAGCTGTTCACGGCACGATATCCGTGGCGGCCCGAACGCGCTAAGGCTTAAGCGAAATCCGGGAGCCTCTGCGGAATGGGCGAAGTGGCAGTTGTGGTGGTCGCCGCCGGCAGCGGCACACGCGCGGGGGGCGGAATGCCGAAGCAGTTCCGCCGTATCGGCGCAGAAAGCCTTTTGCGGCACTGTTTGCTCACGCTCACAGGGATGCCAGAGCTTGCCCTGGTGCAGCCCGTGATCAGGCCGGAGGATCGGCCGCTCTACGACGCTGCAGCCGAGGGGCTCGACGTACTGCCGGCGGCCAAAGGCGGCCCCACCCGTCAAGCCTCCGTGCGCGCCGGCCTCGAGGCCCTTGAACACCATGACCCGGAGATCGTGCTGGTGCACGACGCCGCCCGCCCCTTTGCCACGCGGACGCTGATCGAGCGCGCAATCGCGGCGGCGGAAAAGACCGGCGCAGCCGTGCCGGCCCTACCCGTAACCGATACGATCAAGCTGCTGGACGGCGCCGGATTCGTCGCGCAGACGCTGGAACGTGACCGCCTGCGTGCCATTCAGACGCCCCAGGCCTTCCGCTTTGCGCCATTACTCGAAGCGCATCGCAAAGCGGCGGCGGCGGGCCGCGAGGACTTCACCGACGACGGCGCGCTTGCCGAATGGGCCGGTATGACGGTGGCGGTGTTCGAAGGCGATGCCGCCAATATCAAGATCACCAGCGCCGAGGATTTTGCGCGCGCCGAGGCGGCGCAGTTTGCGCAACTTGACGATGTGCGCACCGGCGCTGGCATTGATGTGCACGCCTTCGCACCGGGCGATCACGTTGTGCTCGGCGGCCTGCATATTGCGCATTCGCAGAAGCTCAGCGGCCACTCCGATGCCGACGTTGTTCTGCATGCAGCCACCGACGCTCTGCTCGGCGCGCTCGCCGAAGGTGACATCGGCGTCCATTTCCCGCCGAGCGACCCACAATGGAAAAATGCAGCGTCGGACCGTTTCCTTCGCTTCGCCGTCGAGCGCGTGCGCGCGCGCGGCGGCCGCATTGCGCACATCGACATCACGGTCGTCTGCGAAACACCCAAGATCGGGCCGCACCGCGAGGCCATGCGTATGACAATCGCCCAGCTTTGCGGAATTGCGCAGGAGCGCGTCGCGGTGAAGGCGACCACTAGCGAGAAACTCGGCTTCACCGGGCGCGGCGAAGGTATTGCATGTTATGCTACGGCAACAATCCGGTTGCCGTGGCGTTGAAGGACGTCGTTGTCGCGCATCCTGCACCAGGAAGCTGGCCTCACCGTTCGGAGGCCACATAGCGCGCCGGTTCTCCACCTGAGGATGTACGGAATAATGGATTAACGGAGCAGCGATGGCCGACCGCAAGTTGTTCGATGCCGCCAACGCGGTGCTGGAGGTTTGCAAAAAGAAGAAGCTGACGCTTGCTACGGCGGAATCCTGCACCGGCGGTCTCGTCGCGGTGGCGCTCAGCGAGATTGCCGGTTCTTCCCTTGTTCTCGACCGCGGATTTGTTACCTACTCAAATCGCGCCAAGCAGCAGATGCTCGGCGTCACGCCAGCCACAATCGACGTATACGGCGCGGTGAGCAAGGAATGCGCCGAAGAAATGGCCAAAGGCGCCCTCGCCCACGCCTCGGTCGACCTCGCCGTTTCCATCACCGGCATCGCCGGCCCGACTGGTGCCGTCCCCGGGAAGCCGATTGGCCTGGTCTACTTCTGCGCGGCCTCGCGCAGCGGCCGCGTCATCGCGCACGACCGTAAGTATGGCGACATCGGCCGCGCTCAGGTGCGCCGCGCATCGGTCTTGCAGGCGCTCGCCATGCTCAAAGAGCTTGCCGAGAAGGAGGAGCCCGAACCGCCCGCTGGTATCAGCTGAAGCTCGCTTCAAAGATGAAGCCCGCCGGGGCGGACCGGGTTACGCGTCCCTATGGCGTCTCTCCGGGACCTCCAGCGCGGCGGCCTTGCGCAGTGCGGACATTATGGCGGAAACTGCCGCATGTACTGCGACTAAGGGGGATTCGAGATGTTCGCGCCGCTCTTCGCCGTGCCGCTTGTTGTCCACATCGCCGCTTCGGACAGCCTGCCTCATTGGGATGTTTCTGCCAGCTGCAAGGGCGCTGCAGCAGCGGCGGGCAGCGGCGACCAGGGGCAAGCGCGTCTCAAGAGCTGCTTGGAGAGCGAGGCCCGCACCAAGACACTCCTGGAGAAAGCGTGGGCCGGCTTCTCAGCCAAAGACCGAGCGCAATGCATCAAGACCATCCAGTGGTTTGAGCCGACCTACACTGAGCTTGCGGCGTGCTTGGAAATGGGCCGCGATGCGAAAACCGGCGAACCCGTCACGCCGCTGCGCCGCCCCAAGTCCCCCTGAAACGCCAAATCCCAATCGCTGCGCTGCACCATGCAGCACCGCGGTTGGGACTAGCGGACCTGCGCTCTCAGACGATGAGCTGCGCGTCAGGCGATCTGCGTGTGGCGACGGGCCGCCGGCGCTTGGTGCGTATCATGCTCCTCGTGGGCGGGATGGCTGCCGGCTGGCAATTGCAGCACGCTTGCAACCTGACCTTCGCAGAGTCGTGAAACCAACACGATCTTGCCGCTCGGGAACTCGAGGGCGTCGTGATGCGTGTCGAGGCGGTCTTCATTGATCTTCCTGAAGCGAGCGACGCGCTCCTGCAGCCGGCCGAAGCCGAGCCGCGGCAGGAGACGCCCGAGACCGTGGTCGATCTCGACGTCACGTTCGAACGCAAGTTCAGTGCCCGGGCGCAGGCAAACCGCCACGTTCGGCTCGCCTACACCGGCAAAGCCGCGTGTAAAACAATTCGTGAAGCTCGTCGAAATCAATTTATCACCCACCTTGGCGGGGCGGGTGTCGACGGCGTGAAGGCTGTAATCGCACATCGAATCTCTCCTCTTCTATCGTGAACAGCCGCAGTGGTTGCCCTTCATACAAAGACGTAACGCCTGCACCTTGGCTATCGTATGTTCAGCCGTGAAAATTCTCTTCGGAACAAGTGCAGCCATGCTGACGTTGGAAAAGGTTGGCTATGCGTTTTCTTCGGGAGCCGCGCGGGGGAAAGCGACCATCGTACCGATCAAGGCGATACCGGCGCCAAGCAGCACGTCCTGAAGGCGCTCAGTGAATAGCCCGCGCAGTAAACGCGGATCGAATGCCGCAAGGTCGTAAAGCAAAAATACCATCAGGGCGATAAGTGCAGTGTGCAGCCAATAGCGGTTTTGCAGGTGATGCGGGATGAGCGGCGCCGTCGCCAACGCTGCGGCGGCGATTTCCCATGGTGCCTGCAGTACCGTAGTGAGGGCGAAGGCTGCAACGACACCGACAACCGTGCCGGCGATGCGGTGCACGATGCGCACATAGCTTGCGCGTGCATCCGATTGCATCACCACGAGTGTTGTTACGACCACCCAGAGTACTCGCGCCGGGTCGATGGCGATACCAATATAGAGACTCGCTGTCGCTGAGACGGCATAGGCGATAGCGTAACGCCGCCAGCCGCCGGCCGGCGTGCTGCGCGCACCTCCACCCTGCTGCGGCAGTGGCCCCGCAAGCGCGTGATCGATAAGGCGCGCGATTGAAACCACCGCGAGCGCGCCCACAGGAAACGCAAGCTCAGAAAATTGGAATGCTGGGGTGCCGCTGGTCACGACGATTGCCATGGCGGCAAAGCGCCCGGCCATGGTTGGTGCCTTGCCAATGCTGTTGGACAGGCCGCAGGCGAAGACTACCGCCGCGAATATGACCCAGAGCGGCGGTGGATAGCCGTGGAGCCAGATTCCAACCGTTCCGCCGAGACCGATCGCTGCGGCCGCCAAGTAAAGGAGCGCGAACCTGCGGCTCAGCGCCGCTTCCTCATCGGCAAAAGAGAACAACATGCCGCAGATGGAGCCGAGCAACGCCCCCGCCGGCTGCTCGAATACAATACCGGCGCAGAGCGGGAGCCCAATAGCGACGAGAAAAAGAAGCCCCCGACGGATGTTGGACAAGGCAATCGGCGGCATTAGTGGACCCTGCGATCCCGGCATGGCACCAATCCGCCAGAAGCGCTTTTGTGGTTCTCAGGCGCGAGCACCACCGTAGACGAGGTCGGCGCGACGTTCGAACGCCGCCGCCATGCGCCGAAAGATCGTGTCGAACAGCGTGCCCATCAGCAGGCCTAGCGTGCGACTTTTGAATTCGTAGTCGATAAAAAAATCGATCTCGCAGGCGTTTTCGTCGATCGAGAGAAAGACCCAGCGGTTCTGCATGTGGCGAAACGGACCGTGCAGGTATTCGACCAGGATCCTCAAATTCGTGCGGTCGAGGGTGACGCGGCTGGTAAAAGTTTGACGAACCAATTTGTAGGCGACGGTCATATCGGCGATCAGCACAACGACATTCTGCTCTTTCTCAATACGGCTGCGCACACGCAGCGACTCGCAGAGCGGCACGAACTCCGGATATTTCCCGACATCTGCTACAAGGTCGAACATGGCCTTGGCGCTGTGGCGCACGCGGCGCGTGGTGGAGAAGGAGGGCATAAGCCTACCCGTTTGTCTCCGCCCGGTTCTCAACCGTGGGGTGCTTTGGCAACTTCTGCGTTCCCACTTGCGTCGCGGCGAACGGGACGAGAGGCATCAGAGCCGCGCCAGTCGCGCAGCCTTCAGTCGCGCGAAATCCTCGCCCGCGTGGTGCGACGAGCGCGTCAATGGCGAGGCTGAAACCATGAGGAAGCCCTTGGCATAGGCGATCGCTTCCAGCGCTTTGAATTCGTCGGGTGGCAGGAAGCGCTCGACCGCGGCGTGCTTGCGCGTCGGCTGCAGATACTGTCCGATGGTGATGAAATCGACGCCGGCCGACCGCAGGTCGTCCATCACTTGAAGCACCTCGTTTCGCTCTTCACCAAGACCAACCATGAGGCCGGACTTGGTGAACATCTGGGCATCGAGCTCTTTCACCCGTTGCAACAGCCGCAGGGAGTGGAAATAACGCGCGCCGGGACGGATGGTGAGATAGCGCGAAGGCACAGTTTCGAGATTGTGGTTGAACACATCGGGCCTGGCTTCGACCACGATTTCCAGCGCGCCGTCCTTGCGCAGAAAATCGGGTGTAAGCACCTCGATCGTAGTCTGCGGGCAGGTTTTGCGAATAGCGCGGATTGTTTCGGCAAAATGCCGCGCACCCCCGTCGGTCAGGTCGTCGCGGTCGACCGACGTCACGACGATATGTGAAAGACCGAGCTTTGCGGCCGCTTCCGCCACATGCGCCGGCTCGTGCGGGTCGAGGGCACTCGGCAATCCGGTCTTCACGTTGCAAAAGGCGCACGCGCGCGTGCAGGTGTCGCCCATAATCATAAAGGTGGCATGCTTTTTTTCCCAGCATTCGCCGATGTTCGGGCACCCCGCTTCCTCGCAAACGGTGTGCAGCCCGTTTGCGCGTATGATTGCCTGCGTTTCAAAATAGCCGGCCGACACCGGCGCTTTCACGCGAATCCAGTCCGGCTTTTTCCGCGACGGCGCATCCGGTCGGTGCGCCTTTTCCGGATGACGCGGGCGCGGCATGCTGATGTCGTAGACGACGGCCATGCCCTTACTTACGGCTGCAAAGTGGGCGCCGCAAGGCGCCGCCTCAAACGCGCCGGATCGCGCGCCAGATCAGCAGGAAAACGATAGCGCCAACGGTGGCGCTCACCAGGGCGCCGACGAAGCCGGTCGGCATGATATGCAGGCTGTCGAAGATGACGCCACCGATGATCGCTCCAACAAGGCCGACGGCCAAGTTGTGCAGCAAACTGCTCTTGCCGCCGAGAATCTGCGTGGCAAGCCATCCCGCGATTAGACCGATGATGATCCAGAGAAGCACGCCCATTACTGCCCCCTTATCGTTGCTTACATATTCAGTACGCGGCCGTACGCGTCCAGCACCGCCTCCTTCATCATTTCAGACAATGTCGGGTGCGGGAAGACCGTGTGCATCAACTCCTCTTCTGTCGTTTCGAGATTCATCGCGACCACATACCCCTGGATCAACTCGGTAACTTCGGCGCCAACCATGTGTGCTCCAAGAAGTTGGCCAGTCTTTCTGTCGAAGATTACCTTCACCAAGCCCTGATCCTCGCCAAGTGCGATCGCCTTGCCGTTGCCGACGAAGGGAAAGCGGCCGACGCGAATGTCGAGCTTCTTCTCCTTTGCTGCCTGCTCGGTAAGGCCGACGGAAGCGATCTGCGGCGAACAGTAGGTGCAGCCGGGAATTAGCTGCTTGTTCATCGGGTGAGGCTTGAGGCCCTTGATCGCCTCGATGCACACGACGCCTTCATGCTCGGCCTTATGCGCGAGCATCGGCGGACCAGAGACATCGCCGATCGCATAGATGCCGGGAACATTGGTCTTATTGAACTGATCGACCGGAATAATCCCGCGCTCGGTCTTCACCCCCAACTTCTCCAATCCGAGATTTTCGATATTGCCGGTGACGCCGACGGCAGAAATCACGCGCTCGGAGGTGACGGTCTGCGTCTTGCCGCCCTCCTCGATTGTCGCTGTGACGCTGTCCGATTTTTTTTCAAGTTTAGAAACCCGTGCGTTGGTATGGATTTTGATGCCTTGTTTCTCGAAGCTCTTTCGGGCAAAGGCCTGAATCTCGTGGTCCTCGGCTGGCAAAATCTGCGGCAAGATTTCGACCACCGTAACCTCGCTGCCGAGCGTGCGAAAGAAAGAGGCGAACTCGATGCCGATCGCGCCCGAGCCGATGACCAAAAGTGATTTCGGTATCGCCGGCGGCACCATCGCCTCGAAGTAGGTCCAGACCAGCTTCTTGTCGGGCTCGATACCGGGCAGCACACGGGGGCGCGCGCCGGTGGCGATGATGATGTGCTTGGCCTGGTAGTGTCCCGGTCCGAGCGCACCTTTGGGCGCTTCGATCTTTGACTGTTTGACGATGATCTTGCCCGGCGCCTCGATCTCTGCCTCGCCCCAGATCACGGATACCTTGTTTTTCTTCATCAGGAAGCCAACGCCGTCGTTGAGGCGCTTGGAAACGGCGCGCGAGCGCTTGACTACGGCACCTGCGTCATAGGCGACATTGTCGACTTTAAGACCGTAGTTGTCGGCGTGCTGGAGGTAGTGGAAAATTTCTGCCGAGCGCAGCAGCGCCTTGGTTGGGATGCAGCCCCAGTTCAGACAGATGCCGCCGAGATAGTCTCGTTCAACAATGGCCGTTTTAAAGCCGAGCTGCGCTGCACGAATTGCGGTGACATAGCCGCCGGGGCCGGAGCCTATAATCAAAACGTCAAAATTCATCTCGGCCATGGCGCCTCCGCAAGCAACCCCAATTGAACCAGTCCCCAATTCGGCATGTAATGGCCGCCGCAACACGAGGGGACAATGTCATGCGCAGCATCCTGGGCCGTCTTGCGGCTATCGCAGTCTTCACGTTCGTGCAAGCGGGCGTCGCCATGGCTGCCGACATCAAGGTGTTCAGCACCATCGGCGTGCAAGCGGCGCTCGAAGAGTTGGCGCCGCAATTCGAGAAAGCGACAGGCAATAAACTGAATATCACCTGGGCGACAGCCGCCATTCTGGTGAAACGCGTACAGGCCGGCGAAACCGCCGACGTTTACGTGCTCACGAAACAAAGCCTCGATGCGCTCGCCAAAGACGGGAAAGTGTCGCCGGGTTCAGATGTGTCTTTTGCGAGCTCGGGCATGGCTGTCGTTGTCAAGGCGGGCGCCCCGAAACCCGACATCTCTACGCTTGAAGCGTACAAAAAGACGCTTCTGGCTGCCAAAGCGATCGCTTACTCGAACCCGGCGGCCGGCGGTGCGAGCGGCGTTTTCTTCGCCAAGTCGCTCGAGCGCATGGGTATTGCCGATCAGATGAAGGCGAAAACCCACCATCCCCCACCGAGCGGCAACTCGGCCCTGCTTGTAGTCAACGGTGAGGCCGAGCTTGCGATCCAGCAGGAGCCGGAAGTGATGTCGGTACAAGGCGTCGATGTCGTGGGGGCGCCACCGGGTGATTTGAACAACATCACCACCTACGCCGCGGGAGTCGCGACGGCGACGAAGGAGCCGAATGCGGCCAAGGCGCTGATCAAGTTCGTGAAGTCGCCGGAGGCGGCAGCGGTATTCAAGAAACGCGGACTAAAGCCGGTGTGACGGTCACACCACCATCATCACTGGATTCTCGATAAGCCGCTTGAAGACACTGATGAGCTCCGCACCGAGAGCGCCATCGACGGCGCGGTGATCGCAGGACAGCGTCACGCTCATAATGGTGGCGATTGTAAGCTGCCCACCGCGCACGACTGCGCGCTCCTCGCCTGCCCCCACCGCCAGGATGGTCGCCTGCGGCGGATTGATCACGGCCGTGAAGTCCTTAATGCCATACATGCCCAGGTTCGACACAGATGTCGTGCCGCCCTGATACTCATGGGGCTTGAGCCTTCCGGCGCGGGCGCGACTGGCGAGCTCCTTCATTTCATTGGAAATGGCCGATAGCGACTTCGTTTCCGCACTGCGGATGATCGGCGTGATCAGGCCGTGCGGCAGTGCGACCGCGACGCTGACGTCGGAATGCTTGTGCTTGAGCATGCCGCCGTCGGTCCATGACACGTTGGCGTCGGGCACGCGCTGCAAGGCGAGCGCCAGCGCCTTGATAACAAAATCGTTGACCGAAAGCTTGTAGGTCGCCTTGCCGTCCCGATCCTTGGGGGCGGCCTCGTTGATTTCCTCGCGCGCGGCCATCAGCTTGCCGATGTCGCAATCGACCGTCTCGTAGAAATGCGGGATCGTCTGCACCGAGGCGGTAAGTCGTTGCGCAATCGTGCGTCGCATGCCGTCGTGCGGCACGAACTCGTAGGAGCCTTCCTCATAAAGTGCGCGGACCTGCTGGTCCGACATGGATGGCGCGATGAGCGGCGCCGGCGCCCCGGCAGGCACGGCGCCTGGCGCGCGCAAGCCCTTGCCGGTCTTCGCCGTCTCGATATCGCGGGCAATCACGCGTCCATGCGGTCCGGAGCCCTGCACACGTGTGAGGTCGATGCCCGCCTCTTTCGCCAGGCGGCGAGCGAGCGGCGACGAGAAGGGACGGTTGCCACGCGCGTTGGGAGCCCGATCATCCGCCTCCTTCGGCGGTGACTTGCCCGCTGGGAAAGGTGAAGGGCGTTGTGCTTCCGGCATAGCAGTACGCGCTCCCTCTACCCGTTGGGCAGAGGGTTGCGGTCGAGAAGTAAGTGGCTCGGGTTTGTTTTCCGGCGCCTTTGCTGTCGCAGCCGCGGCTTTGACGTCCTCGCCTTCCCCGGCGAGCACCGCGATCACCGAATTCACTGCGACGTCATGGGTGCCTTCTGGCACGACGATCTTGGCGAGCGTGCCTTCATCGACCGCCTCGTATTCCATCGTGGCCTTGTCGGTCTCGATCTCGGCGATGACGTCGCCAGACCTGATCGTGTCGCCTTCTTTCTTCAGCCAGCGCGTGAGGTTGCCCTTCTCCATGGTAGGCGACAGTGCAGGCATGAGAATATTGGTGGGCATTGCGTCAGCCGACCCGCTGTATGGAGCCGCCGCGCTCAGTCGAGTGATCCATCTCGGCCGCGAACATGCGGCAAATTTTGTCCAGCGCCTCGGCCTCCGAAATCTGCGTCTCCGCTGCGAAAACCCGCGCCGCGTGGCGCGCAATGTCGGCAAGCGCGATTCCCCAAACATCGGGTTCTTCGAAAGAACGGCGCAGCATCACTTCAAGATGGCCGTCAACGACATAAGCGCGCAACACCTCATCGCGCCGCTCTTCCCTTCGCTCTGCGGGAATCATCGAAATCATCGGTAACAGACCGCCTTCGCCGCCTCGATAACTTCGGCTGTCGATGGCAGCGCGAGCTTCTCGAGATTGGCTGCGTAGGGCATCGGCACGTCCTTGCCGGTGATGCGGGCAACCGGCGCATCGAGATAATCGAAGGCGTTTTCCATGATCTGTGCCGCGATCTCGGCGCCAACGCCGGATTGACGCCAGCCCTCTTCGACGGTCACCGCGCGGCCGGTCTTTTTCACCGATTCTACAATTGTATCGACGTCCATGGGTTTGAGTGTGCGCAGATCGATCACCTCAGCGTCGATGTCCTCCTTCGCAAGCTCTTCGGCCGCTTGCAGCGCGTAACTCATGCCCATCGACCAAGCGACGATGGTGACGTCGTTGCCTGGCTTGGCGATGCGCGCCTTGCCGATCGGCAGCACAAAATCGTCAAGCTTCGGCACCGGCGCAGAATGGCCGTAGAGGATTTCGTTTTCCAAGAAGATTACCGGATTGGGATCGCGGATGGCAGCCTTGAGTAGGCCTTTGGCGTCAGCGGCATTCGAGGGCGCAATTACCTTCAGACCGGGAATGTGGGAATACCAGGAGGCATAATCCTGGCTGTGCTGCGCGGCCACGCGCGCCGCTGCGCCGTTCGGCCCGCGAAATACGATCTGGCAGCCCATCTGACCGCCAGACATGTAAAGCGTCTTGGCGGCGGAATTGATGAGCTGGTCCATCGCCTGCATGGCGAAATTCCAGGTCATGAACTCGACGACAGGCTTCAACCCGGCGAGCGCCGCGCCGATACCCAATCCGGCAAAGCCATGTTCGGTGATCGGAGTATCGATGACGCGCCGCTCGCCAAATTCCTGCAGCAGGCCCTGCGTGACTTTGTAGGCGCCCTGATATTCGGCAACCTCCTCGCCAATCACGAACACGTCCTTGTCGCGGCGCATTTCTTCGGCCATGGCGTCACGCAATGCTTCCCGCATGGTCATAGTCACCATTTCGACGCCTTCCGGAATGTCGGGATCGGCGGCGACTTTCGTTTCCGCGGGCGGCGGCAGAGTCTGCGGCTTTTTCGGCGCGGGCGCTTCAGCCTTGGCTTGCGACGGCGGCGCGGATTCAGCGGCCTTTTGCTGCTGTGAGGGCTTGACCTCTTTTAGGGCGGCTTTGTCTTCCCCCTCACCAAGGATCACAGCGATCGGGGTATTGACGGCGACGTCGACCGTCCCTTCGGGCACCAAGATCTTGCCGAGCGTGCCCTCATCGGCCGCTTCGACCTCCATGGTCGCCTTATCGGTCTCGATTTCGGCGATGACGTCGCCGGATTTGACCTTATCGCCCTCTTTCTTCAGCCATTTGGCGAGGTTGCCCTTCTCCATTGTGGGCGACAGCGCCGGCATCAGGACTTCGGTTGGCATGGGACTGGCGCTTACCGGTAAACGTCGGTGTACAACTCGGCAGGGTCCGGCTCGGGATCATGCGTGGCGAATTCGGCGGCCTGATTGATCAGGTCGCGCACTTCCGCATCGATCTTCTTCAACGCGTCTTCGCTGGCAAGCTTTCGCTCGAGAATGCGATGACGCACCATGTCGATCGGATCGTGCAATGTACGCACTTTCTCGACCTCTTCGCGCGTGCGGTACTTGGCCGGATCGGACATCGAATGGCCGCGGTACCGATAGGTGAGCATTTCCAGAATGTACGGCCCCTTGCCGGCGCGGCACCAGGCGGCGGCGGCCTCGCCCGCTGCTTTCACCGCACGAACATCCATGCCGTCGACCTGCTCGCCGGGAATGTTGAAGGAAAGGCCCCGCTTGGACAGGTCCGTGGTCGCCGAGGAACGCGTGATGGCCGTACCCATCGCATAGCGGTTGTTCTCAATGACATAGATGACCGGCAGCTTCCACAGCTCGGCCATGTTGAAGCTTTCGTACACCTGGCCCTGATTGGCGGCACCGTCACCGAAATACGTGACACAGATGTTCTTGTTGCCGCGATATTTGTTGGCGAACGCAAGCCCAGTCCCTAGTGGCACCGGCGCGCCGACAATACCGTGGCCGCCATAGAAGCCCTTCTCGACGCTGAACATGTGCATGGAGCCGCCTTTGCCTTTGGAATAGCCATGCGTGCGGCCCGTAAGCTCCGCCATCACACCTTTCGGATCCATGCCGCAGGCAAGCATGTGGCCGTGATCGCGATAGCCGGTGATCACCTCGTCACCCGGCCCCAACACCATCTGCATACCGGTGACCACAGCCTCTTGGCCGATATAGAGGTGGCAAAAGCCGCCGATGAGCCCCATGCCGTACATCTGTCCCGCCTTTTCCTCAAAGCGGCGGATGGTCAGCATTGAACGGTAGGCGGCGAGCTCCTCGTCTTTGTTGAATTCCGCCACCGGCTTGCCATTGACGGAAGCTTTGACGTCGACGCCTTGGCTTTTGTCGGGACTTTTCTTCGGCGCGGCCATGAATACTCCTGGGCCGGGGTCGGCTGGCTTTCGCAAACCCCCTTAGCGTAAATCGCTCGGCGGCGGAAGCGCGCCGGCGCCGGGCGGCTGCGCCGCAGCGTCACATCCAAGGGCTTGACGGCAAAGACAAATGCCCGGCGGTGGATAACGCGGAGACTGGCGCGCGGTTCTAGCGCGGACGCGTCAGCAGCACCACGTCGCGCGGGTCGACATAGCCCAACAGCGCGCGGGCGCGCTCGTCCAACATATCCGGGTCTATCTTGTCGGAGCGCAACAGCGACACGCGGTGCTGCCAGACCGCGCGTTCGGCTTTGAGCTGAGCAAGCTCCGCCTCCATCGTCGTGAGTTGTTTGTCGAGGTCGGCTTGAGCACGCAGACCATGAGCGCCGGTAAAGGCATTGACGCCGAAATAGCCGATGAACAGCGCCGCGAATGTATATAAACCAAGCGCAGTCAGGACGGCGCGACGACGGCGGTGCGTGACCATAGACGGCATATGCAGGGAATCGCGTTAAGACGGTTTTAATGCACCGTTAGCCCGCACAAGCGCGAAATCCATTGCGCCGGCTCCCGCTTCCGCGGGGACCGAGCGGACAATGTTATCGTCCACGGCTTAGACCCGCTGCCGCATCTCGTTGAGCAAAAAATTGCCGATGCGCTTGCCGCGGTTGCGCAGCACGCGCAACAGGCCGGCATCGACGAAATAAGTGAGCAGGATGGAGTCGCGTGTCTTGATGCGGTTGTGCACCGGATCGGCCGAATGCCAGGTGTCGTCGCCGACCGCGAACGCATAGCCACTGTTCGGCGCAAAGCGCATCTGCATCGCCTTTGGCTTGGAGCCGTCTGAGAGCACGTCATGGAAAATGGTGCCGACATCGGTGTTCGCATCGTCTGCCGGCAGATAAAGCTGGACGGTGATGCCTTTCCAATGCGTGTCGGTATGCGGCGTGATCAGATAGCCGGGTATGTCGCGCGTCAGGATCGGAATGGGATACATGCCAACTTTCGCGAAGCCCTTGCCGAAACGCTTCTCGAGGCCAGGCGCTAGACGCCTGATGAATGCCTGTTTTAGTTTCTCGGAGCACAGTGCTCTGCCGATAACGTCCCACAGCGCGCGTTTTTCCGCCGGCAAACTGCGGATGTACTCCGGGAAAAGATCGATCTTCACCCGCGTATGCGTGCCATCGTCGAGATCGTGGCCCTTGCTGCGGCCATGCATCGGACGGTAGTCACGCGACTGCGGCATCAGCGCCAGAATGCGCGCGTACACGTCGTCTGGAAACACATGGTCGAATTCGAGATGGAAAAACGGCTTCTCTACCGCGCGCGCCTTGTCCACGGATTGCGCGATGTAGTCGGCAAGATCGTCGACCGCGCGCCGACGGTCGTTGGGGCTCAGTCTCGTCGTCTGGTCCATCGCAGCTGCTCTGGGTTTAGAGGCCTGATTAGCGGTTAACGGTGAGACGAATGCAAGTCCACGGCAAATTTTTTAACGGGCCGACCGAAGAACCGAGCGGCCAGCAAATTTCGCCTGCGCCCCTAGTTCCTCTTCGATGCGCAGGAGCTGGTTGTACTTGGCTGTACGGTCGGCACGGGCAAGCGAGCCTGTCTTGATTTGTCCGCAGTTGGTGGCGACCGCCAGATCAGCGATAGTCGTATCTTCCGTCTCGCCGGAACGATGCGACATCACCGCCGTATACCCCGCCTTATGCGCCGTCTCCACCGCCGCAAGCGTTTCGGTCAATGTCCCGATTTGATTGACCTTGATGAGGATGGAATTGGCAATGCCTTCTTTGATCCCTTTCGACAAGCGCGTCACATTGGTGACGAACAGATCGTCGCCGACAAGCTGCACCTTTTCGCCAAGCTTGTGCGTCAGTAGTTTCCAGCCGTTCCAATCGTCCTCCGCCATACCGTCCTCGATCGAGACAATCGGGTATTTGCCTGCAAGCTCGGCGAGATAGTCGGCCTGCTGCTGCGGCGAGCGCGTCTTATGCTCGCCTTCGTATACATAAGAACCATTCTTAAAAAATTCGCTCGCCGCGGGATCGAGCGCAATAAATACATCTGCACCTGGCTTGTAGCCGGCCTTTGCAATCGCTCCCATGACGAAATCGAGTGCCGCTTCTGCCGATGGCAGGTTGGGGGCAAAGCCGCCCTCATCGCCCACATTGGTGTTGTGACCGGCGGCCTTGAGCTGCGCCTTCAACGTCTGGAAAATTTCGCAGCCCGTGCGCAAGGCTTCGGCGAAACTGGGCGCCCCCGCCGGCATAATCATGAATTCCTGAAAATCGATCGGATTGTCGGCATGCACGCCGCCGTTGAGAATGTTCATCATCGGCACGGGCAAAGTGCGCGCGGCCGCTCCGCCCACATAGCGATAAAGTGGTTCGCGCTTGGCAGCGGCGGCAGCCTTAGCGCAAGCGAGTGACACGCCGAGAATGGCATTGGCACCGAGACGCGCTTTGTTTGGCGTGCCGTCGAGCGCGATCAGCGTGTCGTCAATCTTAGCTTGCGCTTCTGCGTCCATGCCGCCGAGTGCATCGAAGATTTCGCCGTTAACCGCGTCGATGGCCTTGCGCACGCCCTTGCCGCCGTATCGTGACTTGTCGCCATCGCGCAGTTCTACGGCCTCGTGAGCGCCCGTTGAGGCGCCTGACGGCACGGCGGCACGCCCGCGCGAGCCGTCTTCAAGGAAGACATCGACCTCGACGGTCGGATTGCCGCGGCTATCGAGAATTTCGCGGCCGGTGATATCGGTGATCGCGGTCATGGAGCTATCTTTCGGCGCCGCTTCTACAGGATCGACAACCCTCTTGTCATGCCCCTGCGAGACAGGGCATTCCATAGGGATATGGCGAAGAAACGGCTGCAACTCGGGCGCTCCGCGCCTATTCCCGCTTCGCCCGACAAGGCGCAGCTCGATCGGGTGCCCAACCCGCATCCTGACACGAACTATGTCGCGCGCTTCACCGCGCCGGAGTTCACTTGCCTCTGCCCCATTACTGCGCAGCCGGACTTTGCGCGGTTCGTCATCGATTACGTGCCAGGCCGGTTCCTGATCGAGTCGAAATCGCTGAAGCTCTATCTCAATAGCTTCCGCAATCACGCCGCTTTCCACGAAGACTGCACGGTGGCGATCGGCAAGAAGCTTGCCGTTCTTCTGCAGCCAAAATACCTGCGGATCGGCGGCTATTGGTATCCACGCGGAGGCATACCGATCGATGTGTTCTGGCAGACGGGCAAATTGCCCAACGATGTCTGGCTGCCAGCCGACCAAGGCACGCCACCTTATCGCGGGCGCGGCTAAACCTCGGCCTCCTGCGGCCGCCGCAGCCAATGCGCGCAGGTGAGGCCGACGCAGACAAGAACGGCTGCACCAAACAACAGCACCGGATCGAGCCCGATGGTGCTCAGTCCGACACCGTAGATAATCGGCCCGATAGCCTGCCCCATGAAGAAAAAGAACGAGTGCAACGCCATAGCGGAGCCGCGCGCAGTCGGCGCAAGCTCGCTGGCGTAGATCTGGATTACCGCGTGCAGCATGTAGAAACCGAAGCCGAGCAACGCGAAATTGACGAACTCAAGCGGCCAATAAAGCCGCGCGGCGATGATGGCCAGGCAAAAGCCGAGCGCGGCGCCGCCGGCGCGCATCATACGTTGTTCGCCAAGTAGCGGCAGCAGGCGCGACACCGTGAGCCCGTAGAGCGCGCCGCCGATACCGAAACCGGCGATGACGACGCCGGCGATCGAGGCGCGCGGCTCGCCCGCCTGTCGCAGCATGGTGGCTATGTACGGAAAAGAGCCGTACATGAACAAGGCTTCGAAAAAGACGGCGCCAAAGCAAATCTTCGCCAGCGGATTGCGGAAGATGGCGCGATAGTTTGGGATGAGGCTCGATAGGTCGAAGCGGCCGGTACTGACATCGGTTACGCCGCGGAATCCGGCAACAGCTACCAGCAACGCGATCGCACCGAGGCCGCCCGTGACAAAAAACACGCCGCGCCAGCCTGCAAGGTCGCCGACAATCCCGGCGCATGTCGCGCCCAGCAAGTTTCCGGTCATGATGGCAAACAGCAGCCGACCCATGGCGACTTGCCGTTTTTCGAACGGCACCAGATCCCCGACCAGCGCAAACGAGATCGGCACCACCCCGCCCGAGGCAAGTCCTGCCAGAATTCGCGCGACAAACAGAAATTTGTAGCTCGGCGCAAAGCCGCAGACCAAGGTGGCAACGGTGACCAGCGCGAGGCACAACAACATCAACCGCGACTTGCTGAACATGTCGGCGAGCGCGCCGAGCAGCGGCTGCACCAATGCGTAAGGCAACGTGAAGGCAGTGGAGAGTAGCGCCGCAGTCGACGGCTCGACGTGCAGTCCGTCGGCGATCAGCGGAATAACCGGATCGGTTGAGCGGATGAATAGCGCGCTCGCAAAGACGACAAAAGCAATGATGTTGAGCGTGCGCGTCACGGAGAGCAGTTCAAGTCAACGCTTGGCCAGTCGATCGAATTCGATGAGCTCGCGCAACAATGGCTCCATCTGTTTCAGCGGCAGCATATTGGGTCCATCGGATGGCGCTTTATCAGGGTCTTGGTGCGTCTCGATGAAGACGCCGGCGACCCCGACCGCCACCGCCGCGCGCGCCAATACCGGCACAAATTCGCGCTCGCCGCCTGACTTGTCGCCCTGCCCGCCCGGCTGCTGCACCGAATGCGTGGCATCAAAGATCACCGGTGCGCCGGTGGTGCGCTTCAAAACCGGCAGCGCGCGCATGTCGGAAATGAGAGTGTTGTAACCGAACGAGACGCCGCGTTCGGTCACCAGCACATTGCGATTGCCGGCGCCAGTAATTTTCCCCACCACGTTCTTCATGTCCCAAGGGGCGAGGAACTGTCCTTTCTTGACGTTGACGGCCCTGCCGGCATTGGCCGCAGCAATCAACAGGTCAGTCTGGCGGCACAAAAAAGCCGGTATTTGCAAAACATCCACAGCTTCTGCCGTACGCTCGCACTGGTCCGCCTGATGCACGTCCGTAAGCACCGGAATTTTCAGTTTGTCGCGAATCTCGGCGAAAACCGGCAACGCTGCGTCGAGGCCGATACCCCGTGCGCTTTGCGCCGATGTGCGATTGGCCTTATCGAAGGACGTCTTATAGACGAGGCCGACGCCGACTTTTGCCGCAATCTCCTTCAGCGCGGTCGCCATTTCCAGTGCGTGCGCGCGCGATTCAAGTGCGCAAGGCCCGGCAATTAGCGCTAGCGGCAAATCGTTCCCGAAGCGGACGGCACCGATGCCGACGGCGGCGTTAGGCATGAGGCTTTGGTCCATTGCGGCCGGACCATGAAGTCGGAATGCTTCCCGGTCAACGGGCAGGTTCAAACACGATTACTGCGCCCAGAGCATCGTTTGCACCAATGATGGCGGCGTTGCCCTCGTAAAGTCCAGCAATCCCTGCGAGCTCGGGCACATTTTGCACAACGGCGGCGTCGGCCAGGTAAAAGCGTATCGCGGCGAGCCGCGGACCGCGATCTTGTGACGGTGCCGCCACGCCGTAGCGACCGGCAAAGGCCGCCGGGGTCATCATTTCGATCGCGCCGCGTGGCGTGTCGAAGGCAATACCGTCGCTCATGCAGCGTGCTTCGACGCCGACGAAGTCTTCCATGAAGCCGCGATACCGCTCTGGCCGTTCGGCAACTAGAGCCGCGCCGGCGACGCCTGTCGCGCCATTCGCGTGCTTCTGCAGATCGGCATTCCAAAAATTTTCCGGAGGATGGCGGTGCTGACAAGTAAAGAAAGCGATATCCGGGGCATTGGGCGCGGCAGCGAAGGCAAGCGCAAACGAAAATTTAGCGGGTGCTCCGTCCGGGCGGTCACCTTCCCGCTCGAATTCATAGACCTGAAAATCGCCGATGTTTTTACTGCGGAATTCCTCCGCATCCTGCGGCCCGCGGCCTTTCAGCGCCAGCATGGACAGTCCTTGCTCGCGTTCGAGGAAATCGCGATTGAAGGCTCCGAACGAGAAGTAATGCGGCGCATGCGGTACCATGCCGCTCTGGTCGGCAAGGGCGAGCAACTCGATGAAAGTATCAGGTGTCTGGATGATGCGATTGTGCGTGCCCCATTCGCGGGGGTGCACGTTGCGCCCACCGACGGTGAAGCCAAGACCGCGATAAAAAGCAGCGGCAGCATCGAGGTCATGCACGGCGTGAACGATATGATCGATGCCGCGCGCCATCACCGCTCCTGTGCCGGCGCAGAGTACGTCTCGAAGAAGCCCTCAAGCATTGTCTTGACCGTAGGCACAACTTTCCGGCCCCAGTCCGGAGCGGCATCGAGATCAGCGCCCTGCGCGTAGATCTTTCGGAACATGTGCGGTTGTCCCGCAACCTGCTGTGGAACCGGATCCAGTCGCGACAACGCATTAACATCGATGATGGCGTCCCGGAGCGGGCTGTGCGGCGGGCGCAGCTGTAGGTGCATTTCAACTGCCGAATTGTCTTCGAATCCTGCCGCCCTGGCTTTGGCGGTCTTGCCGCTCTCGCCGTCGCCGCAGACAAGGGCGACCAATTTGATCTTTGCCGCCGTGGCCTGACGCGCCGCCTCGGCATTGACGCCGTCGCATAGGCCGCCCGGCGCCTTGAGCTTGGCGTCCACTTCACAGAGGAAGGTCGACCCCGACCAGGCGTCGAGGACGCGCGGCGAACTGGAAGAGGGCTGAGCAAAAGCCGCTGGCGAACCCAAGAGAGCCGTAGCGGCAATCGCCGCACCGACGGCAGCGCGCGGCACGGTTACACCAACCGGCTCTGCTCGACCGCCGCACCAATGAAGGAGGCGAATAGCGGGTGCGGCTCGAAGGGCCGCGACTTGAGCTCGGGATGGAATTGAACGCCGATGAACCAGGGATGGTCCTCGTATTCGACGATCTCGGGCAAGATGCCGTCGGGCGACATTCCAGAGAAGCGCATACCGCGTTGCTCGAGCCGCCCTTTGTAGGCGGTGTTCACCTCGTAGCGATGGCGGTGGCGTTCGGAAATTTCCGTGCCACGGTAGATTTCAGCTACCCGGCTGCCGCGCGTCAGTGTCGCAGGATAGGCGCCTAGCCGCATGGTACCGCCGAGCTCTCCGTTTGCCTGCCGCTTCTGCAACTCGTTACCCTTGAGCCATTCGGTCATTAGACCAACAACTGGTTCCCGCGTCTGGCCGAACTCGGTCGAATTGGCGTCCTCGATTCCACACAGATTTCGTGCCGCTTCGATGCAGGCCATCTGCATGCCGAAGCAAATGCCGAAATACGGCACATTGCGCTCGCGCGCGAACTGCGCCGCTCGGATCTTGCCTTCGGCGCCGCGCTGGCCGAAGCCGCCGGGTACGAGAATGCCATTGACCTGCTCGAGGAAGGGCGCCGGGTCCTCGTTCTCGAACACATCGGATTCGATCCAGTCGAGATTGACCTTCACCTTGTTGGCGATGCCGCCGTGGGAAAGCGCCTCGATCAGAGATTTGTAGGCGTCCTTCATGCCCGTGTATTTACCGACGATGGCGATGGTCACGTCGCCTTCCGGATTGCGAATGCGCTCGTTGATCGTGCGCCAGCGTACAAGATCGGGCTCCGGCGCATTCTCGATACCGAAGGCGGCGAGAACCTCGTCGTCGAGTCCGGCGTCATGATAGGCCTCCGGGACCGCGTAAATGTTATCGACGTCGCGCGCTTCGATCACGGCGCTTTCGCGCACATTGCAGAACAGGCCGAGTTTGCGCCGTTCGCCCGGGGGGATGGGACGATCGGTCCGGCACAGCAGAATGTCGGGCTGGATGCCGATGGAGCGCAGCTCCTTCACCGAATGCTGCGTCGGTTTTGTCTTCAACTCGCCAGCGCTCGGAATAAACGGCAGCAGCGTGAGATGGATATAGACCGCGTGATGGCGCGGCAGCTCGTTGCCAAGCTGCCGGATCGCCTCGAAGAACGGCAGTCCCTCGATGTCGCCGACGGTGCCGCCGATCTCGCACAGCACGAAATCGAAGCCATCATTGCCGTCGCGAATGAAATCCTTGATCGCGTTGGTGACATGGGGGATCACCTGAATGGTGGCGCCGAGATAATCGCCGCGCCGTTCGCGCGAGAGAATGTCCTGATAGATGCGACCCGTGGTGATGTTATCGAAGCGCGTCGCCGGGCGGCCGGTGAAGCGCTCGTAGTGCCCGAGGTCGAGATCGGTTTCGGCCCCATCGTCGGTGACAAAGACCTCTCCGTGCTGATACGGCGACATCGTGCCAGGATCGACGTTGAGGTAGGGGTCGAGCTTGCGCAGACGGACTTTGTATCCGCGCGCCTGCAGCAGCGCGCCGAGCGCTGCGGACGCGAGACCCTTGCCGAGTGAGGAAACCACGCCGCCGGTGATGAAAATATACCGCGCCATGGGAGCCGACCTGTAACCCATCCGATACGATTCGGCGAGCCTTGATTTCTGAGCCCTCGCCATAA
>DASRDF010000115.1:0-61793 GCA_035652735.1 Pseudolabrys sp. | reverse complement strand
GCGGTTGATGAACTGCGCGCGCGTCTCCGAGTCCAGCAGCACGATGCCGACCGGCACTTCATCGAGGGCTGCGCGGACCGATAGCAACTGGCTTTTGAGAATCTCGGTCGAATTGGTCGCTGGCGGCGTCGCCGTTACCGTCGGCAGGTCGCTTTGCGTCTCGGCGGCCTCCTGCGTGCCGCCGGCCTGCAGGAACTCAATGCCGGCGCGTGTTTCCGACAACCAGACCACGTGGCAGCGCCGGCTGTTATCGGTGCCCTCGATAAGCAATTCGAAGCTCGCCGGCATGCCCATCGTGGTGTCGAGTTCGAGGCAGGCGCCGATATCGGACAGATTGCGCACGACGCAATTAATGACCGAGCGCCGCTTGTTGAAGAGGATCTTCCCGCTGCGCAGGGTTCTGTTACGATGCTCGCGTCGGCGATCCTGCATGCACGCGCTCCGGCCAAAACGCCGGTATCTTTCCGCGCGGCGATTAAGATTTGCCTCCAAAATCCGCGCAAATTTGCGAATGGGTCATTGAATCGTTAACGCTGCAAAAAAGGCGGCCAGCGAGGCCGCCTTTTTTACCGGTTGTTTGCCGTGCAGAACCGGATCAGCTCTTCGAAGCTACCTCCTTGCCGATCTCGTTGAACCGCGCCTTCTGCTCGCTGCTCAACGAAGCATAGAAGTCGACGAGGGCCGGCTTCACCGTGTTCGCCGCCTGGATCATCGCTTTCAGCCGCGTCTCCATGGCGTCGAGTCGGCCCGGCGGCGTGACCGGCGTTTCTTCGGGACAGGCCGCCTGCAGGATCGACACGGCCTTGTCGGTTGCGTCTTGCAACGCGGTCAGCTTGGCGTCCTGCGCGTCGTTGGGGTTGACGGCGTCGCCAATGCGCTCGATCGGCAGATTGGTGAGGCCGGGCTTTGGCTCCGAGCACGACTTGCTGTCGGCCGGCAGCGCCGCGGTCGTCTCGACATTATTGGCCGGGTGCTTGGGACCAAGCTCGTTGAAGCGCTCCTTCTGTTCGTCGGACAGCGAACTATAGAACTTGTCAAGCGCGGGTTTGACGGTCTCAACCGCCTGCAGTGTGGCTTGCAATCGCGCCGTCATTGCCTGCAAGCGGCCCGGAGGCGTCAGTGGGAAGGCATCGTTCGCCGGGCAGGACGCCTTGAACGTCGCGGCGGCGTCCTTGGCGGCTTCGCGTACGCCCTCGAGCAGATTTTTTTGATCTGCGGTCAGGTCGAGTTTCTGCTCGATCTGGGTGAACGGCCAGGCGGTAACGCCGGTGCCGGGCTGCTGGCAGAGTTGAGCGACCATCGCCTGGCGCACCCGCACACTCGGTGCGCTCTGCGCGTAAGAGCCTGGCGCGGCGTCGCCGTAGACGTACTCGGCCGGTGGACCTGCCTCGCCCCAGAACAGGCTATCGATGAAATCGTCATACGCGAAATCCCAGTAGCCCTCCTCGTAGCCGTACGGCCAGAACGTATAGTCAAAGATGTCCGAATAGGCGTAAGGCCAGAACACCGGCCCGTACCAGGCGACGAACGCCGCGCGCAGCCCATGGCGCCAGGCGCGCCAGGCGGCATAATGGTGCCTGTGGCGCTGCGCATGGGAGAGCGAGGCAAAGCGCGCGGCGAAACGGCCGGCGCGCGCCGCCTGTGGCGTCACGCGGTTCGCTTGGCGCGTTGCGCGCTGCGTGCGTGTCTGCTTGTTGCCTTGCGTGGCATTGGTCGTCAGCGCGGCGTTGGGGTGAGCCTGCTGCTGGCGCTGCTGCGCACGCTGCTCGCGGGCGCGGCGAATTTCCTCGCGCTTGGCGGCACGCTGGCTTTTCGGCGTGTTGCGCAATGCGCGATCCTCGCGGCGCCGCTGCAAGCGTTCCGCGCGCTGCTGCGCGCGGGTCGTCTGCGTTTGCGCGGCATTGAGCTTTGGCGAAGCGTGCTGCGCCTGCCGCTGCACCGCGTGCTCATGGCGCCGCGCGGCGCGCTCTTGGTGCTGGACGGCTCGCTCGTGCCGCTGGACTGAGCGATTGACCTGAAAGTGCTGCGTCGGCGCCGCCACAGTCCGATGGGGCTGCGGGGTCGCGGCGCGACGGAATTGCAGATGCGGGGTGGCCGCACGATTCATTTGCATATGCGGCACAGCCATTCGCTGCACTGGATGAGGTGCGGCTATATGCGGCGCCTGGTGCGGCGCGGCGGGCGCTGCACGGGCGGGCGCAGCTTGGGCAGGCGCAGCCTGCTTTTTCTGTTGAGCGTGGCCGGCGAGCGGTATTGCCGCCAGCCCCGCGACCAGACCGGCCATGAGGGCCAGCCGAGCTGGACGTTGTGTCATGTCAATCCTCCACTCCCGCCCGAATTCCTCCCAAGAAATCAACGGGCGCCGCGCGCCAAACCGGCGCACGATCATGCGGATGTGATTGCGATGACGATCCTTGTCTGGAACTTGTGCGTCGCAAAAGCGAGGGGCAAGCCCGCGTCCAATGACGCCGGCGTTGGCCTCAACTGCCGCGCAGGCGAGAGATCAATTCGACCGTCGGCCAGGAATCCGCCGGCAAACCCGCCTTGATCTGCGCCTGTTTGACCGCCGTGCGTGTGGCGTTGCCGAGCTTGCCGTCGATCTCGCCGATGTCATACCCCTGCTTGGCGAGCAGTCGCTGCAGTTCCATCATTTGTTCGGTGGACAAGACCGGCACCGTCTTCGCCGCGCTGTGATCGACGATCGGTGCGCCGGCCAGACGCGTGGCGAAATAGGCAACGGTCGTTGAGTAGACGAATGCCGAATTCCAGCCGAGGAAAGCCTTGAAATTCGGATAGGCGAGGAACGCCGGACCGTGGCGGCCCATCGGCAGCAGCAAGGAGGCCGGCAGCGAACCGTCCGCCAACCTGCCATGAGCCGCACGCACGCCCCACGCGGCCCACTGCGAGACCGGGTGCTGAATATTGACGTCTGCCTCTTGCCAAGGCAGTTGCTCCGGCACGCGCACTTCTTGCAGCCAAGGCTGCCCACGTTGCCAGCCGAGGCTGACCAGGAAGTTGGCGCCCGATGCGAGCGTGTCGGGAATGCTGTGGATCAGGTCGCGCCGGCCGTCGTGATCGAAGTCAACGGCATTCTTGAGATAGTCGGAGGCGGTGAACTGCATGCCACCGAACTCGCCGGCCCAGTCGCCGACCATGTCCTCGACCCGCTGGTCGCCGCGCTGCACGATCCGCAGCGCATCGAGCAGTTGCTGACGGAAGAAGTCGGGGCGCCGGCAATCATAGGCAAGCGTCGTCAGCGCCCGCAGGATGCGGTAATTACCGAACACCTTGCCGAAGTCGCTCTCCAGTCCCCAGAAGGCGGTAAGCACCGGGCCGGGGACCCCGTAAGTCTTCTCGATTTCGGCAAAGAGGCGCGCGTGCTTTTTCAAGGCCGCTTCGCCGTTCTCGAAACGGTGCCCGGCGAGAATGCGGTCGGAGAATTGCAGGAAAGTGAGATTGAAGACCGCCTGACCCTGATCTCGGCGAATGATTGCCGGATCGAAAGTCATGTCGGAGGCAGCTTCCGCCAGCACCCGCGGCGAGATGCCTTGCGCAAGCGCGTCTTTCTTAAAGGCCGCGAGCCATTGCTCGAAATTGGCGGTGTTGCGGCAGCGCGGCGCAGCCAAGGCTGGGCCCGCCAGCAGGCCCATAAGGAGAACCGCGAGCCATTTCAGAAGCGTCGTGCGCATCGGGAAAGCCGCTCTCTATAAAGCTGGACGCGACTCTGCCCAAGGCCTCGTTTGGGTCAAGCGTCAAGCGGGAGCAGCGTTAAAGACGAGATTTTGCAGAAATGATGACGGCCGACTCCTAACGTTCGGCGCTGCGAACTTCCATTTCTGAGAGCTTACGGCGATAGGTAGGCGAGAAATGGCGATAGTCATCGGCTGGAGTGAATTGCGCCGTCGTGCCGTCGCGCCCGATGTAGGCCATCATGCCATTGTTGGTTGCGACAACGTCACCCGGTCTTAGCGTTGGATCGTTTTCCACATCGACGTGCGCCAGCCCGAACGCATCGTGCCCGTTGCAGGTGCAGCCGGCGACCAAATGTTGGCGATAGACGAAAGCATTGGGCGAGTCGGTATAGCGGCTACCATCCTGGGCCACGGCGGTATCGATTGTGCTGCCGGAATAGAGTCGCGTGCGGCTGGCAGGGCAGAAAGCGTGGCACGCCTCTGCTGCGCTCATGCCCGGATGAGCGAGCACCGGGAAAAAGTGTCCATCGCAACTGCGCACACAAAAGGCTGTGCCAGAGACCCGCTCGCTAGCGCTGCTTCGTTCGCCCGGCCCAAGTTGTTCGTCAGGCGGCGCAAACTCTCGAATAGTATCGGGCAGCCGTGGCGCGTGAAAAGCATGGCGCAAGCCGCTGAACAGGCGCTCGAAAAAGCCCGCTTGAGCCGGCGGCGCATAGATAAACAGGCCGCCGGCGAGTACGCTGGCCGCCGTGCATATCGCAAGCATGTGGCGATACATCGGTCGCTCCCCGCACTCCGCACGTGTCGCGGTGCGCGCAGTTCAAACGCTTATGCGGGCGAAAAGTTGCGGTCTTGAGATTCCATTGCTCGTCGGGCAGCATCGCCGCGTGCTGACGCCGACGGGGCTTTATTTGGCGGCAGTCTTGGTGCCCGCCGGGGGAGCGTGATGGAATCGTCGGCCGCGATTGAACTTGCCAAACACACGATGATATCCGGCGGGCTGATCCTCGCCGTCGGCACTGTTACGGGCTTTCTGGCGCAAAAAGCCAAGATTCCGGACGTGGCGCTGTTTTTGGTCGTCGGCATGCTGATCGGCCCACATGTGCTCGGGCTGATCGACATCAAAGCCGACTCGGCATTGAACCAGATCATCCTATTGTTCGGTGCGAGCTACATCCTGTTCGACGGTGGCGCTTCGTTACGCCTGGAGGTGCTCAAGCGCGTGTGGATCACCATCGTGGTGATCGCGACGATTGGCGTGCTCATTACGGCGGCGGTCACCGGCGTTGCCGCCCACGCGATTCTTGGTTTGCCATGGATCGTGGCGCTTCTGCTCGGAGCGGCGCTTGCCTCCACCGATCCGGCAACGCTGGTGCCGATCTTCCGCCAGGTAAAGATACGCGATCGCGTGGCGCAGACGGTGATGAGCGAATCGGCTTTCAACGATGCGATGGGCGCGATCGTCACTTTCGGTGTACTTGCCGTCGCCATGGGCACCGGCGGTTTTTCGCTCACCTCCTCCGTGTTGGACCTGTTCAAACAATCGGCCATCGGGATCGTCGCCGGTCTGATCCTCGGCTATCTCGCCGCGCTGCTGATTGCGCATGAGCGCTGGTCCTTCCTTGCCGAGTATGCCCCGGTCGTCACGTTGGTGGCGGTGATTGGAGCCTATTTCGCCGCCGATGGGCTGCAGGCGAGCGGCTTTATGGCCGTCTTCGTCTTCGGCATTACCGTGGGCAACAAGGACGTATTCGGTTTCAATATGAGCGCGCGGGAGCAGCAGAGGCTCGACGAATACGTGATGACTACCGCCTTCATCATGCGTCTGTTTATCTTCATGCTCCTTGGCGCACAGGTCGATTTCCGGCTGATGGCGCAGTATTGGCTCGGCGGCATCGCCGTCATTGCAGTTTTCATGCTTGTCGCGCGGCCGCTCACGGTGTTCGCCTGCGCACTGCCCGACCGGCGCGCCAGGTGGAGCTTTAATGAGATGTTGTTCATGTGCTGGACTCGGGAGACTGGAGTTATTCCCGCGGCCCTCGCGGGTCTCCTGCTCGGGATGAAGGCCCCCGGTGCGCAAATCATCGCCTCGGTCACCTTCATTGCCATCTTGATGACAATTCTGATCCAGGCGCCGACGACCAAGTGGCTCGGACAAACACTCGGACTTCTGGAGGAGAATAAGGCATCGATGAAACGGTCAAAAAAAACGTGAGGGAGGTTTGCCATGGGCAGCAATCTGCGCTTCAGCAATCCAAAAACGCTAGCTAAACCGCCGGGCTACAGTTACGTGGTGGAAGCGACCGGCCCCAACCGGCTCATTTATTTCGCCGGACAGCTTGGCCTCGATACCGAAAACAAGTTCGTCGGCGCACCCGGAGATTTTCGTGCGCAATGCGCGCAGGCTTTCGAAAATATGACGCTCGCTTTGAACGCAGCGGGTGCCAAATGGAGCGACGTGGTCAAGATCAACAATTTCCTTGTCGATATCCAGACCAACATGGCGGCATTCCGCGAAGTGCGCGACCGCTATCTGAACATGAACGCTCCACCCGCTTCGACGACTATCGGCGTTCCGGCGTTGGCGCGTCCCGGCGGACTGTTCGAGATCGAAGCTGTGGCGGTCCTGCCGGCCAAGCCCGCAAAAGCGTCGGCGTCCGCCTCGCGCGGCCGGAACAAGAAAGCGCGCGGACGGAAGCGGAAGTGATTGCCAAAAGCGCGCGGCGCAAAGCATCCGCCGCCGGTGTCGGGACGGTGCCGATGCCCTGGTGGGCGTGGGCATGGCCGGTACTGGCCTGGATCGCTTTGCTGGCGGCCTTCTTGCTTGGGACGAGCGGCCCGCTGGCCGCGTTTTGCGGCGCGGTATTGATCGCTACCGTCTTTGCCGCCGTCTATCACGCCGAGGTGGTGGCGCATCGCACCGGCGAGCCATTCGGCACTTTGGTGTTGGCGATTGCCGTTACTATCATCGAAGTGGCGCTAATCGTATCGGTCATGATCGGCGCTCCGACAGGAAAACAAGAGCTTGCACGCGACACTGTGTTCGCGGCTGTCATGATCGTATGCAACGGCATTGTCGGGGTCTGCCTGTTGTGGGGTGGCGCGCGGCATGGCGAGCAGGGCTTTCATCTGCATGGGGCGAGCGCCGCACTCGCCGTCCTGGCGGCGCTGACCATCCTCACATTGGTCGTGCCGAATGTCGCGACAACGGCGCCCGGTCCGGAGTTCAGCCCTTCGCAGCTTGTCTTCGCTGGCGTTATTTCTCTTTTGCTCTACGGCGCCTTCGTTTTCGTGCAGGCGGTGCGGCATCGGGATTATTTTCTGCCAGTCGCGGGCGGCGAGGAATCGCATCTGCCGCCGCCCTCGAACAGCGCCGCCGCGACCAGTGGCGGCCTGCTGCTTGCCGCGTTACTGGCAGTTGTCGGTCTCGCCAAGGCCGTTACGCCGGCGGTGGACGCCGGCATCGTACGACTCGGCGTGCCGCAAGGCGTTGTCGGCATTGTCATCGCCGCATTGGTGCTGCTACCCGAGGGATTGGCGGCACTCAATGCCGCCAAAGCCAACCGTCTGCAGACCAGCCTTAATCTCGCTTTGGGATCGGCGCTCGCCAGCATCGGCCTCACCATTCCCGCCGTCGCCTTCGTGTCGATCGCGCTGCAACGGCCGCTGACGCTCGGTCTCGATCAGAAAGGAGAGGTGCTGTTAGGGCTGACGCTGCTGGTTGGCATCATCACTTTGGGCACCGGGCGCACCACGGTGCTCCAGGGCATCGTGCATCTTGCGATCTTCGCGGCTTTCCTATTTTTCGCCGTCGTACCTTGACGCGCTAGTGCGCCTCGTCCCAGTTGTCGGCGGCGCGAGCATCGACTTGTAGCGGCACGTGCAGCGTCACCGCAGGATGTGGCGCGTCCGCCATCACGCTTTTGACGATGGTGATTGTGTCCTTCACTTCGCTCTGTGGCACTTCGAAAATCAGCTCGTCATGCACCTGCAGCAGCATTTTCGCCTTGAGCCCGGCCTTCTCTAGCTCGGGCTCGATGCGGATCATGGCGCGACGGATGATATCGGCGGCGGAGCCTTGCAGCCGCGCATTGATGGCCGCGCGCTCGTTAAAGGCGCGGATCGACGCATTCGAGTTCTTGATGTCGGGATAGTGGCACTTGCGGCCGAACAGCGTGAGCACGTAGCCGTTCTTGCGGCAATATTCCTTGCTTTCTTCCATGTAGTCGCGGATGCCGGGGAAGCGCTCGAAATATTTGCGGATGTAGGCGCCGGCTTCGTTCTTATCGATACCGAGCTGTACGGCGAGGCCAAAAGCCGAAATGCCGTAGATGATGCCAAAGTTGATGGCTTTGGCGCGGCGGCGCACGTCCGGCGCCATGTCTTTCACTGGCACGCCGAACATTTCCGAGGCCGTCATGGCGTGGATGTCGATCTTGTCCTGGAACGCCTTGCGCAACGCGGGGACGTCGGCGACTTCCGCCAAGAGCCGCAGCTCGATCTGCGAATAGTCGGCGGAGACGAGCTTCATGCCGGGCGCAGCGATAAAGGCACGGCGGATTTTGCGTCCATCCTCCGTGCGAATGGGAATGTTCTGCAGATTTGGCTCGGAGGACGACAGCCGCCCCGTCGAGGTGGAGGCGAGTGCGTAGGACGTATGCACGCGCTTGGTCGTCGGATTGACGTAATTCGGCAACGCTTCCGTGTAGGTGGAGCGCAGCTTGGAGACCTGCCGCCAGTCAAGGATCTTGCGCGGCAGCTCATGGCCCGCTTCTGCCAATTCCTCCAGTTCGCGCGCGGTGGTCGACCATTGGCCCGTTTTCGTCTTCGTACCGCCGGGGAGGCCCATTTTGCCGAACAGGATGTCACCCAGCTGCCTGGGAGAGCCGACATTGACCTGCGTGCCGGCGATCTTGTTGATGTCCTGCTCCAGCGCCGCCTGCGTCTTGCTGAAATCGCGGGACAGCTGCGCCAGCACATTCGGATCGATGGTGATGCCGCGTTGCTCCATGCAGGCGAGCACGCGCGGCATCGGCCGCTCGAGCGTCTCATAGACGGTGACCACCTTTTCCGCCGCCATGCGAACCTTCAGGCCCTGCCACAGCCGCAGCACGATGTCAGCATCTTCGGCGGCGAAAGCGGCCACCCGCGCGATTGGCGTTGCTTCCGGCGTGAACAGCGCCTTTTCTCGGTTCTTCACCTCATTGAAGCGCGACGGCATGCGGTCGAGATAGCGGCTGCCCAGCGTTGCCGTGTCATGCGCGGTCTTGCCGGCATCGAGCACGTACGACATCAGCATCACGTCGTCGACCGCACCCAGGCGTATGCCGCGGCAGGCGAGTACCAGACAATCGCGCTTGATATCGTGTCCGATCTTGATGACGCTGCGGTCCTCCAGGAGCGGCTTCAGCGCATTGAGCGCCTGCGCCTCGGGGACTTGCCCGTCGCACAGCTTGGCGGCGAACAGGCCCGACGCGTCACTCTCGCTGGCTTCACGGTGGCCGAGCGGCAGGTAAGCGGCTTCGTTCGGCGCCACCGCGAAGGCGACACCGCAGAGCGCCGCCTGCATCGGATCGGGGCTGGACGTCTCCGTCTTCAGCGCCAGCACGCCGGCGTCGTAGGCGCGGGCGATCCACGCCTTGAGTTTCGGCAGGCTATCAATCGTTTCGTATTTGGCGGTATCGAACTTGGCGCCGCGCATCGCCTCGATCCGGCGCTCGGCAAGCGCCGTTGGCGTCAGCACGGCCGCTGGGGCGGCAGTCGTTATGCCGCGCGGCGGCGGCGATTCGAGCGGCAGCAGCCCTTGTCCGCCGGTGCGCGCGGTTGGCGCGCGTGTCGATGCCGAAGCATTCGTCGACCCCGCCGCCAACTTCGCATCGGCCTCGACCGCTGCCGCATCAATGCCAGTCTTCTCGGCCACGCGGCGGGTGATCGAGGTGAACTCCATTGCCTTCAGGAAGGCGATCAGGTGCTTGTAATCGGGCTCGTGCACCGCGAGCTCGTCCACCGGCACATCGAGCGGCACGTTATTGTCCAGCGTGACCAGCCGTTTGGAGATGCGCGCCTGCTCGGCATTGTCGATGAGCGATTGCCGGCGTTTGTCCTGCTTGATGTCGCCGGCGCGTTTGAGCAGCGTTTCCAGATCGCCATATTCGCCGATCAATTGGGCTGCGGTCTTGACGCCGATGCCGGGCACGCCCGGCACATTGTCGGTCGAATCGCCGATCAATGCCTGTACCTCGATCACCTTTTCCGGCGGCACGCCGAATTTTTCGATCACCTCGGCGCGGCCGATACGCCTGTCTTTCATTGTGTCGTACATCACCACGGTCGGGCCGACGAGCTGCATCAGATCTTTGTCCGAAGAGACGATGGTCGTCCTCGCTTGCGACTCGCACGCGATCCGCGCGTAGGTCGCGATCAAATCGTCCGCTTCGAAGCCTTGTTGCTCAAGGCAGGGAATCTGGAAAGCGCGCACCGCATCGCGGATCAGCGGGAACTGCGGCTTCAAATCGTCGGGCGCATCGGGCCGATGCGCCTTGTAGTCGGCATAGAAGTCGTTGCGGAATGTGTGCTCGGACTTGTCGAAGACGACCGCAAGATGCGTCGGTTTCTCTTCCGGCTTCATCTCCGCAAGCAGCTTCCACAGCATGTTGCAGAAACCGAGCACTGCATTGACCTGCAGACCGTCGGATTTGCGTGTCAGCGGCGGCAGCGCGTGATAGGCGCGAAAAATGTAGGAGGAGCCGTCCACCAGAAAGAGATGGTCGCCTTTTTTGAGCGGCCGTGCGCTGGGATTGACGGGAGGGGGCGCAGCCGGCTTTACGACCGCCGCCTTGGCCTTGCTTGTACTTTTCGCGCTTGCTGGCATGCCGGCAATGTGGCCCCTGGGCCAGTGTTAATCAATCTGTCATAGGCCGCGGCCACAGAAATCGGCAAACCTCGCAAGGCTGGATGCCCTCTGCTAAGACACGCCGCCGGCTCAAGCGGTCGGCCCGTTGACCTTAGTCGCAAGAGGACGCTCATGCGCGTTGCCATGATCGGCACCGGCTATGTCGGCCTTGTTTCCGGGGCCTGCTTTGCCGATTTCGGCCACGACGTGACTTGCGTCGACAAGGACGATGGCAAGATCGCGGCGCTAGAGCGCGGCGAAATGCCCATCTACGAACCTGGTCTGCACGATCTGGTGTTCACCAACGTTCGCGCCGGCCGGCTGAGATTCACAACCGAGCTGAAGCCCGCAGTGGCGGCTGCCGATGCGGTGTTCATCGCCGTCGGCACGCCGTCGCGGCGCGGCGACGGCCACGCGGACCTTTCTTTCGTCTATGAGGCGGCGCGAGAGATCGCGCGCGCGCTCGATGGCTTCACCGTGGTGGTTACCAAATCGACCGTACCGGTCGGCACCGGCGATGAAGTCGAGCGCATCGTACGCGAGACGCGGCCCGATGCGCAGGCGGCGGTGGTGTCGAACCCGGAATTTCTCCGCGAGGGCGCCGCCATTCGCGATTTCAAGCATCCGGACCGCATCGTGGTCGGCACCACCGATGCGCGTGCCCGCGAGATTATGGGCGAACTCTATCGGCCGCTTTACCTCAATCGCGCCCCAATTCTCTACACCGACCGCCGCACTGCGGAACTGATCAAATACGCGGCCAACGCCTTCCTTGCCACCAAAATCACCTTTATCAATGAGATCGCCGATCTCGCCGAAAAGGTCGGCGCCGACGTGCAGGAGATCGCGCGCGGCATCGGCCTCGACAACCGCATTGGTGCAAAATTTCTGCATGCCGGTCCGGGCTTCGGCGGCTCCTGCTTCCCCAAAGATACGGTGGCGCTGCTCAAGACGGGCTTGGACAATGCTTCACCGTTACGTCTCATCGAGGCCGTGGTGACGGTCAACGATGCGCGCAAACGCGCCATGGCGCGCAAGGTTGCGCATGCCTTGGGCGGCGAAATGCGCGGCAAGACTGTTGCCGTACTTGGTTTGACCTTCAAGCCAAACACCGACGACATGCGCGAATCGCCCTCGGTGCCGCTGATCACGGCACTGCAGGATATGGGTGCCTTAGTGCGGGCTTACGATCCGGTCGGCATGGAGCAGGCGAAAGCACTGCTCGCCGACGTGACGTTTTGCATGGACGCTTATGACTGCGCCAAGAGCGCCTCCGCGCTGGTGATCGTCACCGAATGGGAGCAGTTCCGTGCGCTCGACTTCGATCGTCTGAAAAAAATCATGGAGCGGCCAGTGCTGGTCGACTTGCGCAACATTTATCGGCCGGAGGAAGTCGCACGGCACGGATTCGCCTATGAGAGCGTGGGACGGGCGAGAAAATGATCGGCTTCGGACATTGTCATGCTCCGGCGAAAGCGGAGCGTCCAGTGACCGAGGCCTCGCAACAAGAATTGATGCGGACATTTATTACATCGCCCGCCTTCGTGGGTGATGACGCCGAAGGTTATGAACCGCTTCGATACACCGCTTCCTATCGACGAGGCGCTGCCGCCGCTCATCGCCGCGCTGGCAGCGAATAATTGTGCCGTGCTGGTCGCCCCGCCGGGTGCCGGCAAGACGACGCGCGTACCGTTGGTTCTCATCGATGAGCCGTGGGCGATGAATAAGAAAATCCTGGTCCTTGAGCCGCGACGGCTTGCCGCGCGCGCTGCCGCAGCACGCATGGCCTGGAATTTGGGCGAAGAGGTCGGCGGCATAGTCGGCTTGCGCGTACGGTTCGGCTCGAAGGTATCGAAGCGTACTCGCATCGAGGTCGTCACCGAGGGCGTCTTCACGCGGTTAGTTCTCGACGACCCGTCGCTCGACGGCATCGCCGCCGTGCTGTTCGATGAATTCCATGAGCGCTCTCTGGACGCCGATCTTGGTCTGGCACTGGCGCGCGACGCGCAAAGCGGGCTGCGGGAGGAGCTCAAGCTGCTGGCGATGTCGGCGACGCTCGACGGCGCGCGTGTGGCCACCCTCTTGGGCAATGCGCCAGTGATCGAGAGTACGGGCCGCAGCTTTCCAGTCGAGACGCGCTACCTTGGCCGCGACCCTCGCCTGCGCATCGAGGAGCAGGTCGCAAGCGCGGTGGAACGCGCGCTGCGTGCGGAGGACGGATCGCTGTTGGTATTTCTTCCCGGCGCTGGCGAAATCCGCCGGACCGAGACACTACTCAAGCAGCGCGTTGCCGATCCAAGCGTCGACATCGTTGCGCTCTACGGCGCGCTCGAGTCGCGCGAGCAGGACCGTGCCATTGCGCCGCCGCCTGCGGGCAAGCGCAAGGTGGTACTGGCTACGTCGATTGCAGAAACCTCACTGACCATTGAAGGCGTGCGCCTCGTCGTCGATAGCGGTTTGGCGCGCGTGCCGCGCTATGAGCCCGACATCGGTCTCACGCGGCTTGAAACCGTGCGCGTGTCGCGCGCCGCTGCGGATCAACGCCGCGGCCGCGCCGGCCGCACGGAGACCGGCATTTGCTATCGCCTCTGGGACGAGCCGCAGACCGGCTCGCTCGAGCCTTACACCCGGCCGGAAATTTTGTCGGCCGACTTGTCGGCCTTCGTGCTCGATTTGGCACAATGGGGGGTCTCCGACCCGTCAAAGCTCGATTTCCTCGATCCACCCCCGATGGCTGCTCTCAACGAAGCCCACGTCTTGCTGCGCGACCTTGGGGCAATCGACGCGCAAGGGCGCATCACTGAGGCTGGACGCCAGTTGCGGGCGCTTCCGCTGCCGCCGCGGCTTGCGCGCATGGTGGTCGACGCAGCGGCTAAGGGTGCCGGCCTGCTCGCCGCCGAGATTGCCGCTGTGCTCACGGAGCGCGGGCTCGGTGGTGCCGATCCCGATTTGCGGCATCGGCTCGAGCAATTTCGCCGCGACCGCTCGGCTCGCGCGCAGGATGCACGCGCGATGACAAAACGATGGGCCGCTACGGCGGGCATCAAGGGCAACGGCGAAATTTCGCCAGGAGCCCTATTGGCGCTCGCCTATCCCGATCGCGTTGCGAAAAACCGCGGCGGCGGCCAAGGCGCCTTCCTGCTTGCTAACGGCCGCGGTGGAAACATCGAGCCCGCCTCGGCGCTGGCGCGCGAGCAGTTTCTTGTCGTCGCCGAATTGACCGGTGCTGCCGGCGCAAGCCGCATTGTGTTGGCCGCGCCAATTACGGTTGCTGAAATTGAAGCGAACTTCTCCGCGCAAATCGAAGATCGCGAGATGGTCGTCTTCGATGCCGCCTCGGCGTCGCTGCGCGCCCGGCGCACCCGCCGACTTGGCGCGATTGTGCTCACGGAGCAGGTCAAACCGGTTAAGCCGGACGCCGAGAGCGGGAGGCTCCTGGCGGAAGGCATTGCCACGCTCGGCCTTGGCAGGCTGCCGTGGAGCAAAGCGCAACTACAACTGCGCAGCCGCGTCTCCTTCCTGCGCCGGTGTGAAGGCGAGGACTGGCCCGACCTCTCCGATGTCGCTCTCGCGCGTAACGTTGAGGAATGGCTGGGGCCGTTCATCGCCGGCAAAACCACGCTGGCACAAATCGGTGCCGACGACCTTTCCGCCGCCCTCGACGCGGCCATCCCCTGGAGTTTGCGCAAACGCCTCGATGCCGAAGCACCGACGCATTTCGTGGTACCGACGGGTTCGGCAGTGCTCATCGATTACGAGCCCGAGCAGGGCCCGACTATTTCGGTTCGCGTCCAGGAACTATTCGGCCTCGACAGGCATCCGACGATCGCAGGCGGGCGCGTGCCGCTGGTTATCGAATTGCTGTCGCCCGCATACCGGCCCGTGCAGGTGACGCGCGACCTGCCGGGATTCTGGCGCGGCAGTTATGCCGATGTGAAAACGGAGATGCGCGGCCGCTATCCGAAACATCCGTGGCCGGACGATCCTCACTCCGCGCCAGCCACCCGCCGGGCAAAGTCACGCCGACAATAGTTGAATACGACGGATTCAGTTAACCGCGTGCTCACCTTGGCCGGAGCGATTCATGCGGCGTTAAGTGTGGCTTCGCACTTTCGTGCGACGCTGGGCTGGCCTGAACGCGGGATTTCGTCGCATGCGCCAAGCGATCATTCTTGCTATCGCGCTGCTGGTCGGCGGCAGCTATCTCGCCCAATACGTAGACAAAAGCGTTGTCGAACCACCCACGCCGCATGCCGCGGCGATGCAGACAGTAGAGCCGCAGCAAGTCTCGGCCGGCCAGCACCGGATGCAGCTCACCGGCGGACGCGACGGGCATTTCCACGTCGAGGCGCGGATCGACGGCCGCTCGCTTGACTTTCTGGTGGACACCGGCGCGACCTTGGTCGCGCTGCGCGAAAGCGATGCCGCGCTGATCGGCATCCGACCGATGCCGCGCGACTACAACATGGTGGCCTCGACGGCCAACGGCCGGATCAAGGTCGCGCGAGCCAAGCTCGATCGCGTCGAAATCGGCGACATCACGGTGTTTGATGTGCCGGCGATCGTCTTTCCGGACGAGGCGCTGGCTCAGAATCTGCTCGGAATGGCCTTCCTCTCCAAGCTGCGGCGCTACGAAGTCGCCGACGGACGCTTGGTCCTCGAGCAATAATTGAGCCCTCCACTTTTTGGCTTTTGCGCGGACCGCTTGCGCAGTTGCGGCGTTTGGGTATTGAAATCGCACACGCCGTTTTGAGGACCTGATGTTTCCCCAGCCGCAAGCATCGCTGCAGCCCAATACCTATGCCTATGAATCTTCGCCGCTGGTGAAGCCGACCGGTTTCCGCGAATACGACGCGCGCTGGCTTCTGGAAAAAGAAATCAATCTGATGGGCGTGCAGGCCCTGGGCATGGGTCTCGGCACGATGGTCCGCGAAATGGGCGTGAAGCCCGAGGTAGTTACCGGACACGATTTCCGCAGCTATTCGGCGTCGGTGAAGATGGCGCTTGTCTCCGGCCTGATGGCGGCAGGCTGCAAGGTGCACGACATCGGTCTGGCACTGACGCCGATGGCGTATTTCGCGCAGTTCGAATTGAACGTGCCCTGCGTCGCCATGGTGACTGCTTCGCATAACGACAACGGCTGGACGGGCGTCAAAATGGGTGCCAACCGCCCGCTCACTTTCGGGCCGAACGAGATGAAGCGCCTGAAGGAAATTGTGCTCGGCGCCAAATTCGATCTCCGGGGCGGCGGCTCCTATGTGTTCGTGGAGAATTTTCCCGAGCGCTACATCGCCGACCTCGGCAAAAAGCCAAAGCTTAAGCGTAAGCTCAAGGTGGTCGCGGCCTGCGGCAATGGCACGGCCGGCGCTTTTGCGCCGCGGGTGCTGGCGGCGGCGGGTTGCGAGGTGGTGCCGCTCGACTGCAATCTCGACCATACGTTCCCGCGCTATAATCCAAACACAGAAGACATGAAGATGCTGCATGCCATGCGTGACGCCGTGCTCATCAGTAAGGCGGATGTCGGCCTCGGCTTTGATGGGGACGGCGACCGCTGCGGCGTGGTGGACAACGAAGGCGAAGAGATTTTCGCCGACAAGGTCGGCGTGATGCTGGCACGCGACATGTCGGCGCTACACAAGAACGCGACCTTCGTTGTCGACGTCAAATCAACCGGCCTTTTCCTGACCGATCCGGTTCTCAAGGCGAACGGGGCGAAGGCTGACTACTGGAAAACCGGGCATTCCTACATCAAGCGGCGAGTTAATGAGTTAGGCGCACTGGCCGGCTTCGAGAAGTCGGGTCACTTCTTTTTCAACAAGCCATTCGGCCGCGGGTATGACGACGGTATGATCTTCGCGCTTGCCGTCTGCGACATGCTTGACCGTAATCCCGGAAGGAGCATGGCCGATTTGCGCAAAGCGCTGCCGAAAACGTGGAGCTCGCCCACCATGGCGCCGCATTGCGACGACGAGAAGAAGTACGCGATCGTCGATTCCGTCGTAAGACATTTTGAGGCGGCGAAAGCAAAGGACGAGAAGGTCGCTGGTCAGTCGATCCGCGATCTCGTCACGGTCAACGGCGTCCGCGTTACCGTCGAAGATGGCACCTGGGGCTTGGTGCGCGCATCATCGAACAAGCCGGAGTTGGTGGTGGTGGTCGAGAGCCCGATCTCAGAGCAGCGCATGCGCGACATGTTCAAAGCGGTCGACGGCGTGCTGCGCAAACACCCGGAAGTCGGCGCCTATAATCAGACCATCTGACGCCGGACGAAGCCCTGTGGAACGCGCCTCAGCGTGACCCGAAAAAGTCACCACTCCCAATATCGTCCGGTGCCGCCGATGATCACCACGATCAGTCCGATCGGCAGATTGATCATGATGATTTGCCGAATATGGTCGAGGCTCTCGCCGGCAGAAGCCCACTCGGCTGCATCCACAGCGCGCTTGAACTTGAGCCACGGTCCGTGAAACAGCCCTGCAAACAGCAGCACCATGATCCAGCCGAGCGCTTGCATGATGTTTACGTAAGCAGGGGCGTTGGCGAAGCCGCCGAAATAGACGGCCAGCATCCAGTAGCCGCTGCCAAGGAGCAGGATCACCGAGGCCCACACCCAGGGAAAGAACTTGGCAAGGAAGCCGCGCCAGAGCGTCAGCCGCTGCGGTGCCTCCAGCGCGCCGGCCGCCGGGCGCAGGCAGACATAAGCGGTAAACATGCCGCCGACCCAGACGACGGCGGAAAGAACGTGCAAGGTCAAGGCAAGGATGATCATCGCCAAGGGCTACCATAGCCCGTCGCATCAAGCCATCAGCCGTCCATTTTTGCAAAGCGGAGATTCACGCATTGCATAGTGCGAAGCTTGTCTAGCTTCGCGCGTGCGCGGATTGAAGAAGGGTGAGGCGTTGCAGGGTATGTGATATTGGTCGCTATGCGCATTGCCATCCTGGGTGCAGGGCCTGCCGGACTTTATCTCTCTTACCTCATTGCACGCCGCCGCCGCGGCGACGTGACGGTGATCGAGCAGAACACTCAGGATGCTACATTCGGCTTTGGCGTGGTGTTCTCCGACCGCGCGCTCGATTTTTTACGCGAAGAAGATGAGGAGACACACGCGGCCATCGTTCCGCACATGGAATCCTGGTCAGACATGATGCTGAACGTGCGCGGCGAGCACGTCGTTATCGATGGCATCGGCTTTTCCGCTATCGGGCGGCTCAATCTCCTAAAGCTTCTGCAGAAGCGTGCCGCCTCCGTAGGAATCGCGCCGGTTTATTGCCGTGCCGTTAAAAGCCTCGATGAGCTTGCCGATTTCGATCTGGTGGTCGGCGCCGACGGCGTCAATTCATTGGTGCGGCGAACGTACGCGCGGGAGCTTGGCGCGAGCGTCCGGCTAATGAGCAACCGTTTTGCTTGGTTCGGCACGCGCAAGCGCTTCGACATGCTCACTCAGACCTTCATCAAAACGGATCAAGGCGCGTTCAATGCGCACCATTACCGCCATGCACCGGACATGAGCACATTCGTCATCGAAATGAATGCGCAGAGCTTTGAACGCAATGGCTTCGCTGCGCTTGATGAAGCCACGGCACTAAGGCGTTGCGAACAGCTCTTCGCCGAGACGCTCGGCGGTCATCCGCTGATCTCCAACAATTCGATTTGGCGGCAGTTTCCGGTGGTACGCAATGCGCGTTGGTCGCATGGCAAATACGTGCTCATCGGGGATGCGCTGCACACGGCGCATTTCTCCATCGGCTCCGGCACGCGGCTGGCTATGGAGGACGCCATTGCGCTCGACAAAGCGCTTGCCGCGCATCGCGACCTTGCGGAGGCGCTCACAGCCTACGAGGCGGGGCGTCGGCCGATCCTGGAAAAGCTGGTGGCTGGCGCCAACGGCAGCGCCGAATGGTACGAGCATTTTGCCGGACACATGCGGCTGAAACCCGTTGATTTCGCCATGAGCTACATTACCCGCTCAGGCCGCGTCGACATTGAGCGGCTGCGCAGTCTGTCGCCGAAGTTCGTGGAACGTTACGAACGCGAGCACGGCTAAGCGTTACGCATTTGCCGCCGCAGCGTCGCCAGGCCGATTCCGGTCGAGTCGAAGCCGCCGTCAACCGCGAGCACCTGCCCTGTGATGTAGCTCGCCCGCTCGCTGCACAGAAAATAAATCGCCTCCGCCAGCTCTTCCTCGAGGCCGTAGCGATTGAGCGGCATGTGATCGTGATAGTCCTGGCGAATCTCCGGCGTGTGCACGGCCTTCGCCATCGCCGTATCGACGGGCCCAGGCGCCACGGCATTGACGCGGATGCCGAGGGACGCCAATTCGGCGGCCTGCTGCTTGGTCAAATGCGCAAGGCCGGCTTTGCTCGTGCCGTAGGCCGTGCGCAGCGTCGAAGCACGCAGGCCAGAGATCGACGTAATGTTGACGATAGCGCCGCCACCGGAGTCGCGCATCAGCGGCGCCGCCGCCTGCGTGCATAAAAAGGGCCCGGTGAGATTGACGGCGAGGATCCGCTGCCAGTCCTCATAAGTGACGTCGAGGATCGGCTTGAAGATAGCGATGCCGGCATTGTTGACCAAGCCGTCGAGCCGGCCGAAGTGCTGGGCGATCTGCTCGACGGCACGGCCCGCCGTCATCGGATGTGCGACGTCGCCGGGGATCGCCAGCGTTGTGTCAGGTCTGGCAATTGCCTCAAACGTACGCTGCAGGTTTTCGCCGTCGATGTCGAGCAGGGCCACCCGCCATCCCTCGGCAAGGAAACGCCTCGCGGTCGCGAGACCGATGCCGCGCGCAGCGCCGGTGACCAGCGCAACCCGCTGCGCCGGCGCGTTCATCAATCCTTCTCTTCCTTGAAGGTGTCGCGGAAGGGATGCGCCGGATAGACACCGAGGATCGTCAACTCCTTAGAAAAGAAGGCGAGCTCTTCCAGGGCGAAGACCAGCGCGCGGTCGTCGGGGTGGCCTTCCACGTCGGCGTAGAACTGGGTGGCGAAGAAATTGCCGCCGATCATGTAGCTCTCCAGCTTGGTCATGTTGACGCCGTTGGTGGCGAAGCCGCCGAGCGCCTTGTAGAGCGCGGCCGGCACGTTGCGCACGCGGAAGACGAAGGTGGTGATGACTTTTCCGTTGCCGGGCTTTACCCATTTTTTTTCTTTCGACAGTACCACGAAGCGCGTCGTCGAGTGCGATTCGTCTTCAACGTTCTCCTTCAGGATTTGCAGCCCGTATATTTCCGCAGCCAGCCGTGATGCGATAGCGGCGCGTGTAACATCCTTGCTTTCGGCCACTTCGCGCGCAGAGCCTGCGGTATCGGCGGCGACGATCGGCTTAAGTTTCAGCTCGCGAATGATACCGCGGCATTGGCCAAGTGCCATCACGTGGCTTTCCACCGACTTGATGCTTTTCAGCGTCGCCCCTTTGGGCGCCATCAGCTGGTTGCGGATCGGCAGAAACCATTCGGCGACGATGTGCAGCTTCGAGGTCGGCATCAGGTGATGAATGTCGGCGACGCGCCCAGCCACGGAATTTTCGATTGGAATCATGCCGAGGTCGACGCCGCCCGAAGTAAGCGCTGCGAAGCAGTCCTCGAAGGTGGGGCAGGGCACCGGCTCGTGATCCGGATAGGCCTCGCGGCAAGCGAGATGCGAATTCGCTCCCGGTTCGCCCTGGAAGATGATCTTTTTCTTGGCCATGATCGCCCCGTTTTCGGCGCGTTCGTCCCAGACCTCGGGCGGCAAGTCAACGGCGGCCAGATTGCCTGGCCCTGAGCAGCACCGGACCGGCGCATGTCGCAAGGTGAAGCATCCCCGGCTTTGACCCAGGGGCGCGCTCGTCACACGATCAGCTCAGCAATTTGCGTGCCTTTTCCAACTCGTCGGGGGTGTCCACGCCGAGTGGAACACCGTTCACCAGCGCCACATCGATGCGCATGCCGGCGTCAAGCGCGCGCAGCTGCTCCAGCCGCTCGCGCTGCTCGCTGGCCGAAGGCGGCAGTTGGACGAAACGCTCGAGGGCGGCACGGCGGTAGGCATAAAGCCCGATGTGGTGAAAATGCGGGCCGGGACCTTCCGCATTCGCACGGGTGAAGGTGGCCGCACGCAATCGAGCGGGAGCGACGGCGCTGCCGACCACCTTGACCACGTTCGGATTGGTAAGGTCGTTCTGTTCCGTGATTTTTGCGGCGAGGGTGGCAATGTCCACCCGAACGTCCGCGAGCGGCACCAGTGCAGCGCGAATGTGGGGTGGTGCAACAGTCGGCAGATCGCCCTGTACATTCACGACGACATCGACGTGACGCTCAGGATCGAGCGCCGTCACCGCTTCGAAGATACGGTCGGACCCCGAGGGATGATCGCTGCGGGTCAGCAGCGCGCGTCCGCCTGCTTTCTCGACCGCCGCGGCGACCGCCTCGGAATCCGTGGCCACGACGACGTCACCGACCCGCGCCGCCTCGGCGCGGCGCAGCACGTGCACGATCATCGGCAGCCCGGCGATATCGGCGAGTGGCTTGCCTGGAAGCCTGGTGGAGGCCATGCGGGCCGGAATGACGACGAGCGCGTGGGGCATTGTTTGCCGCAGGAAAGCGCTGGACTGCGGCGCTTATACGGGTTGCCAGGGACGAGGCAAACCGGTATCTGTCCGCCGCCGCCTGCATCTCGGCGGCTAATCCCGTCCCTTGCCCTGGTCGCCCCGCTTCGGGAGCCGCTTTCCGATGAATTCCTTCGAGCTTAACAAGATCCTCGGTGCCGTGCTCGGCACCTGCCTTATCCTCCTCGCGCTGAACATCGGCGCCGGCGCCATCTTCGCACCGGAAAAGCCGGCCAAGCCCGGCTACGCCATTGCGGTCAAAGAGGAAGCCGGCGGTGAGAAGAAGGAGGCGTCGAAGGAAGAGCCGCTGCCGGTACGGCTTGCCCAGGCGTCAGTGCAGAAGGGACAGTCCGTCGCCAAGCAATGCCAGGCCTGTCACACCCTCGAGAAAGGGCAGCCGAACCGCGTTGGGCCCAACCTTTGGAATATCGTCGGCAGCAAGCGCGGGGAGGGCCGCGGCTTCAATTTTTCGGCAGCCATGAAAAGCAAAGGCGGCACTTGGACCTTTGACGAACTCGACAAGTTCCTGACCGATCCGCGCGGGTATATTCCCGGCACGGCGATGACCTTCGCCGGCATCAAGAACGACCAGCAACGTGCCGACGTGATCGATTATCTGCACACGCTTTCGGACAATCCGCTGCCGTTGCCGAAGCCGCAGGCGAGCAATGCTCCGCCGGCAGGTCAAGCCCAAGGTCAAGGTCAAGGCCAAGGCCAAGGCCAAGGTGAAGGCCAGGGCCAGGGCGGTAATAAGCCGGCGGCGAGTGCGCCGCCGCCTGCGGCGCCAGCAAAGTGAGAGATGGCGATTGATGTGTATGCAGCGGCGAGGCAGAGGCCGGCTGCTTGGGCGAGCTATGGAAATTTGAGCGCCGCCGCGGGTTAACGGGACGTGGCGGCTGCCGCCGCAACTGAAAGGCGGCATAATCGCCGCCGATTGCCCGATAGATGCCGTTCTCGCTGCCGGAGCAGAACTCATGCCGTTGAGCCGCCGATCCGTACTTCGCGCCGCCGCGGCGGCAATAGGTGTACCGGCGCTCGGGTCGTTGGATGCCGCCTGGGCGCAGACCGGCGCGCCGGCGCGGCAATGGAAGCACGGGCTCTCGCTGTTTGGCGAGCCGAAATATCCCGAGGGCTTCGCGCGATTCGACTACGTCAATGCCGCAGCGCCTCAGGGCGGTTCGGTGCGTCAGATCGCTTTCGGCACGTTTGACAATTTCAATATGGTCGTCTCGGGCGTGAAGGGCAGCCTGGCCAATGGCCTCGAACTGGTGAACGAAAGCCTCACTACACCCGCGCTCGACGAGGTATCCACCGAATACGGCCTGCTCGCGGAAGCGATCAGCTTTCCCGATGACCGTTCCTCGGTCACCTATCGCCTGCGGGCAAATGCGCGCTGGCAGGATGGCCAACCGGTGACGCCGGAAGACGTCATCTACTCGCTCGATGTGTTCAAGAAGAACAGCCCGCAGCTCGCCGCCTACTATCGGCATGTGACGAAGGCGGAAAAGAGCGGTGAGCGTGAGGTCACTTTCGTATTCGACGGGCCGGGCAACCGCGAGCTGCCGCAGATCGTCGGCCAGCTCACTGTGCTGCCGCGGCACTGGTGGGAAGGCACCGATGCCAAAGGACGCAAGCGCAATGTTGCGGAGACCACACTCGAGCCGCCGCTCGGCTCGGGTCCTTACAAGCTCAAGGACTACGCCCCCGGCCGGACCATCGTGTACGAAAAAGATCCGAACTACTGGGGCAAGGGAATAAACGTTACCGTCGGCACGAATAATTTCGGGCAAATTCGCTATGAATATTTCCGCGACACCACGGTCGCGCTGGAAGCCTTCAAGGCCGATGCGGTCGATTGGCGCACCGAGAACAGCGCGAAAAACTGGGCGACGTCCTACGATTTCCCCGCGGTCCGCGAGAAGAAGGTGGTGCTGGAGGAATTCCCGATCCGCAATGTGGGGGTGATGCAGGGCTTCGCCTTCAATATCAGGCGGTCGAAATTCCAGGATGCGAGGGTGCGCCGCGCTTTCAATTTCGCCTTCGATTTCGAGGAGATGAACCGGCAGCTATTTTACGGCCAGTATCACCGCATCACCAGCTATTTCGAAGGCACCGAACTTGCCTCCTCCGGCTTGCCGCAAGGCAAAGAGCTGGAAATCCTGAACACTGTGCGCGACGAGGTGCCGCCAGACGTTTTTGCCAAGCCCTACAGTAATCCGGTCGGCGGCGATCCGGTGAAAGTGCGAGAAAACTTGCGCGAAGCGCTCAAGCTGTTTCGCGAGGCCGGCTATGAGATCAAGAACGCGCGGTTGGTAAACGCCAAGACAGGCGAGCCGTACAGCGTCGAATTTTTAGCCGACGATCCAACCATCGAAAGGCTGGTACTGTTTTACAAGCCTTCGCTCAATCGCATCGGCATCGGCGTCAATGTGCGGCTCGTCGACAGCGCGCAGTACGAGAACCGGCTGCGGCAATGGGATTTCGACATCGTCACCGCCTCCTGGGGCGAGTCGCTATCGCCGGGCAACGAGCAGCGCGGTTATTGGGGCTCGCGTGCCGCCGACGAGCCGGGATCGCGCAATATTGTAGGCATCAAGAATCCCGCGGTGGATAAGCTGATCGAGCGCATCATCTTTGCCAAGGACCGTGACGAGCTTGTCGCCGCGACAAAAGCGCTCGACCGCGTGTTGCTGTGGAATTTCTACGTCGTGCCGCAGTGGACGTATGGCAAGGTGCGCACCGCGCGTTGGGACCGTTTCAGCCATCCCGAGAACATGCCCAAATACGGGCTTTCAGCCTTCCCGACGATCTGGTGGTGGGACGAAGCCAAGGCGGCCAAGGTGCCGCGACGGACCTGACGCGATGAAGGTTACGCGTCGCCGCGCGTTGCAGTTGACCGCAGGCGCGGCAGCGGCCGGTGTGGGGCGCCACCTCGTTGTGCCTGTGGTCGCGCAAGGCGCGGAACGCCATGGCATGTCGGCGTTCGGCGATCTGGCACTGCCCGCCGACTTCGCGCATTTTCCTTATGTCAACGTGAACGCGCCCAAGGGCGGCATCTACTCGGAGGTCATTAGCAGCCGGGGCTATAACGGGTCGTTTCTGACCTTCAACTCGCTCAACGGCTACATCTTAAAAGGGGAGGGGGCGTTCGGCCTCGATTACACCTTTGCAACTTTGATGGTGCGTTCGGGTAACGAGCCCGATGCCATGTACGGCCTGGCGGCGCGGGCAGTCCGCATCTCCGATGACGGCTCGAGTTATACGTTCGTGCTGCGGCCCGAAGCCAAATTCCACGACGGAACACCACTGACGGCACATGATGCGGCATGGTCGCTGATCACGCTGAAGGAAAAAGGCCATCCCATCATTGCGCAGCTGCTGCGCGACTTCAAAGACGCACACGCCGCGGATGACCATACGCTGATTGTTCGGTTTGCCGAAAAGCGCGGCCGCGACGTGCCGTTGTTCGTTGCCGGTCTGCCCATTTTTTCCAAAGCTTATTACTCGACGCACAAATTCGATGAATCGACTTTGGACGTACCGCTCGGCAGCGGCCCGTACAAGATCGGTAAGTTCGATGTCGGTCGCTTTATCGAATATGAACGAGTGAAAGATTGGTGGGGAGGTGAACTGCCGGTGGCACGCGGGCAGAACAATTTCGATGTCATCCGCTTCGAATACTACCGCGATCGCGATGTTGCCTTCGAAGGCTTCACCGCCGGCAACTACCTCTTCCGTGAGGAGTTCACTTCGCGCGTTTGGGCGACGCGTTACAATTTTCCGGCTTTTAAGAGCGGCCGCGTCAAACGCCGCGAATTTCCCGACGATACGCCATCGGCGGCACAAGGCTGGTTCATCAACACGCGCCGAAAGCAGTTTCAGGATCGGCGTCTGCGCGAAGCACTAATCGACGCGTTCGACTTCGAGTGGACCAACAAGAACATCATGTACGGCGCCTATGAGCGCACGCAGTCGATCTTCGAGAATTCGCCGATGAAGGCGGTCGGCAAGCCGTCGCCCGCCGAGCTCGCGTTGCTCGAGCCCTTCCGCGGCAAGATTCCGGACGAGGTGTTTGGCGACCCTTACCTGCCGCCGGTCACGGACGGCTCCGGCCGCGATGTGCGCTGGCTGCGCCGCGGCGTGCAGCTACTCAACGCCGCCGGCTGCGCCATCAAGAACGGCACGCGCCTGTTGCCGGACGGAACGCCGATCACCATCGAGTTCCTCATCGACGAGCCGACGTTCAAGCCGCATCATCTGCCCTATATCCAAAACCTCGGCACGCTTGGCATCCACGCCACATTGCGCATCGTCGACCCGGTGCAATACCGCGCGCGCGTCGACGACTTCGATTTCGACATTACCGTCGAGCGCTTCGGCTTTTCCTCGACGCCGGGAGATTCGCTGCGCAGCTATTTTTCATCGCAGGCCGCGCGGACAAAGGGCTCGCAGAATCTTGCCGGCATCGCCGATCCGGCGATCGACGCCATGATCGACGCAGTGATTGGGGCTAAGACGCGTGAGGACATGATCGTGGCCTGCCGCGCCCTGGACCGCATTTTCCGCGCCGGGCGCTATTGGATCCCGCACTGGTACAAAGCGTCGCATTGGATCGCCTATTGGGATGTGTTCGGTTTCCCGGCGGCGCAGCCGCACTATTTCCGGGGTATCCCCGAGACCTGGTGGGCCGCTGCCGGACAGCCGGAGAAGTTGCAGAAGAAAAGCTAGCGGATGCGCCCGCGCCGGCCTTGGTTCTCGCCGCAAGCAACCGTATTGTCTCGGCGGCCACACGTAGACATCGGCGCTGGGGTATAGGCTGGAGCACCGCTCAGCGCCGCACCGGGAACCGAAAAAGCAGCCAAAAAACCTACGCATGAGCGCCTACATCATCCGCCGCCTGCTGTTCATGATTCCCACCATGTTCGGAATCATGCTGGTGGCGTTCGTCGTCATTCAATTCGCCCCCGGCGGCCCGGTGGAGCAGGTCATAGCCAAGCTGACCGGCTCTGATACAGGCGCCACAGCGCGGATATCCGGCTCGGCGGGCGGCGATTTCGGCAGCCGCGGCATGGTGCAGGGCGGCTCGCAGGTGGACGCGGTCACCTCAAAATATCGCGGCGCGCAAGGGCTCGACCCCGAGTTCATCAAGAAACTGGAGAAGCAGTTCGGGTTCGACAAGCCGGCCTATGAGCGCTTCTTCATCATGCTGTGGAACTACATTCGTTTCGATTTCGGCAAGAGTTATTTCCGCGACGTAAGCGTGCTCCAGCTCATCAAGGAGAAGCTGCCGGTATCAATGTCGCTCGGCATTTGGATGACGCTGCTCACCTATCTGATCTCGATCCCGCTCGGCATCCGTAAAGCGGTCGACGACGGCTCACACTTCGACATGTGGACCTCGACGGTGATCGTGATCGGCTATGCCATTCCCGGATTTCTGTTCGCGATCCTGCTCATCATTCTCTTCGCCGGCGGTTCGTTCCTTGACTGGTTTCCGTTGCGCGGACTGGTATCCGAAAACTGGGGCCAACTGCCCTGGTATGCAAAGATCGGCGATTATTTCTGGCACATCACACTGCCGATCGTATCGATGGCGATCTCTGCCTTCGCCACGATGACGCTGCTCACCAAAAACTCGTTTCTTGACGAGATTCGAAAGCAATATGTGCTGACCGCGCGGGCCAAAGGTTGCACGCGCCGGCAGGTGCTCTATGGCCACGTTTTTCGCAACGCGATGCTGATCGTCGTCGCCGGTTTCCCCGGCGCATTCGTCTCTGCGTTCTTCACCGGCTCGTTGCTCATCGAGACCATCTTTTCCCTCGATGGCCTCGGTCTGCTCGGCTTCGAGAGCGTGCTCAACCGTGACTACCCGGTGGTGTTCGCCACGCTTTACATCTTCTCGCTCATCGGCGTGGTCGTGAACCTGTTGTCCGATCTTACCTACACCTGGATCGATCCACGCATCGATTTCGAGACGCGGGAGGTCTAGCGCGTGGACACCCGCATCGACATCAAATCACCCGACACGACCGCTATCGGCGTTGTTGGGCTGGCGGTGCCGCCTGAGCGCCGGCTAATCCACGTCTCGCCGCTTAACAAGCGCCGCTGGCAAAACTTCAAGGCCAACAGGCGCGGTTACTGGTCGCTGTGGATATTTCTTACGTTGTTCATCATTTCGCTGTTCGCGGAATTCATCGCCAACGACAAGCCGATCTTCATTTATGTCAACGGCAAGCCGTTCTTTCCGGCGGTCGTTACGTACCCCGATACGGCGTTCGGCAAACCCAACGATCCCAATTTGTTCGGCACGGCGGCCGACTACCGCGATCCCTATTTGATGGGGCTGATCGAGAAAGAAGGCGGGACTGTCGTCTGGCCGCCGATCCGCTTCTCTTACAACACACAGGTGAGCAAGCCGCCGTCTCCATTTCCGTCAAAACCAACTTGGCTGCTGACCAAGGCAGATTGCGACTACGCCGCGACGCATGGCTTCGCCAAATGCGGCGACCTCGAATACAACTGGCTCGGCACCGACGACGGCGGGCGCGATGTGCTGGCGCGGCTAATCTACGGCTTCCGCATCTCCGTTCTGTTTGGATTGTGTTTGACTATTATCTCTTCCGTGATCGGAGTCGCTGCGGGCGCGGTGCAGGGCTATTTCGGCGGCTGGACGGACCTGCTGTTTCAACGCTTCATCGAAATCTGGACCTCGATTCCCTCGCTCTACCTGCTGCTGATTATCTCCTCCGTGCTGGTGCCGGGCTTCTTCGTGCTGCTTGGAATCTTGTTGTTGTTTTCCTGGGTATCGTTGGTCGGCCTGGTGCGCGCCGAGTTTCTGCGCGGGCGCAATTTCGAATACATCCAGGCGGCGCGCGCTCTGGGCGTTTCCAACAGCACCATCATCTTCCGCCACCTGCTGCCGAACGCCATGGTGGCGACGATGACCTTCCTGCCGTTCATTCTGTCATCCTCGGTGATGACGCTGACCGCGCTCGACTTCCTCGGCTTCGGCCTGCCGCCGGGCTCGCCTTCACTGGGCGAATTGTTGAGCCAGGGCAAAGCCAATGTGCAGGCGCCATGGCTCGGCCTCACCGGCTTCTTCTCTATCGCCATCATGCTCTCGCTCTTGATCTTCATCGGCGAGGCGGTGCGCGACGCCTTCGACCCGCGAAAGACATTCCGATGAACAAGCCCGGCGAGCCCTTGCTATCGGTCCGCGATCTGTCGATCGCGTTCGGTCACGGTGCGCGCGAGACGCTCGCCGTCGACAAGGTGTCGTTCGACATCGCCAAGGGCGAGACGCTGGCGCTCGTCGGCGAATCGGGATCGGGCAAGTCGGTCACCGCGCTCTCGGTGATGAAGCTGTTGCCCTATCCCGCCGCGCATCATCCCTCGGGCTCGATCCGCTTCCAGGGCCGTGAGCTGCTGAGCATGCCCGAGCGCGACATCCGCCACGTGCGCGGCAACGACATCACGATCATCTTTCAGGAGCCGATGACCTCGCTCAATCCGCTGCACACCATCGAGAAGCAGATCGGCGAAATTCTTCTCCTGCACCAGGGACTCGCCGGGCCGGCCGCCCGCCGGCGCATCGTCGAGCTGCTTGACCAGGTAGGTATTCGCGATCCGGCCGCGCGGCTGCGCAGCTACCCGCATCAGCTCTCAGGCGGGCAACGCCAGCGCGTGATGATCGCCATGGCTTTGGCCAACGAGCCGGAGCTTCTGATTGCCGACGAGCCGACCACGGCGCTCGATGTGACGGTGCAGGCGCAAATCCTCAAGCTGCTCAAGGACACGCAGAAGCGGCTCGGCATGTCCATGCTGTTCATCACTCACGACCTCGGCATCGTGCGCAAGATCGCCGATCGCGTCTGCGTAATGAATCACGGCAATATCGTCGAGCATGGCGAGGTCGAGCGCGTGTTCACCAAGCCGGAGCATCCGTACACAAAGGCGCTGCTCGCGGCAGAACCGAAGCCCGATCCGGCGCCGCCGCGGCCGGAGGCACCGATCGTGGTGAAAACTGACGATCTCAAGGTCTGGTTTCCGATCAAGCGCGGCGTGTTGCGTAAGGTCGTCGGCCACATCAAAGCCGTCGACGGCATCAGTATCGAGCTGCGCAAGGGCGAGACGCTTGGCGTGGTGGGAGAATCCGGGTCCGGCAAGACCACGCTCGGGCTTGCGATCCTGCGCCTGATCTCGTCCGACAGCCCGGTGGTGTTCATGGGCAAGACCATCCAGGGCCTGAAATTCAAGGAGATGCGGCCGTTCCGCCGCGACATGCAGATCGTGTTTCAGGACCCGTATGGCTCGCTCAGCCCGCGCATGTCGGTGTCCGATATCGTTGAGGAGGGCCTGTGGGTGCACCACCCGCATCTCAGGCGCGAGGAGCGCGAACGGCGCGTGATTGCCGCGCTAGAGGACGGCGGTCTCGATCCAGCCACGCGTTTCCGCTACCCGCACGAATTTTCTGGGGGACAGCGCCAGCGCATCGCACTGGCGCGCGCGCTGGTGCTGGAGCCGACGTTCATTGTGCTTGACGAGCCGACCAGTGCACTGGATATGCTGATTCAGGCACAGATGGTCGATCTATTGCGCGACCTGCAGAAGCGCCGCGACCTCACTTACATGTTCATCTCGCACGACTTACGTGTGGTGGCCGCGCTCGCCAGCAGACTTTTGGTGCTGCGCAACGGCAAAATGGTGGAAGAGGGCGCCGCGGCACAGCTGTTCAAGAATCCGAAAAGCGACTACACGCGGGCACTGTTTGCCGCCGCGTTTAATCTCGAGACGGCGCCCGAAGGCGTCGTCTCACAATAGGCATGACCGATCCCGCCGAGCTCGCCGACCGCGCGGCCGACGTGACGCTGTCGCCCCCCGAGCGTCTAGGCAAAGGCTTTTTCGACTATCAGCGCGTCCGTGTCACGCTGCCGGCGGGCACGCAGACGCGCGATGTCCTGCGCGCTGGCAAGGTCATCGCGGTATTGCCGCTCGATATCGAGCGGCGCGAAATCGTGATGATCCGTCAATTCCGACCCGCCGCTCATCTTGCCAATGGCAAAGGCCAAACGATTGAGATCGTTGCGGGACGTGTTGAGGCCGGCGAGAACGTGATGGACGCCGCGAGACGGGAATGCCAGGAGGAGATCGGCGTCGTGCCGCGGATTCTGGTCGAGCTTTTCAGCTATTTGCCGACGCCGGGTCTGACCGACGAAGAGGTGACGCTCTTCGTCGCCTCAATCGATGCTTCGCGCGTGCCCGAACGGACACATCCGACCGAAGGCGAATATATCCGCGTCATTCGTGTGCCCGTCGACAATGCGCTCGCTGCTTTGGCCAAAGGCACGATGCACAACGGTCCGCTGGTGCTCGCGTTGCATTGGTTGGCGCTCAATCGCGGTCGCGTGGCCGAGCTTCTGCTTGGCACTAGACGCGTTTGATGCTGGTGACTTCGCTCCCCATCGCTTTGATGCGGTTGAGAGCGCTTTCCATGTCTTCAGTCGCAACGGCCATGTGATAGGCGTTGGCGTGGAGCAGTGTTTCGGCATCGCGGGCGATGGCGACGTGCCCTTTCCAAAACAGCAGATCGCCGCGACGTATTTCGCTTGCCGCGATCGGTTTGCCCAGCGCCAGCTCCTGCATGTCGCTATCGCGCGGGCAGGCAAGGCCGGCGGCGTGCAGCGCCACCTGTACCAGGCCGGAGCAGTCGATGCCGAGCGAGGTCTTGCCGCCCCATAGGTAAGGCGCGTTGAGAAATTGCTCGGCCGTGGCGACATAGTCGCTGCGACGCGCCTTGAGGGGCGCGAGATGTACCTCGGGGATGTGCCAGCCCGATTCGGTGACCGCGAAGCGCTCATCCTGACTGGCAATCGTTAGGCGGGCCCCCATCGGCAGAGCCGCGAGCGGCGGGCGCTTCACGTCGGGCGCCGGAAAGGCGAAAGTGCGCGGCACGCTGACTTTGTGCGTCGCCGCAGGGCCGGGCGCGCTAAGCGCAGCGGCCGCGATCCAGCCGACATAGCCGTCGGTTTCGAGCTGACCCCATGCCCAGCCGTCTTCGATGTCATAGACCGTCACGATTTCCCCGAACAGGACTTCGGTATTGAGGCCCGCGTCGAATGAAGGCCGGCGGCGCAGCGGCGTGCTCGTCTCGACGACTTGATGACGGGTGCCCTCAACAAAACGTTTGGCTTCGACCTGTCCTTGCAAAAAGTTCGCGGCAATCTCCGGACGGAAAGGATGAATGCGGGGATCGAGCGCAACCATGCTCAAGAGTAGCGTGCGCAGAGCAGCGCATAAAGCGCGCGGGCGGTCTGCAATTCGCCGCCTTCCGGCCGTCCGGGCCGCGGCGCCGGCGTCCACGCGAAGATGTCGAAATGCAGCCAGCGCGCGGCATCGACGAAACGGCGCAGGAACAGCGCAGCGGTGATGGCGCCACCCTGGCCGCCGCTGGAGACGTTATTCGTGTCGGCGACCTTGGACTCGAGCATCTGCTCGTAAGGGCGCCACAAAGGCAAGCGCCAGACGGGATCATTCTCGGCGGCGGCATGCCGCATGACCTCGCTCGCAAGCTCATCGCTCTCGGTAAAGAAGGGCGGCACGTCCGGACCGAGCGCAACACGGGCGGCGCCGGTCAGCGTCGCAAAATCGGCGATCAATGCCGCGTTCTCCTCGCTCGCAAGCGTCAAAGCGTCGGCTAGAATAAGCCGTCCTTCCGCATCGGTGTTGCCGATCTCGACGCTAATGCCTTTACGTGATCGGTACACATCGCGTGGGCGAAAGCTTGAACCAGAAATCGAGTTCTCGACCGCCGGGACGATGATGCGCAGCCGCACCTTGAGCTTGCGGGCCATGATCATGTGACCAAGCGCCAGCGCTGTCGCGGCGCCGCCCATGTCCTTTTTCATGTTGAGCATGCCCGCGTCCGATTTGATGTCGAGACCGCCGGTATCGAACGCTACGCCCTTGCCGACCAGCGTGATCTTGGGGTTCTTCTCTTTGCCCCAGGTCATATCGATCAACCGCGGCGGCCGCGCCGATCCGGCGCCGACCGCGTGCACCAGCGGGAACTGCTTGGCCAACTTGTCGCCGCTGGTGACCGAGATCTTGGCGCCATGCTTATGGGCGAGCGCGCGGGCCGCCTTCTCAAGCTCGGCAGGACCCATATCGTTGGAGGGCGTGTTGATGAGGTCGCGGGCAAGCGTCACCGCGTCGGCAATTCGCGTAAGATCGTCTCCATCGACCCCGTCCGGCAGCACCAGGCGCACGTCCCGGCTCTGCGTCTTGCGATATCGCCCAAACTGGTAGCTACCGAGCGCGAAAGCCAAAGCCGCAAGCCGCGCATCGTGTGGGCGGTTGGCGAAGTGATAAGTGCCGGAGGGAAGCAAACTGCTCAGGGCGCCGGGCCGAAACAGATCCTTAGCGGGGTCGGCGGCGTCTTCCAGTGCAAAAAGAACGGCGCCGACTTTTCCATCCTGATCCGGTATCAGCAGATGCTTCCCGGCTGTTGCGGCAAAGCCGGCAGCTTTGGCGAAAGCCAATGCGCGCGCGCTTAGAGCTTTCGTTGACTCCACCGGATTTGCGGGAGTGACGAAGACGACCGGAACCGCCGGCTTTCCCGGCTTTACAAAGACCGGATGCATCGCTACTCCGCCGCGTCACGCAACGACCGCTCGGACAGATAGCCGTCGCGCGTCTGCGGCAACTTCCAACCAAGCATTTTCGAAGCGACCAAGGTGCGCAGCACTTGCGCCGTACCGCCGCCGATCGTGAACATGCGCACGTCTCGCGCCATCCGCTCCAACGGCAATTCGCGTGAATAGCCGCGAGCGCCGAAGAGCTGTAGCGCATTGTTGACAATTGAGATCGCCGTCTCCGCTGCGAAAATCTTCGCCTGCGCCGCCAGCATGGGGTCGGGGAAAGTGCTGCCGTCTGGCCCGCGGGAGCGCGCCGCCTGGTACAGCATAAGGCGAGAGGCGGTCAACTGCGTCTGCATGTCGGCGAGCATCCACTGAAGACCTTGGAATTCGGCGATCGGCCGGCCGAACTGCTCGCGTGTCTTTGCCCAGCCCAACGCCAGCTCGAGCGCGCCCGCCGCGATGCCGATGGCAACGCTACCGGCGCCGACGCGCTGGCTGTTATAGGCATTCATCAACTCGGCAAAGCCGCGGCGAAAGCCCGATGGGGGAAGCACGACCATTTCGGCCGGTACTTGCAGGTCTTCAAACGTCAACTCGCCTTCCGGCATGCCGCGCAGGCCCATCGTCTGCTCGCGCTTAGTGACGTGCAGGCCTTTGGCCTCGTCGCGCACAGCGAGGAAGCCACCGATGCCCAGCTCCTCGCCCTTTTCATCGTAGACTCGCGCGAAGATGAGATGCAGTCGTGACACGCCGGCACCGGTGATCCAGTGCTTCCTGCCGTTGATCACATAGATATTGCCGCGTTGGTCGGCGCGCGTCGCCATGGCCGTCGCATCGGAGCCGGCATCGGGCTCAGTAATGCAGATCGCCGGCTTGTCACCCGCCAGCACAAGGCGGGCCACGAGTTGCTTCTGTGCCTCGCTGCCATACGCCATCACCGTCGACAGCGCGCCCATGTTCGTCTCCACCACGATGCGGGCGGTCACGCTGCAGCATTTGGCCATCTCCTCGGCGACCAGCACGGCGTCCAGAAACGAGGCGTCCTGGCCGCCCAGCGCTCTCGGCATAGTCATGCCGAGAAAGCCGGCTTGCGCGAGCTTCGTCACGATGTCGAACGGATACGCCTCCTCGCGGTCGATGGCGGCGGCGCGGGGGCGCACCACTTCGCGCGCGAAGGTGGAGGCGCGCTCCTGCAGTGCGAGTTGGCGGGGACTGAGGCCGAGGTCCATGAGCATCCCTAAAGCCATAGTGGCGGCATTTTTATAAGTTAACCAGTCGTTAGGGTTAACGTTTTATTGCTCGGGACACAGCTGGTACGCCAGCCACGGGGTCCCATGCGCCCGCCTTTTGCCCGCGCCGCCCACGTCGTCGCTTCGCTCGCCGTCGCAGCTCTGCTCGCTTTGGCGGCGGCCGCCTGCAAAACCACGGGCGATGACACAACGGGGTCGATTGGCGCAACGACTGCTCCGCATAGCGAAGCCGAATGGCGGTCGGCGCTCGGTCCCCTCGGCGCACGCTACCACGCCAATCCCGGCGATGCCGAAGCTGCCATGGCCTACGCCAAGGCGTTACGAGCGACGGAGCAGCGCGCTCAGGCAGTCGCCGTCCTGCAACAGGCCTCGATCCGCAATCCGCACAATATGAAGCTGCTCGGCGCGTATGGCAGGGCGCTGGCCGATGCAGGCGAGTACAACGAAGCAATCGATGCACTGGAACGCGCCCACACGCCGGACAATCCCGACTGGCGCATTCTTAACGCGCAGGGCGCGGTGCTCGACCAGATGGGCCGCCATGCCGAAGCGCAGCGGCACTATGCAGCCGCGCTTAAAATCGCGCCCGACGAACCCTCTGTGCTCTCAAACCTCGGATTGTCCTATCTGCTGGAGAAAAATCTCAAGCGCGCCGAAATGACGCTGCGCAAGGCGGCCGCGCAGCCGAATGCCAGTCCGAAAGTGCGGCAGAACCTGGCGCTGGTGGTCGGTCTCGAAGGCCGCTTCGCCGAAGCGGAGAAAATCGCCAGCGCCGATTTGCCCGAGGCGGAGGCTGCCGCCAATGTCGCCTATCTGCGGCAGATGCTGGCGCAGCACAGCGGCCGCAACGGCAGCGAGGCGCCTTATGTCGCGCCAGATCCGGGAACGTGAACGGGGTTAGCGCAGCGCCATTACCTTGATGGCCGCCGGCCCCAGGATCACGACGAACAGCACCGGCAGGAAGAAAAGGATCATCGGCACCGTCAGCTTCGGCGGCAGACCGGCGGCCTTCTTCTCGGCCTCGGCCATACGCATGTCGCGATTTTCCTGCGCCATGACCCGTAGCATGCTGGCCAGCGGCGTACCGTACCGCTCGGCCTGCTGCAGCGCCATGCAAACCGAGCGCACACCTTCGAGATCGGTGCGCTTGGCAAGGTTCTCGTAGGCCTGCCGCCGATCCTGCAGAAACGACAGCTCAGCCATCGTCAGCGTAAGCTCTTCCGCCAGCGCCACCGATTGCGAGCCGATTTCGTCGCTCACGCGTCGCAGCGCCGCCTCGATTGACATGCCCGATTCGACGCAGATCAGCAGCAGGTCGAGCGTGTCGGGGAACGCCCGCTTGATGGAAAGCTGGCGGCGCTGAATCTTGTTCTTCAAAAACATCAGCGGCAGATGCATGCCGACATATGCCGCGCCGATGCAGATACCGAGCTTGACCGTTGCCGGTTGATTGAAGCTGAGCACGACGAACAAATAGAAGGCCGCGAGCACGAAGGCGGCGATCGGGCTCACCATGCGCGCAAACAGGTAGGTCACGTATGGCGCCTGCCCGCGATAGCCGGCCTGCACCAGCTTCATTCGCGCCTCCTCCTGTCCGACCCACTTCTTCAAATTGAAGCGGTCGACGATCGCCTGCATGTATTGCTTCGGCGACTGCCGCAACGTGACCTTCTGCTGCTCGGCGGCCAGGCGCTCGCGCTCGCGCTGGCGGATCTTTTCACGTTCGAGCGACACCGCCTTCATGCGCTTGCCGAGCGGATCGGCAAACACGAACGGCATGGCCAACGTCAGCACCGTGGCTGCGGCGGCTACCGCAGCAAGCACCATGGCCAGCGTCTGTGTGTTGATTGCGCTTTCGATCAAATCGAGCATGCGTGACCTAAAAGTCGAAATTGATCATTTTTTTCATCACCATGACCCCGGTGAACATCCATACGGCGGAGCCGGCGAGCATGACGCGCCCGAGTGGGTCGGTCCAAAGCAGCGAGATGTAGTTCGGGCTCGTGATATAGACGAGTGTCATCACCGCGACCGGCAGCGCGCCGATGATGCTGGCGGAAGCCTTCGCTTCTTGCGACATCGCCTGAATTTTAGCCTTCATTTTCTTGCGGTCGCGCAACACGCGCGACAGGTTGCCGAGTGCCTCGGCGAGATTGCCGCCTGATTTCTGCTGAATGGCGATGACGATACCGAAGAAGTTGGCTTCCGGGACGGGCATTTCCTCATAAAGTTTGGCGCAAGCTTCTCCGAGCGGCATGCCCACGGCCTGCGTCTCGACGATCGTGCGGAATTCGGATTTCACGGGCTCCGGGGATTCGGTCGTGATCACTTTGAGGCAGTCGAGCAGCGGCAAGCCGGCCTTGACGCCGCGCACGATGATGTCCACGGCGTCGGGAAAGGCGCTGAGAAACTTTGCCTCGCGCCGCTTCTTCAAGAATGCGAGAAGCCAGCGCGGAATGCCGAAGGCGCCGGCAAAGGCCAGCGCCGCACTGGCGGCGCTGCCGGCTCCCACCAGGACGCCGGCCAAGAACATGACGAGGCCGACGGTGCCGGAGAACAGCAGGAACTGCCGTTTCGACCACTTCAGCCCGGCCTGCGCGATGCGCACCGAAAGCACCGGCCTTCTCGTCTTCTTGTGCCGCTCCTCGAATTCCTTGAGGGTGTTTTCGATAATGTCGCGGCGCGACCGTTGATGGCGCGCTACACGTGCGACCGGCTCCGCCTTGGCGACACTTGCCATGCGCTTCTCGGCCTTTTTTTCGCCGGACAGTACCGGGTAGAGGAAAACCCAGGCGAGGCCGCCGACAGTGACCGAGGCGAGGAATGCGATTGCGAACGCGTGCATGTCAGCTCCGCAGGTCGCCGCTGGCGACTTCCGCCGCGTCGAGCGCGGCGGCAAGACGATGTTCCTCGCCGTAGTAGCGTGCGCGCTCCCAGAACCGCGGGCGGCCGATGCCCGTCGAACGGTGGCGGCCGATGATCTTGCCGTTGGCATCTTCGCCGGCGATGTCGAAAACGAAGAGATCCTGGGTGATGATGACGTCGCCTTCCATACCCAGCACTTCGGTGATGTGCGTGATCCGGCGCGAACCGTCGCGCAGACGCGCCGCCTGGATGACCACGTCGATTGACGCGACGATCATTTCCCGGATCGTTTTTGAGGGCAGTGCGAACCCGCCCATGGTGATCATCGATTCGATGCGCGATAGCGCCTCACGCGGGTTGTTGGCGTGCAGGGTGCCCATCGAGCCGTCATGGCCGGTGTTCATGGCCTGAAGCAGGTCGAAGGCCTCGGGCCCGCGCACTTCGCCGACGATAATGCGTTCGGGACGCATGCGCAGACAGTTGCGCACCAAGTCGCGCATGGTCACTTGGCCCTCGCCCTCCAGGTTGGGCGGGCGCGTTTCAAGGCGCACCACGTGCGGCTGCTGCAGCTGCAACTCGGCGGCATCTTCGCAGGTGATGATGCGTTCGTCGTCGTCGATGAACTGGGTCAAGCAATTAAGCAGCGTGGTCTTGCCCGAGCCGGTGCCGCCGGACACCAGCGTATTGACGCGGCAGCGGCCGATGATGCTCAGGATTTCGGCGCCCTGGGGCGTGATGGTGCCGAATTTGACCAGCTGATCGAGCGTCAACTTGTCTTTCTTGAACTTGCGGATGGTGAGCGCAGGTCCGTCGATTGCCAGCGGCGGCACGATACAATTGACGCGGGAGCCGTCGGGCAAGCGCGCGTCGCAAATCGGTGAGCTTTCGTCGACGCGCCGGCCGATCTGACTGACGATGCGCTGACAGATATTCAACAGTTGCTGATTGTCGCGGAAGCGAATACCGGTCTTCTGAATCTTGCCGAGCACTTCGATATACACCGTGCCCGAGCCGTTCACCATGATGTCGGCGATGTCGTCGCGCGACAGCAAAGGCTCGAGCGGTCCGAAGCCGAGGACGTCGTTGCAGATGTCGTCGAGCAGCTCTTCCTGCTCGGCAATCGACATCACGATATTCTTGATCGCGATGATCTCGTTGACGATGTCGCGAATTTCCTCGCGCGCCGAATCGGCGTCGAGGCGCGCGAGCTGAGCAAGGTCGATTGCCTCAATGAGCGCGCCGAAGATGACGCTCTTGGTTTCGTAATAGGCCTCTGACCGGCGCGAATCGATAGCCGGCATGTTCACCTGCGCGGCGGGAGTGCGCGATGGCGGTGGCGCAGAGACGAGTGGGGCACCCAGCCCTTCGGAGGGGAATGGCGCGGTCGGCTTCGGTTCGGGAACTGGCGCGGGTGGAGTCGGCGCCGGCGCAGCCGGACGCGGCGCCAGCGCCGGCGCCAGGGCTTCGGAGGTTCCGCTGCGCTTACCGAACACGACCACCCACTCCGTTTCTCAGCCGGCCGTCTTCATAAGCTTCAATTTGGCGAGTAACGGTGCCAGCACGCTGCCGCTTGCCCGCTTGGCCTCGGCGCGGCCGGTGAGCACTTGAGCGATCTGACGGAACATGTCCGCGGTCTTATGGCCGGCGGAAACCTCGGCGATCATCTGCCCGTTATTTGCGGCGGTGCCGAATAGCTGCGGCTCGAATGGAATGATGGCGAGCGGCGGGTCTTCGAGCGCTTTGGCGAAATCGGCGGGCGTGATTTCCGGACGTTTGGGCACGCCGACTTGATTGAGGCAATAGAGCGGCCGCCGATCGTTCGGCCGCGCCGAGCGCAGCAAATCGACCATGTTCTTGGCGTTGCGCAGATTGGCGAGATCAGGCCCTGCGACCACCAGGATGTCGTCGGCGCCCACCAAGAGTCGCTTGGTCCAGCCCGTCCATTGATGCGGCACATCGAGCACCACGCAGGGAATTGAACCGCGCATGGCATCGAGAATCGCATCGAAGGCGTCGACGCCGAAGTCGTAAACGCGGTCGAGGGTGGCAGGCGCCGCCAGGAGGCTGAGATGGTCGGTGCACTTCGACAGCAGGCGATCGATGAATGCGGTATCGATGCGGTCGGGAGAGAAAACCGCGTCGGCAATGCCTTGCGGTGGATCTTGATTGTAGTCGAGTCCGGCGGTGCCGAAAGCAAGGTCAAGGTCGGTCACCACCGCATCCAGAGACAGATCGCGGCCGATGGAAAAAGCGATGTTATGCGCGACCGTCGAGGCGCCGACGCCGCCCTTTGCCCCCACGACCGCGATAATGCGGCCAACGGGCTTGGCATCCGGAGCTGAAAACAGGCCGCAGATGGCGCGTACGATGTCGAGGGTGCCCACCGGGGCGATGAGATAGTCGCTGACGCCGCGGCGCTGAAGCTCGCGATAAAGCGTCACGTCGTTGATACGGCCGATCACCACCACCCGCGTGCCGGAATCGCAGACTTCGGCGAGCTGGTCGAGGCCGTTGATAATCTCCTCCGCGCGGTTTTCCGATTCGACGACGATCACGTTCGGGGTCGGCGAACTGCGATACGCCTCGACCGCGGCGATGGCTCCGCCCATTTGCGCTTTCACATGCGCCTTGGCGAGGCGCCGGTCTTCGCTCGCGGCTTGCACGGCCGCCGCGGTTTCTACCGTTTCGCAAAACGCCTGCACCGACACGCGCGGAGCGGGCGCAATGTGCTCCTCCGGCGCCAGTGGCTCCGCCGTTGTCGGCGGTAGTGGGGCTTGCTCTTGGGCGACCGCGACTTGGGAAGCGTGCTTGATCATTTTGCCAGATCGCTGATTTTGGTCTTGTCGTAGTCGTTGTAGGTGCCCGACGGACTCTCGCCCTTGCGCCACTTGTCCATGGCGACGCTGCGGCGGGCTTCATAAGGTGGCGTCTCGCCGCGCGGCTGTACGAGATCGGCGGGGTTGTCGACCATGGCGGCAAGGTTGCGCTGCGTGGCGCAGCCGAGATTCCAATACGGTCTGTTTTCGTTGTAGGCGATGTCGGGGGCCGGACCGAGATCGTGCGGCCATAAACCGCAAGGGCCGGCCTGTGCGGTCAGCTTGGAATAGCTGAGCCTGATGCTGGCCAGCGAGCTTTCGGCGGGATGGTAAGTGCGCTGATAGACCGCGCGCACCGGAACGCCGGATGCTGCCAGGATCGAGTGAATTTCGCGCAGCGAATCGGCTGCCGCGCGGTCGGTCGGTCCGCCGTGGGGGACGTCGATGATGATGCCGCTGCTCGCTTCATGGCGCCAAGTCTGGGCAAACGACAGCACGTCGGCGCGCTGCACCGGCGAAAGGCCGCCGCGGTTGCGGCCCACGAAGACTTGCACGGTGTGCTCGCCTTCACGCAGCGTGATCGGATGACGCTCGCGATAATCGCTGGGGTAATTGCGCTCGGCGACCTGATCGGTCTGGTAGCAGCCGCCCAGGAGGCTGGCCAAAACGGCGGCCAGCGCCAGCCGCCGCGCCGCCCGACGGCCGCCGAATGCCGTGCTCTTGCGAAATGCCGTCATGACGCCGTTCCTCGTTTTAATCCAGAATGAAGCCGTATTTGCCGCGATACGTGGACGGCGGCGGCTCGGTCTTGCCGGCGACGCCATAGATGCGATTGAGCCGCCCAAGAAGCACCGTCGAGGGGTCGCTCGGATCGGCAAAGCCGTCGTCGGGACGCGACAGCTTGTTCTGCGCCACCGCGCGCACGACGTAGGGTGTCACCAGCACCATTAGCTCGCTCTGATGGTTGATGTAGTCGCGGCTCTTGAACAACGAGCCGAGGATCGGCAGCTGCATGAGGCCGGGCAGGCCATTGATCTGCTGCTTGGTCTGCTCCTGGATCATGCCGGCCATCGCCAGCGAACCGCCCGACGGGATCTCCACGACGGTCTCGGCGCGGCGGGTCTGGATTGATGGAATCGTCAGCGACTGGGTCGAGCCAGGCACCTGCAACGTGATGGCGTTCTCCTGCGAAAGGTCCGACACCTCGGTCATGACCTTGAGGCTGATGCGCCCGCCCGAGAGCACCACGGGCGTGAAGGTGAGGCCGACGCCGAATTTCTTGAAGTCGATTTGCGATTGGCAGACCGGGGGCGACTTGGTTGTGTCGCAGGAGAGTCCGTTGGGGATGGGGAATTCACCGCCGGCGACGAAACTTGCGGTTTCGCCCGAGATCGCAGTCAGGTTCGGCTCGGCGAGCGTGCGCACCACGCCCGCGCGCTCCATTGCGCGCAAGGTCGCGTTCACACTCTTGATGCCGGTGGTGCTGAGTGCCGTGTCGCTAAGCGCCTGGCCGCTGGCCGAGAACGGATTGGTTGTGTTGAAGTTCACGACGGCGGTGCCGTAGTTGAAGCCGCCGGAAAGGTCGATGCCCAGCTGCTTGATCACGTCGCGCTGCACCTCGGCGACCGTGACCTTCAGCATCACCTGGTCGCGTCCGCGCACGGTGATGGCGTTGACCACCTTGGCGCCGTCGCCGACCAGCCGCGAGGCAAGATCGAAGGCCTGCTGCGATTCGGCCGGGCTCGCCGCCGATCCTGTGAGCATGACGCCGTCGCCCACTCCCTCGATGCGAATGTCAGAATCCGGCAAAGTCTGCTTGAGCGCCGCGCGCACGCCGTTGAGATCGCGGGTGACCGCGATGTCGAAGCCGGCGATCTGACGGCCGGCAGCATCGAAGAAGAAGATGTTGGTCTGTCCGACCTTGACGCCGATCATGTAGACTCGGCGGGAAGAGCGTACGACCGCGTTGGCGATCGTCGGATCCGCAACCAGCACGTCCTTGATGTCGGCCGGTAGATCGATAGCGACCGATTTGCCGATACCGAGCGGAATGAAACGCGAGGTTGCTTCGCTTGCCGCCACTTTGATGATCGGCACATGGGCATCGGCGCCGTTGGCCGGGACCGCCGGCGCAAGCGCCGTTCCCAGCAGCAGCGCTGCGAGCGCGGCCCTGCGGATCGATCTCGTTATGGCGATATCTCTCAAGGTGCCCTCGCTCATTTGGCCGTGGCGCTCGTCGACACGCCGAAGCGGATGACGTTGACGCTGCCGCTGCGCTCGTTGGGTTGCTCTTCGACTTTTGGGTTGTCGCGCTGGGCGTCGGTGATGCTGCGCAGCGCCAGTGACAATGAGCCGAGATGTTGTGCCAGCGCCAGCGTTTCGGCTTGGCGCGGCGTGAGTTCGAGCGTCGCGGTCTTGCCGATGACGACCTTTTGACCGTCCTTCTCCTGGACGTTCTGGTCGATTGCGAGCACGCGCACGTTGCTGAGGATCGTTTCGCTCACCTGCACTTCGCTGCCGGTTTGCTTCTCGGCCTCGCGATCGCGCTTGGTGAGAATGACATCGACATGATCGTTCGGAAGAATGAAGCCGCCGGCGCCGGTCTCCGGCGAAATCTGCGTCGAGACCGCGCGCATGCCTGAGGGCAGGATCGCGGCCATGAAACCGGATCCTTTTGCGTTGATCAGCTTGGCTTCGCGGATCGGCTCACCAGCGACGATCGGCGCTCGCGCGATCTCGCCGCTGAGTTTCTCGATGGCAGTGGGATTGTCGCTGCGGCGGATGAAATTTCCGCTCGCCGCGCTTTTCGGCCATGGCTGCCATTGCATTTCACCCGCTGTGACGGTCTGACCGGTGCCAATGTCCGATTTGGCAACAAGGACGTCGACCGTATCGGCCGGCGGAGCGGCTTGCCTGACTTCGGGCGGCTTCTCCGAGCGGCCCGCCAACAACGCGGCAACGCCACCGGCCCCGATGGCGATGGCAAGCACAACAAGACGCGCGGCTTTCATACGCTCACTCTCTCAACCGACACCGAACGGCGGCACGGCCGTCCAAACCACATGACGGCCGGCGCGGCCGCTTGCACCGGATTTCACCAGCTAAAGGTCAAAGCATGGTTAAGGAGCGGTATCTAAATCGAGTTAATAGTGTCTTGCGCGCAAGGACGCGGGAGGATGCTTAGCCGAGGGCGGGCATCCATCCGGTCTTCGGATAGATCAGGAGCGCGGCGGTGGCGAGGGCGATGCCGTAGGGCACGCCGCCGGCTTTGTCGTGCAGGCGCAGGATCCAGGGCTGCCGCGCGAGCGGTGCCGGCAGCGGCAGCTTGCGGAACTGGATGAGCAGCAGCGTCAGCGCGCCGCCGAGCAGCGAGGCATAGATCAGAAAGTCGAGCAAATAGCCGAAGCCGAACCACAGCGCGGCAGCGGCCGCGAGCTTGGCGTCGCCGCCGCCGATCCAGCCCATTGCAAACAAGCCGAACGCGATGGTCAGCACCAGCGCCGCTGCGGCGAGGTGCATGCCGATCGCCGCAAGCGGCATGCCGGTCGTGGCGACCAAGAGGAAGAAGCCGCCGGCAAGCGCGAGCGAGAGCTTATTGGAGATTGTCATCGTCAACAGGTCGCTCGAGGCGGCAAACGCCATCAGCGCGGGGAATAGCAAAAGCCTGAGTGCGTCGATGAGCATTGATGTCGTCCGTGCGGCGAAGGAGAGGTTACGCCCGCACTGTTTACCTTTCGTAAACCGGGCGGCGAACGAGCGGCAAAAAGCAAAAGGCTCCGGCCATGCCGGAGCCTTTGTAACGAGTTGCGCGACCCGATTACTTCAGCTGGGTCGAGATCGAGGTGAACTTGGTGTTCAAATTGGTGCCGAGGCCGTTGACGACCGCGATGATCGCAACGGAAATGCCCGCCGCGATGAGGCCGTACTCAATTGCGGTGGCGCCCGACTCGTTCTTCACGAAACGCACGAAGAGGTTCTGCATCACTAGCTCCTGGATCCACACGTGGCTGTCTGAGGTGGCCTGCGAGCGCCGCTTCCGGCTTCCCGTTTCCACGCGCAGAAACTAGCAATCAGGTCTTGCGCCCGGGTTAATACAATTGATGAAACAGTAGGTATTCCGATGTATAGGGCGGAGTACCATCCAGAAGTTCTAGCAAGAACATCGTGGTTAACGAATTATTCCCTAGCACAATACAGACAGTACGACGAAGTAATTGTCGAGCTATCGAGGTTGTACAGGAGCAATACTCCGGTCCTGCGAAAAGCAAAACTTGCTATTCTACCACTTGCATGCCGGCGGCCAATACTGACCCATCTCGCCGGACATCCTCTGCTGACCTCGTTGCGTTCGTACCGGGCGTTTCTGGCGTTCGCCGCGCGGCGGCGTTCGCTTGTTGTGATTCATCCGATCTTAACTGCATGCGCCGATACCCGAGGCCGGTCCCTCGCACCCGGCACGAGCTGCGCAGCCAGACTGTGGACATGTTTCTCGAACTGTTTTCGGTACTCGAAGTCGCCGGACAAACGCTGCTCAAGCTCGTCCCGATCTCGATCGCGCTTGGCGTCGTGTTCGGCGTGCTCGCGCACTGGTCCGCGTGCAATCCGGGTCGCCCCTGGTGGCGCAAGCGCGAGATCCTCGTCGATACGCTCTATTGGTTTCTCATTCCGCTCGGAGCCCGCTTCGTCCGCATCGGTTTGATGGTGATGGGCGCGGCGTATCTTTACGGAATCCACGGTACCGACGCGTTGATGAAGTTCTACGACGACGGGTTTGGTCCGCTCGCTGAAATGCCGTTATGGGCGCAAGCGCTGACATTCCTGGTCATTTCCGATTTTCTCACCTATTGGATTCACCGGATTTATCACCACGCCGACCTGTGGCGCTATCATGCGATCCACCATTCGTCAGAAGAACTCGATTGGATTTCTGCCGCGCGCTTTCACCCAATCAACATTCTGTTCGGGACGGTGATGGTCGATGTGGCGCTTCTGCTGGCCGGAATTTCACCGAACGTGATGCTCTGGGTCGGTCCATTCACCACCGCGACCTCGGCCTTCGTACACGCCAATCTGAATTGGACGCTTGGGCCGTTCCGCTACGTCCTCGCCAGCCCGGTATTTCATCGTTGGCACCATACCGCCGCCGACCGCGGCGGTTCGATGAATTTCGCCGGCACTTTTCCCATCTGGGATGTTCTGTTCGGCACTTTTTATATGCCGAACGATGAGCTCCCCGACGCCTACGGCATCGACGACAAGCGATTTCCGCAAAGCTTCGGCGGACAAATGGTCTATCCGTTCATGCGCTAATCCGCGTCTTTTGCAGTTCATTCACCAATTTGCAGTCAACTGACGGCGGTCCGTCGGGCTTCTGTTGCGTGCGTGCTGGAGAGTAAAATGTCGGGCGTGCTTGGACGTCACAGCCTCCTGTTCGGGATGCTGGCCTGCGCCGTTCAGTTTGCCGCAGCGCCCGCGCTGGGCGAAACCGTCGATCTCAGGCTCGATCAAGCCAAGCTGCTCAAGCTTCCCGACCGCGTCAGCACCATCGTCATCGGCAATCCCCTGATCGCCGACGCGACGCTGCAAAGGGGCGGTCTGCTCGTCGTCACCGGTAAGGGCTACGGTGCCACCAATCTCCTGGCGCTCGATCGTCAAGGTCAGGTCCTGATGAGCCGGACCGTACAGGTGCTTGGGCCTTCCACGGCGGATTTGATCGTCGTGTACAAAGGTATCCAGAGAGAGTCCTATAGCTGCGCACCGGAATGCCAGCCGCGTAACACGCTGGGCGACGGCAACGACTTCTTCGGAGCCACCCTGGGGCAGATGGGCGCGCGCAACGGCGCGGCGCAGAGCACCGCGGCGCCTGCTCCGGCGGCCGCGCCCGCACGATAGGTCGGCACGCCAGGGCACGGTTAGCGGCGGGTTAACGCACCCCCGGCGAATTTTCAGTCCTCGCGCAACAATTCACAAAGACCCCTTTGCTATCGAATGCCGTGGCGGCACCGCTCCGCACACGAGATTGTTGCCATGTTCAAAAGAATTCGCTGCAGGGTCATCGCTTCGGTCGGCCGCTTTACGCGGGCGCAGGATGCGGCCGCAGCGATCGAGTTCGCGCTCGTCGCCGCACCGTTTCTGGCGCTGGTCTTCGCCATCCTGGAAACAGCGCTGGTCTTCTTCGCCGGGCAAAGTCTGGAATCCGCCGCGACCGACGCGGGGCGGCTGATCATGACCGGTCAGGCGCAAAGCGCGGGCTTCAGTCAGAACGACTTCAAGACCGCCGTCTGCAATCGTCTTGCCGGAGGCCTGTTCGATTGCACGAACGGCGTCAGCGTCGACGTGCAGACCTATACGAGCTTCAGCGCCATCAATACGGCCCCGCCGATCGTCAACGGCCAGCTCGATACCTCCAACATGGGCTACACGCCCGGTGGACCGGGTAGCATCGTCGTGGTCCGTCTCTACTACCAATGGCCGATCTATGTCTCGATGTTCGGCGACAATCTGTCGAATCTCAACGGCAACAGCCGGCTGCTGGTGGCGACCGCCGTCTTCCGTAACGAACCTTACGCCGGCTGACGATGATCATTCGCATGCGCAACATGCTCGAGCGGTTTGGCGGCGATAGCCGCGGCGTATCCGCGGTTGAATTCGCCTTGCTGGCGCCGCTGATGATCACTCTCTACGTCGGCTGCGCCGAAATTTCCGAGGCCGTCGGGGCCGATCGCAAAGTGAGCTTGACCGCCGCGGCCCTTGCCAACTTGGCCGCTCAGGTGACGACGATCAGCACGTCGGACATGAGCAATATTTTGGATGCATCCTCGGCAATCATCGCACCGTATTCGACAAGCCAACTGTCGATCACCCTGTCCTGCATCGGCATCGACGCCAGCGGCAAAGCGACGGTGAAGTGGAGCGTAACGCGCGGCGGCACGGCTCGCAGCGGCACGGTGACCATCCCAGCCGCGCTGGCCGTTCCCAATTCTCAGCTATTGTTCGGCGAAGCGTCTTATCAGTACCAGCCGAGCATCGGCTACACAGTGACCGGCCCGATTACCCTGTCGGACCACATGTACATGGCGCCGCGGATTTCGGCGCCGACCTACAACAGCACCGCTTGCACCTGATTACGCGCCGGCGCGTGCCTCGCTGGCGATCGGCAGCGCGGTCGTCTGCTTGATGCGCTCCATGGCGAAGCGCGAGGTGACGTTCTTCAGCGGCACCATCCCGATCAGCTTTTTGTAAAAGGCATCGTAGCCCGCCATGTCGGGCACGACGACGCGCAACATATAATCGACATCGCCGGCCATCCGGTAGAACTCCATCACCTCGGGCATGGCGCCGACGACCTGCGCGAAGCGCTTCAGCCATTCTTGCGAGTGGTCGCTGGTTTCGATCGAGACGAACACGGTAATGCCGAGCCCGATCTTGTCGGGATCGACGAGCGCCACACGGCGCAAAATGACGCCGTCGGCCTCAAGCCGCTGCAGCCGCTTCCAGCACGGGGTCGAGGACAGCCCGACCCGTTGGCCGACTTCGGCGACCGACAGTGAGGCGTCATCCTGCACGACGGCGAGGATCTTCCGGTCCACCGCGTCCATTTCACTGTTCCTTCGTTCCTTAGAACGGACATCCAGCAATTGCCTGCTCCATAGAATGCTATTCTTATTTCATGGCACTCTATGTCTTTAGCGAGAAAATTATTCTATATCAAGCCCAATCTTTTGCTGCCCCAGGGGCCAATATTCGACGGGACGACCTTCCATGACAATTTCCTTCTCCAGGATTGGCGCCGTTGCCGCGCTTGCGCTCGCCATCGTCGCCGCCGCGCCTGCTCTCGCCGCCGAGCCGCTGGTGAGCCCGCAATGGCTCCATCAGCATCTGCACGATCAGGACATCGTCGTGCTCGACGTACGCTCGGCGATCGATGGCGGCGGCGAAAAGGCGTATCTCGCCGCGCACATTCCCGGCAGTGTTCACAGCGACTACGACAAGCCCGGCTGGCGCGTGACCGTGCACAATGTGCCGTTCATGCTGCCGAGCATTCTGGAGATCCAGGACTTCATCGGCAATCTCGGCATTGACCAGAACTCTCATGTCGTCGTCGTGCCTGCCGGCGTGAGCTTCACCGATTTCGGTTCCGCAGCGCGGGTGTATTGGACGCTGAAGGTTGCCGGGGTGCCGAACGTGTCGATTCTCGATGGCGGCGTTGCTGCGTGGAAAGCTGCAGGCCTGCCGACCGAGAGCGGCCCCTCTCCCACACCGACGCCGAAGACGCTCGATGCCGAAGCCGACAAGAGCAGCCTGGCGGAGCTTGCCGACGTGGCGCGGATTGAAAAATCGGGCGGAGCAACGCTCATCGACGCTCGGCCCGCCTCGTTCTTCAAAGGCAAGGAACGCGCGCCCAAAGTGCAGGCCTATGGCCATATCCCGGGCGCCATCGACGTCGACAGCGACGAGTTCTATGACGACAAGGCCAACCGCCTGAAGCCGTTGGCCGAGCTTGCCAAGATCGCTTCGCGCATCCCCGCCGGCCCGGTTGTGACCTATTGCAACACCGGCCATTGGTCGGCCACCGATTGGTTCGTCCTGCACGAGCTGCTCGGCCGCAAGGACGTGAAACTCTATGACGGCTCGATGGTGGAATGGACCATGGATCCGCACCGCCCCGTCGTTTCCGACCGGACAAAATGGGACGACCTGAAAAAGAAGCTTGGGTTCGGTTCGTAAGCCGCTTAAGACGTAGTCCATGAGCACCACGACCATCGGCGCGCCTGCAACGCGGGCGAGCGTCGGCATCGACTCCTTGTTTCTGGCGCTCGCGCTCGCCGCGACCTTGGTCCTGATCTCTTTGGTGCTGCTCGACGGCCAACCGGCATCTGCCGCGCTCATTGCCGGCGGGTTCGGCCTTGGCGTTGCTTTCCTCAAGGCGGAATTTAGCTACACCGCCTCGTGGCGCCGTTTTCTCACGCGCGGCGAGGCCGGCGGGCTGCTCGGTGGCATGCTCGTGATCGCTATCGCCGCCATTGTCATCGTCCCGATGGCGGCGTTATCGCCGAAATTCGGCGGCGCGATTGCGCCCGTCGGTCCGTCTTTGGTGATCGGCGCGTTCATCTTCGGCATCGGCATGCAGCTTGCCAACGGCTGCGGCTCCGGCACGCTCTACACCGTCGGCGGCGGCTCGGGGCGCATGCTGTTCGCGCTGTTTGCCTTCATCGTCGGCTCTGTGTTCGGGAGCCTGTCGCTGCCGGCCTTTCTTGCGCTGGGCGGCATCGACCCCGTGATCGCGTCGGACTACTTGGGGCCCTGGGGCGGGCTGGCGGCGACGCTGGCGAGCCTCGCGGTTGCCGCGCCCCTGATCGTGCTTGTCGCAAAGCGCCGCGGCGCCAGTTATCGGCCGGGACGCAACTATGTCATTGGCGGCATCGCCATCGGCCTGTTGTCGATTGCGGTGTTCTTAGCCGGCGGTCATCCCTGGAGCGTCACCTTTGGCTTCACGGTATGGGGCGCCAAAGTCTTTAGCGCGTTCGGCTATGATTTTTCGCAGGCTGCGTTTTGGCAGTGGCCGGGACCGAAGCACGCGCTCGCCGGTTCGATCCTCTCGGACACGTCGAGCCTCACCGATCTCGGCATGATTTTTGGCGCCATGGCCGCGGCTGCCGCCAGCAAGCCGTTCGCTGCCAACGCCTGGCCGCCGGCCAAATCGATCGCAGCCGCGCTCGTCGGCGGCCTGCTGATGGGCTGGGGCGCACGGCTCGGCTTCGGCTGCAATATCGGCGCCTTCGTTTCCGGCGTCGCTTCCGGTTCGCTGCACGGCTGGGTGTGGTTTCTCGCCGCGCTGCCAGGATGCCTGATCGGCATCCGTTTGCGCCCGCTCTTCGGCCTTTCGCGGGAGTAGCGCGATGCGCAAGGTCTATATCGCTGTCGTCGTGCTCGGGCTTGCCGCGATCGTGACGCAGCATTTGACCAGCCCTTCGAGCGGGCGCGCGGTCTCGCCGGAGGACTTCGCGGGCGCTTGCGCGCCTTGCGGCGCACCCTGTCCGTCCAAGCAGTAATCAGCGCTTCACCAAGCTGTCGACTTCGTCGCGCCGCGGGGAGGCTGCGCCGCCGCCAAAACGCGTGCACTTGAGCGCGGCCGCGGCGCTGGCAAATCGCAACGCGCCCTCCAGGCCGCGTCTTTCCGCCAGCGCCAGCGCAAAGGCGCCATGAAAGGTGTCGCCGGCCCCCAACGTATCGATGGCAGTCACGGCGAATGCCGGGATGTGCCGAACGGCGCGATGCTCCAGCCAATGCACGCCGTTGGCGCCGTCAGTCACCGCAAGAAATGCGGACAGATGACAGGCAAGGGCGCCGAGGCCGCTTGCTGGATCGCCACATCCGGTCGTTGAGCGCAGCGCTTCCATTGAGGCGACGACATGCGTGCCAAGCTTGAGCAGTCCGTCCTCCGGGCTCGTCGCCAGATCGAGATCGATCACGATGGGGATGTGGCGCGCGTGCGCCGCGCGGCAGAGCGGCGCGACAAAATCGGGGAAACGATTGTCGACGAGGACTGCGTCCACACCGGCGACGAGTGCGTCCGCATCGCCTGGCTGTGCGCGAGCGAGGCCGGTGCCGCGCCGGGTGGCGATGCTTTTTTCGCCCTCGGCGTCCAGCAGGATGAGTGAGACAGACGCGGTGCCGCCCTCGACACGCACAGCACCGCGGCAGTCGACCCCTTCGGCGCTCAGATCCGCAACAATCCGCTGACTCACGGCATCGTCCTCGCCGCCCAGCGGTCCGGCAAACACCGCGCGTCCGCCGAGCCGCGCGACCGCCAAGGCGGCATTCGCGGCGCAGCCGCCGCCAGTGATGATGAAATCGGAGGCCGATACTTTCGTGCCCGGCGCCGGAAAAGCGCGCACGCGCATGACGATGTCCTGCACGGCGATGCCACCGCACAGAATCGTCGGCACCTTAGGCAAATTCGCCCTCGACCCAGGCGCGGATGATGTGGTGCGCAATCGCCATTGGCGGTGGAGTGGTCAGACTCTGCGGATGAGTGCGCAACAGCATCGATACGACTTCATCCTTGCTGAACCAGCGCGCGTCCTCTAGCTCCTGGCGATCGACGACGATCTCGCGTGTCAAAGCTTGCGCATGACAGCCGATCATCAGCGACGTTGGGAAGGGCCACGGCTGCGAGGCAAAGTAGCGCAGGCGTCCGCAGACGATGCCGGCTTCTTCACGGGTCTCTCGGCGCACGGCGTCTTCGATGGATTCTCCAGGCTCGACGAAACCGGCAAGGCAGGACCACATGGTCGGCGCAAAGCGCGGGCTGCGCCCCAGCAGGCAATCCTCGCCGTCGGTCGCCAGCATGATCACCACAGGATCGGTGCGCGGAAAGTGCTCGGTCTTGCAGCGCGGGCAGTCGCGCTTCCAGCCGCCGCACACCGGCTGCGTCGCCGCCCCGCAATTCGGGCAAAAACGGTGGCGCGCGTGCCAATGCAAGACAGCTTTGGCCTCGGCGAGCTGCGGCAGATGCTCGGGGGCCACCAACCCTTGTACGGCGATCGAGCGCAAGTCGGTGACGTGGAAGCCGTCACGGTTTTTCAACGCCGCCGCCGCATCCGCTGCGATGCCGACGCCGAAACGCGGGGCGCCGTCGAGGAGACCGAGGAAGACGATTTCCGTTGCGTCGTCCAACGCGCGCACCTGGTCCATGGTGAACAGAGGCTCGCTCAGCGACGTGCCCTTGCGCATCACGATCGAATCCCAGCCGATGATGTAAGCGCTGGCGCGGGGATCGGCGGCATAAGCGGCGAGCGCCGCCGCGTCGGTGCGCCTGTCGGCTGCGCGGTCGATGCGGCTTTGCGTATAGCCGAGGGGAGGTCGGGGGCCGAGCTCGAGGCGGGGCGGCATGCGCGCGGAAAGTCGCATGGCGGCCGCGGCGGCGCAATCCGCCGTCGATGGTGATCGCGGCTATGTGGCCGCAGGCGCAGTCTGCAAGGCACGCTGCAATTCGACGATCAGCCTGTCGCGTGACCGCGCATCATAGGCTTTGGCCGGCGCGGCGCCCCATACCGGTTTCGGCCAAGCCGCGTCGCTGCGCCGGCGCGCGATCACATGCACATGCAGTTGTGGCACCTGGTTGCCGAGCGCCGCGACATTGAGCTTGTCGCACGCGGTGACGTCCTTGAGCGCGTGCGCCGCTGCGGCGACCTCACGCAGCAATTGTACCTGTTCGTTATCGTCGAGGTCGATGATCTCGATCAGGCCGGGCTTCCGCGGCACCAGGATCAGCCACGGATAATTCGCGTCGTCGGTCAGCAGCACGCGCGTGAGCGCGAGATCGCCCACAGGGGCGGTGTCTTTGGCAAGCTGCGGGTGAAGCGACCAGACCGATTCCATCCAGCGTTCTCATGGCCGCGCTCGCGTGCGGCGATCCGTGAAGATTTCCACAAGCAGGATCGCGCCCTGGATGCGTTGGTCAAGCCTGCGCATGACTTTGCGGGGGCTGCTTGCATTCGCGTTCCGTTCCGCCGATATAGGGACCGGGAGGTTGGCGGTGGACGAGCCACTCGCCAACCGGGTCAGGTCCGGAAGGAAGCAGCCCTAACGAGCGCGGTTCGGGTCGCTCGTCAGCCTCCCACCATATCAAAGAAACGCCGCGCCAAAGCGTCCGCGCCGACGCTGAAAGCGGAGGACGATGAGCGAGGCTGCGTCATCCGACAATGCAAAGACCGGCCCGGCCGCAGCGGCCGAGGGTGCCGGCTATCGCGTGCTGGCGCGCAAATACCGGCCGGCAACCTTCGCCGACCTCATCGGCCAGGATGCGATGGTGCGCACCATCTCCAATGCGTTCGAGTCGGGGCGCATTCCGCAAGCCTGGATTCTCACCGGCGTGCGGGGCGTCGGCAAAACCACGACCGCGCGCATCATCGCCCGCGCGCTCAATTACGAACTACCCGACGGCTCGGTGAAGCAGCCGACCGTCGACATGCCGGTGATGGGCATCCACGACCAGGCGATCATGGAAAGCCGGCACATCGACGTTCTGGAGATGGACGCCGCCTCCCACAACGGCGTCGATGACGTGCGCCAGATTAACGATGCCATTCGCTATGCGCCAGTCTCCGCGCGCTACAAGGTCTACATTCTCGATGAAGTGCACATGCTGTCCGCCCAGGCGTTCAACGCGCTGCTGAAGACGCTGGAAGAGCCGCCGCCGCACGCCAAGTTCATCTTCGCCACCACTGAGATCGGCAAGGTGCCGGTGACGGTGCTGTCGCGCTGTCAGCGCTTCGATCTGCGCCGCGTCGACGCCGCGCTGCTGGTGAAGCACCTCGAAGGCATTGCCGCCAAAGAAAAGATAGAGGCGGAGCCGGCGGCGCTCGCCCTTATCGCGCGCGCCGCGGAAGGCTCGGTGCGCGATTCGCTTTCGCTGCTCGATCAGGCGATTGCCCATGCGGCAGGAATCGTGCGCGCCGAGGACGTGCAGCAGATGCTCGGCCTTGCCGATCGCGTGCGCATCGTCGATCTCTTCGAGGCCTTGATGAAGGGAGACGCCGCAGCGGCGCTGAAGGAATTGCGGGCGCAGTACGACATCGGCGCCGACCCGGCCGTCGTCCTTTCCGATCTCGCCGAGTTCACCCATTTCGTCACTCGGGTGAAGGTCGTCCCTGCCGTTGCCGACGATCTGTCGCTGTCGGAAGCCGAGCGCGTCCGCGGCCGTGCTTTTGCCGCGCAGCTTTCGATGCGGGTGCTGTCGCGCACATGGCAGATGCTGCTCAAAGGCGTGGGCGAAGTGCAGGACTGCGGCCGCCCGCTCGCCGCCGCGGAAATGGTGCTGGTGCGCATCGCCTATGCCGCCGATTTGCCGACGCCCGACGAAATCGTGCGCGCGGTCGCCGAGGACAGCGGTGCGTCTGCGCCGCCGCCGGGCAATGGCGGCGGGCCGTCGCCTTCGCAGAGCGTTGCATCGCGCTTCGATTCGCCGCGCGGCGCGCCGCGCGGCTCCGCGGCCGTCTCGCCCCGCCTCGCCGATGATCCGGTGGCGCAAAGCGCGCCGCCGACGCTGAGCATCGGCTCCTTCGAGCAACTGATCGCGCTCGCCGCCGAGAAGCGCGATATTCCCATGAAGCTCGCGCTGGAACGCGACGTGCGGCTGGTGCGTTGCGAGGACGGCCAGCTCGAGATTACGCTGGAGCCTGCCGCGGCGAAGACGCTGGTGCACGATCTGCAGCGCAAGCTCGCGCAATGGACCGGCCGGCGCTGGATCGTGGTGGTGTCGAAGGAGCAAGGCGCGCCGACGGTGCGCGCGCAGACCGAGGCGCGTCAGGCCGAAATCGAGCGCGGGGTGCAGGCCGATCCATTGGTGCAGGCGGTGCTCAATCGCTTTCCCGGCGCCAAGATCGTGGCGGTGACGGAGCCGGCGTCTGCGCAGGACGGCGACGATCAGATGCCGGGCGGCGAAGAGGATTGATGCCATGGCCGATTTTATGGGCCTGATGAAACAAGCGGCGCAGCTGCAATCGAAAATGCAGGCGCTGCAAACAGAGCTCGACCAGATCGAGGTCGAGGGCACCGCCGGCGGCGGAATGGTGAGCGTGAAGCTTTCCGCCAAAGGCGAGATGAAGGGGACGCGGATCGACGATTCGCTGCTCAAGCCATCGGAAAAAGAAATCCTCGAGGATCTGCTGGTCGCCGCGCATGCCGACGCGCGGCGCAAGGCCGAGGCCGTGCTGCAAGACAAGATGAAGGCCGTCACGGGCGGCCTGCCGCTGCCGCCGGGATTGGGCTTGGGATAGATGTTTCGCAGGCGCCCCTCAGCCGTCGTGCCCGGCCTCGTGCCGGGCATCCACGTCTTGAGAGCGAAAGAAGGCGTACATGGCTGGGACAAACCCGGCCATGCCGACTGACATGGCCGCGGTCGCCGGAGCCGAAATCGAGCGCCTGATCCAGTTGCTGGCGCGCCTGCCGGGCTTGGGGCCGCGCTCGGCGCGGCGCGCCGCGCTGCATCTGATCAAGAAGCGCGAAGTGCTGATGGCGCCGCTCGCCGACGCGCTGGGAACCGCGATGGAAAAGATCGTGGTCTGCAAAGTCTGCGGCAACATCGACACGCATAATCCCTGCTCGGTGTGCACCGATCCGCGCCGCGATGCTTCGATCATTGTGGCGGTCGCCGACGTGGCCGACCTCTGGGCGCTCGAGCGCGCCCATGCCGTCAACGGCAAATATCACGTCCTCGGCGGCACGCTGTCGCCGCTCGACGGCGTCGGTCCGCAGGATCTGAGCATCGAGGCCCTCGTCTCGCGCGCGCATGATGCGCAGGTGAAAGAGGTGATCCTCGCGCTCAATGCGACGGTCGACGGCCAGACCACGGCGCACTACATCACCGAGCTGCTCGCCGGCGCCAACGTCAAGGTGACGCGGTTGGCGCACGGCGTACCCGTCGGCGGCGAGCTGGATTATCTCGACGAGGGCACGCTCGCCGCCGCGATCAAGCAGCGCACGCTGTTTTAGTTTACCGGCGGATCAGTATGGCGGAACCGCGAGCGCCTGCGGCATGACGGGAATCGCTTCGCCGTTGGGGCCGATGGCGACACGCGAGCAATCGCCGTAGCGGTTGACGTGCGTCTCGCCGTCGGCGGCGTTGTGCGAGTAGTAATAGTGGCAGATCCCGTCGTTGTATTCGGCGTTGAGCCAGCTCCCGTCCATGTAGCGATTGAAATAGAGCTCCGCATTGGCCGCGGCCGGATAGGCGAGCACGCCGCCAAGCGCGCAGACGCTCAGAGCGAGCTTGAGAGACATGCGCATGAGAGCCTCCTTTCGAATCCGGAGGCCAAACGCCGCGCCACATCGATCGTTCCCGTCCGACGCCCGGAACCGGAACCTCTACGATTTCGGTTCCAGCAGCTTGAAATGTCTGCGTGCCTGCAGCCACCACAGCAACAAAAGGCTGGGCAGGCCTGCCAGCGCGCAGATGACAAAAAACCAGGCCCAGCCGGTTTGCTCGGCGATGAAGCCGGCGCCGGATGACAGGTAGGTGCGGCCGACCGCGGCAAGGGCAGTGAGCAGCGCGTATTGCGTCGCCGTGTGCAGCGGGTTGCGGCAGAGCGCGGAGAGATAGGCGACAAACATCACCGTACCGATGGCACTGGTGAAGTTCTCGACGATGATGGCAAGCGCCAAAACGGTCGGATCGCGTCCGACCAGTGCGAGCCACGAAAAGGACAAGTTGGCGGCAGCCTGCACGATGGCGCCGAACCAGAGGCTCGCCGCGAGCGGCAGCGCCTTGGCGATAAAGCCGCCGGCGAATCCGCCGGCAAGAAGGGCGGCAAGTCCGACACCTTTGACAATGGCAGCGTATTCGTTGCGCGAGAATCCAAGGTCGATGACGAAGGGCCCGGTCATCACGCCGGAAAGCGCATCGGTGAACTTGAACAGCACGACGAAGGCGAGGACCGCGAACGCAAGGTCGTAGCTCATGAAATCCTTGAAAGCGCCCACGGCGGTTTCCGCGACGCGTGCGAGCGGCTTCTGCCCGGCGTGCGCCGCTTCCGCCGCCGCCGAGCGGTCGGGCTCGGTGGCGAGCAGCGCCGTCGCCGTGCCGATCAGCACCAGCAGCGCCATCGCCGCATAGCCGAAGTGCCAGGCTGCATCGCGATCGAGGCCGTTCGCCTGAAAGCCGCTCACCAGGAACAGGGCGCCGGCGGTCGAGGCCAGCATGCCGATACGATAGGCCGCCACGTAGGCGGCGGAGCCCGCCGCCTGCTCGTTCTCCGGCAGGCTTTCGATGCGGAAGGCGTCGACGACGATGTCCTGCGTCGCCGATGCCGTCGCCACCAGCACGGCGGCCGCGAACACCACAATCCAGTGAAATTGCGCCGGTTCGCACAGGCCGAGCAGAACGATCGCGGCCATCAGCAGGATTTGCGTGAACACCAGCCAGCCGCGGCGGCGGCCGAGCCAGCGCGACAGCAGCGGCGCATCGAGCGCGTCGATGACCGGCGCCCAGAGAAATTTCACGGTGTAAGGCGTGCCGGCGAGCGCGAACAACCCGATGATGCCGAGATCGAGCCCGGATTCGCGCAGCCAGATGAGCAGCGTCGTGCCGGAGAGCGCGAGCGGCAAACCGGAGGAGAAGCCGAGAAACATCACGATCAGCACGCGCGGCTGAAAATAGACCGCGGCGGCCTGGACTATCGAGGGTCGCGCTGGCGCGTCCCGCGGCGCGGTCGGCGACACGGTCATGCGCTATTCGCCGGCCTCGAGCTTGCGTATCGGCGCGGGGATGATCTCGGGACTCGGCTGCGCATCGCCGAACTCGACGGCGCCGATGCGCTCGCCGCGGTTGAGGATTTTCTCGGCCGAGGTGACGATCTGCTCGATGTCCTTGTTCGCTTGGCCGAAATGCTTGTCGAGATTGTCGACGCGGTCCTTGAGCCGCTGCACGTCGCCGACCAGCAGGGCGACTTCCGCCAAGATCTTGTCGGCGGCCTCGCGCATGCGCGCGTCTTTGCGGATTTGCTGGATGACCTGGATTGCCAGCATCAGCAGCGACGGCGATACGATCGTGACCTTTGCCCGATAAGCTCTTTGGAAAATATCGTCGAAGCCGTCGTAAAGGTCGCAATAGATCGACTCCGACGGCACAAACATCAAGGCCATGTCCTGCGTTTCGCCCGGGATCAGATATTTGTCGGCAATATCGGCGATGTGCTTGCTCACGTCCTGGCGAACACGGGCGGCTGCGGCTTTCTTTTCCTCGTCGCTTTGGGCGTCGCGGAATGCGGTAACCGCTTCAAGCGGGAACTTGGCGTCGATCACCAGCGCCGGGCTGCCGGGAAGATAAATGCAGCAGTCGGGACGCGCACGATTGGAGAGCGTCGCCTGAAACTGATAGCAATCCTTGGGCAGGCGGTCGCTGATGATCGCCTCCATCTGCCCTTGGCCGAAGGCGCCGCGCGATTGCTTGTTGCCGAGCACCTGCTGCAGCGTCGTGACCTGCGAGGCAAGATCGGTGATGTTCTTTTGCGCGCTGTCGATGACGGCAAGCCGGGCGTGCAACTGCTGCAAATGATCGCTCGTGTGCTTCGCCTGATTCTGCATCGATTCCCCGAGCCGCGCGCTGACGGCGTCGAGCCGCTCGTGCACGGTTTGCTGAAGCTGCGACTGCGCTTTCGCCAGCAATTCGCCCATCGCCTGGATGCGGGCATTAAGATCGGCGAGGCGCTGCTCGGCGGCGGCGTCAACGTGATGTCGCGGCCGCAGCAACAGGACGATCATCGCGGCAATTCCGGCCGCGATGATCGCGGCGAGCACAAAGAGGACGTCCTGCACCATGGATTGCTTCTACCCCGAATCGCCGGCTGGCGAACGAACGGCGAACGGTAGGGCGATAATGCCCATATCTCAAGGGGAAAGCTTTGTTGACCGCGCTTGGCCCAACCCTTACATCGCCGCCATGCCCAAACGCGACATTCTCATTTTGCCCGACAAGCGGCTGCGCCTGAAATCGCAAGCGGTGGACAAGATCGACGCATCGGTGCGCGCATTGGTCGAGGACATGTTCGAGACGATGTATGACGCCCCGGGCATCGGCCTTGCCGCAATCCAGATTGGCGTACCCAGGCGCGTCGTCACCATGGACCTTGCCAAGAAAGACGAGCCGAAAGCGCCGCAGGTCTTCGTCAACCCGGAGATCACCTGGCGGTCGGACGAAATGGCGGTCGCCGAGGAAGGCTGCCTGTCGATTCCCGAGTACTACGAGGATGTCGAACGCCCGCGCGCGGTGAAGGTGAAATATCTCGATCTCGACGGCAAACAGCATGAGGTTGAGGCCGCCGGCCTGTTCGCTACCTGCCTGCAGCACGAGATCGATCACATCAACGGCGTTTTGTTTATCGATCACATTTCCAAGCTCAAACGCGATATGGTGCTGAAGAAGTTCAAGAAGGCGGCCAAGCGCGGCGAGCCGGTGAAATTTGCTGAGGACAAAGAGCCGTCGCACCACATCGGCTGAGCTATTTCCGGCGTGTCCGGCTCGTCTCGCGCATCCAGCTCCTTGCTGAGATAAAGTAGAAAAGTCGTTCAATGGCCGCGACGAGCCCGGCCATGAGGTATCGCGCCAGCATGTCCCTTCGCCTGATCTTCATGGGCACACCCGATTTTGCGGTGCCGACGCTGTCGGCGCTGGCTGCGGCCGGGCACGACATCGCCGCGGTCTATACGCGCGCCGCAAAGCCGGCGGGGCGGGGCATGGAAATGCAGCCGACGCCGGTCGAGCGCGCGGCAAGACAATTGAACCTGCCGGTAAGAACGCCGAAGTCGCTGCGCGAGGAGGCCGCGCAGGCTGAATTTCGCGGGCTCAATGCCGACGCCGTCGCGGTCGTCGCCTATGGGTTGATCCTGCCGAAACCCATCCTCGATGCGCCAAAGCTCGGCTGCTTCAACGTGCACGCTTCGCTGTTGCCGCGGTGGCGCGGCGCCGCGCCGATCAGCCGCGCCATCATGGCCGGCGACGCGGAAAGCGGCATCACTATCATGAAAATGGACGAGGGACTCGATACCGGCGCGGTCGCAATGATTGAGCGCGTGGCGATCGGCGCGGACATGATCGCCGGTGAACTGCACGACCTCCTGTCGCGCCTCGGAGCCGATCTGATGGTGCGCGCGCTGGCGGCGTTGGAGCGCAGCTCGCTGACGTTGACGCCGCAGCCGCAGCACGGCGTCAGTCACGCGGCCAAGATCGGCAACGAAGAGACGCGCATCGACTGGGGCAAGCCCTGGCAACAGGTGCACAATCGGATCCGCGGCCTATCGCCGTTCCCCGGCGCCTGGTGCGAACTCAACGGGGTGCGCGTGAAGGCGCTGCGCTCGACAAAAGGCGACGGGGCAGGCGTGCCCGGCACCGTGCTCGACGACCGGTTCACCGTCGCCTGCGGCGGGGGTGCCGTGCGGCTCCTGCAGGTGCAGCGCGCCGGCAGGCAGCCGATGAGGGCCGAAGATTTCCTGCGCGGGGCGACTGTGAAAAGGGGAATGGTGTTGAAATGATACGACGACCTAACCCCCGCTCATTCCCGGGTAAGGCGGAATCCAGGGATGCATGTTGCGTACGTTATTGTGCCTCTGGGTCGCCGCTTTCGCGGGGATGAGCGGAGGAATAATGCCCCGCTACAAGCTCACCATCGAATATGACGGCGCGCCGTTTGCCGGCTGGCAGATTCAAGCCGACCGGCAAACCGTGCAGGGTGTGCTGGTCGAAGCCTTCGCCGCCTTTAGCGGCGAGGAGGTGCAGCTACAAGGGGCGGGCCGCACCGATGCCGGCGTCCATGCGCGCGCCCAGGTCGCGCATGCCGACCTCGCCAAAGACTGGGATCCCGACACTGTGCGCGACGCGCTCAATGCGCATCTGCGTCCGCATCCGGTCGCGGTGCTTTTGGCGGAAAAAGTGCGGGCCGATTTCAATGCGCGCAGCTCGGCGGTGAAGCGCCATTATCTCTATCGCATCCTCAATCGCCGCGCCGATCTGGCGCTCGATCTCGGCCGCGCCTGGCGCGTGCCGCGTCTGCTCGATGCACAGGCGATGCATGCGGCGGCGCAGTGTCTCGTCGGCAAACACGATTTCACCACCTTCCGCTCCAGCGAATGCCAGGCCAAGTCGCCGGTGAAGACGCTCGACCGGCTCGACGTCGCCCGCGACGGTGACGAGATCGCGGTGCAGGCTTCCGCGCGCTCCTTCCTGCACAATCAGGTACGCTCCATGGTCGGCTCGCTGGTGGCGGTCGGCGAAGGAAAATGGAGCGCCGACGATCTGGCGCGCGCGCTGGCAGCGCGCGACCGCGCCGCCTGCGGGCCGGTGGCGCCGCCGGAAGGGCTTTATCTCATGCGGGTAGACTATTCGAACCCTTGACTTTTAATCCTACGGAATATAGTGGCGATGTTCCCGGACTAGACAGAAAGAGCCGTTTCTTCTACGCTGGCTCCGACAGGGCAGCGCGGCTTGTTTAATTTGCGTCGTTTCCGCGATCAGCGTGGCTTGCAGCGCCCGTGGGGTCTATGCCTTGGGGACCGCCGTAAAAGGCATTGAAATTGGTATACCGCTGCACTCTCCGGAATGCGTCCCAATAGGTGATCGTTCCCAGTACGTGAATGGCCAGTGTCCCATCACGCAATGCAATAAACTGATTATTGGAAAGAACGCCGTCGAGCGTCAGGCGAATCCGATGCGTGCCGCTGCCGCCCAACAAGCTAACGCTGCCATGTTCTGGTGTGCGATCAACGGGCGGGAGTCGGGCTGGCGGCCAAGTGATCATGCCGGATTCGGCAGCTACCGCTATTTCGTAGGCTGGCGTTTTCCCCGAATTCTCATAAAGAATGATTATCTCCGGGCAATTTCCGGGCGTAGCTTTAAGAACGGTAATTTCCTTTATGACAATGTAAGCTCGCAATTCTCTCTCAGAGTGGCGTTCGCCGGCGAGCCACATTTTTTCGGTAGAATTTCTCAGAGTGAGAGTGAACCAAGCAATTGCGACGGTTGCGGCAGCAATAACAAAGTCGTGGTGCAGTTCGATCCAACCAAATATCGAGTACGAAAACGTATTGAGGAAGCCATAGTATTTTTCGGAACACTCTCCGGCCTTTTGTTGCTCGGATGGTGGACACGTCCTCAGTAATCCGACGAAAAAATCCAATGCGACAAGCAGCCAAAATAGCCACAAAATCCAGCCGTGATCTTTTTGGCGTTTCAGCATCCGGCAATCGCCGTTCCGAAAATGTCGTCATTGAATCGGTTGTTATATTTGAACTGACATTCCGCGATGTAGAGCGGCAGATATTTGCGGCTGACTTTGTGATAGCTGCCGACAATCGACCGTTTGAAGATGCTCCAAAAGCCTTCAATCGTATTCGTGTGGACCGCGCCGATCACGTAGCGGTGCGCGGCATGCCAACTGCGCTGATGGTTGTACTCAGTCAGGTCGTCATAGATTTTGTTTTCATCGGTCGCAAGCAAGCTGACCTTGGTAGATACAACCTCGCGCACAAATTCTTCTGCTTCGAATTTGCTGACCGCGCCGAGA
>DASRDF010000114.1:0-6097 GCA_035652735.1 Pseudolabrys sp. | reverse complement strand
CGCCGGCGCGCCCGGCGCCGGTCAGAGTGCAGCCGGTGCTGGTAGCAAGCGTGGTCGCAGCCATCATCCTGATGATCGCGATCGGCGCCTTCTGGACGTCGTTCTGAGGCGTCGCATAGCGCGGCTCGACGCGCTGGTCTTGGCGGTGTCGGCGCTGAGTTTCGGGGCGCGGGCGGGCCACGGGTGAGGGGTTGTGATGGCGAGAATTGCCGAAGAAGCGATCTTGCATGAGATCAAGCGATCCCTGCGGCCCGATTGGCGTCGTTTCTGGAAAGCTGGTCACGAGAATGATCGGCTGTACAAGCTCTATGAGCGCGCCGAGCGCAAGTTCGATCCTAACCAGCCGCGCGTGCCGAAAGGACAGCCGGAAGGAGGGCAGTGGACGAGCGATGGTGAAGGCGACTCTCAGCCTGTGCCACTGGTCCCGCCGCGCAGTCAGCCTGATGGCGATGCGGTCGGCGTCTCGGCTATTCTGGCGAAAGCAAAACAGCTTGCTGCTAGCGGGACTACGCCATACCAACGGTGTTTGAATTTATGCTTTCCTATTTTAGAGAGAGCCTTGCCCTTCCCAGGAAGCGACAGGAACACCTTTGATTTCCACAAATGCATGAACGCCTGTCTCGGAAAATAGGGAGGTTGGGTGATGGATCAACAAACCGCATGGCAGGTCGTGCGCACCAGCTATCGTTGTTCGGCCGATCTGCAAGTTCTGATGAAATTTTTAAAGGAGCGGTGCTCGTCGGAAGATTACAAATCCTTTGCGAAAGCGATAGCGACAGTAATTGATACAATGAATGCACAGCTTGTAGATCGCGCCGTGGCGATCCACCCGGACATTGGAAGACGGATCGAATCCGATATCGAAAAGTTTGGCCACCTCACCTAACTCGTTCTCGCATTTTCAATTATAGGTTCCAGGAGCCTTTAAGGGCTCCCATTCCGGGAAGCAGCCGTGGGGTGTCGATCTATCATTGAGGAACCGACATGGTCATCGCGGGTCGCGTACTGTCGCTGAAAAAGGGGAACGACCCCGTTCCGATTCCAATTCGAATCTTTGCGCCGCAGAAGGAACCCGATGGCGCATGGTTTTGCCGGTACGAAATCGATTGGCCGGACAAGAAATCGACGATGAACATCGGCGGTGTCGATTCCGCCTAGGCGCTGGTTCAGGCGCTGAAAATTATCGGGGCCGAGATCTACACGAGCGACTATCACGAGTCGGGCAAGCTATTTTGGGACAAGCCGGGCAACGGCTACGGATTTCCCGTGGCGCCGAGCATTCGCCGTCTGCTGCAAGGTGACGACGCAAAATACCTCTAGGCGCCGTCCGGCACCGCGCCTCACATCACAAGGCCAAACCGATGTTCGACAGACTGAAACGCCTGCTCCGCCCGGCGGAGCAGAAAAACTCGCGCATTGCGCGGATCATCGCGCTCGAAGGCTCCGGCCGGCCGCGCTGGACGCCGCGCGATTACGCGGCGCTGTCGCGCGAGGGCTATGCCCGCAACGCCATCGTGCACCGCGCCGTACGCCTCGTCGCCGAGAGCGTCGGCTCCCTGTCCTTCGTGCTCTACGAGGGTGCGCGCGAGCTCACCGCGCACCCGCTGCTCGATCTTGTGGCGCGGCCGAACCCGCGCCAGGACGGCGCCTCGCTGCTCGAAGCGGTCGCCGCGCATCTCTTGCTTGCCGGCAACGCCTATCTCGAGGCGGTCGGCGTGCAAGGCCCCGGCGAAGGCGGCGGGCAGAGCGTGCGCGAGCTCTATGCGCTGCGGCCCGACCGCATGAAGGTGGTGCCGGGACCGAACGGCTGGCCCCAGGCCTATGACTATACGGTGGGCGGCGCGACGGTGCGCTTCGAGCAGAGCGCGCCGCAGCCGCCGATTTTGCATCTGACCCTGTTCAACCCGGTCGACGATTACTACGGGCTGGCGCCGCTCGAAGCCGCCGCCGTCGCCGTCGACACCCACAACGCCGCGGCCGCCTGGAACAAGGCGCTGCTCGACAATTCGGCGCGGCCCTCCGGCGCGCTGGTCTTCACCGGGCCGGACGGGCTGATGCTGTCGAACGAGCAATATGACCGCCTCAAGGGCGTGATCGAGGACGAATACCGGGGCGCCGCCAATGCCGGCCGGCCGATGCTGCTCGAAGGCGGCCTCGACTGGAAGCCCATGTCGCTGACGCCGAAGGATATGGATTTCATGGAGGCCAAGCACGCAGCGGCGCGCGAGATCGCGCTCGCTTTCGGGGTGCCGCCGATGCTGCTCGCCATTCCCGGCGACAACACCTATTCGAACTACCAGGAGGCAAGCCGCGTGTTCTGGCGCCAGACCGTGCTGCCGCTCGGCGGCCGCATCGCCTCGTCGCTTTCGCAGTGGCTGGCGCCGAGCTTCGGCGCCGGCCTCGCGCTCGCCGTCGACGCCGACCGCATCGAGGCGCTGTCGGCCGATCGCGCCGCGCTGTGGGAGCGCGTCACCAAGGCGCCGTTCCTGACCGTCAACGAGAAGCGCGCCGCCGTCGGCTACGGCGCGCTCGCCAACGGCGACGGTCTGCAGGCGTGACGGAACCATGACCGCGGCCTGAGGTTCTTCTGGGTGAGGTGCGCGCCGTTGCGGGTGCGGAACCGTCAACCCTATGGAACCCAGAGGTGGATCATGTTGTGGAAACCGATGCTGGCCGTTGCGCTGGCAACCGTGGTGACGCTCGGCGCCGGCGCCGGCGGCGCGCTGGCGCAGCGCGCCACGGCCGACAGCGCCAGCAAGAGCTTCATCAAGAGCGCGATCGAGGCCAACTATTCCGAGATCGATATCGGCAAGCTCGCCCAGGAGAAGGGCCAGAGCGACGCCGTCAAGCAATTCGGCAAGATGCTGGTCGAGGATCACAGCGCCGCCAACCAGAAGGCGATCGCCGCCGCGAACGAAATCGGCGTCAGCCCGCCGTCGGGCTCGAGCATCGTCGAGAAGGGCACCTACGCCAAGCTGAAGATGCTGTCGGGCGCCTCCTTCGACCGGAGCTTCGCCAAGTCGATGGTCTCGGACCACGAAGCCGACATCAAGGACTTTGAGAAGGAGTCCTCGAAGCCCGACGCCGCCGGCCAGTTCGCCAAGGCGACGCTGCCGACGCTGCGCAAGCACCTGCAGGAGGCGCAGAAGCTGCAGCAGCAGACGCAGACCACCGGCAGCAGGTAATCGAATAGACCGCTCATTCCCGCGCAAGCGGCAATCCAGCCTGGGGTCCCTGCTTTGGCGGGGACGAGCGGGTGATGAACGAGCAAACGCCCGTCGCGGGGTCGCGGCGGGCGTTTTGTTGTGGGCCTGCACCGATGAGCGAGCTGATCGCGGCTTTTTCCGAGCGCGGAGATCTCGCGCATCTGGCGCTGTTTTTGTGGGCGTCGTCGGCGAGCGCGCTTGCCGCCTTCGCGCTCAGGGAACTCGCGGCGGCCGCGCGCCGCTTCGACGATTTCGTGCGCGAGCTGGCGCGCTTCAACAAGCAATTCGGAGGCAAATGATGGACACGCTGCACACCGTGCTGCGCTCGATCCGCGGCGAGACCAAGTCCGGCGACCGCAGCCGCCGCGATCATATCGAGGTGTTCCGCGAATTTCTCGACCATCTCGACCGCGCCGCGCGCCGCCGCGCCCCCGCGCGCGCCGCCAAGTCCACCAAGGGCAAGAGCCGGCGCGGCAAGCGCTGACTTTACCCTCTCCCCCTGTGGGAGAGGCGTGGTCCTCAGTGGCGGAGCCGCTGAGGACCGGGTGAGGGGGCCGTCTCGCCGTGACGCTTCCCCCTCACCCGCTCGCATCGCGGTGAAGCTCGATGCTCGCCGCCCTCTCCCACAAGGGGAGAGGGCTTTTTGCTGCCTCGCATTGCAAAATCATGCTCGCACCCAATCCAGAACCAACCGTTGCGTCGGTGTTTGCGCAGCGCACCACCATCGAGCCCGACGGCACGGTGGAAGGCTATGCCTCGCTGTTCGGCGAGATCGACCAGGCGCGCGATATGGTGATGCGCGGCGCCTTCGCCGCGACGTTGCAGCAGCGTTCGGTCCAGCGCGTGCCGATGCTGTTCCAGCACGATCCGGCCGAGCCGGTCGGCGTCTGGCTGGAGCTGCGCGAGGACAGCCACGGGCTTTACGCGCGCGGCCGGCTCATTCCGGAGGTGGCGCGGGCCAAGGAATTGCTGTCGCTGGTCAAAGCCGGCGCCATCGACGGCCTATCGATCGGCTTCAAGACGGTGAAGGGCAGCATCGATCCGAAGAGCCGCATCCGCCGGCTTTATGCCGTCGACTTGTGGGAGATCTCCATCGTCACCTTCCCGCTGCTCGCGGGGGCGCGCGTGCGTGCAGTGAAGGCGTCCTCCCCGTCGTCACCGGCGCGTGCGCGCGCCGAACGGGCGTGGGGCAAGCTCGCCGGGGCGGCGGATGGACCCGCTCCGGCGAGCCTTGCATCGCACCCACGTTCGCCGCGGACGCATGCGCCTGAATATCGCCGCTTCGACGGCAGTCTGATGAGCGGGCGGCTGCGCGGCTTCAGGGCGTGACGCGATGCAACTCGACGATCCCGAATTGGCGCGCGCGCTGGCCATACGCGCGATCCAAGGTCAGTTGCTGCGGCTGAAATGACTCGCCGCCGCCACGTGCTTCGAACTCGCCATGCGCCGGCACGACCGCGCGCTAAGGCGGGCGTGCAAGGCCAACTTCAATCCCGCTCAGCCGCGTGTGCCGCGGGGGCAGCCGGAAGGCGGGCAATGGGTAGACGCTAACGGAGATCCAGTTGCGTCACGTCGTGTCAGGCTGGCCGGAGAAATTCCAACCGGCGATCCGCCGGAAATTCCAAAAGAGCGGCCACCAACGTCTCGCGCGCGTTCTGTAGCACTTAAAACCGTAGCGCGTTTGCTTGGTCCAATGGCTGCGACTGCGGAAATCGCGAAGCTTGGAGCATGGCTGACCACCTATTCAGCCGAAATTAGCTCTTACAGCGATAGCCCAAAGTCTTTGGAAGAACTGCAACGGGCAGTGTCTGAGCCGGCTTCCGGCTACGAAATCCATCACGTTGTTGAGCAGACCCAAGCAGAACGCGATGGCTTCACGAGAGAAGCCATTGACAGCCCGGACAACCTGGTGCGAATTCCAACGCTTAAACACCAAGAGATCAACGGCTGGTACCAAAGGCGCAATCCAGACTTTGGCTGGGAAACACCGCGTGAATATTTAAGCGGTAGAAATTGGGACGTTAAGCGAGCAGTCGGACTGGATGCCCTAAGAATTCATGGAGTTCTGCAACCATGACGGATGCAGCCCTGAAAAATCTGTCTGTCGCGCAATTGGTCGAACGCTTCACAGCGATTACGCTCGGTCAGTTCCAGGCCGAACTGCATGATGAGCACAAAAAATATAACGACCTTATTGAGGAAATGCTTGCTGTCGAGCAAGAGTTGAAAAATCGGCCGGGCGACCAACGAAGCGCGTTGGTGCCGCTTTTTTTGCACCCGAATCCGCAAGTACGCCTTATGGCAGCCGAACTGACATTAGCGGTCGCGCCGACAACTTCGCGTCAGGTTTTGCAAGAGCTCTGGGATCGAAAAGAATTTCCGCAAGCGGCCTATGCGATGGGAACGCTAAGGGCGCTAGAGCGCGGAGATCGGAGGCCGAGCTAGCTCCGACGTGGCGGCGGATGGACCCGCTCCGGCGAGCCTTGCATCGCACCCACGTTCGCCGCGGACGCATGCGCCCGAATATCGCCGCTTCGACGGCAGTCTGGATGAGCGGGCCGCTGCGCGGCTTCAGGGCGTGAGGCGATGCAACTCGACGATCCCGAATTGGCGCGCGCGCTCGCCGTGCGCGCGATCAGGGGCCAGTTGCTGCGGCTGAAATGGCTGGCCGCCGCCACGTGCTTCGAACTCGCCATGCGCCGGCACGACCGCGCACTAAGGCGGGCGTGCAAGGCCAACTTCAATCCCGACCAGCCGCGTGTGCCGCGGGGGCAGCCGGAAGGCGGGCAATGGGTAGACGCTAACGGAGATCCAGTTGCGTCACGTCGTGTCAGGCTGGCCGGAGAAATTCCAACCGGCGATCCGCCGGAAATTCCAAAAGAGCGGCCACC
>DASRDF010000113.1:0-69223 GCA_035652735.1 Pseudolabrys sp. | reverse complement strand
CGATTTCTCCGACGTGGATATTTGTCTGATGTCTGCCGGCGGTGCCGTGTCGAAGGAATGGTCGCCGAAGATCGCTGCCGCCGGCGCCGTGGTCATCGACAATTCGTCGGCCTGGCGCATGGACCCCGACGTGCCGCTCGTCGTGCCGGAGGTGAATGCGGAAGCGGTCAAGAGCTTTGCCAAGAAGAACATCATCGCCAATCCGAACTGCTCGACCGCGCAACTCGTCGTCGCGCTCAAGCCGCTGCACGACAAGGCAACGATCAAACGCGTGGTGGTGGCGACCTATCAATCCGTGTCCGGCGCCGGCAAGGAGGCGATGGACGAATTGTTCGCGCAGACCAAGGCGGTGTTCACCGTCGATGAGGTCGAAGCGAAGAAGTTTCCCAAGCGGATCGCCTTCAATCTCATTCCGCAGATCGACGTCTTCATGGAGGACGGTTACACCAAAGAAGAGTGGAAGATGGTCGTGGAGACGAAGAAGATCCTCGACCCCAAGATCAAGGTCACGGCAACGTGCGTACGGGTACCGGTATTTGTCGGCCATTCGGAAGCCGCCGCCGTCGAATTTGAAAATCCCATCACGGCCGACGAAGCGCGCGACGTTCTGCGCAAAGCGCCGGGCTGTATCGTCATCGACAAGCGCGAGGCCGGCGGCTACGTCACGCCGTACGAATCGGTCGGCGAGGACGCGACCTACATCAGCCGCATCCGTGAGGATGCCACAGTCGAGAACGGCCTGCAGATGTGGATCGTCTCCGACAATCTGCGCAAGGGCGCGGCGCTCAACGCGGTGCAGATCGCCGAGACGCTGATCAACCGCAAACTCATCAGCGCGAAGAAGAAGGCGGCGTGATTTTTCTCCCCTCAGGGAGGGGAAGCCGAATCTAGAATCTCGGCTCGGCGAATATGCGCGCGTGGTCCTCAGCGGCGATCTGTTCGAACCTGCCATTCGCGGGATTGCGCACGAATAGCCGTCCCGCCGCGACGCCGAAATAAGCGCCGTGCAGCGCGAGCTTGCCGCGCTCGACCAGGATGCGCACGCAGGGAAACGTCATCAGGTTGTCCAGGGTGACGGCGACGGACGCCTGCTCGAGCTTGGTGATGTAGTCATGTGTCGCCATGTCGCCCCGGGGGCCGACCGCTTTCGCCGCCGGCTCGATGAGCTTCATCCAATGACCGATAAAATCGCCGGGCGAGAGCGGCTCGGCTCGCTCGGCGTAGGCGCGGATGCCGCCGCATTGGGCGTGTCCGAGGACGACGATGTGCTTGACCTGCAGCGCCTGCACGGCGAATTCGAGTGAGGCGGAGACCGCGCGCGTGGCGCCGTCCGGCGTGTAGGGCGGCACCAAGCCGCTGATGTTGCGGGCGACAAACAGTTCGCCCGGGCGCGCGTCGAAAATCATCTCCGGCGCGCAGCGGGAATCGCAGCACGCGATTACCATCACCTGCGGCGACTGCCCGCTCGCCGCCAGCTCACGATAGCGGTCCTGCTCGCGGCGCAGGCGCCCGGCGAGAAAAGCGCGATAGCCGTCGATGAGTTGCTGCGGAAATGTCATGCCAGTCGCCTGCCTTTGCGCGCCACACAATCACGTCCAGATCGCCATTGGCAACCCGTAGTCATCGCGCGGCACCGGATCGGGGAATGGACGCGCGGTCCCAACATGAATTCGGCGCGCGATCGCCGCGCAGGCAAGCGCGTCGAGCAGGTCGTCCTCCCGGGCTCCGTACGGCGGCTGCATGTCGAGCAGGGCGCCGGGCATCTCGGCGTCTCGCAACAGCCCGCGCCGCAAGGCAAGTCCGGGCGGATGGGGACGGCTTTTCACTTTCTTCGGCTCGTTCAAAGATCGCTCGCCGTTGAGCCGCCAGAAGGCAAGCTCGGGATGAACCTCGTACACGCGGGCTGCTGCGGCTGCGTTGCCGCGCAGAACGACATCCACTTCGCGGATTTTTGGCGCAATATTATAGAGCTGTTTCGAGACCTTGCGCGGCGGGTCGGATGTGGCGAGCGCCATACGGCAGGCGAGACGGTAGTCTGACGCCTCGATCGCCGCGCGCGAGGGCACCGAGAACACCGACGATTGCCGCGCAGCCAGCAATGGCCGAACGGCATTCTCGGCGCTACGGCCGCCGTGCCCGGCTTTCGCGGGCAGCCCGATCGGTACATCCACGCAGATGACTTCGGGGGCGCGCGGGTCGGCCAAGACGTCGGCAAAGCGCTCAAATATTGCCACCGAACCCTCGGCGCCGCTCGGACGGACAAATGTTGCGATCCAACCGCCAGCACAGCCGTCGACGCCGGCAAGCCACGGCGCACGGGGATTCATTAACGTAAAGTCCGTAATTTCCCGCGCTCGCTCGCCGGCAACGCAAGGGCGCAGGCCAAGGAACCCGCAAAAAAGCCCATATTCATCGCTCGTTCAGGTGCAGTGAACGATGCCTATCCACGCAGAATCACGCAAATGCTGGTCCCCAACAAACCCATTATCGCCGAGCGAGCAGCGCCGCGCTTCCGCACCGGAGGCTTCTCCGGCGCGCATATCGCGGTGATGGCAGCCGCCTTCACCATTCTTGTTTCGGTGCCGATCTGGACGCATCCGCTGCCGCCCCTGTCCGACTACATCAATCACCTGGCGCGCATGCAGGTGATCGCGACGTTATCGAAAAACCCGCTGCTGTCGAACTTCTACCAGATCGATTGGCAGATCATTCCCAATTTGACGATGGATCTCATCGTGCCGTTGCTGGCCAAGGTGATGAAGATCTATGTCGCGGGTCAGGTCTTCGTGGTGGCGATGTTCGCCCTCATCGTGTCCGGCACACTTGTGCTTAATCGCGCATTGTCTGGGCGCTGGACGGCGATGCCGTTGCTGGTCATCCCGCTGCTATACAACTACGTCTTCCTCGTCGGTCTGATGAACTACATTTTCGGCATCGGCGTCGCGCTATGGGCGCTGGCCGGCTGGACCGCAGTGCGTGAGCGCCTCTGGCCGCTGCGCATGGCGCTGTCGACGACAAGCGCGCTGGTGCTGTTCTTCTGCCATCTATCGGCACTCGGCATCTATGGCATCGGCGTGTTGTCATTTGAAATCCTGCGGCTGTGGCAGCGGCGCGAAGAGCCGTGGGCAGGCCGCATCGTCGATTTCGTGGCCGGCGGTCTGCCGTTTCTTGCCGTGGCGCCGCTGCTCTATCTCAGCCCGACAATGGATCTTGCCGGCAAGGTGTGGTGGGAGCAGCGCGGCAAGCTTGACGGCTTGATGTACGTCGTCGCCGATTATTCCGACCTCGTGGCATTCGTCATCATTGCCGCGATCGCCGGCGGCATCGCCTGGGGAGTCCGCCACCGCGTGCTGCGCTTCCATCCTTTGGTATTCGTATTGATGATTGTCGGCGGTGCGGTCTATTTCGCGTTGCCGCGCATCATGTTCGATACTTACATGGGGGATCAGCGGGTGCCGCTGGGGATCGCCTTCATGCTCATCGCCTGCGGCGACCTCGATCTGAGCCGCCGCATCGTCCGGCGCGCGTTCGTGGCGATGGTCATCGTGTTGGTTTCGGCGCGGCTGACCGAAATCGATTACAACTGGTCGCAGCTTTCGGACTCGACCAGCGAGTTTCGCGCCTCCGTCAAGCGCATCGCTCCCGGCTCAAAGGTCTTCGTCGCTTACGCCGATCGCGCACAGGGCGAAGACGTGCGCGACCTCGGCTTGGTGCATGCTGCTTGCATTGCCATGATCGATCGCTCGGCCCTGGTCACTACCGCCTTCACCGTAGAGGGCAAGCAGGTGATGCACGTCAAGCCGCAATACAACGATTATGTTGACCGCTTCGACGGCACGCCGCCGTCGATTGCGCAGCTCATCGTTGCCGCCGACCATCCGCGCCCGGACACACCGGCGTTCTGGCTCAACTGGCCGAAGTTCGACTATCTTTACGTGCTGTTCACCGATGACGACGCGCCAAATCCCGATCCGTCGCGGCTGCGGCTCATTGCCGATGGCGACCGCTTCCAGCTCTATAAGATCATCAAGCCGGAATACGCGCGCGCCACGCCTTGAAGTCGTCAAGGCCGCCGATAGAGTGGCGGCATGACCGCCCGCCCGCGCCGCAGCGTCCTGTATATGCCCGGCTCCAATGCGCGCGCTCTGGAAAAGGCGAAAACGCTGGCGGCCGATGGTCTGATCCTCGATCTGGAGGATTCCGTCGCACCGGAGGCGAAGGAAGCCGCACGCCGGCAGGTGACGGAGGCGGTGAAGGCGGGGGGGTTCGCGCCGCGCGAGGTTTTTATCCGCGTCAACGGCCTCGATACTCCCTGGCACGCCGATGATCTCTCCGCCGCGGCGCACGCGGCGCCGGACGCCATACTGGTGCCGAAAGTGTCCAGCCCCGACATGCTTGAACTCGTCGGCCGCCGTTTGCTCGACATGGGCACCGACCACAAGACGCGGGTCTGGGCCATGATCGAAACGCCGCTGGCCATCTTCAACATCCTGCCGATTGCGGCGGAAGCGCGCGATTCGGAGTCGCGGCTCGCCGGTCTAGTGATGGGCACCAATGATTTGGCTAAGGATACGCGCGCGCGTCTCGTGCCGGGCCGAGCGCCCATGCTCCCGTGGCTTGCAACCTGCGTTGCCGCGGCGCGCATCCACGGCATCGATATTCTCGACGGCGTCTACAATGACATCGGCGATAAGGACGGGTTTGAAAGAGAATGCCGTCAGGGTGTCGAGCTTGGCTTCGATGGCAAGACTCTCATCCATCCCAGCCAAATCGAGCCTTGCAACAAGGCATTTTCGCCATCGGGCGAAGAGGTCATCCAGGCGCGCAAGGTGATTGCTGCCTTCGACCAGCCGGAAAACAAGGGCAGGGGCGTTGTCGCGATCGAGGGTCGCATGGTCGAACGCTTGCACGCCGACATGGCACGCCGCACGGTCGCCATTGCCGAGGCGATCGCGGCACGGGGATAACGGCGGCCAGGGCTTTTCCGTCAGGCGGAAATATCCGAAGATCGCCTGCATGGGGGGCGTTCGGGGCATTTGTCTTGGATTGGCCACCGCGTTTGTCGCGGCGGCCAGCAGTTCTGTCGCCGCACAACCGACCGACAACGCGTCGTCGTCATCGGTTGCCCGCTGCCAGCGCGCCGACTTCCGCGTCGTGCTCGATGTCGGCCATACGCGGCGCTCTCCGGGAGCCAAGAGCGCGCGCGGCGTAGACGAATTTGATTTCAACCTGCGCCTGGCAAACATGGTCGATCAGGCGCTACGCGATGCCGGCTTCGCCAAGACCGTTCTCTTGGTGACAGACGGGCCCGCTGTGCGCAGCATGTACACGCGCGTCGCCCACGCCAACGAACTAGGCGCCGACCTGCTGCTGTCGATCCATCATGATTCGGTGCCTGACCGCTTCCTGGAAAAATGGGAGTTCGACGGTAAGAACGAAACCTACTGCGACCGTTTCAAGGGTCATTCGCTCTTCGTTTCGGACGATAACCCATATCCCAAGGACAGCCTCGCTTTTGCCAGCCTGCTCGGCAGGCAACTCAAAGCGCGCGGTCTGCAATATACGCCGCACTACGCCGAAAGCTTCATGGGGCATTACCAACACAAGCTGCTGGATGCCGACGCGGGCGTCTATCGCTACGACACGCTGTTCGTGCTGAAGAAGACGCATATGCCTGCGGTGCTGCTCGAGGCGGGCTCGATCGCTAATCGCGAGGAAGAGTTGCAGCTTGAGACGGCGGACCGTCGGCAATTGACCGCCGCTTCCGTGGTCGCGGCGGTCGATGCCTTCTGCGCGGCGCGTCCGACCAAGCCGTCTGCACCGGAAGTAGCACGGCACCGCTCGAGGACTCGGCACGTGGCTTCGATGCATCCGCGTCGGCATGCGCGTGACCGGACCGCGTCTGCCGTTCAGCCGAAGCCGGACATGCACTGAGCGGCGCGATTAGCGCGCCCGCTTCGGTACCGGACGCATCTCCATGTCCGGGGCGCCGTCCCATTTGGCGACTCCGGTCTTCATGTCGATCTCGAGATCGAACAGGCGATGGCTGACGTTCGGATCGCCGCCGCACATTTCATCATGTACCTCGTAGACACCGACCTTGCCGGTTCTGGCGGTGCTGTCATCGCGGTAGATGAGGCTCATGCAACGCTGCTGCTTCGCGGTCAGCAGGCGATGCTCCTTGATGATCCGTTCGGCGCGTTTGAGAGCCGCGGCTTCGGCGGCCTCGAGCTGCGATTGGGCCGCCGCGACGGAGATGCCGCAGAGCACGGCGAGAGCAACGAGCCCGGTCCTCACGCCCACGGCCGCGCGGCCTTCGTGCTCTCCTCATAGCGTGAAATCTTGGGCATTTTCTGCTGCGTCAGTCCGATGTCATCGAGGCCGTTGAGCATGCAGTGCTTGCGGTGAGGATCGATATCGAACTTGATGACTCCGCCGTCAGGGCCGCGAATCTCCTGCTTCTCGAGATCGATGGTGAGCGTGGCGTTGGCGCCGCGCTCGGCATCGTCGAATAGCTTCTCCAAATCCTGCGGCGAGACCCGGATCGGCAGGACGCCGTTCTTGAAGCAGTTGTTGTAGAAGATGTCGCCGAAGGATGTGGAGATCACGGCACGGATGCCGAAATCCAAAAGCGCCCATGGCGCGTGTTCGCGGCTTGAGCCGCAGCCGAAATTATCGCCGGCAACGATGATCTTGGCTTTGCGATAGGCCGGCTTATTGAGCACGAAATCCGGGTTCTCGCTGCCGTCGTCCTTATACCGCTGTTCGGAGAACAGGCCCTTTCCGAGTCCCGTACGCTTGATGGTCTTCAGGTACTGCTTGGGGATGATCATGTCGGTGTCGACATTGATCACGCGCATCGGTGCCGCAACTCCTTCGAGCACGGTGAATTTTTCCATCGCAACCTCCTCACCTCGTCCGCTTCATAATGCCCCGACCGGTCGCGTCAATAGCCGGGCTGCTCAGTTGCCATGCGCGTGCTGAGGTCGAATTTGGACTCGCGCTTCACCTCGCAGATTTGCAGGCTATAGGACGAATAATAGATCTCGCGTCCCCTTTTCTGTGCCTCGCGGTGCTCAGGATGCATGCGCCAGGCGCGCTGGGCCTCTTCCGACTCGAATTCCACGATCGTACATCGCTCGCCGTCCTCCGCGAAAAAGCCTTTATGCGAGATATAGCCGGGCATCTTGGTCGCGAGGTCGGCCATGCGCTCGACCAGCGCCAAGTATTCATCTTTCAGTCCGGGCTTTAGCCGGGAACGAAAAACCGTCACGATCATAGCGGGTCCTTTCCGGGTACGGCGGCAGTTTTCCGCGCCGGGAGAAATGGACGCAAGCCGATATTTGTGATGGGTCGCATCGATGCCGGCGATCAGCCAGTAGCCGCCTCGATCGCCTCCATGTCCTCGTCGGAGAAACCGAAATGATGGCCGATCTCGTGCACCAGTACGTGGGTGACGATGGCGGAGAGGCTTTCCTCGTGCTCCGTCCATTAGGCAAGGATCGGCCGGCGGTAGAGCCAGATCATGTTCGGCATCATGCCGGTGACCTCTTGGCGGAAGGGCAGACCGATGCCTTGGAAGAGGCCGAGCAGATCGTAACGGCTGGCCACCCCCATATGGTCGAGCACTTCGCGCGTCGGGAAATCGTCGACCCGGATGACCAAATCCCCGCAGAGTTCCCGGAAATGAGACGGCAGGCGGGCGAAAGCCCGCGCTGCTAGCGCTTCCATGTCTCCGAGTGATACGGATTGCCCGCGCCAGGCGCGCGGATTGTCAAATTGGGCGTCCACGCTGCTCATTTAGGAACCGCTGGCGGCCAAACCACCCATTGACGGCGTCCGCGATATAAGCGACCGTTAACCATCTTAGCCTTTGTACGATAAGGCGAAATGGGTGGTGTATGCGTTTTCGATACGTTGGATTGAGTTTCGCCGCGTTTGCGCTGGGGTCGATGACACCTGCCGCGGCGGAGATGTTTACCTGTCACGACCGGCCCGGCCAGGTGCTGGCGGTCTATAACGGCACCCCGGGCCAATTTGGCAATCGCGCGGCTACTAGCTATCGAAGCAGCCGTTATGCAGGTTCTTACGCCGGTTATCGGGCCGGCCGTACCCGGCTCACCGAAAATTCAAGACGCTATTGGGACGACAGCTCGCGGTGGTAAGGTCGCGCTCATGGGACGTAGCGTGGCGATCGCAGCCGCACTGACGGCGGCTTTTTTGCTCGATGTGGCACCCGCGCCAGCGCAGGACGTTCCCGCACCGGCGCGTCCGCGTGCGCGCATCGTCATCCATCCGAGAACGTTGGAGCCCGGCCCCAATGCGAAGCGCTATTGCCGCTCATGGCTCGTCAGAGAGTATCGCGTCAGTGGGCCGGTGATCGTGCCACGCATGGAATGTTGGTGGCAGTAACGCAGGGTTCGCCTTCGGCGGTCCGTTGAATCCTGGAAACGTGCGCGATGTTCGCAAGTTATCTGGGCATGCGGGGCGTTGTGGAGGTGGAACTATGTCGAAGCTCCTGAAACTTCTTGCAGTCGCTGCCGTCGCCGGCGGCGTAATTGCTGCAGCGCCGCAGGCGGCGCAAGCGCAACATTGGCATCACGGCTGGCATCACGGCTGGCACCATGGCGGATGGGGCTGGGGATTCGGCCCTGGGTTTGCGCTCGGCTTCGGTCTTGGTGCAGCGCCGTACTATGCGGCTCCGTACTATTACGGCGGCGATTGCGGATGGGTCCGCGAACGCTATTGGCGCTACGGCTATTGGCACGTACGCCGAGTCTGGCGTTGCTGGTAAGCGCGCACTGAAGTCAAAGGCATGCCGAGCGGCGGGGCCTTGCCGATTTGCAGGTCAGTGCCAGTCGCGCACGTCGACGAAGTGACCGGCAATGGCTGCCGCGGCGGCCATTGCCGGAGAAACGAGGTGCGTACGGCCTTTGTAGCCTTGCCGGCCTTCGAAATTGCGGTTTGACGTTGAAGCGCAGCGTTCGCCCGGCGCAAGCTTGTCGGGATTCATCGCAAGACACATCGAGCAGCCAGGCTCGCGCCAGTCGAAACCCGCCGCCTTGAAGATTTTGTCGAGGCCTTCCGCTTCGGCCTGCTGCTTCACGAGGCCGGATCCCGGCACGACCATGGCGTTGATGTTGGCGTTGACGCGCCTGCCGTCGACCACGCGCGCGACCTCGCGCAGGTCCTCGATGCGCGCATTCGTGCAGGAGCCGATGAACACGCGGTCAAGCTTGATGTCGGTGATCTTCTCGCCGCCCTTGAGACCCATATAGCCGAGCGAGCGCTCGGCCGCCGCGCGCTTCTTCTCGTCGGCAATCTCTGAGGGGATCGGCACGCGTCCGGTGACCGACACGACCTGCTCGGGGCTTGTGCCCCAGGTCACCAGCGGCGGCAGCTTCGTTGCGTCGAGCTTGATCTCGCGGTCGAAATGCGCGCCGTCGTCGGAGTGCAGCGTTTCCCAATAGCGCATGGCCTCGTCCCAAAGCTTGCCTTTCGGCGCTTTGGGTTTGTCCTTCAGATATGCGTAGGCCTTGTCGTCGGGCGCAATGAAGCCGGCCTTGGCGCCCCCTTCCACCGACATGTTGCACACAGTCATCCGCCCTTCCATCGACAGCGAGCGGATCGCTTCGCCGGCATATTCAAGCGCATAGCCGGTGCCGCCGGCGGTGCCGATCTCGCCGATAATCGCGAGGATGATATCCTTGGCGGTGACGCCCGGCGGCAATTTGCCGTCGACGACCGCGCGCATGTTCTTCGACTTGCTCTGGATCAGCGTCTGCGTCGCCAGCACGTGCTCGACTTCCGAGGTGCCGATGCCGTAGGCGAGCGCCCCGAAAGCGCCATGCGTGGCGGTGTGGCTGTCGCCGCAAACGATCGTGGTGCCAGGCAAAGTGAAGCCTTGCTCGGGTCCGATGATGTGCACGATGCCCTGGCGTCGATCGAACTCGTTGAAATATTCGATGCCGAAATCTTTGGCGTTCTGGGCCAACGCGGCGATCTGCTCGGCGCTTTCCGGATCGGGATTGGGTTTGCTGCGGTCCGATGTCGGGACGTTATGATCGACGACGGCGAGCGTCTTGTCCGGCGCATGCACCTTGCGCCCGGCGGCGCGCAAGCCCTCGAAGGCCTGAGGTGATGTAACTTCGTGCACCAGGTGCCGGTCGATATAAATGAGGCAGGTGCCGTCCGGCTGCTCGTCGACCAGATGGTCGTCCCAGATTTTGTCGTAAAGCGTGCGCGGTTTCATTGACATCGGACCTTGTTCGGAATGGAGCGGGCGCGGGGCAGGCAATGCGCTGACAGCGTCACGGCGCCGCTTGCGCGCAAACCGTAAGGCGGCCGAAAAAGCGCCAGGGCAGCCGGGCGTGGTCGGCGAGGATGATGCGCGCAGCCTTGGAAACCATGGGCGACTATATAGCCAGTCGCGCGCGGCCGGACAACGAACACGACAAAAGGCTGGCGAGCAGCCTCTTTGCTCGCCGAACGGCCGCCCCTTACGCCTTCGAGACCTCTGCGGTTTCCGCCTCGCCGGCGCTCTGCGCCTCGGAGATGCGCGCCTTTTTGCCGCGCAGGCCGCGCAGATAATAAAGCTTGGCGCGGCGCACTTTGCCGCGGCGCACGAGCTTGATCGACTCGATCATCGGCGAGTACAGCGGGAACACGCGCTCGACACCCTCGCCATATGAGATTTTGCGTACGGTGAAGTTTTCGTTGAGGCCTTGGCCGGCGCGGCCAATGCACACGCCCTCATAGGCCTGCACGCGGCTCTTGTCGCCCTCGACTACCTTGACGTTCACCAGCACGGTGTCGCCGGGCGCAAAATCCGGAATCTCCTTGCCGGCCGAGAGCTTCTCGACCTGCTCTTTTTCGAGCTGCTGGATCAGGTTCATGGCCAAATCTCCGTCGGCAGCGCCAGCATCCGGCGCGCGCTCTTTGCTGTCCTGAATGGGTCGGGCGAGCTTCTAGACCAAAGATCGAGGCCTGTCACCTCGTTGCGGGTCTTTTGTCGAGCTCTTATGGCGGGCGAACTATGGTTTCCGGCGGGCTTGGTAGGCCTGCCATAGATCGGGCCGGCGCTCTTTGGTGAGCCGTTCCGCCTGTTCCCGCCGCCAGGCCCGGATTTTGGCGTGGTCGCCCGACATCAGCACGTCGGGGATGGGCTCACCCTCGAAAACCGGCGGGCGCGTGTACTGCGGGTATTCCAGCAATCCATCGGCAAAGCTTTCCTCCGCGGCCGAAGCTTCCTTGCCCATCACCCCCGGGATAAGCCGCACGCAGGCGTCGATGAGGGCGAGCGCCGCGATCTCGCCGCCGGACAAGACAAAATCGCCGAGCGAGACCTCTTCGAGCCTGCGCGCCGCGATCAGCCGCTCATCGACACCCTCGAAGCGCGCGCAAACGATGACAAGGCCGCGGCCGCGGGCAAGCGCAATGACGCGCTGCTGCGTCAGCGGCTTGCCGCGCGGGGTCATCAGCAGGCGCGGGCGCGTGTCGTGCGGGACCGCATCGAGCGCGCGCGCGAGCACGTCCGCTTTCATGACCATGCCCGGTCCGCCGCCCGCGGGCGAGTCGTCCACGGTGCGGTGTTTGTCGGTCGCGGCGGCGCGGATGTCGTGTGTGTCAATCGACCACAAGCCCGAGGCGAGTGCCTTGCCGGCGAGGCTGAGCACCAGCGGACCGGGAAACATCTCGGGGAAAATGGTCAGTACGCTTGCGCGCCACATGCTCAATCGTCCCGCGCTTCGGTATCGATCGGGCGCACGACGACAACATGTCCCGCAGTCAAGTCCACTGTCGGCACTGTCGTCTCATTGAACGGCAGCAGCGTTGCTTCGCCGCCGCCGGCAGGTTCAATCTCGATCAAATCGCCGGCGCCGAAATTGTGGATCGCCTTGATCGTGCCAATCGCCGCGCCATCCTCTCCGACGGCGGCAAGGCCGATCAGGTCGGCGTGATAGAACGTGTCGACCTCTTCAATCGGCGGCAGCCTGTCGCGCGGGACGAATAGATCGACATTGCGCAGGGCTTCCGCCGCCGCGCGATCGGTGACGCCGGCAAGCCGGGCGACCAGGAAGTCCTTTCCCGGCCGGGCCGCCTCAATCGCAAAACGCAGCTTGCCATCCTCCGTTTCCAGCGGGCCGTACCGGGTGACAGCGAGTGGGTCTTCGGTGAACGACCACAGCCGAACTTCACCGCGGACGCCATGCGCGGCTCCGATGCGCGCAACGCGGATGCGTTCGGCCACGGCGTTACATCATCAGCTTGCCGCCGGTTGCGCGGCGGCAGCAGCCGGCGCGGCTCCGCCGGCTGCGGCAGGAGTGCCGCCTGCCGCAGCTTTGGCCGCTTCTTCCTTCGCCTTGCGCTCCTTGCGCGGGATCGCCTTTTCCGGATTGTTGCGCTTGGGTCGCTTCAAGACGCCGGCAGCATCGAGAAAGCGCATCACGCGATCGGACGGCTGCGCGCCTTTCTTCATCCAGTCCTTCACCTTGTCGAGATCGAGCTTGAGCCGCTCGCTCTTTTCCTTCGGCAAGAGAGGATTGAAGAAGCCGAGCCGCTCGATAAAGCGGCCGTCGCGCGGCGAACGCGAGTCGGCGACGACGATGTGATAGAACGGCCGCTTCTTGGTTCCGGCGCGAGCCATGCGGATGACGAGAGACATTTCGGTGTTCCTTTCGTTTAGGCAGTTCGCGTCCCGGACGCGGTGTTACGCGACGCGTTGCACCGCAGATCCGGGACCTTTTCACATTCGGAGTTTCCCGCGCTCCCGGGTCTGCAGCGCATCAGTTGGTGCTGCGCTGCGCCCGGTAGAGGCGATGTGGTTTGGTGCGCTCATTTCTTCTTTCCCAAACCCGGTGGCAGGCCACCCGGCAATCCGGGAAGTTTTCCGCCCAGTCCGGGGAATCCGGGAGCACCGGGTACATTCGGGGATAGCTTCGGCATCCCGGGCAGGTCCGGCATAGTCGGCGGCAACGAGCCGGTCGGCATCTGCTCGGCGAGCCGTTTCATCTCCTCCGGCGAGGGCATGCTGCCGCCGAAGCCCATCGCCTGCGCGAGGCCCGCGAGCGGTCCACGCTTGCCGCTGCCCATGGCTTTCATCATGTCGGCCATGGTGCGGTGCATCTTGAGCAGCTTGTTGATGTCTTCCGCTTTGGTTCCCGAGCCGGCCGCGATGCGTTTCTTGCGGCTATGCTTGAGCAGGTCAGGATGGCGGCGTTCTTTCGGCGTCATCGAGTCGATGATCGCCACCTGCCGCTTGATCACCGTCTCATCAATATTGGCTTGCGCGAGCTGATTTTTGATTTTGGCGACGCCGGGCAGCATGCCCATGAGCCCGCTCATGCCGCCCATTTTCTGCATCTGCATAAGCTGATCGCGCAAATCGGAGAGATCGAAGGCGCCCTTGCGCATCTTTTCGGCAGCGCGCATCGCTTTTTCGGCGTCGATCGTCGCCGCGGCCTTCTCCACCAAGGCGACCACGTCCCCCATGCCGAGGATGCGCCCGGCGACGCGCGAGGGCTCGAAGTCCTCCAGCGCGTCGAGTTTCTCGCCGGTGCCAATGAGCTTGATCGGCGTGCCGGTGACGGCGCGCATCGACAGCGCCGCGCCGCCGCGGCCGTCGCCGTCGACGCGCGTGAGCACGATGCCGGTAAGCCCCACCCGCTCGTCGAACGAGCGCGCGAGGTTGACGGCGTCCTGGCCGGTGAGGGCATCGGCGACCAGCAATACCTCCTGCGCCGCAGATGCCGCCTTTACCTCGGCCGCCTCGTTCATCATCGCTTCATCGAGCGTGGTGCGTCCGGCAGTGTCGAGCATCACCGCGTCGTAGCCGCCAAGACGTGCGGCTTCGAGGGCGCGCTTCGCGATCTGCGTCGGCGATTGACCTTCAACGATCGGCAGCGTGCTGACGTTGGTCTCGCGGCCGAGCACGGCAAGCTGCTCCATCGCCGCCGGCCGGCGAACGTCGAGCGAGGCCATTAGAACCTTTTTCTTCTGCCGCTCGGTGAGACGTTTGGCGAGCTTGGCTGTGGTCGTGGTTTTGCCCGAACCTTGCAGCCCGACCATCATCAGCACCACCGGCGGTGCAGCGTTCAAGTCGATGCCTTGGCCCTGACTGCCCAGCGTGGCGACGAGTTGATCGTGCACAATCTTGACGACCATCTGGCCCGGCGTGACCGATTTCATTACCTCGATGCCGATCGCGTGCTTCTTCACCTCCTCGGTGAAGGCGCGTGCCACCTCGAGTGCCACATCGGCCTCAAGCAAGGCACGGCGCACTTCGCGCAAAGCGGCATCGACGTCGGCTTCCTGCAGCGCGCCGCGCCGCGTGAGACCGTCGAGGATTCCGCTCAGTCGCTCAGATAGCGAGTCGAACATCGTCCTTCCTTCTTCACCGCTCCCCATCTGCGCGGGGAGAGGACCTTCAAAACGCCTCGACGCCCGAGGGCGCACCGCGCTGTCGGGCGATTGCCTCCGGTCTCAAGGGGCCGGTCGGCGGAATTGGCAGTTTGCAGTCTAAGCGAGAACGCGCGGAACCTAGGGACGGTCGTCGGTCAAGTCAACCGGCAGCCCACGGAACCGGCAAAAGTTAAGGAAGCTCGTAGCTCACGGAGACAGTAGCGCGCAATGTTTGCTCCCCCGGCGCGACGGGAACGGCGGCAGCCCTCATGGTGGCGACGGGATGCGGCGGAGCAGGCGCGCCTTCTTCGCTGATCGAAACCACTCGTCCGAGCTTGGCTCCGGCCGCCTTGGCATAGAGTTCAGCTTTGCGACGGGCGTCCGCAATCGCTTCGTCGCGCGCCTGGTCGAGCAGCTTCGATTGCTCCGAAACCACGAATTCGATGCCGGACATTTCATTTGCTCCGGCGGCAATCGCGCGGTCGAGAACGGCGGGGACTTTTTCGATGTCGTGAATCTTCACGGTGAGCTGATTGGTGACCTGGAACCCGAGCAAGCGCGCGGGGCCGGGCTTGCCCGCGTCGTATTGCGGCTGAATGGACAACTGCGATGTCTGCAGGTCACGCGCGTTGACGCCGCTATTCTTGATCGCATTCATTACCCCGGTCATCTGCTTGGCGTTGGCGTCGCTCGCCTCGCGCGCGCTCGCTCCGTGGCTCGTCACGCCGATTCGCATGATCGCGGTGTCCGGCGCGACCGAAACCGTTGCCTGCCCGATGACGGTGATAAGTCTCTCGGCAGCGTGCGTTGCAGGCGCGAGCAAGACGCCAAGGGAAACGATTAAGATGCGGGACGTCTGCATGACTACTTCACCGGTACAAATACGGTTACCATGAGGTTGTCATCGCCGCCTTTGATCGGGCCGCCGGTATATTCCTCGACGAATACGTCCTTGGCCTCGATGCCTTTGTCGTCAAGATAGTTGGTAATCGCTTCATAGGTCTCGTCCATCGCATCGTACGAGCCGCGATGAATGAATTTGAGCGCCTTGCCGGACGGCGCCCGGCCGACCGCGATGTCGCCTTTGGGCGGATTGACCGGCGGCTCGGCGATCGGCACTGCCGCGCGGAAATCGAAGCCAGATTCATCGGTCTGCGTGTAAATGGTCATCGCCGGCCCGTTCGGCTTGATCCCCTGCTTGTCGAGGTACTCATTGAGCGATTTGAAAGCGTCGATCAGTGAGTCCAGTGCGCTGTCCCATTTGCTATGGCCTTGCAGATAAAGGACGGTGCGTTCGGGCAGAGTAACCGGCTCGCCGAAGGCATCGCCAGGTTGCAAAGGAGCAGGGGCTTCGGTGGCAGACCGCGGCGAATTGACATGTTGCGCCATCGCCGGAGCGGCGCAGGCGAGCAAGAGCAGCAAGGCCAGACGCAGCATCGCCATTGTCCTCCGCATTCTTGGGCGCCGGCGCTCGATCAGTCTAGCATGGCACTGGCCAATCCGCGCCCATTCGCCATATAAACCGGGCGAAAGCCAGGCAGGGACAGTTCGCGGCATACCATGGGCGCGCTCACCAACCACGCGTTCGTCAAGATGAATGGGGTCGGCAACGAAATCGTCGTCGTCGATCTGCGTCAGCGTGCAGCCAAGATCGAGCCACAAGAGGCACGCGCTGCAGCGAAGGCGGTCCCTTATGATCAATTGATGGCGCTTTATCCGCAACGCACCCCGGGCACCGACGCCTTTGTGCGCATTTTCAACAATGACGGCTCGGAAGCAGGCGCCTGCGGCAACGGCATGCGCTGCGTTGCCGACCTCGTTGCCAAGCAAAGCGGAAAGACCGCGCTGAGCTTTGAGACCGCTTTCGGCATTTTGAATTGCTGGCAGCGCACCGACGGGAGGTTTACCGTCGACATGGGCGTGCCGCGTTTCAGGTGGAACGAGATCCCCCTGGCGGAGGAATTTCGCGACACGCGCGCCATCGAACTACAGATCGGTCCGATCGATCGCCCGGTGCTGCATTCGCCTTCGGTGGTCAGCATGGGCAACCCGCACGCGGTCTTCTGGGTGGACGATGTCGAGGCTTACGACCTGCATCGGTTCGGGCCGCTGCTGGAGAATCATCCGATCTTCCCCGAGCGCGCCAACATAACGCTCGCCCATATCGTCTCCCGTGATGCGATCGTCATCCGCACCTGGGAGCGCGGAGCAGGCCTCACGAGGGGCTGCGGCTCGGCCGCCTGCGCCGCGGCGGTGGCCGCAGCGCGGCTCAAGCGGACAGACAGGACTGTGCAGGTGACGCTGCCCGGCGGCCAGCTCACCATCGAGTGGCGCGAAAGCGACGAGCACGTGCTGATGACGGGGCCGGTGGAATTCGAGTTTGCGGGCACCTTTGATCCCGCCTTGGGAAAGACCGCAGTGCCATGAGCGTCGACGTCGTCACCTTCGGCTGCCGCTTGAACGCGTACGAATCTGAGGTGATCCGGCGGGGCGGGGCGGACGCGCGCGTCGGCGAGAGTATCGTCGTGAACACTTGCGCCGTCACCGCCGAAGCGGTGCGGCAGGCCAAGCAAAGCATCCGCCGCATCCGCCGCGAGCGGCCGCATGCGCGCATTGTCGTGACCGGCTGTGCGGCACAGACCGCGCCGGAAGCGTTCGCCGCAATGCCGGAAGTAGACCGCGTCGCCGGCAACGAAGAGAAGCTCGACGCTCGGCTGTGGCGGGCGGAGCATAAGATCGCTGTCGCTGACATCATGGCGGTAAAGACGATGCGGCCGCATGCGATCGCGAGCATTGAAGGCCGCACGCGTGCTTTTGTGCAAGTGCAGAACGGCTGCGACCACCGCTGTACATTTTGCATCATCCCCTTTGGCCGCGGCAATTCGCGATCCCTGCCGGTACAAGATGTAATCGCGCAGGTGCGGCGGCTCGCCGAGAACGGCTATCGCGAAGTCGTGCTTACCGGGGTCGATATCACCAGTTACAGCGACGGCGAGGCGCGGCTCGGCGCATTGATCAAACGCATCTTGCGCGAGGTGCCGGAGCTTGCACGGTTGCGGCTTTCGTCGATCGATTCGGTTGAAGCCGACCCCGACGTGCTCGATGCGCTCGCCAATGAGCCGCGGCTGATGCCGCATCTACATCTGTCGCTGCAAGCGGGGGACGATTTGATTCTCAAGCGTATGAAGCGCCGGCATACGCGCAGAGATGCGATCGATTTTTGCGCGCAGCTGCGCCGCTTGCGTCCCGATGTGGTCTTCGGCGCGGACATCATCGCCGGCTTTCCTACCGAAAGCGACGACGCCTTCGCGCGTTCACTCGATCTGGTGGATGACTGCGGCCTGACAACGCTGCATGTATTTCCCTTCTCGGCGCGGCCGGGGACGCCTGCATCGCGGATGCCGCAGCTTGCGCACGCGATTGTGAAGGAGCGCGCCCGCCGTCTGCGCGAGAGGGGCGAGGCCGCGCTGCGCGCCTATCTTGCGCGCGAGGTGGGTGCGCGGCGCCGGGTCCTCGCGGAATCCTCGTCTCTTGCTCGCACAGAGCAGTTCACGCCGGTCCAACTTGGCAAGTCGGTTTGGCCGGGCGAGATTCTCGATGTCACTATCGCCGGTCACGACGGCCGGCAGCTTCTCGCAGCCTGAAGGAAACGCCATGCGCGATCATCTCGTCACAACGATGGAGCAGCTCGAATCCTTATACGGCGAGAAGAACCCGAATTCGGTGATTAAAGAGATCCAGCACATCAATTCCGGGTACCGCAAGCTCATCGAAGCGGCGCCCTTCGTCGCGGTGGCCACTGTCGGGCCTGAAGGCCTCGACTGCTCCCCCAAGGGCGATGCGCCCGGCTTCGTGCGCATTCTCGACGAGAAGACCCTCGCTATCCCCGACCGCCCCGGCAACAATCGCATTGACGGTTTTCGCAACCTTGTGCGCGACCCGCGCGTCGCGCTGCTCTTCCTCATTCCCGGCTGCTCGGAAACGCTCCGCGTCAACGGCCGCGGCAGCATCTCGGTCGATCCCGCGCTGATGCAGATGTTCGCCGTCGGCGGCAAGCTGCCGCGTTGCGTGCTCGTCGTGCACATCGAGAGCATTTACTTCCATTGCGCCAAGGCGATCATGCGCTCCAAGCTGTGGGACGAGGCGAGCAAGGTCGATCGCAAAAGCCTGCCAACCGTCGGCACAATTCTTGCCGAGTTGAGCCAGGGCAAGGCCGGCGGCGAGCAATACGATCGCGAGGCTCCGGCGAAACACCAGGCGATGCTATATTAGCAGTCTTCCGTTCTCATCCCCGGTAGCGGAGACCCAACGTGAGCCCGGACTTTGGCCCTGGGCTTGCGTGGGAACGGACGATCAGCAGGTGTCCCCGCTCCATCCGCACTTTGTCAGCCATTCGCGCATGTGCGGCGGTACCGGCGCTTCGACTTTCACCGGCGGCTTGTGTTTCGCGATCGGCACCGTGATCTCGCGCGCGTGCAATTGCAGCGGCGGAGCGCCCACGCGAGGGGCGCCACCGTAGATCGTATCCCCCACGATCGGCCAGCCCATCGCGGCGCAGTGCACGCGCAGTTGATGCGTGCGTCCGGTCAGCGGTTCGAGTGCGAGCCAAGTTAGACGCGCGCCTCGTCCCATGACTCGCCAAATGCTGCTCGAGGGCAATCCGTGCGGGTCTGCTTTCATCCACCAGCCGCGGCTCTCGTCGCGTCTGGACAGCGGAAGATCGATGCGGCCTTCCGCCGCGTCCGGTCCGCCCTCGACCACGGCCCAGTAGGTCTTGCCGATCCTGCCTTGCTTGAACAGCTTGCCGAGCAGTGCCAGCGCCTTGCGGTGGCGGCCGAGCACCAGGCAGCCGGAGGTGTCCTTGTCGAGTCGGTGTGCCAGCGCTGGCGCGCGCGGCAGGCCGAAGCGCAGCGCGCCGAAATGATCCTCGAGCGCCGCGCCGCCTTTGGGCCCGCGATGCACCGCCCAACCGGCGGGCTTGTCGATCACCAGCATCAGTCCGTCGCGATAGAGCAGACGGGCCAGCATGTCTTCCGGCGTCATGGCGAAACAGCTATCAGGGTCTAGATAGAGAGCGACGGCTTTTCTGACGATTGCCGGGCTTGACCCCGGCAATCCGTCTTTTCACGAGAACATTGCCCCCTTCGTCAAGGCGGCGGCAGGCGGCAAAAGTTGCGGCACGCATGGACGATCAAAGCCAAAAGAGCTGGTGGAAGCGACTGAGCGGCGGGCTCGGACGGACGTCAGCCTCGCTCGGTTCCGCCATCGCTGCGCTCGCCACCAACCGCAAGCTCGATCTCGCGCATCTCGACATGCTCGAAGACGAGATGCTGCGCGCCGATTTCGGCCAGGAGCTGGCGAGCCGGTTCGTTGCGGCAATCGACGCCGGCCGCTACGCGCACGGCATTACCGCGGATGAGGTGAAGGCCGTGCTTGCCGGCGAGATCGAGAAGACGTTGGCGCCGGTCGCCAAGCCGCTGGAGATCACCACGCGGCCTTTTGTCATCCTGGTCGCGGGCGTTAACGGCTCGGGCAAGACGACGACCATCGGCAAGCTTGCCGCGCGCTTCCGCGCCGAGGGCAAGGCGGTGATGCTGGTCGCAGGCGACACGTTCCGTGCCGCCGCCATCGATCAGCTTAAAATATGGGCCGAGCGCACCGGCGCCTCCATCATGGCACGTGAGCCGGGCAGCGACGCGGCGAGCCTCGCTTTCGACTCCATCGCGGCAGCGAAATCGCAGGGCACCGAGATCGTGCTGGTGGACACCGCCGGCCGGTTGCAGAACCGCGCCGAGTTGATGGGCGAACTGGAAAAGATGGTGCGCGTGATGAAAAAGGTCGAACCCACGGCGCCGCATGCGGTGCTGCTGGTGCTCGATGCTACGGTGGGGCAGAACGCGCTGCAGCAGGTTGACATCTTCGGCAAGACGGCGGGGGTGACCGGCCTCGTGATGACCAAGCTCGACGGCACCGCGCGCGGCGGCATCCTCGTTGCCGTCGCATCGAGGTTCAATCTGCCGGTGCATTTCATCGGTGTCGGCGAAACGGCCGACGATCTCGCGCCGTTCACCGCCCGCGATTTCTCGCGCGCGGTCGTAGGGCTGCAATAATCCCCAGGAATGACAAAGTTGATGGACACGCTAGACCGAGCCATGGCCGACAAACAGCAGATCAACCCGATCCTCAAACTTGTGCTCGACATCGGACCGCTGGTCTTGTTCTTCGCCGCCAATGCCCGTTTCGGCATTTTTGCGGCAACCGCCGCGTTCATGGCGGCGGTGCTCGCTGCGCTCGCGGTCGCCTACGTCAAGACGCGGCGGATCGAGATCATGCCGCTGGTCACGGCGGTTATCGTCATCATCTTCGGCGGCCTCACTCTCATTTTGCACAACGATACCTTCATCAAGCTCAAGCCGACCATCATCTACCTGCTGTTCGGCGGTACGCTGGTGGGGGGCCTGCTGTTCGGCAAATCGTTTCTTGGCGTTCTGTTCGATCAGGTGTTCGACCTGACCGAGGAGGGCTGGCGCAAACTCACTTGGCGCTGGGCCTTGTTCTTTTTTGCCTTGGCGATCCTCAACGAAATTGTCTGGCGCAATTTTTCGACGGATTTCTGGGTGAGCTTCAAAGTGTTCGGCGTGGTGCCGCTGACCTTCCTGTTCGGGGCGGCGCAATATCCGCTGCTGACGAAATATGGCGCGGCTAAACAAACCGATGCGCGCAACTAGATCGGCACCGGCGCGGCAGCCGATGTCGCGCGCTGGTTGCGCTTGCTGAACAGGCGCGCTTCGGCGCGCAAAATGGGCCGAGCCGCGGCATAGGCGAACAAAGCCATCCCGCCGCCGGCGAGAACGTCGACCAGGTAGTGTGCGCCTTCGCTGAGCGTGCCGCCGAGCATCGCCGCATCGAGCACAAGCAATGCGGTGAAGATGCGTGGAAACTTGCGCAGGGTGAGCGGAATCAGGATGGCAATGGTGGCGTGGAACGACGGAAACGTGGCGATGCCGCCGGGATCCTGGCGCAGGACCATCTGTCCCGCCTCGCGCAGCCAACGGAGCTGATCGATCGGAGTCGCGCCGGTGAAGCGCATGATCTTGAACGACGCCGGATCGGCGAAGACGATAGGTCCCACCGCCGGCATTAGCGCCGAGATCACGATCGTTAGAATGAAGGCGAGGGCGAGGGCGAGCAGATAGACGCGCAGTTCGGCGAGGCGGTCGGCGAACGCAAAGACCACGACCGGCAGAACGATCTGCGGAAAGATGGTGTCATAGGCGAGATGAAATGCACCTTGGATTTGGGGATGATCGTCGATCCATCGCGCAAAACCCAGCCACTCGAAGCCGAGCATCGCGTCGGCGCGGGCGAGGAATTGGTCCTGCAAAGGAAACGCCATCCGCTGCAGCGAATAGGCGGCGATCACGCCGCACACGCAATTGATGACAAGATAAAGGATCGCGTAGAGCGCAAGCTGTGCCGCATCGGTGAATTTTTGTTGGGGCGCGAGGCGCAGCAGCACGTCTGCCGCGAGCACGCCACCGATCAGCGGAAAGATGTTGGGCAGCGTCGTCACGCTGAACTTCGTCGCCGTCGATGCGACGAGGGCAACGGCGATCAGAATAAGGGTAGCGGCAAGCGCGCCGAGCGAGATCGGGCTCGCACGGGATTGGACGATGGTGTGATAGCTTTTGCCCAGAGGACGAAGCTTCATCGATGCCGTCCTGCGCCGTAAACGATTGCTGAGGACGAAGAGGATTGCGCGGCGAGATTGGGCGAGAGGGATTAAAATAGGCTTTAATTGGCCGATTACGCTAGCGTGTCAGCGTTTTTTCGATGGCCGGCTCGAGGACGCGTTGCAGGTTCTCGGCGGTGATCGGGCCCACGAGTTTGTAGGCTATGCGGCCATCGCGGCCGACGAGATAGGTCTCCGGCACGCCATAAACGCCCCAATTGATCGACTCGCGTCCGCTGCGGTCGGCACCGCTCGCCGCGTAAGGGTTGCCGTAGCGCCCAAGGAAGCGCCGCGCGTCGGCTGGTGCGTCCTTGTAGTTGATGCCGACCAGTTGGATACGCTTGTCTTGCGCAAGCGCCGCAAGGAACGGCACTTCGTCGTGGCAAGGAATGCACCACGAGGCCCACACATTCACCAAAGTCACTTTGTTCTTGAAGGTCGCGTCGCTTAGTCCGGGCACAGGCTTGCCGTCGCGCACGAGGCCTTCGATGGGCGGCAACTGCGTCGATGGCACTGGCTGGCCGATCAGCGCCGACGGCAGCAATGACGGGTCGCCTTCGTGCAAGCCGACATAGAACAGCACCGCCAGTCCGAGGAACATGACGAGCGGCAGCAGGATGAGGAGATGAGGGCGCCATCCGGCACGCGCTTCGCTCGGCACCGCGCTCATCCCTCGCTCCGTTGCGAGCGCCGGCTTACGCCGCGCTCCGCGAGGTCATCGAGAATGCGCCGCTGCGCCGAATGGTCGAGCACCACCCAGGCGATCAGCGCGGCGACAACAAAGGCTGTGATAGCGTAAGCCGCGACAATGAATCCGGCCTCCTGCGCGAAGCTCATGGTCACGGTCGCGCCTCGGCGAATTGCTGCGCCTGCATCAGACGCAACGCGCGCACGCGCCGGCGCAAGATTTCATTGCGCATAGCGGCGAGATGCAGCGTAAAAAACAACAGCGTGAAGGCGAGCGCCATGATCAGCAGCGGCCACAGGATCGAGGAATCGATGGCGGAGCCGCCCATGCGCAAAATGGACGCCGGCTGGTGCAGGGTGTTCCACCAGTCGACCGAGAACTTGATGATGGGAAGGTTGATCGCGCCGACCAGCGTCAGCACCGCCGCCGCGCGTGCACCGCGGCCGGGGTCTTCTGCAGTCCAATAGAGCGCGAGCACCCCGAGATAGAGCAGGAACAGCACCAGCACCGAGGTCAGGCGCGCGTCCCAGACCCAATAAGTGCCCCACGTGGGCCGTCCCCAGAGCGAGCCGGTGATAAGACAGATCAAGGTAAAGGCTGCTCCGATGGGCGCCGCCGCCTTGCCGGCGACGTCGGCCAGCGGATGCCGCCACACCAGCGTGCCGAGCGCGGCGATGCTCATCAGCGCCCAGCCGAGCATGCCCAGCCATGCCGCGGGTACGTGCAGGAACATGATCTTCACCGTGGCGCCCTGCTGGTAATCGTCAGGTGCATTGACCGCGCGGTAGAGGCCGATCGCGAACACCAGCAGCGTCAGCAGCGCAAGCCAGGGCAGTACCCGCTCGACAAAGCGCAAAAAGCGCGTCGGGTTAGCAAGGTCGATCACGGCCATGCCGGCTATCTAGTCCTCACGGCAGAGCCGGGCAATGCGGCCACAGCGCTCATTCGAGGCCGTAGCGCAGCGCCGCCGCGGCGGCGAAGGGGCCGATCACAAAGCTTATGAGGCTGAGGGCGCACAAAACGGTAATCGCCGCGGCAAACCGGCCCGGTTCCGCCATCGCCGCTTCGGCCGCAGCGACGCCGAAGATCAACACCGGGATGGTCAGAGGCAGCACCAGCACGGCAAGCAAGAGGCCACCCCGCCGCAGGGCAACCGACAGCGCCGCACCGATCAGGCCGATGAAAGTCAGAGCCGGCGTTCCGGCAAGCAGCGTGAGCACCAGGCTGGCCATCGCCCGCGGTTCGATGTTGAGCATCAGACCGAGCAACGGCGCGATAACGACGAGCGGCAGTTCGGTGGTGAGCCAGTGCGCGACGGCCTTTGCCGTCACCGTGACTTCGAGCGGCAGGGAAGCAGTCATCAATACGTCGAGTGAGCCGTCGTCGTGGTCGAGCGCAAAAATGCGGTCGAGCGTAAGCAGGCTCGCGAGCAGCGCACCGAGCCAGAGGATCGCCGGACCGATATGGGCGAGGAGCTTGAGATCGGGGCCGACGGCGAACGGCACCATGACCACAACCACCAAGAAGAACAAAGCGCCCATCAAGGCGCCACCGCCGACGCGGACCGCAAGGCGCATGTCGCGCAGCATGAGTGCAGCAAACGCGGTCATGAGTTGCATTGCTCCCGGCCTGCCGCAGCGTGCCCCCTTCCCCGCAATCGGATTGTAGAGGGGGAGCGGATTACTGCGTCTCCCTGCCCCTTTCCCGCGGGTGAGGGAAGAGACGCGGGGCTTGCGGTTCCGGGCGCGGCCGCGATCATCCCATCCCCATCTTCAGCTCGCGTGCGCGTTCAAGCCCGATAGGGCCGTGGGCGGCGGCGACGATGATGCCGCCAGAAGCCAGATGGCGCTGCATCAGCGCGGCGAGCCGGGTCTGCGAGGCTGCATCCAAGGCGGAGGTGGGCTCGTCGAGCAGCCACACCGGTCGGGGCACTGCGAGCAGGCGCGCGATCGACACCCGCCGCCGTTGACCCGCCGACAGGTATGCCGCCGGGAGGTCGGCGAGCGCCGCGAGGTCCACGGCGGCCAGCGCGGGTCCGACATCACCCGACCACGGCCCAAGGAACTCCGCCCAGAACCGGAGGTTCTCGGCAACCGTCAGAGCCGGCTTGAGGGCATCGAGATGGCCAAGATAGTGGACCTGCTCGCCCAGGGGCGCCTCTTTGTCACCGCCGTCAACCGCAAGAGCTCCGCCGGCCACCCGCACCAGACCCGCAATCATGCGTAAGAGCGAGGATTTGCCGGCTCCATTTGGGCCGGTCACCAGCAGCGCCTCCCCGGTTTTGACGGTGAAGCTGACCCCGCGAAATACCTCCCGGCCGCCGCGCAGGCATGACAGGTTTTCGCCTGTGAGCTGCATTACGTGGGCCGGCCTCGGCTTGAAAACGCCCGATATCCGCGCATCTTTGAGAGTGACCCGGGTAAAAGTGGCGTCTGCCACGAAAAGACCTTATAAGCCCGCACCGACGGCGCTACGAAAAGGATTTCGGGCGTAACCCGCGCCGCCAAAGAGACCTCCGTCTTTTCAAGCGTTTACGCCCAGACCCGCCGTACTCCCCGCCGGGAATGGAACCGCCCTCATGCCGTCGCTCGACAGTTTTCGTTGCTGCAAGACGCTCAAAGCCGGCAGCAAGAGCTATGCCTATTACAGTCTGCCCACCGCCGAGCGAAACGGCCTCAAAGGCATTTCGCGGCTGCCGTTCTCGATGAAGGTGTTGCTCGAGAACTTGTTGCGCAACGAGGACGGCCGCAGCGTCACCAAGGACGACATCAAGGCCGTTGCGGAATGGCTCAAGACCAAGTCTTCCGACCGGGAAATTGCCTTCCGTCCGGCGCGCGTGCTGATGCAGGACTTCACCGGCGTTCCCGCGGTGGTCGACCTGGCCGCCATGCGCGACGCCATGGTCCATCTTGGGGGCGATCCGAAGAAAATCAATCCGCAGGTGCCGGTCGATCTGGTCATCGATCACTCGGTCGCTGTCACGTTCTTCGGCAACAACCAGGCCTTCAAGAAGAACGTTGAGGAGGAGTACCGGCAAAATCAGGAGCGCTACAAGTTCCTGAAATGGGCGCAGCGCTCGTTCGACAATTTCAGCGTGGTGCCGCCGGGCACCGGAATCTGCCATCAGGTCAATCTCGAATATCTCTCGCGCGTGATCTGGAGCAAAAAGGACCAGGTCAAAGTCGATGGCAAGGAAGCGACTCTCGATGTCGCCTATCCCGATACCGTGGTCGGCACCGACTCGCACACGACGATGGTGAATGGCCTATCCGTACTCGGTTGGGGCGTCGGCGGCATCGAGGCGGAAGCGGCGATGCTCGGGCAACCTTTGTCCATGGTGCTGCCGGAAGTCATCGGCTTCAAGCTCACCGGCCGCATGAAGGAGGGCGTCACGGCGACCGACCTCGTGCTCACAGTGACGGAAATGCTGCGCAAGCGCGGCGTCGTCGGCAAGTTCGTCGAATTTTTCGGCCCGGGCCTGACGCACCTCACCATCGCCGACCGCGCCACGCTCGGGAACATGTCGCCCGAATACGGCGCCACCTGCGGCTTCTCGCCGATCGACGACGACACTATGCGCTACCTCAAGGACACCGGCCGCCCGGCCGAGGTCATCGCGCTGGTTGCGGCCTATGCCAAGGCGCAAGGCATGTACCGCGTCAAGACGACGCCGGACCCCATTTTCACCGACGTGCTCAAGCTCGATCTGTCCACGGTCGAGCCGTCGCTGGCCGGACCCAAGCGCCCGCAGGACCGCATCGCGCTCAAGGACGTGAAGTCCGGCTTTGAGACCTCGATGACAAAGGAATTCAACAAGGCGTCCGAATTGAAGAAACGCGTGAAAGTGCCGGGCAAGAACTACGATCTCGGCCATGGGGACGTGGTGATCGCCGCGATCACCTCCTGCACCAATACCTCCAATCCGAACGTGATGATCGGCGCCGGGCTGCTGGCGCGCAAAGCGGCCGCCAAGGGCTTGTCGGCCAAGCCGTGGGTGAAGACGTCGCTCGCGCCCGGCTCGCAGGTGGTCGGGGAATATCTCGAAAAGTCCGGCCTGCAAAAGGACCTCGACAAGCTCGGCTTCAATCTCGTCGGCTTCGGCTGTACCACCTGCATCGGCAATTCCGGGCCGCTGCCGGAGGAAATCTCGCAAGCCATCAACGACAACGATCTCGTCGCGGCGGCGGTGCTCTCGGGCAATCGTAACTTCGAAGGCCGCGTCAACGCCGATGTGCGCGCCAACTATCTCGCTTCGCCGCCGCTGGTCGTCGCCTACGCGATCGCCGGCTCGATGCAGGTCGACATGGCGAAGGAGCCGCTCGGCACCGACGAGAAGGGCAAGAAGGTGTTTTTGAAGGATATTTGGCCGTCGAACAAAGAGATCGGCAGCTTCGTGTCCAAGAACGTGACCAAGCAGATCTTCGCCAAGAGATATGCCGATGTGTTCAAAGGCGACGCCAACTGGCGCAAGATCGCGGTGAAGGGCGGGCTCACTTACGAATGGGACGACCGCTCGACCTACGTGCAGAACCCGCCTTATTTCGAGGGCATGGAGAAGCGGCAAAAGCCGCTCGAGGACATCGTCGACGCGCGCGTGCTGGCGCTGCTGCTCGATTCGATCACCACGGACCACATCTCACCCGCCGGCTCGATCAAGCAGGACAGCCCGGCCGGCGAGTATCTGCGCGACCATCAAGTACGGCCCAAGGATTTCAACCAGTACGGCACGCGGCGCGGCAATCATGAAGTGATGGTGCGCGGCACGTTCGCCAATATCCGGCTGAAGAACCAGATGGTCCCCGGCGTCGAAGGCGGATTCACCATCCATTATCCGTCCAAGAAACGCATGACGATGTACGACGCGGCGATGAAATACAAAGAAGACGGGGTGCCGCTGGTGATCTTCGCCGGCAAGGAATACGGCACCGGCTCATCGCGCGACTGGGCGGCCAAAGGCACGGTCCTGCTCGGCGTGCGCGCGGTCGTCGCGCAGTCGTTCGAGCGCATTCATCGCTCGAACCTCATCGGCATGGGCGTGATGCCGCTGGTGTTCGAGGAAGGCACCTCCTGGCAGTCGCTGGGCATGAAGGGCGACGAGCAGGTCACCATTCGCGGCCTGCATGGCGAGCTTAAGCCGCGCCAGCGGCTGATCGCGGAAATCGTCTCCGGCAACGGGACGCTCAAGCGCGTGCCGCTGATTTGCCGGATCGATACCGTGGACGAGCTCGACTACTTCAAGAACGGCGGCATTTTGCAATACGTGCTGCGGCATTTGGCGAGTTGAGCGCCGTCCTGCGCCGGCTGCCGCTCACCGCGAAGTGAGTGGCGCTTGATTGTGCACGCATCCTATAAAGCGGCCGTCGGCTGCGGGGATCGTGGACGAGAGGATCATGAGCTACCGCCGCATCGCCTTTGCCGCCGCGCTTGCGGGCACCGCTTGCGTGGCGCAGGCCTTGGCCGGCGAGCCGCGCGCCGTCATCGAGCTTTTCACCAGTCAAGGCTGCTCGTCTTGTCCGCCAGCCGATCGGCTGATGGGCGAGCTGTCACGCGATCCATCGCTGGTGACCATGAGCTTCCCGGTCGACTATTGGGATTATCTCGGCTGGAAAGATACGCTGGCCCTGCACGGCAACTCCGTGCGCCAGCGCGAATATGCATTTACCCGCGGCGATCGCGAGGTCTACACGCCGCAGGCCGTGATCAACGGCGTGATGCACGCGCTCGGCTCGGACAAGACGGCCATCGAAAAAGCGATCGTGCGCACACGCTCGGTCGATGCGCCGCTCACCCTGCCGGTTGGCATCACAATCGACGGCGGCAAGCTGACCGTGGGCATCCCTGCGGCACAAAACGTGGCGGGTCGCGGCGAGGTCTGGCTCTTTCCCATCACCGACAGAGCCGAGGTGAAGGTCAGCCGCGGCGAGAACCACGGCCGCACTTTGAGCTACTACAACGTGGTGCGTCGCTGGGTGAAGCTCGGCGAATGGAACGGGCAGGCGGAGAATTTTACGCTACCGCTCAGTCAGCTTGCCGACTCTGGACTGGCGCTGACCGACATCGACCATCTTGCCGTGATCGTGCAAAGCGGCGCGGCCGACAAGCCTGGCCTCATCCTCGGCGCAGCGACGGCGCGTTTGCGCTGACGGTCAGACAAAAATCGGGCCGGCGAATGACCGGCCCGAGAGGGTAATCAGGGGATTGAACCGTACGCGGAACTCAATCGGCCCGGTCGGCTGAGCCCCGGGGGGCTGGGGGGCTGAGGAATCCGGGTCTCACACCGGACCGGGCCTTGAGGCAACGCTCGCCTTATCTCGCCCCAGCATGTCCAGCGATTGACCGAAATTAGGCGTTATTGTGGATCGTTTAACGTCTTCGTGATCGAAGGCGGCGGATTTCGGCGCGTTTTGCCGCACCTTTGTTCCGGCGCCGGCGCCCCTTGCCGTCACGCGAGTCCGGCGCGATCATGACGATAGCAAGAGGAGGCGCCGTATGACCTACGACTCCGGCGACATCGATCCCAGCCAGCCGGCGGGGGGCGGATCCCCGGCGAGAACCACCGCCCCCTTGAGTCACGTGACGTTCAGCCGCCGCGAACTCAGACGCATTCTCGATCTCTACGGCCGCAAGGTCGCCGCCGGCGAATGGCGCGACTATGCCATCGACTTCCTCAAGGATCGCGCCGTGTTCTCGGTCTTCCGCCGCGCCAGCGAAGTGCCGCTCTATCGCATCGAAAAAAATCCGAAACTGTCGCGCCGCCAGGGCATCTACAGCGTGATCTCGGCGACCGGTCTGATCGTGCGCCGCGGCCATGAACTCGAGCGCGTGCTGCGTGCGATCGACAGGTCGCAACTGGCTGTGGTGAATTGAACTGCAGAACCGTACGCGGTTGCATTCCCGCTGCGCGGGAATGAGCGGGTTCTTATGGGTCGGCCGTGCTCCCTTTCCCCAAGGCGCGCTGCATCAGCACGGTGTCGAGCCAGCGGCCGAATTTCCAGCCGACATTGCGTAGATTGCCGGCATCGCTGAAGCCGCATGCGCGGTGCACGCCGATGGACGCCGCCTGATCGGAATCGCCGATGACCGCGATCATCTGGCGGAAGCCGTGCGCGGTGCAAGAGTCGATCAGCTTCCCCAGCAGCGCCCGGCCAATGCCGCGGCGGTGGTTCTCCGGTGCGACATAGACTGAATCTTCCACCGTGAAACGATAGGCCGGACGCATGCGGTAGAAGGAGGCGTAGGCATAGCCCGCGACTTTGCTCTCAAGCTCCGCCACGAAATAGGGAAACTTGCCGTCGAGGATGGCCTGCATCCGTTGGCGCATCTCGTCGTCGGTGGGGGGCGTGAGCTCGAAGGAGGCGGTGCCGGTCGCGACCGCATGCGCGTAGATGCGGGCGATGGCAGGAATGTCTGCGAGAGTGGCCGGGCGAATCGAAAGCGGCATGGCACGTGCATGTCCCGGGCGCAGCGCAGCACAGAGCGATGCGCTGCTGACGCGGGACCTTACCAAATTTCGAGCTCGGCACGGCCCCGGATCTGCGGTGCGTCGGTCCGCTGAACGCTCCGTGCTGCACCGCGTCGGGGACTCGTGAAAAAAACGCCCCGGCTTTTGGCCGGGGCGTCGATATCGGTCCGGTCACTTACGCTCAGCGGCGGTCGCCCATGAAGCGCAGCAGGAACAGGAACAGGTTGATGAAATCGAGATAGAGCGCGAGCGCGCCCATCACCGCCTTGCGGCCGGCGACGGAGCCGTCGTCGTTCACGTCATACATCTCCTTGATGCGCTGGGTATCCCAGGCGGTCAGCCCGGCGAAGATGAGCACGCCGATCACCGAGATCGCGAACTCAAGCCCGCTGCTCTTGAGGAAGATGTTGACGATCATCGCCAGGATGAGACCGAACAGGCCCATGATCATGAACGAGCCGACCGGCGAAAGATCGCGCTGCGTGGTGTAGCCATAAAGGCTCAGCGCGCCAAACGAGGCCGCGGAGATGAAGAAGGTGCGGGTGATCGAGGCGCCGGTGTAAGCGAGAAACACCGACGACAGCATCAGTCCGAGCAGCCCGGCATAGAGCATGAACAGCCCGAGCGCCGTGCTCGGCTGCAGGCTCTGGATGCGGAAGCTCATGAAAAACACGAGCCCCAGCGTGCCGAGGAAAAGAATGATCGTGATCGGCCCGCCATAGATGGCTGCGCCGAACGGGGTCAGCCCGGTGATCTGGCCCGCGGCATTGGTGACAACCGCGGCGCTGTAGGTGGCCCAAGCCACCAGGCCGGTCAGCGCAACGCCCGCCGCCATGTAGTTGTAGACGCGAAGCATGTAGGCGCGCAGGCCTTCATCGATCGCGACCGCACGCTCGGCGCCGAAGCCCCGACGGGCGGCATAGTTACGGTCGAAGTCCGACATCGAAGTTCCCTCTGTTGTCCCCTCCCGGGGAGCGGTTAGGTCACGCGCGCCGGCGGCGCCGTCGCGCTCTTGTTCCCAATCTAGTGTGCGGCAAGTGTCGGCGCCAGATATGGCTCGATCAAGGCCTCCAGCTTGCGGATCGTTAACGTTCGCACCGCCGCCGCATTATAGCGCAAACCCTCAATGGCGCGCCTCCAGCGGCGGAATGTCGCAAAAATCAAAGGTTTCTCAACACGGAAGCAGGCTTCTGGCCGAGTGCGGCAAAGGTGCCGAGCAGGCCGAAGACAATGGTCACGATCACGGCACCGCCGGCCGCGGCAAACGACGGCCATGGCAGCCAGATAAAGCGCAGGTGCATGATCTGGCTGACGATCAGCCAAGCCGACAGCGAACCGCTTAGGACGGCGAAGACCGCAGTGGCGGTGCCGAGCAGCAGGTATTCGACCCCGTAGGCGCCGAGCAAGCGGGTGCGCGTCGCGCCCAGCGTCTTCAGGATCACGGCGTCGTAGACGCGGTGGCGGTGTCCAGCGGCAAGCGCTCCACCCAACACCAACAGCGCGGCGACGAGTGTGACGGCACTGGCGCCGTCGATGGCGAAGACGAGGTTGGCGACAATTGCGCCTATTGCTTGCAGTGCCTCCTTCACGCGCAAAGTCGTGACCATGGGAAATTGCTGCGCCGCCGCCGCGATCAGCGCGCCTTCCTGTGCGGCGTCGCTGCCATTGGGATAGGTCAGTGTGGCCAGGCGCGTGTGCGGCGCACCGCGGAATGCGTTGGGCGAGAATACCATGACGAAATTGATGCTCAGGCTCTGCCAGTCGACCAGCCGCATATTGGCAATGCGCGCGGTGATATTGCGGCCAAGCACGTTGACCGTGACATCGTCGCCGAGCTTAAGGCCGAGCCCGTCGGCAATCCGCTTCTCGAACGAGACCAGCGGCGGGCCGTCGTAGTTGGGGGGCCACCATTCGCCCTGCACAAGCCGGGAGCCCTTCGGCATCTCGGCGGCATAAGTGATGCCGCGGTCGCTTTGCAGCACCCACGCGGCGTCGTCGCTCGCTTTGATCTTTTCCGCCGGTGTACCGCCGGCTGAGACGATGCGGCCGCGCAGCATCGGCACTTCCTCCAGTTTGGCACCCGGCGCCTGCGTGCGCAGGAAAGCGTCGAACTGCGCGGCTTGCGAGGAGGGAATGTCGAGGAAGTAGAACGAGGGCGCCTTCGCCGGGAGCTCGGCGGAAAATTGCCGGCGCAAATTGCCGTCGATCTCGATCACCGTTACCAAGAGTGCGATGCCAAGCCCGAGCGAGAGCACGACTGTCGGCGTGAGCGCGCCCGGGCGGTGGATGTTGGCGACCGCCAGCCGTAACGCCGTGACGCGCGCATGCGGCGCGCGGCGCGCCAGGCCCATGATCGCGGCAGCGACGCCGCGCAGCACGAGGAAAACAGCCGCGGCGGTGCCGATATAGATGACGGCGACGCGCCGGTCGTAGGCGAGCAGCACGGCCAGTGCGGCAAACGCGAGAACGGCGGCAGCGGTCAATGCCATGTAGATGAGACGCGGCCGCTTGGCTTGCGGCGCGACCGTGTCGCGAAACAGCGCCCCCACCGGCACGTCGTGAACGCGCCCGAGCGGCCACAGCGCGAAGGCGACCGCCGTCAGCACGCCGTAAGCGAGCGCCAGCGCCAGTGCGCCGATATGGATGGAGGGCGCGATCGGCAGCGGGATGAGCGCGCCGAGTGTCGCGCTCACAAGGTAGGGCAAGGCGGCGCCGAGCAGCGCGCCGATCATGCTGCCGGCCAAAGCGAGCAGCACCACCTGGGTGAGATAGACGGCAAACACCCGCGCCCCGCTGGCGCCCAGCGCCTTCATGATGGCGATGGTGTCGCGGCGGCGGTCGAGGTGACTCTTCACAGCATTGCCGACGCCGACGCCGCCCACCAGCAGCGCCGTCAGCCCGACGATGGTCAGAAATTCGATGAAGCGCTCGATGTCGCGCTCGAGCCGCGGCGACGCCTTGGTGCGGGTGCGGATGTCCCAGCCGGCTTGCGGGAATTGGCTACGCGCCTGCGCCGCCACCGCCTGCGCGGCCTCGTCGCTGGCGTCGTTTCGCGGCAGCCGCAGGCGATAGTGCCAGTGCACCAGGCTGCCCGGCTGCAGCAGGCCGGTGGCGCGCAAGCCAGTTGCGCTGACCATGAAGCGCGGGCCGAAACCGATGCCGCCGGCGAGCTTGTCGGGCTCGCCGGTCAGCGCCGCACGAATTTCGAAGAGGGCGCTGCCGATGCTCACGCGCGCGCCGGGCTTGATGTTGAGCCGGGTCAGCAGCGCGGGATCCGCCACCGCGCCGTACGCGCCGTTCCGCTCGGCGAGAGCGGCCGCGAGCGGCATTACGGGTGCGAGCGCAACTTTGCCAAACAGCGGATAGGCGGCATCGACCGCTTTCAGTTCGACCAGCGCCGCCGCGCCGTCGCCGGCCCGCGCCATCGCTCGCAGGGTGGCGATCTGCGAGACCGTGCCGCGGCCGTCGAGAAAGCGCAGTTCGTCCGCGGTCGCTTGTCGCTGCACTAAGTCGAATGACAGGTCGCCGCCGAGGATCACTTGCCCTTGGCGCGCGAGTCCGTCGACGAGACTTGCCGCCACGGCACCGACGCCCGCGATCGCCATGGCTCCGAGGGCGATGCAGGCGATGAACACATAGAAGCCGTGCAATCCGCTGCGCAGTTCGCGCAGGGCGTAACGGAGGGGGAGCCATGGCGAAACCCTCATCTCCGCCGCTCGCGGGGGAGGCCGACGGCTGAAGGCGGTCGGGAGGGAGCTTGGCGAATGCGCCGGTCTCAAACGCGACTCCGTCCCGTTGTCCTCCTCCCCAACCCTCCTCCGCAAGCGGGGAAGGGGGACCGTGAGCGGTGGGCGTCGCTCACGGCGTCGTGGCTCCGTCGATCCGTCCCGAGCGCAGCCGCACCACGCGACCGCAGCGGCCGGCGAGCGCAGCATCGTGCGTGACCAGCACCAGAGTTGTGCCGCGCCGCGCGTGTCCGGCAAACATGAGGTCGATGATTTGCTGGCCGGTGTCCTCGTCGAGATTTCCCGTGGGCTCGTCGGCCACCACGATGGCAGGCTCCGGAGCGAGCGCGCGGGCGAGCGCGACGCGCTGCTGCTCGCCCCCGGAGAGTTCGGCCGGGTAGTGTGCGAGGCGCTCGGCGAGCCCGACGGCGGCAAGCTCCTCACGTGCACGCGCTTGCGCGCCGGCGATGCCGGCCAGCTCCAGCGGCACCGCGACGTTCTCCAGCGCCGTCATCGTCGGAATAAGGTGAAACGACTGGAAGACGATGCCGACCTGCCGGCCGCGGAAGCGCGCCAGCGCGTCCTCGTCGAGGGCGTTGAGGTCTTCGCCGGCCACGCTCACGGCGCCGCTATCGGCGCGCTCCAGCCCGGCCATCACCATCAGCAAGGTGGACTTGCCGGAGCCGGACGGGCCGACCAACCCCACCGCCTCCCCAGCGCCTATATTCAAATCGATGTCTTTGAGGATATGAACGCGGGCGGCTCCGTGCCCGAGCGAAAGATTGACCCCGGCAAGCGCGATCGCCGGCCCTGCCTGGGAGCTGTTTTTCATGCCATTTCACCGTTGTGCACCGTCATATGGGAACTGGCACCGTGCGGTAAAGCGCTTGCCGGCGCTGATGCTGGCGCTGATTTGCTTCGCTGGTGCCGCGCAAACCGCCGAGCGGCCGGTGCAGATCGTCGCCCTGGGCGATTCGCTCACCGCCGGTCTCGGCCTGCCGGCGGATCAAGCCTTCCCCGCCAAGCTCGCGCGTGCACTTGCGGCAAAGGGCATCGCTGTCAACATCGCGAATGCCGGGGTATCGGGCGACACCGCAAGCGGCGGTCTCGCGCGGCTCGACTGGTCCGTGCCCGCGGGCACCGAGGCAGTGATCGTCGAGCTGGGCGCCAACGACATGCTGCGCGGCGTCGATCCCAAGGTCACCAAGGCCGCGCTCAATGAGATCCTCGACAGGCTCACCTCGCGCCACATTGCCGTTCTCTTGGCCGGGATGAAGGCCATGCGCAACCTGGGTCCCGACTACGCGCGCGAATTCGACGCCATCTACCCCGCGCTTGCGTCGAGTCACCCTGTCGTCTTTTATCCCTTTTTCCTGGCCGGCGTGGCGACCGACCCCAAGCTCAACCAGGCCGACGGGCTGCATCCGAACGCGGCGGGTGTCGATGTGATCGTGATGCGGATGTTGCCGCAAGTCGAAGCGCTGATTGCGCGGGTGCGCGCCGCGCGCGGGTCGTAAAGAGTCATGTCATGCCGCGTCTTTTCACCGGCGTCGAAATTCCCTCCGACATCGCACAGGCACTCGCTACGCTGCGCGGTGGTCTGCCCGGCGCGCGCTGGGTCGATCCGGAGAACTATCATGTGACGCTGCGCTTTATCGGCGACGTCGACGATATCACCGCTCACGAAGTCGCCGACATGCTGGCGCGCGTCAAACGCGGACCGTTCGACCTGCATATGCAGGGCCTGACCTCGTTCGGCGGCCGCAAACCGCGCGCCGTGGTCGCCAATGTGGCGCCGACACAAGCTTTATACGACGTGCAGGCCGAGCAAGAGCGGCTGATGCAGCGCATCGGGCTCGAGCCGGAAGGACGCAAATACATCCCGCACGTCACTTTGGCGCGGCTGCGCGAATCCTCCAGCACCCAGGTCGCGGCTTATCTCGCCGCACGCGGCTATTTCCGCACCTCGTCATTCAAGGTGTCGCGTTTTGTGCTGTTCTCCTCGCGCGCTTCCGTCGGCGGCGGGCCTTATGTGGTGGAGGCGAGCTATCCGCTGAGCGCGTGATCCCACCTGTTCTTTACGCGATTCCCAGCATCCGCGACTGCGCCTCGATGACCGCCGTGGCGATACCGTGCGCGTCGGCGACTGCCTCGCGCATCAGCGACAGCCCGGTATAGCGCGGCGGATCGACCTCGCCGGTCACGCTGCCGAAATCGAAATGCAGGTCGGCGTCGAACTTGACGGCGAGCTGCTGCATGCGTCTGTTGTCCGCGAGGCAATGCATGTGCAGCGACCTGATGCCACGGTTACGCGCCGACAGCAGGGTACGCTCGAGCAGTGCGCTGCCGACGCCCTGACTCTGCCAAGGCTGCTCGATGCTAAAGGCCGCTTCACCCTCGCGACCGAAGGCGCCATAGGGGCGCAGCTCGGCAGCCCCGCGCAGCACGCCGTCAACAAAAAAGCCGTGGAGCACGACGCCGAAGTGACCCGCGCTGGCCGCGTGCCGGACGATGTACTCGTCCGAGACCGCGCCGGAAAACCGGCGGGCGCGGCTTTCCGGGTCCAGACGAAGCAAGTGGCCGCGATAAAGATCGGTTTCGGCGACCCACAATTTGCGCACGATGCCGCCGTCGGGCAGAAGCTCTTGCATGCCGAAATCTCCTGCAGGCCACTTGGGCTGGTGCTTTCCTTGGCGATACGCGACCCCGCGAATCGATCTCGCGGAACTCAATATGGTGCGCTGCAGCGAAAAAAGCGACCGCGCATCGCGTACGAGGATCTATTCTGCAAAAATCGCATGTCTCTCAACAGCTTGCTGCGCAGCAGGGCATGCAGCATTTTTGCCTCCTAAGCGCCCTAAGGCCAGCCTTAAGCGCCGCGCCTTACAGTCGGTGCCAATAACGTAAGGCTTCCCCTCCCGCCGTCCCGAAAATCCATGCCGGAAACGTTCGCCACCCGCTATGCGGCGCTAATCGCGTCGGGAGAGATCGAGGCCGACCCCGGCCAGGCGCTGCTCGCCGCCCGCCTGGCCGACCTTGCCGGCCGCCTCGATCGCCATCGTTTGGCGACCAAGGCTTCTTCGCTCGGCTGGTTGTTCGCCCGGCGCGGCAACGGAGCGCCGGTCAAAGGTCTCTACGTCTACGGAGAAGTCGGGCGCGGCAAGACCATGCTGATGGACCTGTTCTTCGCCACCAGTCCGGTGCGGCGCAAGCGGCGCGTGCACTTCCACGAATTCATGGCAGACGTCCACGAACGCATTCATCTGTGCCGGCAGGACAGCAAGAACGGCAACGGCAATGGCGAAGATCCGATCCACCATGCCGCCGCAGCGATCGCCGAGGAAAGCTGGCTGCTCTGCTTCGATGAATTTCATGTCACCGACATTGCCGACGCCATGATCCTGGCGCGGCTGTTCACGCAGCTCTTCGACCTTGGCGTGGTCGTGGTGGCGACCTCGAACTTGCCGCCGCAGGACCTGTACAAAGACGGCCTCAATCGGGCGCTGTTCCTGCCCTTCATTGCGCTGCTGGAGAAGCATTGCGAGGTGGTGCGGCTCGATGCGCGCATCGACTTCCGCCTGGAGAAGCTCACCGGCCTGCCGGTGTGGTACGTGCCCCCCGACGCCGGGGCAAAGGCTGCACTCGATGCCGCCTGGCGGCGGCTCACCGGCGGACTCGCCGGCGCACCTTTAGAACTGACGGTGAAAGGACACCAGGTGAAGGTGCCGTGCGGGGCGATGGGCGTCGCCCGCTTCGCTTTTGCCGATCTGTGCGGACAGCCGCTGGCCGCTGCCGACTATCTCAGGATCGCGCGCGAATTCCACACCCTCATCGTCGACGGCATCCCGGTGATGGATTATGCCCACCGCAACGAGGCCAAACGCTTCATCATACTGATCGACACGCTCTACGACCATGCGGTGAAGCTGCTGGCATCGGCCGAGGCGCAACCGGATGCGCTATACACCGGCGAGCAGGGCTTTGAGGTGCAGGAATTCAAGCGCACCGCCTCGCGCCTGATCGAGATGCGCTCGCAGTCTTATCTCGGCCTGCCGCATGGGCCACGGGCGCCGTCGACTTGGTCGGAGAACATCGTGGAGACGTGAGCGCAGCGTCCGCCACAATAGTCTTTTTTTGGTTGCAAGACGCGCGCAGCCGGACCAAAAGATCGGCGGGGCGGGCTCACCGGGAAAGCGCGTCGCATGGCCGATCCGCAGAGCAATCAAACGCAGCACGCTGTGGCCGAGACTATAGCGCCGGAATCGAACGGCACGCCCGGCGAAGCGCCGCCGGTGCGGTCGCGGCGGCCGCGGCCCACGCGTTTTCGCTGCGTCATCTGTCACAAGGAAAAACCTGCGCGCAACGTGACGCAGATCGATGTGGTGCGGCCGAGCCTGCTGGAACGGATCAAATCCGACCATCCCGACCTTCCTTCCGAGGGTTATATCTGCGACCACGATCTCGATTATTTCCGCTCGCGGTATGTCGCCGAACTGCTCGGACAGGAACGCGGCGAACTGACCAAGCTCGAGCAGGATGTGGTGCAAAGCCTCGCCGATCATGAGGTGCTGGCCGAGAACATCGAGGCCGAGTTCACCGGCCAGCGCACCTTCGGTGAGCGCGTCTCCGATCAGCTCGCCGCCTTCGGCGGCAGCTGGACCTTCATCGGTCTGTTCTTCGTAATCCTCTTTGCTTGGATGGCCTTCAACGTCTGGGCGTCCACCGCGCAAATCTTCGATCCGTACCCATTCATTCTGCTTAACTTGGTCTTGTCATGCCTCGCCGCCATCCAGGCGCCGATCATCATGATGAGCCAGAACCGCCAGGAGGCGAAGGATCGGCTGCGCTCGGAAAACGATTATCGGGTGAATCTCAAGGCCGAGCTGGAAATCCGGCACCTGCACGAAAAAATCGATCACATCCTGACGCGCCAGTGGGAGCGCCTCGCCGAAATCCAACAGATCCAGCTTGAGATCATGCAACCGCGGCCGCCAGCCAAACGCTGATTCAAGCCGCTCGGGCAAGCAGTGTTTGTCCGTGCTGGACCATCGTCTTGTCGCCGCTGATTAGGCGCTTCGCGCCCTCCACGTTTCCGGCAATGCCTATCCTCTACAAAGACCTGGACTCTTGTCGCCGACAATGCTGGTATAATGTATACAAGATTGCGGTCCGTGCCGATATCTTGTCGCATTGCACCCGAGCGTTTAACCCACATCCGACCGCGCTCCGCGGCAGCCTGTTGCAGAAGAGTTCCCCATCATGGCGCGTAATAAAATTGCGTTGATCGGCGCGGGCCAAATCGGCGGCACCCTCGCTCATCTCATCGGCCTGAAGCAGCTTGGCGACGTCGTCATGTTCGACGTCATGGAAGGAGTCCCCCAAGGCAAGGCGCTGGACATTGCCGAGTCGTCGCCGGTCAACGATTTCGACGCTCGCTTCGTCGGCACCAACACCTATGACGCTATCGAGGGCGCCGATGTCTGCATCGTCACGGCCGGGGTGCCACGCAAGCCCGGCATGAGCCGCGACGACCTGCTCGATATCAATTTGAAGGTGATGGAGCAGGTGGGCTCCGGCATCAAGAAATATGCTCCCAACGCTTTCGTCATTTGCATCACCAATCCGCTCGACGCCATGGTGTGGGCCCTGCAGAAGTGCTGCGGAATCCCCCAGCAGCGCGTGGTCGGCATGGCCGGTGTGCTCGACAGCGCTCGCTTCAGATATTTTCTGGCCGACGAGTTCAACGTCTCGGTCGAGGATGTCACCGCCTTCGTGCTCGGCGGACACGGCGACAGCATGGTGCCGCTCACGCGCTATTCGGCAGTGGCCGGCATTCCGGTGCCCGATCTGGTGAAGATGGGCTGGACAACGCAGGCGCGCGTCGACGAGATCGTCAAGCGGACCGCCAATGGCGGCGCCGAGATCGTCAACTTGCTGAAAACCGGCTCCGCGTTCTATGCGCCCGCCGCGTCCGCTACTGCCATGGCGGAAAGCTATCTGCTCGACAAGAAGCGCGTGCTGCCCTGTGCCGCCTGGCTCAACGGCGAATACGGCATCAAGGACCTCTATGTCGGCGTTCCGGTGGTGATCGGCGCCAAAGGTGTCGAGCGCATCGTCGAGATCGAGCTCAATAACACCGAGCGCGCCGCTTTTGAGAATTCCGCCAAGGCGGTGCAGACCCTGGTCGAGGCCTGCAAGAAGATCGCGCCGCAATTGGCGTGAACGCGTGTCCCGGGCGCGGTTGCATCGCGAAGCGGTGCACTGCAGAACCGGGACCGCCAAAAGGAGTGAGTGTGTAACGGTCCCGGTTCTGCGGCGCGTGATTTCATCCCGCGCCGCGCCCGGGACAAAGGGAGAGAACACCGCGCATGAACATCCACGAATACCAAGCCAAGGCGGTTCTGCGCGAATTCGGCGTGCCGGTCCCGCGCGGCGAGCCGGCGTTTTCCATCGATGAGGCAGTAGCCGGCGCGCGGAAGCTCGGCGGTCCGGTTTGGGTGGTGAAGGCGCAGATTCATGCCGGCGGCCGCGGCAAGGCCGGCGGCGTCAAAGTCGTCAAATCGATCGACGACGTGAAGAAGGAATCGTCGCGTATTCTCGGTTCGACCTTGGTCACGCATCAGACCGGGCCGCACGGCAAAAAGGTCAACCGCCTCTACATCGAGGAAGGCTCTGCCATCGACCGCGAGTTCTACCTCTCGGCACTCATCGATCGCGAGACCTCGCGCGTTGCTTTTGTGGTGTCCACCGAAGGCGGTATGGACATCGAGGAAGTAGCCCACAAGACGCCGGAGAAAATACTCACCTTCTCGGTCGATCCGGCGACCGGCATCATGCCGCATCACGGCCGCCGCATGGCGCAGGCGCTCAAGCTCACCGGCGATCTCGCCAAGCAGATCGAGGCGCTGCTGCCCAAGCTCTACGCGGCCTTCACGCAGAAGGACATGAGCCTGCTCGAGATCAATCCGCTGGTGGTGACCAAGGACAACAAGATCGTCTGCCTGGATGCCAAGGTCGGCTTCGACGGCAACGCGCTCTACCGCCATCCCGATATCCAGGCGCTGCGCGACTTGACCGAGGAAGACGAGAAGGAGGTCGAAGCCTCGAAATACGACCTCAACTATATCGCGCTCGACGGCTCCATCGGCTGCATGGTCAACGGCGCCGGGCTCGCCATGGCCAGCATGGATATCATCAAGCTCTACGGCATGACCCCAGCCAACTTCCTCGACGTCGGCGGCAGCGCCACCAAGGAAAAGGTGGCCGCAGCCTTCAAGATCATCACCTCCGATCCCAACGTGAAGGGCATTCTGGTCAACATCTTCGGCGGCATCATGAAGTGCGACGTCATCGCCGAGGGCGTGGTGGCCGCGGTCAAGGAAGTCGGCTTGAAAGTGCCGCTGGTGGTGCGGCTCGAGGGCACCAATGTCGATCTCGGCAAGAAGATCATCAAGGAGTCCGGCCTCAACGTTACCTCGGGCGACGACCTCGACGACGCCGCGCAGAAGATCGTCGCCGCGGTGAAAAAGGCAGCGTGATGTCCATCCTCATCGACAACAACACCAAGGTCATCTGCCAGGGCTTCACCGGCAAGAACGGTACCTTCCATTCCGAGCAGGCGATCAAGTACGGCACCAAGATGGTCGGCGGCACCTCGCCCGGCAAAGGCGGCGCCAGTCACCTCAACCTGCCGGTATTCGACACGGTCGCCGAGGCCAAGGAAAAGACCGGCTGCGACGCGTCCGTGATCTACGTGCCGCCGGCAGGCGCCGCCGACGCCATTTGCGAGGCAATCCAGGCCGAAATTCCGCTCATCGTCTGCATCACCGAAGGCATTCCGGTGATGGACATGGTGAAGGTCAAGCGCGCGCTCTCGGGCTCTGACTCGCGGCTGATCGGGCCGAACTGTCCCGGCGTAATGACCGCCGGCGCGTGCAAGATCGGCATCATGCCTGGCAACATTTTCAAGCCCGGCTCGGTCGGCATCGTGTCGCGCTCGGGCACGCTCACTTACGAGGCGGTGTTTCAAACCTCCCGCGAGGGGCTGGGACAAACGACCGCCGTCGGCATCGGCGGCGATCCGGTCAAGGGCACCGAATTCATCGACATGCTGGAGATGTTTCTCGCCGACCCCAAGACCGAATCGATCGTGATGATCGGCGAGATCGGCGGTTCGGCAGAGGAAGATGCGGCGCAATTCCTCAAAGACGAGGCCAAGCGCGGCCGCAAGAAGCCGATGGTCGGGTTCATCGCCGGGCGCACCGCCCCTCCGGGGCGCCGCATGGGTCACGCCGGCGCCATTATCTCCGGCGGCAAAGGCGACGCGGAGTCCAAGATCGCCGCCATGGAATCGGCCGGCATCAAGGTCTCGCCGTCGCCCGCCCGAATCGGCAAGACATTGGTAGAAGTGCTGAAATCGTAGTCCGGCGCTTAGCTCTTTCTTAGACTTACACACGTCATAAATAGAGATAAAACACGCATCGGCGCGTGGCGGCCATTCAGCCCGCCAACGCAGCCATTGGGGTTGTGACCCCGCAAGGACCAGACCCGATGTCCCGTCAGGACGCCAACGCCGTATTTGCCCGCACTTCCTTCCTCTATGGCGGCAATGCCGCCTATATCGAAGATCTCTATGCGCGCTACGAGAAGGATGCGAACGCCGTCGACGCCGAGTGGCGCGCTTTTTTTCAGGGGCTAAAGGATGCGCCGGCCGACGTTGCCAAGAGCGCGCGCGGCGCCTCTTGGCAGCAGCCGAACTGGCCGCCGCGGCCGAACGGCGACCTCATCGCCGCGCTCGACGGGCAATGGGCCGAGGCCGAAAAGACGCTCGGCGGCAAGATCGCCGCCAAAGCGCAGGCCGCCGGCGTCGAACTTTCCTCCGCCGATGTCATGCAGGCGACGCGCGATTCGATCCACGCGCTGATGCTGATCCGCGCCTACCGCATTCGCGGTCATTTCCACGCCAAGCTCGATCCGCTCGGCCTCGAGCCGGAAAAGAACGAAGAGGAGCTCGATCCGAAATCCTACGGCTTCGGCGAAGCCGACATGGACCGCCGCATTTTCCTCGACAAGGTGCTTGGCCTTGAATTCTCGTCGATGCGCGAGATCGTCGCCATCCTGCGCCGCACGTACTGTCAGACGCTTGGCGTCGAGTTCATGCACATCTCCAATGCCGCGCAGAAAGCCTGGATTCAGGAGCGCATCGAAGGCAAGGACAAGGAAATCCAGTTCACGCGCGAAGGCAAGCGCGCGATCCTGAACAAGCTCATTGAGGCGGAAGGCTTCGAGAAATTCCTCGACGTCAAATATACCGGCACCAAGCGCTTCGGGCTCGACGGAGCCGAGTCTCTCATTCCGGCGCTGGAGCAGATCATCAAGCGCGGCGGCAATCTCGGCGTCAAGGAAATCGTCATCGGCATGCCGCATCGCGGCCGGCTCAACGTGCTGACGCAAGTCATGGGCAAGCCGCACCGCGCCCTGTTCCATGAGTTCAAGGGCGGCTCTGCGACTCCCGAAGAGACCGAAGGCTCAGGAGATGTGAAGTACCACCTCGGTGCTTCGTCAGATCGCGAGTTCGACAACAACAAGGTGCATCTGTCGCTGACGGCGAATCCTTCGCATCTGGAAATCGTCGACCCGGTGACCTTGGGCAAAGCGCGGGCCAAGCAGGACCAGCATCATTGTCCCCCCGAAGATCGCAGCGCGGTGCTGCCGCTGCTGATGCACGGCGATGCGGCCTTCGCCGGGCAGGGCGTGGTTGCGGAATGCTTCGGCCTCTCCGGGCTCAAGGGCTACCGCACCGGCGGCTCGCTGCATTTCATCGTCAACAATCAGATCGGCTTTACCACTTACCCGCGCTATTCGCGCTCCTCGCCGTACCCTTCCGACGTCGCCAAGATGATCGAGGCGCTCATCTTCCATGTGAACGGCGACGACCCCGAGGCGGTGGTGTTTGCGGCCAAGGTGGCGACCGAGTACCGCATGAAATTCCAGAAGCCGGTCGTCATCGACATGTTCTGCTATCGGCGTCACGGCCACAACGAAGGCGACGAGCCTTCGTTCACCCAGCCGCTGATGTACCAAAAGATCCGATCGCACCCGACCACGCAGGAAATCTACGCCAAGAAGCTCGTCGGCGAAGCCGTTGTCACCGAGGCGGAGGTGGAGAAGATGCGCGCGGAGTGGCGCGCGCATCTCGACGCCGAATACGAATCGGCGCAGGGCTACAAGCCGAACAAAGCGGACTGGCTTGACGGCCGCTGGTCCGGCCTGAAGGCGGCGCGCGATGCCGACGATCCGCGCCGCGGCAATACCGGCGTCGACGCAGCGGTGCTGCGCGACATCGGCAAGAAGATCACCGCGGTCCCCGACGGGTTTAAGCTGCACAAGACCATCCAGCGTTTCCTCGACCATCGCGCAAAGGCGATCGAGGCCGGCGAGGGCATCGATTGGGCGACCGCCGAGGCGCTGGCTTTCGGGTCATTGCTGAAAGAAGGCCATCCGGTGCGTCTTTCCGGGCAAGATTCGGAGCGCGGCACTTTCTCGCAGCGCCATTCGGTTTTGTTCGATCAACAGACGGAAGAGCGCTACACGCCGCTCAATCATCTTGGCGAGGGCCAGGCGCGCTATGAGGTGCTCAACTCGATGCTGTCGGAGGAGGCGGTGCTCGGCTTCGAGTACGGCTATTCGACCGCCGAGCCGAATGCCCTCACGTTATGGGAGGCGCAGTTTGGCGACTTCGCCAACGGCGCGCAGGTCGTGTTCGACCAATTTATCTCCTCCGGCGAGCGCAAATGGCTGCGCATGTCCGGGCTCGTCTGCCTGCTGCCGCACGGCTATGAGGGGCAGGGCCCGGAGCATTCGAGCGCGCGGCTCGAGCGCTTCCTGCAGATGTGCGCGGAAGACAATATGCAGGTGGCGAACTGCACGACGCCTGCCAACTACTTCCACATTCTGCGCCGCCAATTGAAGCGGGAGATCAGGAAGCCGCTCATCCTGATGACGCCCAAGTCGCTGCTGCGGCACAAGCGGGCGATGTCGCGGCTCGACGAGATGACGACCGGCACGTCGTTCCACCGCCTGCTGTGGGACGACGCGCAGTACCTCAAAGGCGAGAAAATCAAGTTGGTGCCCGACGACAAGATTCGTCGTGTGATCCTTTGCACCGGGAAGGTCTATTACGATCTCTACGACGAGCGCGAGAAGCGCGGACTCGACGACATCTACATCCTGCGCATCGAGCAGCTCTACCCGTTCCCGACCAAGGCGCTGGTCGCCGAGCTGTCGCGCTTCAAGCAGGCCGAGATGGTGTGGTGCCAAGAGGAACCGCGCAACATGGGGGCGTGGTTCTTCGTCGACACCTTCCTCCAATGGATCCTCAATCAGATCGGCGCCAAGCACCGGCACGTGCGTTACGCCGGCCGCCCGGCATCGGCCTCGACCGCGGTCGGGCAAATGTCGAAGCACCAGGCGCAATTAAAGCAGCTGCTGGACGAAGCGCTGGGCTAGACTCGCGCGCTCGTTGCGGGCGACGATTTGAGATAAGGCGATTGCGATTATGACCGACATTCGTGTGCCAGCCCTGGGCGAATCCGTGACGGAAGCCACCGTCGGCAAGTGGTTCAAGCAGCCGGGCGAGGCCGTCGCCGTCGACGAGCCGCTGGTCGAATTGGAAACCGACAAGGTCACGTTGGAGGTGCCGGCGCCGGCGGCCGGCGTGCTATCCGATGTCGCGGTGAAGGAGGGTGCAACGGTCGCCGTCGGCACGCTGCTCGGGCAGATTACCGATGGCGCTGCGGCAAAAGCGGCATCCGCTACCGCGACAAGACCAGCCGCCAGCCCGACCGGCGCGCCCGACACCAAGACCGACAGGAGCAAGCCGATCGGTGCCGGACCCGAGCATCCGACCCCGCGCGAATTGCCCAAGCCTGCAGAATTGCCGAGCGCCGGCGGCATGCCGGCACCGCCTTCGGTGCGCAAGCTGGCGGCGGAAAGCGGCGTCGATCCTGCGACGGTCGCAGGCACCGGCGTGCGCGGCCAGGTCAGCAAGGGCGACATGATGGCGGCGATCGAGCGCGCGGCGGCACAGCCGACACCGGTGCCGTCGTCCGCGCCGGTGCAGATGCGCGCGCCGTCGCCGCCCGACGATGCCGCACGCGAAGAGCGTGTGCACATGACGCGCCTGCGCCAGACCATCGCGCGGCGGCTCAAGGACGCGCAGAACACCGCTGCCATGCTCACGACCTTCAACGAGGTCGACATGAGCGCGGTCATGCATTTGCGCAGCGAATACCGCGAGCTGTTCGAGAAGAAGCACGGCGTCAAGCTCGGCTTCATGGGCTTCTTCGTGCGTGCCTGCCTTCAGGCACTCAAGGAAATCCCGGCCGTTAACGCCGAAATCGACGGCACCGACCTCGTCTACAAGAACTACTATCATATCGGCGTCGCCGTCGGGACCGAGCGCGGGCTCGTGGTGCCGGTGGTGCGCGATGCCGACCGCATGTCGCTGGCGCAGATCGAAAAGACCATTGCCGATTTCGGCCGCCGTGCCCGCGACGGCCAGCTCAAGATCGAGGAGATGCAGGGCGGCACCTTCACCATCTCCAACGGCGGAGTCTATGGCTCGCTGCTGTCGACGCCGATTCTCAATGCGCCGCAATCCGGCATCCTCGGCATGCACAAGATTCAGGAGCGGCCGATGGTCGTTGGCGGCAGGATCGAGGCGCGGCCGATGATGTATCTCGCGCTCTCCTACGATCACCGTATTGTCGACGGCCAGCAGGCGGTCACCTTCCTGGTGCGGGTGAAGGAAGGCCTGGAAGATCCGGCACGCATGGTGCTGGACCTCTAGTTCTTCATCCTCCCCGAAAGGGGAGGGTCGCCTCGGGCAGCGAGGCGGAGTGGGGTTGTCTCTCCACATTGACGACCCCGCCCGCTCGCCGCTGTCGTGGCTCGCCGCCCCCTTGCAGGCGAGGGATAAGCAAGCGGAGCATTTGGTTATGCCCTACGACCTCATCGTCATCGGCACCGGTCCCGGTGGTTATGTCTGCGCCATTCGCGCTGCGCAGCTCGGGCTCAAAACCGCGGTCATCGAGAAGCGCGCCACCTTTGGTGGCACCTGCCTGAATATTGGCTGCATCCCCTCGAAGGCGCTGCTGCATGCGTCGGAGCTGTTCGAGGAGGCCGGACACAAATTCTCCGCGATGGGGATCGGCATCACCACGCCCAAGCTGGTGCTGCCGGCGATGATGAAGTTCAAGGACGAAGGCGTGGAGGGCAACGTCAAAGGTGTCGAATTTCTCCTGAAAAAGAACAAGGTCGATGCTTTTCATGGCAGCGCGCGCATCGCTGCGCCGGGCAAAGTCGAGGTGAAAGGCGCCGACGGCAAGACGCAGACGTTGGAGACCAAATCGATTGTCATCGCCACCGGCTCTGACGTGGCGCGCCTCAAGGGCATCGACATCGACGAGAGGCGCATCGTCTCCTCGACCGGCGCCCTGTCGCTGCCTGAGGTGCCGAAGCACCTCCTGGTGATTGGTGCCGGTGTGATCGGCCTTGAATTGGGATCGGTTTGGCGCCGCCTGGGCGCCCAGGTAACGGTGATCGAGTTCCTCGACGGCGTGCTGCCCGGCATGGACGGCGAGTTGCGCCGCCAGGCGCAGCGCCTGTTCGAGAAGCAGGGCATGACCTTCAAACTGTCGTCGAAGGTGACGGCGGTCGACGCCTCCGGTAAGCGTCTGAAAGCGAGCATCGAGCCGGCAAAGGGCGGCGCAGCAGAAGTGATCGAAGCCGACGTGGTGCTCGTGTCGGTCGGCCGCGTGCCTTACACGGATGGTCTCGGGTTGAAGGAGGTGGGCGTCAAGCTCGACGACCGCGGCCGCATCTCGGTCGATCATTATTACGCAACGAGCGTGCCGGGCATCTGGGCGATCGGCGATGTCATCGCCGGGCCGATGCTGGCGCACAAAGCGGAAGACGAGGGTATCGCGGTTGCTGAAATCCTCGTCGGCCAGGCGGGCCATGTGAACTATGACGCCATTCCCAACGTCGTCTACACCTATCCGGAAATCGCCACTGTCGGCAAAAGCGAGGAAGAGCTCAAAGCCGCAGGCATCGCCTATTCGATCGGCAAATTCCCGATGACCGCCAACGGTCGCGCCAAGGTCAACCAGACCACCGAAGGCTTCATTAAAATTCTGGCCGACGCCAAGAGCGATCGCGTGCTCGGCGTACATATGATCTGCGCCGATGCCGGCAACATGATCGCGGAGGCGGTGCTCGCCATGGAGTTCGGCGCTGCGGCCGAAGATATCGCCCGCACCTGCCACGCTCACCCGACGCTGTCAGAGGCGGTGAAGGAAGCGGCGATGGCTGTCGCCAAGCGCGCGATTCATATGTGAGGCCGCGGGCGCATATCGCGCGCGCCAGAAACGCCGCTCATTGCCGGGGGCGTGACCCGGCAATCCATGGTGACTCGCATCGCAGCAAAACGGTAGCGTCAACAGTCGCTGCCTTGCCTCATGGACCCCCGCGTCAGGCCGTGGGCGACCATTTGAGATTGTGGCGTGTTCACAGAATGCGGGAGAAATCGGTATGGCCAAAGGTCACAAAGACAAGGTTGCCGTCATCACCGGCGCCGCGGGCGGCATCGGGCAGGCTTTCGCCAAACGGCTCGCCGAGGACGGCGTGCACATCGCTATTGCCGACGTCGGCGACGGCTCGGCCACCGTCGGGATGGTGGAAGCCGCGGGCCGTCAGGCGATCGCGGTCAAATGCGACGTGTCCTCGGCGCAATCTGTGGCCGCTATGGCCGAGGAAGTGGCTAAGACGTTCGACCACGTCGACATCGTGATCAACTGCGCCGGCATCTTCCCGCAGAAGAACTTCGAGGACATGACGTTCGACGACTGGCGCCGGGTTATGTCCATCAATCTCGACGGCACCTTCCTGGTGACTGCCGCGTTCACGCCGGGCATGCGCGCGCGCAAATGGGGACGCGTCGTCAACATGGCATCCTCGACGCTCGGCTCGGTGGTCACCGGTTTTGCCCATTACGTCGCCAGCAAAGGCGGCATCGTCGGCTTTACTCGCGCGGTCGCGACCGATCTGGCCCCTTACAACATCACCGTGAATGCCATTGCACCGGGTCTGACACGGTCGCCGGGCACGGTGGCGCGGGCGCCGCGCCCGGGCTTCAAGACCATGGACGACGAGTTCGCCGCCGTGGCGCAGATGCAGGCGATCAAGCGGGTCGAAGTGCCTGAGGACCTCGTGGGCGCGGTATCATTTCTCACCAGCGACGATGCGGCCTTCATCACCGGGCAGACGCTCAACGTCGACGGCGGCCGCGTGCGTTCTTGACAACGACCCTGTCGCGGATTATTATCCTATACGTTCGACACGCCGCCGGGACGCGTCATGACGCGCCCCGATCGGCGGCCGGGCGCGGCGCCCGACAATGGCGCCGCGGATGGAGCGCCGGGAGGCGCAGCCCCGCCAATACGGGGCGCGCGCCTTCGCAGGGCGCGCGGGCTGCCCGATCGCAAGGGCGGCTCAAAGGGGCCTCGCCAGCCCCTGGCGCCTCCCGGCGCTCCATTCCCTTCGGGGGACGGAAAAAGGGAGCGGCCTTCCCGGGGCCGGACTAAAGAACACGGGCGGCGGAGCGTTGGCTCAGGCGAGATGCAGCGCGTGCGGTGCCCAGAGGCCGAGCGCCATGAAGCCTAGTCCGGCGATGCCGATGAGCCCGGACAGCCACCCCAGCGCCGCCATTCCGGTGATGACTTCAGCCGAGGCGAGCACGATGCCGATCTGAAATGCGGCCGAAGCCAGTTCGTATTGATGGTAGCGCGCGAGCGACAATTCGCGCTGATGCTCTTCGTCCCGGGCGCGTTCGGCGAGCTGCTTGCGACCTTCGTCGGTCTTGGGGTCGTCGTCATAGCGGTCGGCGGTTTTTCGCCAGTCGTCCACGGTCTTGCTAATGGTCGTCTTCACGTCCGGCGCGCTGATGTTATCGCCCAGAATTTGCAACTGATCCGCCGCAATGCGCAGCGCGGTGCCGCGGATGTGTTTGGCCTGATAAAACGCCCATAAATTGCTGGAGGCGACGTTGTGCGTGATCGAGGCGGTCTGCGCGCTCTTGCCGAGGGTCTCGGAAAAAGCGAGGAACAGCGCCAACACTGAAATCAGTAGCGCGATTTTCTTGTTGCCGCTGTGCGAGGCGTGCTCGACGTGCTCGGCATGCTCCAAGTGTTCGTGTGCGCTCATCGCCCTCTCCGAAATAGGGGAAACGATGATAGCAAAGCGCGGAGTTAGGCAAGAGGCCGCTTACGCGCGCGGGTGCGTGCTGGAATAAACGTCCAACAGGCGTTCGCTGTCGACCGCGGTGTAGATTTGCGTGGTTGACAGCGAGGCGTGGCCGAGCAGCTCCTGGATCGCGCGCAGGTCGCCGCCGCGCGCCAGCAGGTGCGTGGCGAAGGAGTGGCGCAGCGCATGCGGCGTGGCGCTGTCGGGCAGGCCGAGCGCACCGCGCAGGCGCGCCATCGTAAGCTGCACGACGCGCGACGATAGCGGTCCGCCGCGGGCGCCGACAAAAAGCGGACCATCTGCCGCCAGTTTGGGGCAGAGCGCCACATAGTCGGCGATCAACTGCGCAGCTTGCGGCAGCAGCGGCACCATGCGGGTCTTGTTGCCTTTCCCCGTGACGGTGAGCGCATCGGTTGCCATCTCAAAATCTCTGCGCCGGAGACCAAGCGCTTCGGAAATGCGCAGGCCTGCGCCATAGAGCAGCGCCAGCACGGCCGCGTCGCGGGCGACGATCCATTGTTCGCGCGCTTCGCCGGCGCGCAGTTCGCGATCCGTCAGCCGCTTGGCCGCGGCTGCCGGCAGCGGCTTCGGCAGGGTCTTCGGCGCTTTGGGCGCGCGCACCGCGGCGAGAGCCGCCATTTTGCCCTTGCCGTTGCGCTCGAGGAAACGGGCGAAGGAACGCGTACCGGCAAGTCCGCGCATCAAGGAGCGACTTCCGGCGCCTTGCGCGCGGCGCGCGGCCATGAAGGCGCGCACATCGGCGGGCGTGAGTCCGGCCAGTTGGCGCAAGCGCGGCGCACCGCCCGTGTGCTCGGCCAAGAAGGAAATAAATTGCGAGACGTCGCGTCGGTAGGCTTCCAGCGTCTTCGGCGACATCCGCCGCTCGGCGCCGAGATAAGCCAGCCAGCGCGCAATTTCCGCGGACACGTCAGATGCAATTGCGCTCGGCAAACCTGATCTTCCTTCGCCCCGGGACCTTGAAGCGACAGTAAGAGGCCTTCCTTCACCCTTTCTTAAAGCTGCGGAATCGGCCAGAGCTAAGCGATGCACGTCGTCGATGTCCTGCTGCCGGTCGCGCTCGATCAAACTTATTCCTACCGCGTGCCGGAAGGGCTTGAGCTCAAGCCCGGCGACCTGGTGGCCGTGCCGCTAGGCGCGCGCGACGCTTTGGGCGTGGTATGGGCCGATAATCCGGCGCCGGAGCCGCGCCTGCACAACCGGCTGAAGGACGTCGGCGAAAAGCTCGACGTGCCGCCGCTGCGGCCGGAGCTGCGCCGCTTTATCGATTGGATGTCGGACTATACGTTGGCCTCGCGCGGCATGGTCCTGCGCATGGCGTTGCGCATGGGCGAGCACCTCGGCCCTGGGCGCGAGCGCGTCGGCGTGCGCCGCTCAGGCCCTGCACCAGCGCGCATGACCGCGGCACGCAGCCGCGTCCTCGCTTTGTTGGACGACGGGCTCACGCGGTCCAAAGGCGAAGCCGCGCGCGAAGCCGGTGTGTCCGCCGGCGTCATCGACGGCCTGATCGATGAAGGCACGTTGGAGACGGTGGTGCTGCCGCCCGAGCCGGTCGCCGCAAGGCCTGAGCCGGACTGGGCGAAACCCGAATTCTCCCTGGGTCAGCTTGCCGCCGCCGACGCGCTGCGCACCGCGGTGGCGCAAGGCGGTTATACGGTGACGCTGCTCGATGGCGTGACCGGCTCCGGCAAAACCGAAGTTTACTTCGAAGCGGTCGCGGAAAGCATTCGCCGCAAGCGGCAGACGCTTATTCTGATGCCGGAAATTGCGCTGACTGCGCAGTTTCTCGACCGCTTTGCTGCGCGCTTTGGCGTGCGCCCGGCCGAATGGCACTCGCAGCTTTCGCCACGGATGCGCCAACGCACCTGGGCGGCGGTCACGGCCAATGAGATATCGGTCGTGGTCGGCGCGCGTTCGGCGCTGTTTCTGCCGTACGCCGACCTCGGCTTGATCGTCGTCGATGAAGAGCACGATCCCGCCTACAAGCAGGAGGATGGCGCGCACTACAACGCCCGCGATATGGCGGTGGTGCGCGGCTCGATCGCGAAGATTCCGGTGGTTCTCGCCTCGGCCACGCCGTCCGTCGAATCGGAAGTGAACGCGCGGCGCGGGCGCTATCGGCATCTGCATTTGCCCGAACGGTTCGGCGGGGCGCGCCTGCCGGCAATCGAGGCCGTCGACATGCGCCGCGAAGCCCCGCCGCGCGGGCGCTTTATCTCGCCGCGATTGGCGGAAGCGGTACAGACGACGCTCGAGCGCAAGGAGCAGGCGTTGCTGTTCCTCAATCGGCGAGGTTACGCGCCGCTGACGCTTTGTCGTGCCTGCGGCTTTCGCCTGCAATGCCCGAACTGCGACGCTTGGCTTGTCGATCACCGCTTTCGCAAGCGGCTGGTCTGCCATCACTGCGGCTTCTCCATGCCGCCGCCCGCGCAATGTCCAAAATGTCAGGCGAACGATAGCTTCGCGCCCATCGGTCCCGGCGTGGAGCGGTTGGAGCAGGAGGCGACCGAACTCTTTCCCGGCGCCCGCATCCTGGTGCTGTCCAGCGATCTCGTGGAATCCATCGAGCGCCTGCGGCAGGAATTGGATGATGTCGCGGAAGGACGCTTCGATCTGGTGATCGGTACGCAACTGGTGGCGAAAGGCCATCATTTTCCCAAGCTCAATCTGGTCGGCATCGTCGATGCCGATTTAGGGCTGGGTAACGGCGATCCGCGCGCCGCCGAGCGCACATTTCAGCTTCTGCACCAGGTGGTCGGTCGCGCCGGACGCGAGGAAGGACGCGGCTTCGGTTATCTGCAGACGCATCAGCCGGAACATCCGGTGATGCGTGCGCTGATCTCCGGCGACCGCGAGGCTTTCTACAAGAGCGAGATCGAATTGCGCGAGCGCACGCACTATCCGCCGTTTGGGCGTCTCGCCAGTCTCGTGGTCAACGCCAACGACCGGCATGGCGCCGAATCTTACGGGCGGGCATTGGCTGCCCATGCGCCAAAGGACGAACAGGTGCGCGTGCTCGGCCCGGCGGAGGCGCCGATAGCCGTGGTGCGCGGGCGTCATCGCTTTCGCCTGCTGGCGAAAGCACCGCGTCATTTCGACCTCTCGGACTATTTGCGCGCATGGCTCGGCCGGGCACCGAAGCCGAAGGGCAATGTGCGGCTGGAAATCGACGTCGATCCCATGAGCTTTCTCTAACCGATGCCTGTCATTCCGGCATTTCCGTGCGGCTTAAATTCGATTGCAGCAGCACGCTTGCCGCCGAGGCAAAGATCATGGCGAAGCCGATGATGTCAGGCACCGTCAGATGTTCACCGAGCATGTAGGCTGAGGCGGAGACGCCGATGACCGGTACCAACAGCGAGCCGAGCGAGGCGGTGATAGTCGGCAGACGCGCCACAATCGACCACCACAGAAAATGCGCTAGACCGACCCCGCAGAATCCGACGAACAGCACCGCGAGCAACGTGTCGCCGCGCAGCGGCCATACATGCGGATAGCCTTCGAATACAAGGCTTCCTGCGAGGATGAAGAAAAATCCAAAGCAAAGCTGCCAGGCGGCGTTTGCCAAAGGTTCGACCGAAAGCCGCGCCCACTTGATATAGACCGTGGCTCCCGCCCAACTCAGCGCACAGCCAAGTGAATAGAACACGAACGGCGGAAGTCCGTGGGCGAACAGCGGCCAGACGAGAATTGCCAGGCCGCAGACGCACAGGGCGAAAGCCACCATGCGCACCGCATTGAGCCGCTCGCCGAGCAGAAAGCGGCTGAGCATGGTGGTCCAGATCGGCATCGAGTACGTGATGATAATGGCGCGCGATGTGGCGCCGCTCATCTGCGCGAAACCGGAGAATATCTGAAAGCCTGCCACATTGAGCAGGCCGGCGATCATGATGTGGATGTATTCGCCGCGCGGAACTTTCAGCCGATGTCCGGTGACGAGCGCAGCAGTGAAAAGCGTGATTGCGCCGATGCCGGAGCCGGCGACGCGCAACGTCCAGGGGGAGATTTCACGCAGCGCCACCGCCGCCGCGATCCAGTTGAGCCCCCAGGCGAAGGCGAGCAGCACGACCAGGAGCCGTGCCGTGCCGGCGATGTGCGAGCTTTTGGCGTGAACGTGTGACATCGGCGGCTCCGCCCGGCGCGCTAAGTTCCGGTCGCCGCCCCAGCGCTCGACCGCGCGGGCCGCACGCTATAGCGCGCGGCTGCCGGTGGCGAGTAGCGCAATCATGCAAATTTGCCGCTGAGCGCTGCTCGTGTGCGCGCCGGCGGCAAGAACCGGCCTTGTGTTGCACCCCCATTTCGCCTGTGTTAGCTAGCGCCTCGATTTCATGGGGCTTCCGCGGGTATCCGCGACCTCCCCGGGGATCGGAATTCCCTCTTGAATTCCAAGAGTTTGCGCCGCCGGATCAGCGACGGCGCGCCACCTGTGTGAGTGGGCGAAGACGGGCGTCAAAGTGGCAGGCGAACATCCAATCGTATCCGGCGCGGCGGGTCGCTATGCGACCGCGTTGTTTGATCTGGCGCTCGAAGCGAAAGCCATCGACGCGGTCAAGCAAGATCTCGAACAGTTCGACGCGTTGATTGCCGCCAGTTCCGATCTGCTGCGCCTTGTGCGCAGCCCGGCGTTCAGCGCCGACGAACAATTGAAGGCGCTATCTGCCATTCTCGCCAGAGTTGGGATCGAAGGACTTGCCGCCAATTTTCTGCGCGTCATCACCACCAATCGCCGGCTGTTCGCCGTCCGCGATATGATCCGCGACTTCCGCATGCTGGTGGCGCAGCATCGCGGCGAGGTGACGGCGCAGGTGACCGTCGCCGATAGGCTCAACGACCAGAATCTCGAGGCGCTTAAAAATGCGCTCAAGTCCGTAACTCACGGCAAGGAGATCGACCTCAATGTGAAGATCGATCCCGCGATCATTGGAGGCCTGATTGTGAAGGTCGGCAGCCGCATGATCGATACGTCACTTCGCACCAAGTTGAACGCGATCAAGTTTGCGATGAAAGAGGCCCGCTGATGGATATCCGCGCCGCAGAAATTTCCAACATCCTGAAAGAGCAGATCAAGAACTTCGGCCAGGAGGCGGAAGTCTCCGAAGTCGGTCAGGTCCTCTCGGTCGGCGACGGAATTGCCCGCGTCTACGGCCTCGATAATGTGCAGGCCGGCGAGATGGTCGAGTTTGAGAACGGCGTGCGCGGCATGGCGCTCAACCTCGAAATCGACAATGTCGGTATTGTCATCTTCGGCTCCGACCGCGAGATTACAGAAGGTCAGACCGTCAAGCGTACCGGCGCCATCGTCGATGTGCCCGTGGGCAAAGGTCTGCTCGGGCGCGTGGTCGATGCGCTCGGCAATCCGATCGACGGTAAAGGGCCGATCAAGGCGGAACGCCGTGCCCGCGTCGACGTCAAGGCGCCCGGCATTATCCCGCGCAAGTCGGTGCATGAGCCGATGGCAACCGGCCTTAAGGCGATCGACTCGCTCATTCCCATCGGTCGCGGTCAGCGCGAACTGGTCATCGGCGACCGCCAGACCGGCAAGACCGCCATCATCCTCGACACCATCCTCAATCAGAAGCCGCTCAACGCGCAGCCAGACGAGAAGATCCGCTTGTACTGCGTTTATGTCGCGGTCGGGCAAAAGCGCTCGAGCGTCGCGCAGTTCGTCAAGGTGCTGGAGGAACAGGGCGCCCTCGATTACTCGATCGTGGTTGCTGCGACCGCATCCGAGCCGGCGCCGATGCAGTTCCTGGCGCCGTTCGCCGGCTGCACGATGGGCGAATATTTCCGCGACAACGGCATGCATGCGGTGATCTTCTACGACGACCTATCGAAGCAAGCCGTCGCCTACCGGCAGATGTCGCTCTTGCTGCGCCGTCCGCCGGGCCGCGAAGCCTATCCCGGCGACGTGTTCTACCTGCATTCGCGGCTGCTCGAGCGCGCCGCCAAGATGAACGACGAGAACAAGGCAGGCTCGCTGACGGCTTTGCCGGTCATCGAGACTCAGGCGAACGACGTGTCGGCCTACATCCCGACCAATGTGATTTCAATTACCGACGGCCAGATCTTCCTGGAGACCGATCTGTTCTATCAAGGCATTCGCCCGGCGGTGAATGTCGGCCTCTCGGTGTCGCGCGTCGGCTCCGCGGCCCAGACCAAGGCCATGAAGAAGGTCGCCGGCCGTATCAAGGGCGAGCTCGCGCAGTACCGCGAGATGGCGGCCTTCGCGCAATTCGGCTCCGACCTCGACGCGACGACGCAGCGCCTGTTGAACCGCGGCGCGCGGCTCACTGAATTGTTGAAACAGCCGCAGTTTTCGCCGCTGAAGATGGAAGAGCAGGTCTGCGTCATCTGGGCGGGTACCAACGGCTATCTCGATCCGCTGCCGGTCGAGCGCGTGCGCGCCTTTGAGAGCGGCCTGCTGAGCCTGCTGCGTTCGCAGCATGGCGACCTGCTCAGTTCGATCGGCAGGAGCGGCGATCTTTCCGATGCCGATGCTGCCAAACTCAAGAGCGTGGTCGAGGGCTACGCCAAGACGTTTGCGTGATGCCGTGGTTTGGTCCGCCGCCGTCCGCGCTTACAACGTGAACAGGGGGTAAGACGTGGGTATCAGGAACAAGGCCCAGCGCGACGAAAGAAAGAACAGAGCAAGCAATACAGAGCACTGAAAGATGCCCTCCCTGAAGGACATGCGCGTCCGCATCTCTGCGACCAAAGCGACGCAGAAGATCACCAAAGCCATGCAGATGGTGGCGGCTTCCAAGTTGCGCCGCGCCCAGGCGGCGGCGGAGGCGGCGCGTCCTTACGCCGAGCGCATGGGCGCGGTACTCGGCTCGATTGCTTCGGTTGTCGCGGGCAGCGACTCCGCGCCCAAGCTGCTGGCCGGCACCGGCAAGGATCAGGTCCATCTTCTCGTCGTCTGCACCGCAGAACGCGGTCTGTGCGGCGCCTTCAATTCCTCGATCGTGCGTCTCGCGCGCGAGCGGGCAACGGCCCTTGCCGGCGAGGGCAAGGAGCTCAAGTTTCTTTGTGTCGGGCGCAAGGGCTACGAGCAACTGCGCCGGCAATATGCCAAGCAGATCGTCGAGTTGGTGGAGTTGCGCGGCGTGCGCACGATCGGTTTCGAGCACGCTGATATGATAGCCAGGAAAATCGTGGCGCTGTTCGACCAGGGGCAGTTCGATATCTGCACGCTGTTCTTCTCGCGCTTCAAATCGGTCATCGCGCAGGTGCCGTCCGCGCAGCAGATCATCCCGCCGGTGTTCGAGAAAGCGGAAACATCGGTGTCATATGAGTACGAGCCGGAGGAGGAGGAAATCCTCGCCGAACTATTGCCGCGCAATCTGTCGGTGCAGGTATTCCGCGCGCTGCTGGAGAATGCCGCTTCCGAACAGGGCGCGCGCATGAGTGCGATGGACAACGCTACCCGTAACGCCGGCGAAATGATCCGCAAGCAGACCTTAACCTATAACCGCACCCGCCAGGCGATGATCACCAAGGAGCTGATCGAGATCATCTCCGGCGCCGAAGCGCTCTAGTTTTGTAAAGAGGACCACATGGCCGCGACAAACGTCATCGGAAAAATCACCCAGGTTATGGGCGCCGTCGTCGACGTGCAGTTCGACGGCCACCTCCCTGAGATTCTGAACGCGCTTGAAACCAACAACAGAGGCAACCGCTTGGTGCTCGAAGTCGCGCAGCATCTGGGTGAATCGACCGTGCGCACCATTGCCATGGATGCAACCGACGGCTTAACGCGCGGTCAGGACGTGAGCGACACCGGACAGCCGATTGAGGTGCCGGTGGGCGCCGAGACGCTGGGCCGCATCATGAATGTGATCGGGGAAGCGGTCGACGAGGCCGGGCCGGTGAAGACTGCGCAAAAGCGCGCGATCCACCAACCCGCCCCGCCTTACACCGAGCAGTCGACGGAAGCGCAGATTCTGGTCACCGGCATCAAGGTGGTCGATCTGCTCGCGCCCTACGCCAAGGGCGGTAAGATCGGGCTGTTCGGCGGCGCCGGGGTCGGAAAGACCGTGCTGATCATGGAGCTCATCAACAACGTGGCCAAGGCGCATGGCGGTTACTCGGTGTTTGCCGGCGTCGGCGAGCGCACGCGCGAGGGCAACGACCTTTATCATGAGATGATCGAGTCGGGCGTCAACAAGGACCCGAAGAAGGGTCCGGTCGAAGGTTCGAAATGCGCGCTGGTGTACGGCCAGATGAACGAGCCGCCCGGCGCACGCGCGCGCGTGGGTCTCACCGGCTTGACCGTCGCCGAATATTTCCGCGATCAGGGGCAGGACGTGCTGTTCTTCGTCGACAACATCTTTCGCTTCACGCAAGCGGGCTCGGAAGTGTCGGCGCTGCTCGGCCGTATTCCGAGCGCGGTGGGATACCAGCCGACGCTCGCCACCGATATGGGCGCGCTGCAGGAGCGCATCACCACCACGACCAAGGGCTCTGTCACCTCGGTGCAGGCGATCTACGTGCCCGCGGACGACCTGACCGACCCGGCACCCGCGACCTCGTTTGCGCACCTCGACGCGACCACGGTCTTGTCGCGCGATATCGCGGCGAAAGGCATCTATCCGGCGGTCGATCCGCTCGACTCCACCTCGCGCATGTTGTCACCGATGATTGTCGGCGACGAGCACTACGCGGTGGCGCGCCGGGTGCAGGAGATATTGCAGCGCTACAAAGCGTTGCAGGATATCATCGCCATTCTCGGCATGGACGAGTTGTCCGAAGACGATAAGCTTACGGTTGCCCGAGCGCGCAAGATCGAACGCTTCCTGTCGCAGCCATTCCATGTCGCGGAAGTGTTCACCGGTTCGCCGGGCAAGCTGGTCGATTTGCAGGACACCATCCGCGGGTTCAAGGGATTGGTCGAAGGCAAGTACGATCACCTGCCGGAGGCTGCTTTCTATATGGTCGGCACCATCGAAGAGGCGGTCGAGAAGGGCAAGAAGCTCGCTGCGGAGGCGATGTAATGCTGAAGGCCCGATCAAATCTGGTCGCGTTTTTGGTGGCCGGGCTTTTGATCGGCGCCTTGGCCGGGTATCTCACCCGGCCGGAATCCGCCGAGATCCAATTCGGCCCGGTGAAGATCGAGATGACCGGCAATCAGGTTGCCCGCGACCGCGGGCCGCTCACATCAAGTCAAGTCCAGCATATCGCCTTGATCATGCTGATCGGCGGGGCCGTCGGGCTTGGGCTCGCCTTCGCGGCGGGCAAAACGAAAGGCTGAAGTGAATCATGGCCAGCTTGCACTTCGAACTGGTCTCGCCGGAAAAGCTGGTGTTCTCGGGGGACGTCGAGCAGGTCGATGTGCCCGGCGCCGAGGGCGATTTCGGCGTGCTTGCCGGTCACGCACCAATGGTGACCACGCTGCGCCCGGGCATATTGACCGTGCACGGTTCGGGCGGTGCGCAGCAGATCGTGGTACTCGGCGGCTTTGCCGAGGTCTCCGCGCAAGGACTAACAGTGCTGGCCGATGTTGCCGAAACCGTGCAGGACATCGATCGGGCCATGATCACTCAACGCATCGGGGCGCTGGAAGAGCAGATCGCCAAGACTGCGCCGGGCTCCGAACTCGACAAGCTGATCACGCGCCTCGACCACTATCGGCAAGTCGATCGGCATCTGATCGGCACCGCGATGCACTAGCTCAGGGCGCGAATTTGCGGAACTCGTTCACCACGCGCTCGTAGATGGCGCGCTTGAAGGGCACGACGAGCTCCGGCAATTCGCTCATGGCCGCCCATCGCCATTCGACAAACTCCGGATCGTGCCCTCCGCCCGGCGTTGCGATATCGATCTCGCTTTCGTCGCCGCTGAAACGCAGCGCATACCATTTCTGTTTCTGACCGCGATATTTGCCGCCCCATGCTTGGCCGACGATGTCGCGCGGGATGTCGTAGTAGAGCCAGTCGGCGATCTCGCCGAGCTTCTCCACCGATTTGATGTTGGTCTCCTCGTAGAGCTCGCGCAGGGCCGCCTTGTAGGAGTCCTCGTCGTCGTCGATGCCGCCCTGCGGCATCTGCCATCCATGCGCGAGGTCGACGTGCTCCGGCCCGCCGAGGCGGCGGCCTATGAAAACGAGGCCGCCAGGGTTTACGACCATCATGCCGGCGCAAGGACGGTAAGGCAGGGAATCGTAAGCGGGCATGTTTTCTCCGTCGTGCCTGGCGCTATGCCGGGCATCCACGTCTGAAACGTTGAATAAGACGTGGACGGCCGGGTCAAGCCCGGCCATGACGGCCTAGGATGACTTCGCCTTCAGTGCCACCGTCGTGATCGGCACCAGGACGAAGCCGCGGCTTTCCAAGCTCTTTGCCCAACTCGCGATACGAGCGACGGTGGCCGGCAGCGCGGTGGCAAAACCGACGGCGCTGCCGCGTTCGCGCGCCATCAGCTCGAGGCGTGCTAAAGCGTGATCGATTTCCGTCTGACTTGGTACGGCATCGACAACAACGTCCGTCTTGGCGAAGGGAAGATTCTGGCTGCCGGCGAGTTGGCTGGCGATGCTGCGCGCGGAAGCGCCATCGTCAACATAGATCAATCCGCGCTGCGCAACGTCGCGTAGTACCGGCGCGAGCGACGGCTCGGACGCTGTAAACTTACCGCCCATGTAACTCATCAAGCCGACATAGCCCTGAAAACGGCTCATCAGCCAATGCAGCCGGTCGATATTCTGTTCCGGCGTCAGCGAGGTGAGCAGCGTCTGCGGGCCCGGGTCGTTGTTGGGATAATCGAACGGCTCCATCGGCACTTGCAGCAGCACCTCGTGCTTTTGCGCGCGGGCCTGCTCGGCTAGACGTTCGAGGTCGGCGCCGTAGGGTGCGAGTGCCAACGTGACCGGCGCCGGCAGTTGCGTCAACGCGTCGGTCGTGCCTGAGGCGCTGATGCCGAGGCCGCCGACAATGATGGCGATGCGCGGCCAATCTGCCTTGCCGGCAGGGATATCAACCTTCTGCGCATAAAGCGCAAAGGCGCGCGTGCCGTCTGCGCCAATTTTGGGAATGGAGCCGTGTCGCGTCGGCTCCAGCATCTTTGGGTCGAGGGAAACTTTTGCGGTGCCGCCATTGCCTGGAATGACGACGTCGTGACTTTTGCCGCTAGAGCCGTCGATGATGGTGACGGTCTTGCTGCCGGGCGGTGGAATGGCAGGTTCGATTTTGACCGTCATCTTGTCGGCGCTTCGCGCCGCGCCATCGTGGCGGGCGTGTTCGCTGGAGTCACCATTGCTTGGAATGGCGTTGCCGGCCGGCTTTCGCGCGGTGGCAACAACCGCGATCGGCTCACCGCCGAGCGGATCGTTGACAAAAATGCCCCAGGCGATGACCACCAGCCCGAATGTCCCAAGCAGCAGCGCGACGGCTTGTGGCGCGTTTGCCGGCAGCTTTCGCTGACGTTTTTTTTTGTCTTGGCCGAGCGGGGCGTTCAGATCATCTGCCACGGGCGGGCAACCCTCGCGAATCAGGCGCGGAGCTTAGCACGCGATCCTTGATCCCTTGGTTGCGACCCCTAACGCAGCGCAAAAAGCGGCGGGGCGGCCATTGTGGCCGCCCCGCGTTGATCTTCGCCCGATCTTTAGTTCGGCACCGGTGCCTTCGTATTGGGCGGGAAGGCCGAGTTCACTTGGGTGCCACGCAGGAGGTCGTCCGCCATGTGCAGCGCTTTATCGTCCTTCGGGTCGGGGGGGATGTAGGATTGCGAACCAGTCTCCTCCTTACCCGTCGCGGCCAAGTGGCCTCGCAGCGATGCCTCGCCTTTGGTGTCGGTCTTGGCCTTAAGATCGTCTGGCACGTCCTGTAGCACCTCGATATCGGGCGTGATGCCTTTGGCTTGGATGGAACGACCGGACGGCGTGTAATAGCGCGCCGTCGTCAGCCGCAACGCACCATTGCCGGAGCCGAGCGGAATGATCGTCTGCACCGAGCCTTTGCCGAACGAGCGGGTGCCAAGGACGGTTGCGCGCCGATGGTCCTGCAACGCGCCGGCGACGATCTCCGAGGCCGAGGCGGACCCGCCATTGATCAAGACGATCAGCGGCTTGCCGTCGGTCAGATCGCCGGGACGGGCGTTGAAGCGCTGCGTCTCCTCCACATTGCGGCCGCGGGTGGAAACGATTTCGCCCTTCTGCAGGAAGGCGTCCGAAACCGAGATCGCCTGATCGAGCAGGCCGCCTGGATTGTTGCGCAGGTCGAGAATGTAGCCTTTGAGCTTGTTCTCGGCGACCTTGGCTTTGATGTCGGCGATCGCTTTTTTCAGTCCTTCGGTGGTTTGCTCGTTGAATTGGGTTAGACGGATGTATCCCACGTCATCACCTTCGACATGCGAACGCACGGAGCGAACACGGATGACGTCGCGGGTAATCGTCACCTCGAATGGCTTGTCCTTGCCCTTGCGCATGATGGTCAGCCGGATCTTGGTGTTCACCGGCCCGCGCATTTTGTCGACTGCCTGGTTCAGCGTGAGTCCTTGAACCTGCTCATCGTCGAGCTTGGTAATGATGTCGTTGGCGAGAATGCCGGCCTTGGCGGCGGGCGTTTCGTCGATCGGCGCCACCACTTTGATCAGGCCGTCTTCCATCGTCACCTCGATGCCGAGCCCGCCGAATTCACCGCGAGTCTGCACCTGCATGTCACGGAAGCTCTTGGCATCCATGTAGCTCGAATGCGGATCGAGGCCGGCGAGCATGCCGTTGATCGCCGTTTCGATGAGCTTGGCGTCGTCGGGCTTCTCGACGTAGTCGGCGCGCACGCGCTCGAACACGTCGCCGAATAAGTTGAGCTGCCGGTAAGTGTCGGCAGCCGCGGCCTTCGCAGTGGCGCCAATGAAGATCATGCGGGGCTGAGTTGCGAGCAGCGTCATTGCTGCTCCCGCCGCCGCGCCGAGAATTACCAGTGAGGTCTTGCGCATCATCCGCGAACCTTTTCACCTTCGCCAGCCGCCCACCATGGGCCTGGATCGACGGGTATCCCGTCCTTTCGAAATTCGACGTAGAGCACCGGTTGGCTGGACCCTGTCGCGAGGATGGCGGCGATATGAGAGCTGTCCCCCATCACCGCAACGGGTTCTCCCGTCAGCACGAACTGTCCGAGATCGACAGATATCCGATCCATCCCCGCGAGGAGGATATGATACCCGCCGCCAGCGTTCAGGATCAAGAGTTGTCCATATGAACGGAACGGGCCTGCATAGACGACCCAGCCGTCGGCCGGTGAAGTAACCTGCGCGCCCGCACGTGTGGCAATGGAAACGCCCTTTTCGACCCCTCCGACGCTGTCCGGCGCGCCGTAGTCCTTCAATTTGACGCCATTAACCGGAATCGGAATTTGGCCGCGCAACGAGGCAAAGGCGACGGCGGGTGCGAGCCGGCCCGGATCGCGCAAGGCTGCGAGCGCCGGGCGCGCGGCATTGCGAATCGCCGATTCGCGCGAAGCGCGAGTCGCGGGATCGAGCGCCTGCTCGAGTTGGGAGATGAGGTCCTTAAGACTGTCAGCCTTCTTTGCCAATTCCGTCGCGCGCTTGCGCTCGGCGTCGAGCGCTTTTTCGTGCTCCGCCTCCTGCTTCTGGCGCTCTGCGATCAACGCCCGCATGCGCTCGCGTTCGCGTCCCAACGCGGCAACTTCACCTTTGAGACGATCACGCTCGTCCGCAATCTCCTTACGCACAGCGACTAGCGCGCCGAGATCATTGGCGAGTGATTGCACCTGCTGGCGCATTTCCGGCAGTACGGCGCCGAGCACCATGGCCGTGCGCACTGCTTGCAACGCGTCCTCGGGACTCGCGATCAGTGCCGGCGGCGCGCGATGGCCGATGCGTTGCAAGGCGGCGAGCACTTCGCCAATTTCCGCGCGTCGGCCGTCGAGCGATTTCTGGATCTGATTGCGACGGGCATCGAGTGGGCCGAGCCGTGCCTGTGTCGCCTCGACTTTGGCTTCGACCGCACGCGTCCGCGCTGCCGTGTCGATCAGGTCCTGGTTGAGCTTGCGGCGATCAGCGCCGATCTTTTCCATCTCGCGCTTGAGCGCGGCCTCATTTTCAGCCGATTGACGCTGCTGCTCGCGGGTCGCTTTCAACTCCTCATCGTGCTGCTTGAGAGCGTCCAGTTTTTCGTTCTTATCGGCGGGGGCCGGCACGGCAGGTTTGTCCTGCGCGCCCGCCGGAGCGGCTATGGTCAGCGGCCAAGCCAGAGCGAAGCCGGCCAGCAGCGCGGCGCACGGGTCAATTCGGCTCAAGCCGCGAAAACAAATCATTTCGGCCAAGTTACGCCCGCTCGCTGCGACGGCAAGGACATTTGTGCGGCGGCACTTAGCGCCGCGATTAAGACGAAATCTGGACTCGCGCGATTAAATCGTCAGCCGCGGTGGTAAGGGTGCCCGGCGATGATGGTGGCGGACCGATAAATCTGCTCGAGCAGCATGGCGCGCACGAGCTGATGTGGCCAAGTGGCGGCGCCAAAAGCAAGTCGCAATTCGGCCTTTTCCGCCAGGGTCGCGGCAAGTCCGTCCGCTCCACCGATAAGGAAAACCACGGCCGGACGATCCTCCGTCCGCCACCGGACAAGCTGTGCCGCGAGTGACGCGCTGTCGAGATTGTCGCCTCGGGAATCGAGCAACACTACTGCTGCTTTGTCCGGAATGACGTTGGCCAGAGCGATCGATTCCTCGATCGTGCGCTTGTCCGCATTGTCCGCGCGGCTTTCCCGGATTTCGACGATTTCGAGCGCGCGCCAGCCGGCTTGACGACCGGTCTGCGCCGCGCGCTTGCGGTAGCGCTCGGAAAGCTCGCTTTCCGCGCCCCGTTTCAGACGGCCCACGGCGGCAACGACGATGCGCATCGCGCCGCCAAGTCTATCAGCTCACCCGCTTTGCGTCCCCGCGCCCACCACGGGTGCCGGACCACATCTTCTCCAGATTGTAGTGAGCGCGCACCTCCGGCCGGAAAACATGGACGATCACGTCGCCGGCGTCGATGAGCACCCAATCGCCTTGGCGCAGGCCCTCGACCCGCACGCGCGGGACACGGGCATCCTCGACATCCCTGATCACGTGCTCGGCGATCGCCGCAACATGGCGGTTCGAGCGGCCGGAGGCCACTACCATGAAGTCTGCGATCGACGATTTGCCGGCGAGGTCGATAGTGACGCTGTCCTCCGCTTTCATCTCTTCAAGCCGCGCGAGGACGATGCGCAACGTCTCCTCGGCGCTCGGGTGCCGGGAGACGGTTTCGGGCTTGCGACGTGCCGCCCGAGAGAGTGCAGATGTTGCCAGGTCTTTGTCCTTTCGCTTCGTTGCACTCACCGGCAGAAGCCGGGTCTTTCGAACATAGCCATTAGCGCCGGGGCTTTCCACCCTTGGGCTTGGACAACGTGTGGGCTTTGCGCGCGTTCGCCTTTGCCCCCTTCTGTTTTGCCGCGTTCTGCGCGACTTTCGGTTCCGAACGCGAGCGAGTTCCGGCGCGCAAGGCACGCAATGCGGTCGAGGACAGCGGTGACTTGAGGCCGTGGAGGAATGTCCAAGCCGGCGGTTTGCGATTGGCCAGTGCCGCGGCGGCTTGCTCGGGAATGCGCGCGCCACGTAACGATTGTCCGGCAGGACTTGCCGCAGCGTAAAGACTCGGCCCGAGCCGGTCGATCACCACGAAGGGAACGAGCTTGGCTATGCCGCGCCATCGCTGCCAGCGGTGGAAGCTCCGCAAGTTGTCTGCGCCCATGACCCAGACGAATCGGACGCCCGGGCAGCGCGCCTTCAGCCACAATAGCGTGTCGTAGGTGTATCTCGTCTTAATGACAGCCTCGATGGCGGTCACGTCGATACGCGGATGGCGGGCCAGCGCGCGGGCAGCGGCGAATCGTGTGGCAAGAGGCGCGAGGCCATTGGTGTCCTTGAGCGGATTGCCCGGAGTGACCAGCCACCAAATGCGATCGAGCTTGAGCCGTTTGAGCGCCAGCAGGGCGGCGCCAAGATGCGCTTGATGCGGCGGATCGAATGTTCCGCCGAACAGGCCGATCCTCATCCCCGGCGCATGGGGTGGAATCAGGCGCTCAGGGACTGCAGGGCGGGCCAGTGTCACGGACGAATCTGGCCGCTTCCGCGGATGCGGTACTTGAAGGTAGTGAGCTGTTCGACGCCGACAGGGCCGCGTGCATGCAGGCGTCCTGTGGCAATGCCGATTTCGGCGCCGAAGCCAAATTCGCCGCCGTCGGCGAATTGCGTCGAGGCGTTGTGCAGCACGATCGCCGAGTCGACTTCGGCGAGGAACTTGTCGGCCGCCGCCCCGTCCTCGGTCACGATCGCGTCGGTGTGATGCGAGCCGTAACGCTCGATATGGGCGATTGCCGCATCGACTCCGTCGACCACACCGACGGTGATGACGGCGTCAAGATATTCGGTTGACCAGTCCTCTTCGCTTGCCGGCTTGACGCGCTTGTCCGCCGCTTGTGCGGCCTCGTCGCCGCGCACCTCGCATTTGGCATCGAGCAGCATTTCGACCAGGGGCTTGAGGTGCGTGCTGGCGACAGCACGATCGACGAGCAGCGTCTCGGCGGCGCCGCAGACGCCGGTGCGGCGCATCTTGGCATTGAGAACAATGGTCTTGGCCATGTCGAGCGGTGCGGCCTTGTCCACATAGACGTGGCAAACGCCTTCCAGGTGGGCGAACACCGGCAAACGCGCCTCGGCCTGAACGCGTGCCACCAGCCCTTTGCCGCCGCGGGGGACAATGACATCAATATTGCCATCGAGGCCCGACAGCATGAGGCCGACGGCGGCGCGGTCGCGGGTGGGAACGACCTGGATGGCGGCGGGTGGTATGCCGGCCTTGCGCAAGCCGATTTCCAGAGCGGCATGGATGGCGCGGCTGGAGCGCAAGCTTTCCGAGCCGCCGCGCAAAATGGCGGCGTTGCCCGATTTCAGGCAGAGCGCGCCGGCATCCGCAGTCACATTGGGCCGGCTTTCGTAGATGATACCGATGACCCCAAGCGGTACCCGCACGCGCTCGATCGTCATGCCGTTCGGACGCGTCCAGGACGCCATCACGGCGCCGACGGGGTCAGCGAGCGCTGCGATCGCCTCGATGCCGCGGGCCATATCTTCGATGCGGGCGCCGTTCAGCATCAGCCGGTCGAGAAAGGCCTCGGAGCCGGCGGACTTGGCCCCGGCGAGGTCCTCGGCGTTGGCCTTGAGGATCGCCGCCTGCTGCGCCCGCAAAGCGGCCGCCATTGCCCGCAGCGCGCGGTTTTTCTGCTCCGCCGGGGCCAAGGCGAGCACCCGGGTCGCGGCGCGTGCGCGGCGGCCGAGTTCCACCATAGTGGCGGTAGTATCGGCCGTGCGCTCGATACTTTTCAGCGGCGCAGTCATTCGGAAACGCTCATTCGTCCCAAGGCGGGGTGGTTTCACTATCACGTCGGGACTGTTGCGGCGAGGCGCAATGCCTGATCCCCATTGTTGCAAGCCCGTTCGAGCGTGAGCGCGCCCTTGAGGATTTTCGCTGTCGTACCGCAGCAGCTTGAAGCGGATAAGGGCCAATGGCCGAGGACGGCTATCGGCCATTGGCCGACGAGTCGGGCAAAAAGGCCCGACCGGACCCTGGGAAGTCTCGTCTAAATCGCTGCCGTACTTTGATTTTATCGCGGCGTAGGTGCAGCCCGCGCGGCGGCGGTAATTTGACTATTGTGGTGGCGGTCCCCGGGAGCCGTGCCGCAGCAAAAACCCCAGCCGACGGGGCTGGGGTTTAAGGGCGATCGGTCAATCGCCTATGGCTTCAAACCACATGCGTACTCAGGTCGCGTCGCCTGCCAACAACGCGGTTTCGGCCGCAAAGTTCCCCATCCGACTCAAGGCGGTTACACTTTCCGCCAGCGGGCTTTGCATTCGCGCATCTTTTTGGGGGCTTACTCGCCGCTGAGCACCAGATCGTCGCGATGGATCATTTCCGTGCGGCCGGTATAGCCGAGGATGAGCAGCACGTCGGCCGATGACCGACCCTTAATGCGCTCGGCGTCGTCCGCGTCATAGGCGATGAGCCCGCGGCCGATCTCGGCGCCGTCCGGCCCGCGCACCAGAACGGCATCGCCGCGCTCGAACGAGCCGTCGACCTTGATGACGCCCGCCGGCAAGAGGCTCTTGCCGGTGCGCAGGGCGCGCACCGCGCCGGCATCGACGGTGAGCGCGCCGCGAGGCTCGAGCGAGCCGGCGATCCACTTCTTGCGCGCCGTCACCGGATTGGCGCCGGTCAGGAACCAGGTGCAGGGCGCGCCGTCGGCGATGGCACGCAGCGGGTGCGCGACCCGGCCCGAGGCGATCACCATGTGAGTGCCGGCAGTGGTGGCGATCTTGCCGGCCTCGATCTTGGTGAGCATGCCGCCGCGCGACAATTCGTTTCCCGAGGCGCCGGCCATGGCCTCGATCTCCGGCGTGATGCGCGCGACGGTACCGATGTGCGCGGCGCCGCCTTGGTCCGGCGGCTTATCGTAGAGGCCGTCGACGTCCGACAGCAGCACCAGCAGATCGGCGCTCATCATGGTGGCGACGCGCGCGGCGAGCCGGTCGTTGTCGCCGTAGCGAATCTCGGTGGTGGCCACGGTGTCGTTCTCGTTGATCACCGGCACGCTGCGCCAGTCGATGAGCTTGGCGATGGTCGAGCGCGCATTGAGATAGCGGCGGCGCTCTTCCGTGTCGCCCAGGGTCAGCAGCACCTGGCCTGCGGTGATGCCGCGCTGCCCAAGCGCTTCGGTCCAGGCCCGCGCCAGCGCGATTTGGCCGACGGCGGCGGCCGCCTGCGCCTCTTCGAGCTTGAGCGTGCCGGGCGGCAGCTTGAGCACGGCGCGGCCGAGCGCAATCGCGCCGGACGAGACCACCAGCACGTCCTTGTCCTTGTGCAAG
>DASRDF010000112.1:0-3757 GCA_035652735.1 Pseudolabrys sp. | reverse complement strand
ATGCGCAAGCCCGTGCCGCAGTTGTCGCGCCTAATCCGTTGGGCAGCGCGCGATCAGCGGCCGGCGGCGCTCAGGTTCGTCGTCTTGTCGGGCGCATCGAGCACGCTTTTGCAGGCCGGCGGCAGGTCGGCCATGGTCAGCGCCTTTTTCGGCTTCTCCGGCTTGGGGCTAGGTTGCGGATGCAGCACTTTGGCGGAGAACCAGTAGTCGAGCTCCTTGCCGCAGCCGTCGGTCCCCGGCACCGGCGGCTGGTGCCGGCAATTCGGTGAATCGGCAGGGCACTTCAGCCGCACATGGATGTGGTCGTTGTGGCCGTACCAGGGCCGCACCTTGTCCATCCACGCCGGACGGTTCTTCGGCTCCATCTCGCAAAGCTTCTTTTTGATCGCCGCGTTGACTAGCACCCGCTCGACCTCCGGCTGCTCGGCGGCGGTGCGGATGAAGGCGGCGTCAGCCGGCGTCCAGTTTTCGTTGACGTGCTTGCCGTCGGCCGCCACCAGGTTGGTGGCGGAGATGTTTTCGCGCTCTTCCTTGCTCAGGATGCGGCCGGGCATCGGCATGAACCAGATGTCGACGTCGAGCCCGATCTGATGGCTGAGATGGCCGAAGGGCAACGGCCCGCCGCGCGGCTGCGCCATGTCGCCGATGAGCACGCCGTGCCAGCCGGTCGCCTTGGCGGCAAGCGGCGCGAACTTCTTGAGGAAATGGATAAGCTCGGGATGCCCCCAATTGCGGTTGCGCGACAGCCGCATGACCTCCCAGTTCGGACCGTTGACCGGCAGCTCGACGCCGCCTTGCAGGCAGCCGCGCGGGTAGTAGCCGATCGCCACCGCCTTGCCGATGCTCGGTAGTTTCTTGGAAGCGAACAGGAACTTGGCGGCGACGCCTTTTTCCTTTTCGGCCTGGGAGATTGCGGGCTTTTCCGGCGGCAGCGCCGGCACGCCGACGACCGACGTCGCGGCCGCGGCAGGCGGCGTTGCGGCGGAGGGCGGCTCGGGCGGTGTTTGGGGTGGCGCGCTGACGACGGGCGAGGGTGTTTGCGGCGCTGTGGGCGCGGATACGGTCGGCGCCGGTGTTTGCGGTGCCGGACGTGCGTCCGCGGGTGGCGGCTGCGGCTGCGCGGCAGTCGAAGGTGCAGCTGCGGCGGGCGGCGCACTCGGCGCCGCAGGCTGCGCGGAGCTAGCCGCGGGCTGTTCGGCCGGAGCGCTCGCCGGCGCCGCGGGGGCCTGCGCCGCCGAATAGTGTCCGGCGACGATCAGGCTGCCGGCCACGAAGGCAAGAAAGACGGCAAGCAAGGCAGCAGCGCGTGCAAGCATGCTGCCCGTCTAGCCCGTCCGTGCCCGGCTGTCAGGTTAATTGCAGGCGATGGTTTAAGACCTGGGGTTCCATGGGGCTCAGTCATGGGTCCAAAAAGCTAAAATTTTCAGCGAGTTTTATGGTTAATGAATGCTTTACAAGGTTTCGCGCGGCGGCGATGCTGGAGCCTTGAGTGCGCTGGGGTCTGTCATGCTTCGCCGCGTCATCGTTGCCTTGGCGAGCGCCGCCGTGTTGCTCGCCGGCGCCGCCGGCGCCGCCGCCGACACCGTCACCATCACCGTCAACAAATCCACCCAGCGCCTCCACGTTACCATCAACGGCGTGATGCGTTACGAATGGCCGGTGTCCACCGCGCGCCAGGGCTACAACACGCCAAACGGCGTCTATGGCGTCGAACGTATGGCGCGGCAATGGTACTCGCGCCGCTACGACTGGTCGCCCATGCCGCACTCGATTTTCTTCGACGGCGGTTACGCCATCCACGGTTCCTACGAAATTTCCCGCATCGGCACGCCGGCATCGCATGGTTGCATTCGCCTGCATCCCGCCAATGCCGCGGTTCTCTATGCGTTGGTCGAGCGCAACCGCGGCTCGACGCGCATTGTCGTGACCGGGGAGCGGCCATCGCAGTTCATGGTGCGCCGCGCGCGGCCGCATTATGCGGCGGGCGAGGCAAAGCCCGTTAAGCCGCATCACCGCGCCCGGCCGCACTATGTCGAAGACGACGAGACGCCGCCTGCGTTGCGCGCACGCGTCCGCGAACGCCATTCGCGCGAATCCTTCGAAGACATCTTCAACTGAAAATAGCCCGAAGAGTCGCCGCAGAGTCGCGCAAAAAACATAAAGCGCACGCTTACGCGTGGTGCGGAACATAGTCGCCGCACGCATGTTACCGCTGCACAGTCGAAGGAGTGCAGCGATGGGAAATGCACGCGAACTATTCATCACCGGCCTTCAGAACGCACACGCCATGGAAAGCCAGGCGCAGGAAATCCTGGAGCGGCAGATCGAGCGCATGGATAAATATCCCGATATGCGAGCACGCTTGCAGGAACATTTGAGCGAGACCAAAGCGCAGATGCAGCGGCTGGAAAGCTGCCTGAGCGATCTGGACAGCAGTCCCTCTACCATGAAAGACACGGCGCTCGCCTTCGGCGCCAATATGGCGGCGATGGGACACGCCATGGCCAAGGACGAGGTGCTGAAGAACGCGTTCGCCAACAACGCGCTGGAGAATTACGAGATCGCCGCCTACAAGTCGCTGCTCACAATGTGCGAGCAGGCAGGCATCAGCGCCAAAGGCGTGCTCCAGCAATCCCTGCGCGAAGAGGAGCGTATGGCCGATTGGGTCGCCAACAATGTTGAGAAGGTGACGCGCGATTACATGATGAAGGAAGAAGCGGTCGCGTAGCATTCCCTTTTGCGTCTCCGAGGGCGTTCGAACTGCGCCGGCGTAGCCAACGCTCCGCCGGCCCTCTTCTTTGCCGGCGCGGGCCACGCCGTTTTCCCTTCTTCCGTTCCCCAAGGGGAATGGAGCGCCGGGAGGCGCCAGGGGCTTGGCGAGAGCCCCTTTGGGCCGCCCTTGCGATCGGGCAACCCGCGCGCCGTGCGAAGGCGCGCGCCCCGCGATGGCGGGGCTGCGCCTCCCGGCGCTCCATCCGTCCGCCAAGCCTGCGCGCAGTGGCGCAAGCCCGGCTTCGGTGCGCATTGTCGGCGCACCGGCCCTGATTCCTCCTCCGCGCGCCCTCGAGGCGGCCCGCGGCGAGGAGCCATTGCAGACAGGAATATATCCTCCTTAACAGCAAATGGGAATATGTTCTGAAAAGAAATTTGCCGCTGTGGAAGCTAAAGCTTTCGAGAATTGAAGGCGGCTGGATTCGAATATCGATGCAAAATAAAGCAGTGAAATAATACTCTACACATCCACCTTCAGCGCGGCGATGAACGCCTCCTGCGGGATGTCAACCTTGCCGAACTGACGCATGCGCTTCTTGCCTTCCTTTTGCTTCTCCAGCAGCTTGCGTTTGCGGGTGGCGTCGCCGCCGTAGCACTTGGCGGTGACGTCCTTGCGGAAGGCGCGCACGGTCTCGCGCGCGATGATCTTGCCGCCGATGGCGGCCTGGATCGGCACCTGGAACATGTGCGGCGGGATCAGCTCTTTCAATTTCTCCGCCATCGCGCGGCCGCGCGTCTCCGCGCGCGTGCGGTGGACGAGCATCGCGAGCGCGTCGACCGGCTCGCCGTTGACCAGCATCTGCAATTTGACGAGATCGGCCGGCTTGTAGTCGGTCAGGTGATAGTCGAACGAGGCGTAGCCGCGCGAGACCGACTTCAGCCGGTCGTAGAAGTCGAACACGACTTCGTTGAGCGGCAGGTCGTATTTCACCAGCGCGCGGTTGCCGACGTAAGTGAGCTCCTTCTGCGAGCCACGCCGATCCTG
>DASRDF010000111.1:0-33090 GCA_035652735.1 Pseudolabrys sp. | reverse complement strand
GCCGTTCGAGCCGCGCATCGAGACGCTGCCCGGCGGGCGCAAGATCATCGTGGCGCGCGGCGCCTGCGACGACAAAGGCCAGGCCATGACCTTCATCGAGGCCTGCCGCGCCTTCAAGGCGGTCACCGGCAGGCTGCCGCTTAACATCACCACCATGATCGAGGGCGAGGAGGAGTGCGGCTCGATCAACCTGCCGAAATTCGTCCGCGACAATGCCGCCGAGTTCAAGCTCGACCTGGCGCTGGTCTGCGATACCGCGATGTGGAACGCCGAGACGCCGTCGGTGACGACGTCGCTGCGCGGGCTGGTCTACGAGGAAGTGAAGATCACTTGCGCCGACCGCGACCTGCACTCCGGCCTGTTCGGCGGCGCGGCACAGAACCCGCTGCGGCTGCTGGCCAAGATCCTCGGCGCCATGTGGGACGACAACGGCAAGGTCACCATTCCCGGCTTCTACGACGGCGTGAAGGAACTGCCGGCCGACATCAAGGCCGATCTCCAGTCGCTCAACCTCACGGCGGACGAGTTCCTCGGTCAGGTCGGCCTAAAAATCCCCTCCGGCGAAAAAGGCCGCCTCGTGCTGGAGCAGACCACGACGCGGCCGACCGCCGAGATCAACGGCATCGTCGGCGGCTACACCGGGGAGGGCGCCAAGACCGTCATCCCCGGGCAGGCCACCGCCAAGGTCTCGTTCCGCCTGGTCGGCGAACAGGATCCGCAGAAGATCTGCGACAATTTCCGCGCCTTCGTGCGCGCGCGCATGCCGGCCGACTGCAAGGTCGAATTCGCCAATTTCGGCCTCGCCCCGCCGCTGCAGCTGTCATTCGACAACCCGGCGCTGACCAAGGCGCGCAAGGTGCTGGCCGAGGAATGGGGCCACAAGGCGGTGGCGGTGGGAGCGGGCGGCTCCATTCCCATCGTGGCGGATTTCAAGCACGTCCTCGGCATGGATTCGCTTCTTGTCGGCTTTGCCCTCGACGACGACCGCGTGCACTCGCCGAACGAGAAGTTCGACCTCACATGCTTCCACAAGGGCATCCGCTCCTGGGCGCGGATCATCGACGCGTTGTCACAAAATTAGGCATCGTGACCGTCGACGCAACGTTCTGGCGGCAGACGGTCGTCCGCTACCGCGCGGCAGACTTATGTCTCGTCACAACGAAGTGATGAGCTGATGCTGCGCGTTCGGCAGTAATGTGCGCTGCGCTCATTGCCAATAAGAAACGATCTAAGACCCGCCAGCGACCGTCGACACTCAGCCGGCGCATTTGTGAATTCACCCGTATATCCAATTCTTTACTCAAAGTGAGGGCTATCATGTCCACGACTCCTCCATATTCTCCATTGTCTCCGACCCGTCGTACCGTGCTTGCCGCCTCCGCCGTGGCCGGGGCCGCCAGCGTGCTGCCCGCAAGCGTCACCGCGGCGGCCGACAGCGGCGCCGTCAGGCCGTTTCACTTCAAGGCGTCGGACAATGACCTTGCCGATCTGCGCCGGCGCATCGAGGCGACCAAATGGCCCGAGCAGGAAACCGTCGCCGACGACAGCCAGGGCGTGCGGCTCAAGACCATGCAGCAGCTCGTGCACTACTGGCAGACCGAACACGACTGGCGCAAATGCGAGGCCAAGCTCAATGCCCTGCCGAACTTCGTCACCGAGATCGACGGCCTCGACATTCATTTCATCCACGTCCGCTCGAAGCACGACAATGCGCTGCCGATGATCGTGACGCACGGCTGGCCCGGCTCGGTCATCGAGCAGCTCAAGATCATCGATCCGCTGACCAATCCGACGGCGCATGGCGGCACCGCAGCCGACGCCTTCCATCTCGTGATCCCGTCGCTGCCGGGTTACGGCTTTTCCGCCAAGCCGACCAAGCCGGGGTGGAATCCCGTCAGCATCGGCAAGGCCTGGGCGACGCTGATGCAACGCCTCGGCTACAGCAAATACGTCGCGCAAGGCGGCGATTGGGGCGCGATCATCGTCGATGTGATGGGTTTGCAGCAGCCGCCCGGGTTGCTCGGCATCCACACCAACATGGCGGCCACCGTTCCGCCCGAGGTGTCGAAGGCGCTGTCCGCCGGCGGCCCACCGCCCGCAGGCCTGTCGCCGGAGGAAAAGCACGCGTGGGACGGGCTCGCTGACTTCTACAAGAACGGGCTCGGCTACGCCAACGAGATGGCGCTGCGGCCGCAGACACTGTACGGCATCGTCGATTCACCGGCCGGTCTCGCCGGCTGGATTCTCGACCACGACATTCGCAGCTACCGGATGATCGCCCGCGTCTTCGACGGTCAGTCCGAGGGGCTCAGCCGCGACGACGTGCTCGACAACATCACGCTGTATTGGCTGACCAACACCGCGATCTCGTCGGCGCGGCTCTACTGGGACACGACGCATAATCTGCCGCCGGCCGGCTTCTTCGACGCCAGAGGCGTCAAGCTTCCGGTCGGCATCAGCGCGTTTGCCGAAGAGATCTATCAGGCACCGGAGAGCTGGGCGAAGCGTGCCTATGCCAATCTGCTCTATTATAAGGCCCATCCTAAGGGCACGCATTTCGCGGCCTGGGAACAGCCGGCGCTCCTCGTCTCCGACGTTCGCGCCACCTTCAAATCGCTTCGCTCGGTGTGACGACCAAAAGCGCGGTGCGCGCGTCCGCCGCGCGCCGCATTCCGTTGGGCCCATTCATTGGAAAATACGGGAGAGACTTCACATGACCGCCACCAAGGGTAACGATGGGATTGACGAGGACCGCCGCCGGCTGCTCGGCGCCGCCGCCGTGACGCTTGCCGCCGCCCAGTTGGGATTGGCCGGTGCGGCCGAGGCGCGAGCGAACAAGACCAAGCTCGCGCAAGCCTCGGTCAAGCCGGGCGCGCACACGTCCTTTGCCCCGCTGAAGCAGGTGGACGCCGGCGTCCTCAAAATCGGCTATGCCGAGGCCGGTCCGGCGAGCGGGCCGCCCGTCATTCTCCTGCATGGCTGGCCCTACGACATTTATGCCTTCGTCGATGTGACGCCGGCGCTGGCGTCAGCCGGCTATCGCGTCATCGTGCCATACGTCCGCGGCTACGGCTCGACGACATTCCTCTCAAGCGACACGGTGCGCAACGGCCAGCCTTCGGCGGTTGCCGCCGACGTCGTCGCGCTGATGGACGCGCTCAAGATCGAGAAGGCGACGCTCGCCGGCTTCGACTGGGGCGCGCGCTCGGCCAACATCGTCGCGGCGCTGTGGCCGGAGCGCTGCAAGGCCATGGTGTCGGTGAGCGGCTACCTGATCGGCAGCCAGGAGGCCGGCAAGATGCCGCTGCCGCCGGCGGCCGAGCTGCAATGGTGGTACCAGTTCTATTTCGCCACCGAGCGCGGCCGGATCGGCTACGACAAGAACCGGCGCGAGTTCTCGAAGCTGATCTGGCAGCTCGCCTCGCCGAAGTGGAAATTCGACGACGCCACCTTCGAGCGCAGCGCCGCCTCGTTCGACAATCCCGATCACGTCGCGATCGTCATCCATAATTACCGCTGGCGTCTCGGCCTCGCCGAAGGCGAGGCGAAATACGAGGAAATGGAAAGCAAACTCGCGGCCGCGCCGGTCATCACCGTGCCGACCATCACCATGGAGGGCGACGCCAACGGCGCGCCGCACCCCGATCCGGCGGCCTATGCCAAGAAGTTCTCCGGCAAATACCAGCACCGCACCATCAAGGGCGGCATCGGCCACAACCTGCCGCAGGAAGCGCCGCAGGCCTTCACCGAGGCCGTCATCGACGTCAGCGCTGCAAACGCCGGCTAGCTACTTGAGCTGGTCGGCCACCTTGTCGAGGCCGGCCTGGCTGCACTCGTCGTCCTTGCCGGGCGAGCCGGAGACGCCGACGGCGCCGATCACCTCGTTGCCGGCCTTGATCGGCAGGCCGCCGCCGAGCGCCAGCACGCGGGTATATTGCCGCGAGCCGACGGTGTCGGGCCGGTCGGAGAGGCGCTTGACGAAATCGGCGGACGGCTGGCTGAAGGTGCGCGCGGTATAGGCCTTGCGCTCGGCGCCCTCCGGCGTGTGCAGCCCGGCGCCGTCGCCGCGCAGCATGACGATGGTCTGCCCGCCGCGCTCGACGACGGCGGCCGCCACCTTGTAGCCCATGCTCTGGCACTTCTCGATCGCGGCATTGGCGATTGCCTGTGCCATCGACAGCGACACGTTCTTCTGCGTGAGCACGCCCTGCGCCTGGGCGGGCAGGGAAAAGGCCAAAACGGCGGCAAGCGCGGCAACGGCAACAGCGGTGATGAATTTCATAATGCCCGACATGACAATCTCCCTAGGGTGAGGCCGCCAGAGTTTACACCATACGAGGGGGTTATTTCTTGAGCCGGTAGCCGGTACGGAAGATCCACCAGATCACGGCAAGGCACAGGCCGAGGAAGACCAGCGTCATCGCCACGCTGGTGGCGATATGGACGTCGGCGATCTCGAAGAAGCTCCAGCGGAAGCCGCTGACCAGATAGACCACCGGGTTGAACAGGCTCACGGTCTGCCACAGCGGCGGCAGCACGCTGGTCGAATAGAAGGTGCCGCCGAGAAAGGTCAGCGGCGTGATGATCAAGAGCGGCACGATCTGCAGCTTCTCGAAGCCGTCGGCCCAGATGCCGATGATGAAGCCGAGCAGGCTGAAGGTCACCGAGGTCAGCACCATGAAGGTGATCATCCAGAACGGGTGGGCGATGTGCAGCGGCACGAAGAATACGGAGGTGGCGAGGATGATGACGCCGAGGATGATCGATTTGGTCGCCGCGGCGCCGACGAAGCCGAGCGTGATTTCGAAGAACGACACCGGGGCGGACAGCAGCTCATAGATGGTGCCGATGAAGCGCGGGAAATAGATGCCGAACGAGGCGTTCATGACGCTTTGCGTGAGCAGCGTCAGCATGATCAGCCCCGGCACGATGAACGAACCGTAGCCGATGCCGTCGATCTGGGCGATGCGCGAGCCGATGGCGGCGCCGAACACGACGAAATAGAGCGCGGTCGAGATCACCGGCGACACGATGCTCTGCGCCAGGGTGCGGCCGGTGCGCATCATCTCGGTCTTGTAGATCGCGGCGACGGCGCGCAGGTTCATGGCGCGCCCTTTGCTTCGTTTTTGGTGTCGTTGACGAGGCCGACGAAAATCTCCTCGAGCGAGGACTGGTCGGTGTGCAGGTCGCGGATGCGCACGCCGGCCTTGCTCAGTTCGCCGAGCAGGGTGGCAACGCCGGTGCGTTCGGCGCGCGTATCGTAATCGTAGGTCAGCTCGTAGCCGTCGCCGCCGAGCGTCAGGTTGAAGGCCGACAGCGCGGCCGGAACGGCGGCAAGCTTTTCGGCGACGTGCAGCACCAGGCGCTTCCGGCCGAGCTTGCGCATCAGCTCGGCCTTCTTCTCGACCAGGATCATCTCGCCTTTGTTGATGACGCCGACGCGGTCGGCCATCTCCTCGGCCTCCTCGATGTAGTGCGTGGTCAGGATGATGGTGACGCCGGCGGCGCGCAGGTCGCGCACCACCTGCCACATGTCCTTGCGCAATTCGACGTCGACGCCCGCGGTCGGCTCGTCGAGGAACAGGATCTGCGGCTCGTGGCTGAGCGCCTTGGCGATCAGCACGCGCCGCTTCATGCCGCCGGACAGTTCCACGATCTTGGCGTGGCGCTTGTCCCACAGCGACAGGTCGTTGAGCAGCTTTTCGAGGTAGGCCGGGTTGCTCGGCTTGTTGAACAGCCCGCGTGTCATCGTCACCCCGGCCCACACCGTCTCGAACGGCGCCATCATGATCTCCTGCGGCACCAGGCCGATCAGCGCGCGCGCGGCGCGGTAGTCGCGGATGATGTCGTGGCCGCCGACGGTCACGCGGCCTTCGCTCGGATTGACGATGCCGCAGACGACGCCGATCAGCGTGGTCTTGCCGGCGCCGTTGGGGCCGAGCAGGGCGAAGATCTCGCCGTTGTTGATGTCCAGATCGATGGTTTTGAGCGCCTGAAAGCCGTTGTCGTAGGTCTTCGACAACCTGGCGATGGAAATGACCGGTGGCATGGACCGCAAAATGGCTGGAGGCTGGGGGAGGGCGCAAAGCCGACTGACGCCGGCCGACCGCATATAGGCGACCGCGGCGCGGCCGGCTAGGGCGCCCCGATCACTCCTATTTGACCTGCGATTTCAATGGCCTCGACGCGCGCCACGCGCGCCAGGAGGGGCTTTGCCGGCGATACAACCAAGAATAGTATCCCCTAATAATACAACCTAAAGGGGAGAGACATGGTTTTGCACGCAAAGTCCTGCCGCCGCGCCTTGCCGATCGTCGTGATGGCTGCGCTGATCGCCGGCCGCGCCGCGCCGGCGCTCGCCTGGGGCGTCGAAGGCCACGAGGTCACCGCGCTGGTGGCCGAGCACTTCCTGGAGCCGGCGGCGAAGACGAAGCTCGACGCGCTGCTCGCCTCCGACCACGACACCCTGACCAAGCCGGACCTCGCCAGCCGCGCGGTCTGGGCCGACAAGTTCCGCGACAGCGACCGCAACACCACCAAGGTGCATTATCTCGCCACGCAGAACTGGCACTTCGTCGACATCGAGCTCAGCGCGCCGAACTTCGACGAAGCCTGCTTTAACCACCCCGCGGTGCCGGCGGACACGCCGGCAAGCAAGGGGCCGGCCAAGACCTGCGTCGCCGACAAGATCGAGCAGTTCCGCGCCGAGCTGAAGGATCCGCGCACCTCCAAGGCCGAACGGCTATTGGCGCTCAAGTTCCTGCTGCACTTTGCCGGCGATATCCATCAGCCCATGCACGCGGTCGACAATCACGACCGCGGCGGCAATTCGGTGCCGGTGCTGTTCGGCAGGCACACCGCGGGCAGCGCGCTGCACCACTACTGGGACGAGGTCCTGGTCGAGAAGATCGGCAAGGACTCCGAGCAGGTGGCGGCGATGCTCGCCGCCAAATACAAAGACCGGAAAACGGAATGGATGCAGGGCGAGCCCAAGGATTGGGCGCTGCAATCCTTCGCGGTCGCCCGCGACGTCGCCTACAAGCTCCCCTCGACGCACGCCAAGGACAAGCACGGCGTGGACTGCGTCGTGCTCGACCAGGCCTATGAGGACAAGAGCGTGCCGAGGGTCGAGGAGCAGCTCGCCAAAGGCGGCATGCGGCTCGCCAAGATCCTCAACGAGGCGCTGCAATAGCTCAGGCGGCGAGCGCGCTGAGGTCGCCAAGCACCCGCGTCGGCGGAAAATCGCGGTATTCGTCCGGCATCCTGCCGCGGTTGACCCAGATGCTGTCGAAGCCGGCCGATGTGCCCGCCATGACGTCCCAGCGGTTGGACGAGACGAAGGTCACATCGGCCGGTGCGCAGTCAAAATGCTGCGTCACCAGCCGGTAGACCTCCGGCCGCGGCTTGAACATCTTGACGCTGTCGACCGACAGCACGGCGTCGAGCGTGCCGCCGATGCCGGCGGCCTCGACCGCGCCCCGAAGCATCTCCGGCGAGCCATTCGACAGGATGCCGGTCCGGTGGCCCTTGGCCTTAAGCGCCTTGAGGGCGGCGCGGGCGTCGGGAAATGCATCAAGTTTGTAGTAGGCATCCATCAATTTTTGTTTGATCTTGCCATCGACCGCCGGCACCCGCGCCAGCGCAAAATCGAGCGCGCGCTCGGTCAATACCCAGAAATCCGCGTAATGGCCGGCGAGCGTCAGCGTCCAGGTATATTCGAGCTGTTTGCTGCGCCAGATCTCCGACATGCGCGCGGCTTCGGCGCCTGAGAGCCCGCAGCGGGCGATCGCCGCGTGCACATCGAACAGCGTGCCATAGGCGTCGAACACGAAAATCCCCGGCATGGTATCCTCCTGCCCCGGACGCTATGGTGCAAAGCACGGCGGGCCGGGCAAAGAAAGTCCCGGGAGACGGCAATGGCGGCAGACTGGTCCACCACCTGGACCTATTTCGACGGGCAATGGCGCGAGGGCAACGTGCCGCTCTGGGGCGCGCGCACCCACGCCATCTGGCTCGGCTCCTCGGTGTTCGACGGCGCCCGCGTGTTCGAGGGCGTCGCGCCCGATCTCGACCAGCATTGCGCGCGGGTCAATGCCTCGGCCAAGACGATGTATTTGAGGCCGGCCGTGGCGGTCGAGGAATGGCTCGGCCTGGTGCGCGAGGGCATGGCGAAATTTCCCCAAGGCGCGACGCTCTACGTGCGGCCGATGTATTGGGCCGAGCGCGCCAGTCCGATGTCGCTGCCGCCCGATCCGGACTCGACCCGCTTTGCCTTGAGCCTGTGGGAGGCGCCGATGCGCAAGCCCGACGGCTTCTCCGTCACGCTGTCGCCGTTTCGGCGGCCGACCTATGAGACCGCGCCGGTCGACGCCAAGGCCGGCTGCCTCTATCCCAACAATGCCCGCGCCATGTTCGAGGCCAAATCGCGCGGCTTCGACAACTGCCTGGTGCGCGACGTTGCCGGCAATGTCGCCGAGCTCGCCAATTCCAACGTCTTCATGGCCAAGGACGGCGTGGTGTTCACGCCGATCGCCAACGGCACCTTCCTCGCCGGCATCACGCGCAAGCGCGTCATCGGCCTGCTGCGCGGCGCCGGCGTCGAGGTGGTCGAGACGGTCATGCGCTACGAGGACTTCGAGACCGCCGACGAGATTTTCTCGACCGGCAACGCCTCCAAGGTGCTGCCGGTGACGCGCATCGGCGAGCGCTCGCTGCAGCCCGGGCCGCTCTATCGCAAGGCGCGCGCACTCTATTGGGAGTTTGCGCACTCCTAGAATGGCTCCGATGATCGCCCCCTCCACATTTGGGACTGCGCTCGGCAAGGCCGTGCTGGCCTTGTCGGCGACATTTATCGGCGCCGGCGGCGTCAAGGCGGAGACCGCGGTTCGCTTTGCCGCGCACTACGTCCTCACCATGACGCATGTGACGGTCGGCGAAATAACCTGGTCGGCGAATTTTTCCGAAGCTACCTACCTGTCCTCGGCCGTCGGCAAGGCGAGCGGCGTGCTCAGCGTGCTGGTCAAGGGCGAGGGCTCGCTGACGACACGCGGCGCTTTCAATGCCGGCAAGCTGTCGCCGGCGACGTCGCGTTTCAATGTCGACGACGACGACGGCGTCTACGAAGTGGAAATGACCTTCGATGACGGCGTCTTCAAGCGCGTCACGGACCACGGCACGGCGCCGCCGGCCGACCGCATTCCGGTGCCGGCCAAGCTGCTGCACGATGTCATCGATCCGTTGAGCGCCTTCATGATGCCGTTCGAGGGCAAGGCACTCGATCCCGCCAATTGCGACCGCACGCTCAACATCTTCGATGGCCGGCGGCGCTACGATCTGACACTGACCTACAAGCGCACCGATACGATCAAGCTCGCGCGTGGCCATCCCGGCCCGGCGCTGGTCTGCGGCGTGGTGCTGCACCCGCTCGCCGGCTATCGTCCGGACAGCCTGCTGGTGCGCTATCTCGCCGGCAAGAACGATCTCGAATTATGGCTGGCGCCGATCGCCGGCCTGTCGATCGTCGCCCCGGTGCGCGCGCTGATGCCGACGCTGGTCGGCACCATGGAGATCAGCGCCGACGAATTCGCCGCGCGCAGGCTCGAGCCGGCGCAGGTCGCTCCGGCAAGGCCGGTCGAGGCTGCGCCGCTGGCGCCGCTCAAGCCGTCGCCGGTCGAAGCCGCGCCGCTGGCGCCGCCCAAGCAGTGACGCGCTGCCGCTAGTGCAGGTGCTTCAGCTTGTCGGGATTGCGCACCACGTAGATCGCCGTGATTTTGCCGTCCTCGACGTCGAGCGCGGTGGTCTGCAGCTCGCCGTCGGCCTCGCGCGTGACAAAGCCCGGCAGGCCGTTGACGAAGCACGCGCGGACAAATGTCGAGCCCTGGTGGCGGAACAGCACCGCCAGCCGTTCGTGCGCCCTCATGACGGCGTCGAAGCCGGTGATAGGCTGCATCGCGGCCTTGCCTCACGCACATGGGCGCGGGCGTGCGCCGCGAGCTGGCGGCAGGCGGCGGGATCGCGCTGGTACAGGTCTCGCGCCGGCGTTGCGCCGACTTAAGCTGGTCGACGGTGTGACATCCGAGAACATTTAGGCGCAGGGCCGGCCGGCCGACAGTCCTCGGGGGCTCTACCCCTGAACCGCCACGGGTTCCCCGCTTTCGATCGAGCGGATGACGGCTTCGAAGGCGCCCACCACATCGAGCATCTCGGCGCTGGTCACCGGAAACGGCTTGCCGGTCTCGATGGTCTCGCCGAAGGCCTCGATCAGGACGCCGAGGGAATCGACCGCCGGATAGGTTCTGGTCTGCGGCGCGCCGCCGATCTTGGCGACCGTCAGCGTGGTCTCCTCGCGCGCCTCGGCCGAGCCCGCGGTGCCGAAGACGTGGATGCGCCAGAACATCGGCGCGGCGCGCACCGTCGCCATGACGCCGGTTGCGCCGCTTCTGAACGCGATGAGCGCCGCCGCGGCGTCGCGCGGGTCGGGCGGCGCCTTGCGCGAGAATACGCGGGCGTCGACCCTGGCGATCGGCCCCGCCAGATTGACGAAGGCGTCGAGCACGTGCAGCCCGGCCCCGGTCATGCCGCCGCCCGGCGACTCGCGCGGATCGTCGCGCCAGCCGCCTTTGACGCGCGTCGAATGCTCGTTGGAGAAGTGGCCCTCGACATGCAGAATGTCGCCGAGCGCGCCTTCCGCCACCACGCGCTTGAGTTCGCGCATCGATGAGAAGCAGCGTTTGTTGTTGCCGAGCGCGAACGGCACCTTGGCCTTGGTCACCGCGGCAATGGCGCGCTCGGCGTCCCGGCGCGTCAGCGCCAGCGGCTTTTCGCTCCACACCGGCTTGCCCAGGGCCGCCACCTTTTCGATTTGCTGCAGGTGCAGCGAATGCGGCGTTGCCAGGAACACGGCTTGCACGCGCGGATCGGCGATCGCCTGCTCGAAATCGGTCGACAGTTCGAAGCCCTTGGCCGCGGCGAAGTCGCGCACGAGCTCGGGCTCCTTGCTGACGCCGCGGATGATGCGGAAGCGGCGGCTCTTGCCCTGCACGCTGTCGACGATGCCCTTGCCCCAGCGGCCGAGGCCGATCACGGCGGCGTCAATCATGGCGGCTCCTCGTCACGGCGGCGGCACGGTCAGGAGCTTCGGCGTCGGGCCGCCGCGCAGATCGTAGACGGTGGCGAAGACGACGCCGGCGCGCCGGATCTCGGCGATGATCGGCCGCTGCAAATGCTGGCAATAGAACGTGCCGAGCGACATGGCAAAGTCCGCCTTCTTTTCGTCGAAGGTGGTCTCGAATTGGTCGCCGAGCTCGACCTCGGCGGAGGATTGCGGACCGCAGATTGCCACCACCCAGCGCCTGCCCGGCGGCGGCGGCTCGCCGCCGGCGGCGAGCCGCGCGCGCAATTCGTCCGCCGCCTGTTTGAAGGCAAGCCCCCAATAGTCGAGCATGTAGCGGCCCTGGACGCCGCGCACGCCGCCGGCCGAGGGATTGTAATAGACGTACTCGTAAGGGTGCAGCTCCGCCATGCCGTAGATCGGGATGGAGAGGCCGGCGGCAAAGATGGCGGCGGCCGCGGCCAGCGCCGCGCGGCCATGCGCGCCCGCGCGCTCGAACAGGCGGCCGGCAGCGAGCCCGCCGAGCACGGCAAAAGGCGGCACGATGAACAGGAACTGGCGGATGCCGTTATACAGCGCCGGGCGCGTGACGATGGCGATCGCCACCGGCAGCACGGCGCTCAACGCCACCATCAGCAGGCCGGCGCGGCGCGCCGCTGCGGCCGTGCTGCCGGCCGCGGCGATCAAGGCGCCGGCGAGGCCGAGGCCGCCGAGCCCGAGCATGATTTCCGGCAGCTTCAGGGCGATGAGGTGCGGCAGGTAGGTCCACGGCATCTGCGGCACCGAGATCAGCACGCCCTCATAAAGTTCGCGCCACGGCTTCTCGAAAAAGGTGTCGAAATAGACGACCGCGTAGACCGGATTGAGCGGGTTGAGTACCGACCAGGGCCACAGCAGCGCCATGATCAGATAGGCGAGCACGATCGCCGGGATGAGGCGGCGCACGAAATGCCACAGCCGCACCAGCGCGCGCCTGCGGTCGCTCGCGCGGGCGTCGGCGACGACGATGAGCACCAGCGCCAGCGCCGCCGGCGCTGCCGCCAGTGCCGCCAGCACCCGCGAGCCGAACGCCGCGCCGAGCGCGAGCCCGACCAGCGCCACCGTCCGCCAGCCGGGCGCCGGGTATTCGTCGAAGGCGCGCGCCAGGCCTAGAAGCAGCACGATCATCGCCGCGGCGAACGGCGCGTCCTTGGCGTTGATGAACATGTGGCCGTAATAGATCGGGCAGGCCGCAAGCAGCGCCAGCGCGCTCAGGCCCGCCAGCGGCCCGCCCAGCCTTCGTCCGAGCCGCCAGGCGCCGATCAGGCCGACGATGCCGACGGCGGCGCCGAAGAGCCTGCGCGTTTCGAACAGGTCGAACGGCAGCACCTTGGCGGCGAGCGCCGCCGCCATGTCGAAGCCGCCGCCGTAGAAATACAGATTGACGAAGCTGAGCGCCCGCCTGTCGGCAAAGCCCGAGCCGTACAGCTTGAGCAGCAGGTCGCCGTACTGCGAATGGGTATGATCGTCCCAGCCGAGCCCGTAGTCGCGGAACGTCAAGGCGGCGGTGATCGCCACCGCCGCCAGGATGAGGAGCGCGATGCGGTCGGCGAGCCTCTCTGCCGGCCGCCTCGCTATGATCGAAACGTCGCGAATGTTACTTGGTCGCCGCAGTGAACATGGCCTCGACGTAATCCCAGTTCACCAGGTGGTCGAGGAAAGCCTTGAGGTAGTCGGGCCGCCGGTTGCGGTAGTCGATGTAGTAGGAGTGCTCCCAGACGTCGCAGCCCAGGATCGGCGTGCCGCCGTGCACCAGCGGGTTCTCGCCGTTCGGCGTCTTGGTGACGGCGAGCTTGCCGTTCTGCACCGCGATCCAGCACCAGCCGGAGCCGAATTGGGTGGCGCCGGCCTGGGCGAAATCCGCCTTCATCTTCTCGACGCCGCCGAGATCCTTGTCGATCGCGGCCTTGAGCTTGCCCGGGATCTTGTCGCCGCCGCCGTTCGGCTTCATCCACTGCCAGAAGTGGATGTGGTTGTAGTGCTGGCCGGCATTGTTGAAGAGGCCGGCGTTCTTGCCGAACGAGGCTTTGACCACTTCTTCCAGCGACTTGTTTTCAAGCCCCGAGCCTTCGAGCAGCTTGTTGCCGTTGTCGACATAGGCCTTGTGATGCTTGTCGTGGTGGTATTCGAGCGTCTCGCGCGACATATAGGGGGCGAGCGCATCGTGGGCATAAGGCAAATCGGGCAGCTTGAACGACATAACGTCCTCCTCGATCCACAAATGACGATTGCGGAATAAACCGGTTGTCGGACCCCGCAGGGGTGAAACCGGCCCGTCCCGGGCGAGTTCCCCTCTGATCCGGTCTAATTAGGCGCGGTGACGACTGCTTGGCAACGCCGGATCGGCGAAACGGGGACGAATTCATTAACGTTAATCAAGTATGAGTCATTTCCGGCTAATTTGCCCGAGGCGGTTGCCGAGACCGCCGGAAAACGCCAGAATTTCCAGGTTTTAGAGGCGGTTGCAGGGCGTTAACGCCGGGAAGGGGAATGCGCCGATGTCCATGATCATGTTTGTAATCGGCTGCGTTGCGGTCTGTGTCGGCGTCGCCATGGTCGGCTTCGGCATTCCAGTCAATGAATTCAGCTTCGGCAATACGCTGATCGGATCGGGAACGACCCTGGCGACCGGCGGCATCGTCGTCATTGCGCTCAGCGCCGCCGTCAGCCAGTTGCACCGCATTGCCGAGGCGCTGGCGGCGGGGCACGTGCCGGCGGTGCCGGCCGCGCCCGCCATGCCGGCCCGTCCGGCCCCGGCCGAAGCCTTCGAGCCGCCGGCCGAACGCGCCATGCCCGCCCGCGTTCCCTTCCCGCCGAAACCTGCCGCGGCCGGCAGGCCGAGCGAGCCGCCGATGGCGCCGCCCGTGCCGGCCGACCTCGACGAGGTGCATCCCGGCCAATCCTTCGCGCCGGCGCTGCGCAATCCCGAGGCGCCGCCGGTCACGGTGGAGGACGAGGTTTCGCTGTCGCCGCAATATTCGCCGCCGCCCGCCGAGGAGCCGATGCCGCCACCGCCGCCGCCCGGCCCGCCGCGGCAGGAGCGCGCCAGCTATTTCGACAAGATGTGGCCGGCCAAGCCGCGCACCGCCGCGCCGCCGCTCGAGGCGGAACCCAAGCGTGAGCCGCACCGCGAACGCGAGCCGGCGGGGCGCGCGACCGTGGTCGAATCCGGCGCCGAGCCGCCGCGCGCCGCGGTGCTGAAATCGGGCGTGGTCGACGGCATGGCCTATACGCTCTATGTCGACGGCTCGATCGAAGCGGAACTGCCGCAAGGCACGCTGCGCTTTGCCTCGATCGACGAACTGCGCAGTCATCTCGAAAAGAACGGCTAAATCCAGCAAAGCCCAAGTCTAGCCGGCCTGCCGCCAAGCTTTATCTTGCGGCATCTGGCTTTTGCCCCTAGTCTTTACAGTACAAAGCGCGCGATTATTGGCGTAAGCCGGGCAAGGCAAAGGGGCAAGCTGCGATGGCCGACACTCCGGGCGATGCAACCTTCATCGCGCTGACCGCGCAGATCGTCTCGGCCTATGTCGGCAACAATTCGGTGCCGGCCGGCGATATCCCCGCGCTCATCAACCAGGTGCATGCTGCGCTCAACCGCGTCGCCGGCAAAGGCGGCGACGGCGCCGGCGAGGCGCTGAAGCCTGCGGTGTCGGTGAAGAAGTCGGTGACGCCCGAGTACATCGTCTGTCTCGAGGACGGCAAGAAATTCAAGTCGCTCAAGCGTCACCTGCGCACGCAGTACAACATGACGCCGGAGCAGTACCGCGAGAAATGGGGTCTGTCGGCGGACTACCCGATGGTGGCGCCCAATTACGCGGCGGCGCGCTCGCAGCTTGCCCGGCAGATGGGCCTCGGCCAGCAGCGCCGGCGCCGGGCGCGGTAATTCCGCAACACCTTCTGGAAAAATTCCTATTTTCTGTGGATAACGTCCGCGGCCTTGGGCGTTTTTATGCCTAAAGGTCATTATTTTCAATGGCTTGTAGTAGGATAAAAAACTTATCCCCGCCGCCATAATCTGCGCGATCATGTAGGCAAACGTTCCTAATGGAAAGGATGCCTGCATGACCTTGCTTTACTCCCTCGACAATCCCCGGCGGCCGCCGCGGTCCGGCGACGGGGCGGCGCTGCGCTGGCTGCTGGAAGAGGCCGCCGCCATTGCCTTCGGCGTCGCCCCCGCCGACGTGCGCGCGCGGACGCGGCGCGGCGCCCACGTGACCTTCGCGCGGCAGACCGCGATGTATCTCGCCCACGTCGCTTTCGGCCTGAACTACAGCGACGTCGGCCGGCTGTTCGGCCGCGACCGCACCACCGTCGCCTATGCCTGCCGCCTGGTCGAGGATCGCCGCGATGATCCCGCGACCGACCGGCGGCTCGACCTGCTCGAGCAGGTCTGCGCCGAGGCCGCATCTGACCCCGCCATGGTGCAGGCGGCGCGGCCATGACGAAGCGCGCCGCCCGCCTGCCGGATACCGCGCAGCCGGAGATCGACGGCTTTCGCGGCCGCCATCTCGCGCTTGGCCGGGCGCAGGTCGCCACCGAGTTCGGCCGCGCCGCGGTCACCGTCGATGAGGCGGAGAGTCCGCTGGCCTGGCTTGCGCGCCGCCGCGGCCGCGGTGGCCGCGCCCTGATCGAGGCGCATCAATTGCAGGCCGGCGAGCGGCTGCGCGTCGATTTCACCTTCGCCAACCTGATGCCGCGCACGACCACCAATTGGGCAGACCCGGTCGCCGCCGATGGCGGCGGTCCGACGAGCCCGACCGATGTCATGGTCGCGGCGCGCCAGCGCGTGCAGCGGGCGCTTGACGCCGCGGGTCCGGAATTCGCCGGGCTCTTGCTCGACGTCTGCTGCTTCCTCAAGGGTCTCGAGGACGTCGAGCGCGAGCGCGCCTGGCCGCAACGTACCGCCAAGGTGGTGTTGCAGCTCGCGCTGGAGCGGCTGGCGCGGCACTACGGCTATGCGCCCGAGGCACGCGGGCGCGCGCGGGCGCCGCTGCGGATCTGGCTGGCGCAGGACGTCGACTTCACCGTGTCGGTCGGCGGAGGCGCCGATGTGAGTTGAGGAACTTAAAAAGTTCCTTGCGCGAAGGAGGGCGTTTTCATGAGGCGTTTGAAAGGTGGGGCAAAGCGCAGAGCCCGCGACGCAACCGTCGCGGTCGGACGGCACCGAAGCTCGACAAAACAGGGTGGTATTTTTACCGTATCCAGCTTTTTGTAAGCTCCCGTATTATGACGCTACTTCGCGGCAGAGGCATGGCCATAATATTGCTGGCGCAATGGCACCGCGCGAAGCGATTCTTTTTTTTGTTCTAGGCCTCCTGGCGCTCACAAGAACGCCGGTGGCGCAGGTCGCGCCGAAATGCACCCCGCAAGAAGTTCAGTGCTCGATTGGCGTGGCCATCGTCTGGTGCTGTAGACCCGATCAGATCTGCGGCGGGGCATTTCCCGGCCAGTGCATCCAGAATAGCGAGGACACCAAACCGCAAAGCAGATCGCGCCGCTAGGCCAACTCCAGTCTCCGTCGGCTGGCCGACAATGTCGACAATGCTTGATCGATGAAGCTTGCGCGCTCACCCTCGCCCTGCCGGCGAAACGCAAAGCGAGGTCGCTAATCGAGAGTTCAACCTGATGCGCTTTATGCGGCCGGCGCCAGCGCCGCCTTGGCTTCGGCGCGGATGCGCTCGACCATGGAGCGCAGGCCGTTCGAGCGTTGCGGCGTCAGGTTTTCGCGCAGACCGAGCTTGTGAAACAGGGCCTCCGCGTCGATGTCCAGAATCTCCTGTGCGCGCTTGCCGGAATAGAGCGCAAACAGGATCGCCACCAGCCCGCGCACGATATGCGCGTCGCTGTCGCCTTCGAAGGTCAGCGTCGGTCCGGCCGCGCCATCTCGCTTCACATGGGTGACCAGCCAGACCTGGCTGGCGCAGCCGCGCACTTTATTGGCCTCGATGTGGGCCTCTTCGGCGAGCGGCGGCAGCGTGCGGCCGAGCTCGATGACATAGCGATAGCGGTCATCCCACTGATCGAGCAGCTCGAAATTCCCGACGATGTCGTCAATCGCGCTCATGCCGTCCCTTTGCCCTCTATATAGGCCGTGGCGCGGCCGAACGCCAAAGGGGTCGCGCGGGCGCGCAAAGCCCGCGATAAAACGGCTCGGCAATGGGGGCGTTTAGACGGAAGGCCGCGCCGGGCGCTCGGCGCGCCGCGGCGGCAGCGGCACGCGGCCGTGCCAGGGCGTCGCCAGATCCGACTGCGTCAGCGTGCCATGATCGACATTCGACACCGGCAGCACCTTCGGCTCGGCCTTGCCCTCGGTCTTTGATGCCGCCTTCTGCTCGCCGGCGGAACGTTCGGCGAGCTTGGTGGTGACGAAATCATAGAGCGTGCGGGCGCCGGCTTCGGCCTTATGGCCGAGCGCCACCGCGACCTTGCCGCCGACCTTGCAGGCATCGGGCTGGCGCTCGCAGAAGCCGCGCGCATCGGACACCGCCGCGGTTGCAAGCGTCATGGCCTGCGTCGCATCGATCTGCGAATCGGGCGATGCCGTCTTGGTGCCGCTCGGCAGCAGCACGCAGACGACGCCCAGCCAGAAGGCCATTCGCAGCAAGAAGAACATGACCCACCCAATTATTCCCCGGCGGCCTTTTTGCCGCCTTTGAATGAAATCTAGCAGACAGCATTGAAGCTGTCGTTCGCAATGAAACGAGGGTTTTGGCCAAAATCGACGCGAATGCGCGCCGAGTTTTCATCAAATTTGACAGGATCGAATTCGCCTAAAATTTTAGGCGTCGGCATCGCAAAGCCGGCGCACGGGCGCTTTGGCGGCCGCACATGGTTACCGGCGCGGTAACAATTAAAGCCGCCGCGGCCGTGCGGCGCATTCCGGCAAGACAAATTTCACCATGGCATTTGAATCGGGCCCGCAAGCGCGGTGCCGCCGGTGGCAAATCGCCCGCCGGGGCGCGGCTTTAGCGTTCATTTAAGCGGCGGCGCACTAGGGTTTTGCAGCAAAAGGGACGTCTGCCGAGCGGCAAGACGTGGGACAGGGATCGTGCGTTTCTTCCTCACGCCAGTGTGGAACTATGTCGATGCGCTGGTGCACCCGGCGGCGCGCGGCGACGCGCTGACGGCGGCGCGCCATCGCGCCTTCATCGCGCCGCGCCTGCTCGGCAGCCTTGCCGCGCTGACGAGCTTGCCCGTCTATCTCACCTTCCGCGGCCCGCCGAGCGCGCTCGAGGTCGGCGTCTTCGCCTGGCTCGTCGCCCCCATCACCATCGCCTATTTCCTGTCGCGCACCGGTCGCTATCAGAGCGCCCACGTGCTCTCGGCGCTGGCGCTCACCGGCCTGGTGACGGCGGTAGCCTGGCAGACCGGCGGCATCGCTTCGTTCGCCGCGATCTGGCTGGTGGTGGTGCCGCTCGAAGCGGCGCTGTCGGCCTCCCGCCGCGTCGTCGCGCTCGCCTCCACCATCGCGCTCGCCGCCGCCGGCCTGCTGCTCGCGGTCAGCGCCATCGGCCTGCTGCCGCCGCCGGTGACGGTGGCCGCCGAACACGGCGCGCTGGCCGCGCTCGGCATCATATCGGCCGCGCTCTACGCCATCGGGCTTGCGCTCGGCGCCGAGCAGCTCGCCCGCACCAGCCACTGGCTGCTGTACGCCGAGGAAGACCGCTACCGGCTGTTGGCGCGCAACATGACCGACGTCATCACCCGCCACGGCAAGAACGGCGCGGTGCTGTTCGCCTCGCCCGCGGCCGAGCAGTTGTTCGGTGTCGGCGCGGCCGCGCTGTCGGGCCACGGCCTGTTCGACCGCGTCCATGTCGCCGACCGCCCGGCCTACCTGACGGCGCTCGCGGACGCCGCCGGCGGCGAGGACCGCTCGCTCGAATTCCGCATCCGCCGCGGCGGCGACGCCCAGGGGCAGGGTGGCCAGTTCGTCTGGATCGAGATGCGCTGCCGGCCGCTCGACGGGCCAACCCGAAACGGCGAACGCGAGGTGGTCGCCGTGCTCCGCGATATCAGCGACCGCAAGACGCAGGAGCGCGCGCTCGAGATCGCGCGCGCGGAATCGCAGCGCGCTAACGCCGCCAAGAGCCGCTTCCTCGCCACCATGAGTCACGAGCTACGCACGCCGCTCAACGCCATCATCGGCTTCTCGGATATGCTCTGCAACGACTCGTTGCTGCTGGAGGAAGGCCGCAAGCGCGAATACGCCAAGCTGATCAACGATTCCGGACGGCACCTCTTGTCGGTGGTCAACGGTATTCTCGACATGTCGAAGATGGAGACCGGCAATTTCGAGATCGCGCCGGAGCCGTTCGCGGCGGCTACTGCGGTTGCGAGCTGCTGCGACCTGCTTGCGCTCAAGGCTCAGGAATCCGGCGTCGAGCTCAGGACCCGCATCGCCCGCGGCCTGCCGGAATTCGTCGCCGACCGCCGCGCCTTCAATCAGATCCTGATCAATCTCATCTCCAACGCCGTGAAATTCACGCCGCGCGGCGGCACCGTCACGGTCGACGCCTATCGTGACGGCGCGATGCTGGCAGTGTCGGTCGAGGACACCGGCGTCGGCATCGGCGCCGATGACCTGCCGCGGCTCGGCGAGGCCTTCTTTCAGGCACGCGCCTCCTACGACCGCAGGCACGACGGCACCGGCCTGGGGCTTTCCATCGTGAAAGGGCTGGTGCATCTGCACGACGGCGACATGGCGATCGCGAGCCGGCTGGGCGAGGGCACGCGCGTGACCGTGCGGCTGCCGCTTGAGGGCGCCGCCCGTCGGCCCGCCGATCCGGTCAAGCTGGTCACCGAGCACGCGGACGCCGCCGCCGAAACCGAGGTGAAGAAAATTGCCTAGGCGCCGTCGTCAGCACGATGTCGAGCGCGGCATGCTCGCCGCCGCGATCACGCGCCACCCACGCGAGTTTGTCGCGGTCGTGATGGCGGTCGCGGCGACGCTCGCCATTCTGGTGAATGCCCTGTTCCTGCAGCACGGTCCGCATCCGGCGCCGATTTTCGCCGCCCGCTCCTTATCCGCCGACGAGATGCAGCCGCGCGCGCAAAAACAAGATCGGCTGGTCCCGGCGCGGCCGGCCGCGCCGCAGACCGTCGCCGCCGGCTCCGCCCGCAAGGATCCGATCGCCGAATTGATCGCGCCATCGCCGTCGAAACAAATGCTGGCAATCCAGCGCGCACTCGCCGACTTCGGCTACGGCCAGATCAAGCCGACCGGCGTGTATGACCACGACACCAAAATGGCGATCGAGAAGTTCGAACGCGACCGTAATCTGCCGGTGGACGGCCAGGTTTCGGACCGCTTCGTACGCGCACTCGCCGCCATGACGGGCCGCCCGATCGAGCAATAGCGGCGCTTCGGTTCGCCGTGTTACCACAAGCAATATGCGGTTGAAGTCCGGCATCTGGGTCGCGGCCTATCTGCGCCGCTGCCAAGTCGAGGGCGCCTTCGCGGCGGTGCGGCGGCGCGGCGCCGAGGAAGCCGGCGCAGTGTTCATCATCGTCAATCGTCTGGACGGCACCGCGACGTTATACGGCCCGGCGCCGCAGAGCGCCTTCGACGATGCCCAGCCCGCCGACCGGATGTTCACGGCAGTCTTGGGCGGTGCGACGGCGGTGCCCGAAGCCGAGGTGGAGGCGCGCCTGGCGCGCGAAATGCGCTTCGACCCTGACATCTGGATCGTCGAGATCGAGGATCGCGGCGGGCGCCACTTCCTCGATCGCGTGGTCGACTAGCGGTCGTACAGGCGGCGCCGGCGCGACGGCAGCGGCTCGCGCGAGCGGGCGATCCGGTGACCGGCATGGGTGGCCTGCGCACGCGCGCTGCGGGGCACATCGTCCCAGTGCAGCGGCTCGTGGCGCGGGCGGCGTTTTGGCCCGCCCATTTGCCGCCAGATGGCCACCATGCTTTGCGCCGCAGCCGGCGTCATCTCGTCGTAGAGGCGGGCGAGATCGTAGACGCGCTGGACCGACTGGCCGATTTCAGGATTGAGAAACAGTAGGATGCGTTGGAGCACGGGGCCCTTCATGCCGAGTGCCTTGGCGGCGACCACGATCGGCTCGCCGGACGGATCGCGCGCAATGCATTCCGCGACGGCGGCGCCGACGCCGAGCGCGCGCTCGAGGATGCGGGCGAACTCCGTCGCGTTGCGATCGAGCGCGGCGCGTTCCAGGCGGACAATCGCTTCGGCCGCAGCCGTCGGCGCCCGGTGCGACGTTCCGGCTGCGACCGCGTCGAAATTGGTGAGGATCAGGCGGCGCTCTTCGGCGGTCGCGGCAAAAAACAGCTCCGTGAGCTCGGTCTCGAGCGAGGGCTCTTCCGCAGGCGGCGCTTCGCGCTCGGGCACGTCGCAGCCCAAGCGGCGCAAGACCGCCGCAGGCGCGGAGGAATAAGCCGCAAGCCTGGCCGCAACAGCCTCGCGCGTCGGCGCATCGACGGCGTCGATCAACCCAAGCGCGAGCTCGACGTATTGCACCTCTTCGTCGGCGCTGTGCGCGGGCTTTTGCACGTAAAGATCGGTCACGACCCGCAGCAACGTCGGACGGATATCGACACCGTCCCGGCAGGCCAGGTCGAGAAGACTGTCGAGGGTGGGGGAGGTGAAGGATTTACGCATGAACACTACGTTTTTACGAACCAGCCGATGCCCCACATTAGTGCAGCCGCGTTAGCGGACCGTTAACCTTGCGCGCCCTTTAATTGCGGACAGGCGCCGATCCGGCAGGCTTGCGCCGGGACGGAAGGGGGTTCGCAATGGGCGAAGTGATCCAGTTTCCTGACGAGGCCGGCGGCAGCCGCGGCGGTAAATACATCGACGGCAGCACCGAACCGGCGACCGTCATCATCCTGCCGGTGATCCGTATCGAGCGCGGACCGGATAACGGTCTTGAGCCGAATACCGGCAACCAGTCCGGCCGCCGCCGTCGTCGTCGCGTTGGGCGCTGAAGCCGGCCGCAGCCACTCACAACCGATGACCATATCGCCGCCGCCGCCGATGCAGGCATGCCATTGGCGCCGACGGCTGTTCGCTCTGGCGACGCTGTCGCTGCTCGGCGGCTGCGCCAACGGCGACCTGCAGGAAGTGCGTCCGACGCTCGTCAACGATTCCATCCATGACTGGATCGATTACGACGCCGTCGCCGGCAAAAACACCTCGCCGTCCGGCTTCAGCCTGACCGACGACGAACGCCAGCTTCGCGACCTGGCCTATCCGCTGATCGAGCCGGCCTACGACCGGCAGCAATGGTACTCGTTCGCCGGCGAGCACGGCGTCATCGGCTCGGACCACCGCGCCAATTTCGACCGCACCGCCTATGCCAACCACCTGTTCGGCACGCGCTATCGGTCGCCGTCGGCGCGCTACGCCAAGCTCACCGAGGACATCCGCAACGACACCACGCGGCTCCCGCAGTTCTTCGAAACCGCCTCGCGCGTGCTCGATATCGATCAGAAACGGCGCAAGGCTCTGCAGTTTGTTTCAACGTCCGGCTACGAGCGCAATGAAGCGCTGCGCCGCATCTATTCCAACGAGTCGATTGTCAAGCTGGTGCGCGCGCAGCTCGCCCGCCGCGTCGACGGTTACCGTTTCGCGCTGGAGCGGCTTGTCATCGTGACGCCGTCGAACGAGGCGGTGGAGGTCGAGCGCGCGCTCACTCAATTGCAGTCGGAAATCGCCTATTACCGCACGCACACGGCGCCGACCTGGGTGCGCGAGCAGAGCCTGTCTTCGGCGCGCTGATCAATCCGACTGCTTTGCCAGATCGGTGCGCTGACAGCGCGCGCCGTCGACCGCGCGTTTTGCCATCGGCATCAGGCCGGGCTCCGGCGCCAGGGCGCGGATCGCAATGAGCCCGGTGCGGGTGGGGGATTCCACGATCAAGCGGTCGGCGGCCGTGATCTCCTCGTCCTCGGGCATCTCACTATGCTGCTCCGCGGTCATCAGATCGAGCTCGATGGCGCGGCGTCCGGCCGAACGGTCATTGATGGCGTAATAGGCGATGTCGCGATCGGTGTAGAACGACACCGACGTGTAGGCGAGGCCGATCGGAACGGTCAGTTTCATCGGTCCCTGCGAAAGATCGTAGCGGCAGATCGCGCTGGCAAAAGCCGGATCCATCAAGGGCATGATCGCCTTCTCCGGCGTCGGCTCGGGCAGCGAAACGACCGAATTCACCGGTGCGATCGGGGCAAGCCGGGAATAGGCGTCCTGGGTGGCCGTGCGCGGCAAGATGATGATGGTGGCAAGGTGCACGATGCCGCCGAGCAGCGCGCCGCCGAAAAGCAACAGTGCCCAACGGATCATGGGCAACTCCTGGTCTTGACCGCCGGCATCGGCACCTCGCGGCCTTCTTTGGTCGCGACGCCGACCGCGGTGTCGTAAAAGCGCAGGGCGAGCATGTAGCGCTCGATGCCGCCGGTCGGCAGCCAGTTTCCGGCGCTGGCGCGCGGCGCAACCACGATCTCGAAGCTGCCGTCGCCGCGGCGGACGATCTCCTGGCTGGTGAACGCATAGCGATTGATCGAATTGGGCACGAGCGCGCCTTCCGGATTGTAAAGCGTCAGCGTCCAGAACCGCGCCGCCGGTGTAATGCCGCTGATCGTGACCTCGCAGCGGCCATCGAGCCGTTTACCGCGGTCGTCGGCTCTGGCGACGAACATCAGGCCGTCGCCGAGGGCGACCGGCAGGCGGCCGGTGCGGGCGATTTCGGCGCGCGCATAGGGGTCGGCATCCTGCGTGCCGGTCTTCGGCCAAGCGGTCCAGGCGCCGATCCGCAAGGCGCCGAAAGCCGCGCCGCGGGTGATGGCGAAATAGGTGGTGCCGAGACCGACGGCCGCGGCGACCAGAAGCGAGAACAATGTGCCGAAAAGCAGCCGCACGATCGATCCGTTGACGATGAGGAGGAAGACTATCCCGGCTGGGCCCCTGGACCAATCAGTTCCGGCCGAATGCCTGTCCTTCCAAATCCGCGGCGAGGGCAGCTCCGGGCTTACCAGCCTGCGCCTGCCGTTCTTTGTCGGTGGATACGGTAGGCGGCAACGGCCCGAGGGCGCGGTTGGCGTCGTCCATCATGCGCTCAAGCTGCACCAGGATATCGGCCCCCCGCTTGGTCAGCATGACCGGCCGCGGCGGCGGCGGGGGTTCGTTGCTCTTGGTCTTGAAGGCGACGGCCTGTTCCTGGCGCTCGTGCGGGACCGGGATGCCGGGCAGCTGTTTGACCTCAACGCCCTCATGCGCATAGGCCATGATGCTGTGCCAGGTCATCGCGGGCAATGAACCGCCGGTCATGCGGTTGGTGGTCTCATAGTTGTCATTGCCGATCCAGATGCCGCAGACGAAGTTGGCGGTATAGCCCATGAACCAGGCGTCGCGATAAGCGTTGGTGGTGCCGGTCTTGCCGGCGGCGGTGATGCCGTCGAGGCGGGCGCGGCGGCCGGTGCCGTTTTCCACGACGCTGTTCATCATCGTGATCATGTCCTGGGCGACGTGCGCGGGCAGGACGCGGACCGGCTTGGGCCCGTCGCGGTCGTAGCGCCAGATCAGTTTGCCGCCGCCGGTGCGGACTTCGAGGATCGCATGCGGCGTGACCTTCATGCCGAGGTTCGGGAAGGTCGCGTAGGCTCCGGTGTGATCGAGCAGGGCGACGCCGTCGGCGCCGATCGGCAGCGACGGGGTATCGGGCAGCGGCGTGCGGATGCCCATCTTGTGCGCGGTTTCGATGATGCGCGCGCGGCCGAGCTTGGCGTTGCCGTCGCCGACGATGATCGACAGGCGAATGGCGACGGTGTTGACCGAGTGCGTGAGCGCCTGGATGAGCGACATGGCGCCGTGGTAGCCGCCGCCGTAGTTGTGCGGGCACCAATTGCCGATGCAGATCGGCCCGTCGATCACGGTCGAACTCGGCTTCATGCCGTGCATCAGCGCGGTGGCGTAGACATAGGGCTTGAACGAGGAGCCGGGCTGGCGCAGCGAGTCGGTGGCGCGGTTGAATTGGCTGGCGCCGTAATCGCGGCCACCGACCATGGCGCGCACCGCGCCGTCGACGTCCATGAGCACGGCGGCGGCCTGGTTGGCGTGGTATTCCTGGCCGTATTGACGCAGCGAATTCTCGACGGCGAGATCGGCGGCGCGCTGCATGCCGGGATCGAGCGCGGTCCGCACCACGAAGACGCGCTCGGTCATCGATTTCGGAAACGTATCGACGAGCTTCTTCATGTCGTCGAAAGCCCAGTCGAGATAGTAATTCGGCGCGCGGTCATCGCGGCGGTCGACGGGGGTGGCGGGGTGGCGGCGGGCGCCGAACACCTGACCCTCGGTCATGAATCCGGACTCGACCAAGCGGTCGAGCACGACGTTGGCGCGGGCCCGCGCCGCCGGCAGGTTGACGTTGGGCGAGAACTTGGTCGGCGCCTTGAACAGGCCGGCGAGCATCGCCGCCTCCGCAAGGTCGACGTCGCGCGCCGACTTGTTGAAGTAGTACAGCGCCGCGGCGTCGACGCCGAAGGCGCCGCCGCCCATATAGGCGCGGTCGAGGTAGAGCTTCAGGATCTCGTTCTTGGTCAGGCGCGCCTCCAGCCACATGGCGAGGAACGCCTCCTTGATCTTGCGCTCGAGCGTGCGCTCGTTGTTGAGGAACAGGTTCTTGGCGAGCTGCTGGGTGATGGAGGAGCCGCCCTGGCGCACGCCGCCGGCCTGCACGTTGGTGACGAGGGCGCGCGCGGTGCCGGCGATGTCGATGCCGAAATGGTCGTAGAAGCGCCGGTCTTCGGTGGCGATCACCGCCTTGATGAGGTGGTCGGGGAACTGGTCGAGCGGCACCGAGTCGTTGTGGCGGATGCCGCGGGTGCCGATCTCGTTGCCGTAGCGGTCGAGGAAGGTGACGGCGAGCTCGGACTTCTTCAGCCAGTCGTCGTCGCTTGTCTCGCGGAAGGCGGGCAGCGCCAGCGCCAGCGTCAGGACGAGGCCGGCGGTGCCGAGCGTTGCGCCCTCCGAGACGATCTCGTTGAGCATGCGCCGCCAGCCGGCGACGTGGAACTTGTCCATGGCGGTGGAGAAGCGCTCCCAGCTCTCGCGCAAGCCCGTGGCGCTCTTGAACAGCGAGAAGTCGATCCAGGCGTCGGCGCCGAGGAACAGCTTCTTGAGCTTGCGTTTCCAGTCGCGGGTGAAGAGGTCGGGCAAGGTCTGGTGTCCGGGGGCGGGGCGTTCCGCCGCTGGTTGAGTTTTAGCCGATCGGCCCCCGCCCGGCCAATGCCGGGCGGGGGGTTAACGGGGTTAATCCCCGCCAAGGTGAATGGAAAATGCGGGGAAATGGGGGCGGTTCCGGGGGGTTGAGCGCAGCGACACGCGCGCTGTCGTGCATGCAGCAGCGCGAAGAGAAAGGAATCCTATATCCCGCTGACCAAGATAACCTAAATTTTTTTGGCGCGTGCGATAAATTTCTCTTGACTCAAAATTCACAGCAAATTATGAGTTTTTATATCGTCTGAATTACACCATAAAATACTGACTGTGCGGAGGTGTAATCATGCTTGAAAAAGCAACGACTTCGTCGGCCGCTGCGAAGCAGAGCAAGCGCGAGAAGTTCGTCAAATTAGCTGAGAATAGAACGCGAAATGCCATCCGGGCGATCCGGATCATCGGCAAGCTAGGCAACAAAAACGCCTATCAATTCGACGATTCCGACGTCCAGAAGGTTGTCCGGGCACTCACCAAAGAGATCGACGCAATGAAGGCCCGGATGACGTCAAGCAGCGGTAAGGAGTCGGTGGACTTCAAATTGTGAGGTAGCGTAACGCAACCGGCGGTACCCCGGACGAGGGGAGGGACAACGTGAAAGAAGCGGATGTCAAGAAGCTGTGCCTGGAACTCATCAAGGCCGACAGCGAGGAGGACGTTGTCGCCATCCTGAAAGAGTGGGGCCTCTGGGATAATCCGGTTTACTGGCGCTACTACGGCGACGATGAGCTGAACTGGAATCGTGCCGGCAATCAGCAGGCGCGCGCAGATTTCGCGCTTAACGAAAAGCTGGTCAACACCATCGACTCGCGCCTGATGCTCGAATGCATGCTCGCTGGCATAAACCCCGAGGACGAGACCAAGGCGCCGAAGTCAATGCGGGAAGCGGTCAACCGCTTCATCGAAAAGACCTGGCGCGGGACGCTTAAGGTCACAGGCGGTCGCGTCGAGGAATGGCCGACCAAGATGCGCACGCAGGTCGCGGAAGGCATCTCCGTCTTCGTCACCGGCCCGAAGGGTCTCAAGCCGTGCGTCAACGTCGCCGATCTCGGCGAGGGCCAGACGCCTGAGGCGTTTCCGCTCACGCTCCTTAGCCTAGGCAAGCGCAACAAGTTCAAGGTGCGTTTTGCGCAAGGCAAATACGGGCAAGGCTCGTCCGGCGCACTCCGCTTCTGCGGTAAGCGCAAACTGCAACTCATCGTCTCGAAGCGGCACCCGAAACTGGTCAAGAATTCGGTCGTCCGGTCCGACTACCCGACGCACTCCGACGACGATTGTTGGGGTGTGACCGTGGTGCGCCGCGAAGGCGAGGGCATGGACATCCCGACGCCGTTCCTGTCGTACTTGGCGCCGATCGATGCCGATAACCATCCCCGCGCCGGCCGCGTCCTCCGTTTCCGCTCCGACGAGATGCCGCTTTTCCCGAAAGGCGATGACGCGTACCAGCGCTCGGTGCCGCACGGCACGCTCGTCAAACTGTACGAGTACAATCTGCCGACCGTCTCCAACATCCTGCGCCGCGCCGGCCTCCGGCCGAAAATCGACCTACTCTTACCCGAGCCGGCCCTGCCTATGCGCTTCCATGAATGTCGCGAACATCAGAAGTCAGGCCATGAACAAGTAGAGACAATGAGCGGCCTCTTCGCCCGGCTCAACGGCAACCAAAACCTCGAAGACATCAAGCCGGCCGAGATCACGGTCACTGTGCAAGGTCATGAGCTGGTCGCGCGTATCTTCGCCTTCAAGCCCGGCACGTCCGACACCTATCGCAACGCCGAAGGCGTCGTCTTTACCATCAATGGGCAGGCTCAGGGGTACATCAAAGCCAACATCTTCGCGCGCAAGAAGGTCGGCCTTCAGCGGCTTGCCAAGGATCTTCTCGTGGTCCTCGATTGCTCGTCCATCACGGTGATGGAGCAGCACGACATGTTCATGCCGAGCCGCGACCGCCTGGTCGAAGACAATCAGTTCGCCATGGACGTTGAGAAAAAGATCGAGGAGGCCCTTCGCGACCATCCGGGGCTTCGGCTCCTCAAGAACGAGCGCCGCCAGGCTGACGTGCAAGAGCAACTGGCCGACAACAAGCCGCTTGAAGACGCCCTCAAGCGGGTGCTCAAGAACTCGCCCACGCTCGCCCGTCTGTTTGGCCTGGGACAGCGCCTGCATAATCCCTTCAAACCAGAAACGAAGGAATCATCCGACAAATTTATCGGGAAACAGCATCCGACCTTCTTCCGCTTCGCCGGCAAGGAGGAAGGTGACGTTCTCGCCCGCGCGGCGCACCTCGAAAGCAAGGTGCGCATCGCGTTCGATACCGACGTGGTCGATGACTACTTCACCCGTAAGGTGGATCGCGGCCAAAAGGATTTCGTTCGCATCGTGGACGGGAAGCGCGTGCCGCTTACCGACTACTCAGGGCCGAACCTCGCGGATGGCCGCGCGAACCTGACGCTCGACCTACCCGATGGCATGAAAGCCGGTGACGTACTTGAGCTCGAACTTATCGTGCGCGATTTGGTTACCGGCGCCGAGTTCGTTAACAAGGCGAAACTTGCAATTCTCGCCGCGCTCGACCGCCCCGAAGAGCCCCATCCGCACAAGAAGAAAAAGCCGCCGGCTGACAAGCCCGGCGACAAGCAAGAAGGTATTGCTGGCCTTGATTTTCCGGAAGTGAAATGGGTGAAGCCAGAGGACGCGCGCTGGAAGCAGTACTTCGAGCTGCCCGACGACTGCTTGACCATCATCGACGACGGCGAGGTGGACGAGAACGGCAAGTCCGAGCCCGATTACACCTTCTATCTCAACGAGGGTAACAAGGCACTCCAGAACGAGCTTGCCACGACCAAGCTGCCGGTCGCGGCTGTGAAGAAACAGTTCGAAATTGGCATGATGCTGGTCGGCATGGCTCTCTTGCACGACGACAAACAGCGCAAATCGCAAAAACCGTCATCGAGCGAGGAGAAGGCCGACGGCGAGAAAAAAGATGAGACGACCGTTTTTAAGCTGGCGCAGCAGTTTAGCCGCGCCATCGCGCCGGTCATCTTGCCGATGATTCAGAGTTTGGGCGACCTTGCGGACGACGAGGCCGATGTCAGCGACCTCGCCGGCCAGGCGGAAGCGGCCTGACGGTCCTCCGCCTTCCGGTGGAAGAGGACGACTTCTTGCGAAGCCGGCGTTTCGCCGCGCTGGTCACTGTACCAGCGCCGGCTCGGCACGCTTCGCCACAGACGGCCGTCGCGTTCACCGCGTAGCTTTGACAGCTTCGCTTCGCGCAAGCCCACTTCTTCCATCGTTTCGAGGTAGCGCGGGAGTTGCCAAGAAGGCTCAGCGAAGGCGACCATCTGCACAATGATGGTGTGTTTATCGGCTATCGCCGCGACCGACGCCATAGTGGATCGGATGTTGTCGAAGTACGTCTTCAGCTCGGGATACTTGCGGTCGCCCATCGTATAGAAGCTGCTGCCGGCGCCGTCGAGCTTGTCGGCGATCATGAACGGCAGCGGCGCTTCCTTGCGCCCATCGACCTGCCACCTGTGATAGAGGACGTGCACGCCGGGGTAGGGTGGTGATGTCACAACGAGCCTTGGCGTGCGCAGCTTGCGCCGCCGAAAATAGCCCTCTACCCCTGCGGCGTTGCGATGGAGGATCGTAACCGCGTTCCGGTCTCTCATTTCTACCGCTGCGCGCAGTTCGCGCGCGCCGATCACCATGTTAGCCGCAGTTTCTTCAAGGAAAGCACGGAATTCGCTTAACGTCGGCACCCTGCTCCGCCCATCAAGCGCCCATTGAGCGGTGCGCAGCACAGCGCATCGACCGAACGCTTCAAGCCGCGGGGTGCCCAATGCTATTGCGCTTCCAATTCCTTGCTCGATCGCTTTGCGGAGCCGCCAACGCGACGGGTGATCGAGGTGTTTGTAGTAGCCTTGCTCAGCGTAATGAGTGAACGGGCGCGATGGCCGGTGGATATCGATAGTGTGCGCGACACGTCGCGACCACGCGTCCAACGTTTCGAGTTCTTGTTCCGAATAGATCGTGCACTTCACCTTCGAAACGAATTCGGCCAATGCGCTGATGTCGACGCCGACCGCCTCGCGACCAGTCGCGCGAGCTTCTACGAGCGTGGTGCCGCCCCCGACATGGGGGTCGAGAACAAGATCGCCAGGCTTCGTGAAAGTCTCGATGACGGCGCGCGCGAAGACCGGCGAGAAGCGTGCGGGATACTTGTAAAACCCGTGGGTAAGTCCACGCACGGGCTCGCTATCACGAGCCGCGGCAATGAGGGCCCGCTGAGCGTCCATTGATAGGCGCAAGAACTCGCTGCGCTTAGAAGTCGTCATAGGTGCCATAACGGGTTGATTTGGTTAAGACCCGGTTGACTAAGCCGCAGATTAGAAGCGGTTGTTGAGCTTGTATTTATTGCGTATACACAGTATATATAATTTGTATTTCTTGTCTACATCAAAGAGCAACACAGATGCCGCTGCACATCCGCGACGCCCGCGCCGACAGGCTCGCCCGGCGCCTCGCCAAGCGCAAAGGCACCACCATGACGCAGGCGGTCATCGAGGCGCTCGAAGGCGCGCTGGCGCGCGAGGAGCGGCCGCTCGCCGAGCGCATTGCCGAGATTGCCGATGAGCTCGAGCGCGTCGGCGATCGCGCCCACGGCCACAGGCCGACCAAGCAGGAAATCGACGAACTCTGGGGCAACGAGTGATCTTCGTCGATACCTCGGCCGTCGTCGCCGTGCTCGCGCGCGAGCCCGAGGAGCCCGCCCTCACGCAGGCGCTGGAACGCGACCCCGAGACCATTACGGCCGCTCACGTGGTGCTTGAATCGTGCATGCGGCTGTCGTCGTTGTTCAAGCTGCCTCCCAGGGCCGTCGATCGGCGCGTGACCGCGCTGCTGCGCGTGACATCGACGGCCGTCGTGCCGATCACCGAAGAGATCGGCCATCTCGCCGTCGAAGCTTTCGAGCGTTATGGCAAGGGGCGCGGCACGGCAGGGCTCAATTTCGGCGATTGCCTGTCCTACGCCTGCGCCAAGGCGCACGGCGCCCGGCTGCTGTTCAAGGGCGGCGACTTTGCCGCCACCGACATCGCGCGGGCTTGAAGGCGCCGGTCGAGGTTGCCGCCAACAATGGAAAATGCGGGGAAATGGGGGCGGTTCCGGCCCTTGTTCTCCCTCCCCCCTTGTGGGGGAGGGTGGCGAGCGCAAGCGAGCCGGGTGGGGGGTGGCTGAGTCTGCCGGTGCCGACCCCCCTCCCTGTCCCTCCCCCGCAAGGGGGGACGATGTGGCGGCGCTGTGCCATGACGGAATCGGCTTGGCCGGCTACAAGGCCCCCCATGCCCGACTCGGAAGCCCCGTTCTGGCGCCGCAAGGCGCTTGCCGACATGACCAAGGCCGAATGGGAGAGCCTGTGCGACGGCTGCGGCCGCTGCTGCCTGACCAAGCTGATCGAGGAGGACAGCAACGCCACGCTCTATACCGACGTCGGCTGCAAGCTGCTCGACGCCAAGACCTGCCGCTGCACCGACTATGCCAACCGCCAGCGCAAGGTGTCCGACTGCGTGCGGCTGACTTCGCGCAACGTGCGCAGGCTCAGCTGGCTGCCGCCGACCTGCGCCTACCGCATCGTCGCGGCCGGCGGCGACTTGCCGTGGTGGCACCACCTCGTCTCCGGCAGCCGCGACACCGTGCATGAGGCCGGCATTTCGGTGCGCGGCCGCGTTTCGGCGAACGAGGCCGACGTGCCGGACGCCAAGCTGATGGACTATGTGGTGAGCTGGCCGTGGAAGTGGCCGAAGGGCGCGCGGCGCAAAAAAACGCTATGAAGCAACTTTTGAGCGAGTAGGATTAGGAGGTCAAAGAGGCTCGACAGCCTGATGACATGCGATCCATGAACCTAATCAAGTCCAAAAAACGGGTTGCCGATCATGGGGAGGTATTCACTCCTCCGTGGCTGGTCGAGGCCATGCTTGATCTGGTCAAGGGCGAGACCGAACGCATCGACTCGCGCTTCCTGGAGCCGGCCTGCGGCAGCGGCAACTTCCTCGTCCCGATCCTGAAGCGCAAGCTCGCCGCCGTCGAACTCAAATACGGGAAGTCCGATTTCGAAAAGCGGCAATACGCCCTGCTTGCGGTGATGTGCCTCTATGGCATCGAGCTCCTGGCCGACAACATCGCCGAGTGCCGGGCCAACATGCTGGAAGTGCTGGCCGATTACCTGAACCTTGACGAGAATGACGAGCTTTACCGGGCTGCCTCTCGCGTCTTGTCGCAAAATCTGATCCACGGCGACGCCTTGGCGATGCGCACGAGCAACGATCGCCCGATTGTCTTTGCGCAATGGGGCTATCTCGGCAAAGGCAAGTTTCAGCGCCGCGATTTTCGTCTGGACGTGCTCACGCACATGGCGGGCTTCGCCGAAGAGGGCACGCTGTTCGCGCACCTGGGCAAGCATGAAATCTTCACGCCGACCGAGATTTACCCGGCAATGACGATGAGCGAACTGGCCGTCGCGGGGGGAGGCCTCCCGAAGGAGGCGGCATGAGCACGCAGGCGAGCTTTGCGCTGCGCGGGCGCAACCCGGATGTGCTGACCTGCATCGCGAATCTCTCGAACGACGAGGTGTTCACACCGCCCGAGTTTGCCAACCGGATGCTGGACACGCTGGCCGAGGCGTGGGCGGCGGACCACAAG
>DASRDF010000110.1:0-13526 GCA_035652735.1 Pseudolabrys sp. | reverse complement strand
GACGGGCTGGTGGACTATTACGACGAGAACGGGAAAAGCGCAAAGAAGTTCCTGGTCCGCAAACCGGTGCTTGCCGGCGTGATGCGCTCGGGCTTCGGCCTGCGCAGCCATCCCTTGCTCGGCTACGTGAAGATGCATACCGGCGTCGACTGGGCCGGACCGCCGGGAACGCCGATCTATGCCGCGGGCAATGGCGTGATCGAAAAGGAGGGCTGGGAATCGGGCTATGGCAAGTTCATCCTGATCCGTCACAATAACGGCTACGAGACCGCCTATGGCCATATGAGCGCTTACGCGCGCGGCATCCACGAAGGCGATCACGTCCGGCAGGGCCAGGTGATCGGCTTCATGGGTTCGACCGGTCTGTCCACGGGTTCGCATCTCCACTTCGAGATCCGCATCAACGGACGTTTCGTGGACCCGATGCGAATCAAGCTGCCGCGCGGCCGCGAGCTGCAAGGGCCGATCCTTGCCGCATTCGAGCAGGAACGCGAACGGCTCGACGCCATCATGGCCCGCAAGCCGGCACGGGTGGCGACAAGATAGCCTGGCTGTAATCCTTCCCCTTCAAGCGGAGGGTCGAACGCGCGAAGCGCGATCGACGTGGGGTCGCGTGTCAAATTGGCTATTCACACCGGTTCGCTCGGCTCGCCACCTCCCCCGCAAGCATGGGGGGATAAGCAACGGCTAGGCCGCCTGCGCCAGCTTGCCGTTGAAGGTTAGGCCCTGCTTGCCCGCCGAGATCGCAACTTTTTCGCCGTCCTTGATCCGGCCGGCCAAAATCATTTCGGCGAGCGGATCCTGCACGGATTTCTGGATCACGCGCTTGAGCGGCCGCGCGCCGTAGGCCGGGTCCCAGCCTTTTTCGGCCAGCCAATCGCGCGCGCTCGGATCGAGCGCGATGGTGATCTTGCGGTCGTCGAGCAGCCTTTGCAGCCGTCTGACCTGAATGTCGACGATACGCGTCATCTCGGTCTTCTTCAGCCGATGGAAAAGGATGATCTCGTCCACGCGATTGAGGAATTCAGGCCGGAACGCCGAGCGCACCACCGCCATCACCTGATCTTTCACCGCGTCGGTGTCCTGCCCCTCGGGTTGATTGACCAGATAGTCGGCGCCGAGATTTGACGTCATCACGATCAGCGTGTTGCGAAAATCGACGGTGTGGCCCTGCCCATCGGTTAGGCGTCCGTCGTCGAGCACCTGCAGTAGCACATTGAACACGTCCGGGTGCGCCTTCTCGATTTCGTCGAACAAGACGACCTGATAGGGCCGGCGCCGCACCGCTTCGGTCAGCGCGCCGCCTTCCTCATAGCCGACATAGCCCGGCGGCGCGCCGATCAGACGAGCCACCGCATGCTTTTCCATGTATTCCGACATGTCGATGCGGATGAGCGCGTTTTCGTCGTCGAACAGATATTCGGCGAGCGCCTTGGTGAGCTCGGTCTTGCCGACGCCGGTCGGCCCCAGGAACATGAATGAGCCGATCGGACGGTTAGGGTCCTGCAAGCCGGCGCGGGCGCGCCGCACCGCCGTAGACACCGCCTGCACGGCCTCTTTCTGCCCGATGACGCGCTTGGACAGCGCGTCCTCCATGCGCAGGAGCTTTTCTTTCTCGCCCTCCAGCATCTTGTCGACGGGCACGCCGGTCCAGCGCGACACGACCTGGGCGACATGATCGGCGGTCACGGTCTCCTCGACCATGGCGCCGCGCTTGGTTTCGGACGCTTCGATGTCTTTGAGCTTTTTCTCGATCTCGGGGATGCGGCCATAGGCGAGCTCGCCCGCGCGCTGGTACTCGCCGCGCCGCTGCGCCTGCGCGAGCTCGGCGCGTAACTGGTCGAGCTCGGTCTTGAGCTTCTGCGCTTCCGACAGCTTTTCCTTTTCCGATTTCCAGCGGCTGGTGAGATCGGCAGAGCGCTTCTCGAGCCTTTTCAGATCGGCTTCGAGGTTCTTCAATCGCTCCTTGGACCCCGGATCGCTTTCTTTCTTGAGCGCCTCCTGCTCGATCTTCAGGCGGACGATTTCACGATCGACCGAATCGAGCTCTTCCGGCTTGGAGTCCACCTGCATCTTCAGCCGCGCCGCGGCTTCGTCGATGAGGTCGATGGCTTTGTCGGGCAGAAAACGGTCGGTGATGTAGCGGTGCGAGAGCGTCGCGGCGGCAACGATCGCCGAATCGGCAATGCGCACGCCATGGTGCTGCTCGTATTTGTCCTTCAGCCCACGCAGGATCGAGATGGTGTCCTCGACCGAAGGTTCGTCGACATAGACCGGCTGGAAGCGCCGCGCCAGCGCGGCGTCCTTCTCCACGTGCTTTTTATATTCATCGAGCGTGGTCGCGCCAATGCAGTGCAATTCGCCGCGCGCCAGCGCCGGCTTGAGCAGGTTCGAGGCATCCATCGCGCCGTCGGCTTTGCCGGCGCCCACCAGGGTGTGCATCTCGTCGATGAACAGAATGTATTGACCGGCCGCTGCAGTGACCTCCTGCAGGACCGCCTTCAGCCGCTCCTCGAACTCGCCGCGATATTTGGCGCCGGCAACCATGGCGCCAAGATCGAGCGCGAGCAGCTTCTTGTCTTGCAGGCTCTCCGGCACGTCGCCATTGACGATGCGTTGGGCGAGGCCCTCGACGATCGCCGTCTTGCCGACGCCGGGTTCACCGATCAGCACCGGGTTGTTCTTGGTGCGGCGCGAGAGCACCTGAATGGTGCGACGGATCTCCTCGTCGCGGCCGATGACGGGATCGACTTTGCCGTCGCGCGCCGCCTGCGTCAGGTCGCGCGCATATTTCTTCAGCGCGTCATAGGCATTTTCGGCAGAGGCCGAATCCGCCGTGCGGCCCTTGCGCAAGGCTTCGATGGCGGCGTTCAAGCTTTGCGGCGTCACCCCGGCCGCCTTGAGAATGCCGCCGGCTTCGCTGTCTTTCTCCAGCGCGAGCGCCAGCAGCAGGCGCTCGACGGTCACGAAACTGTCGCCGGCCTTCTCCCCCGCCTTCTCGGCGGCGTCGAACACCCGCGCCAAGGCAGGATCGAGATAGATTTGGCCGGCACCCCCGCCGGATATTTTCGGCCGCTTGGCGAGCGCCGCCTCGACGGCGCGCAACGCCTGGCGCGAGTTGCCGCCCGCGCGGTCGATCAGGCCCGCCGCCAGTCCTTCCGGATCGTCGAGCAGAACTTTCAGAAGATGTTCGGGGGCGAACTGTTGATGGCCCTCGCGCAGCGCCAGCGATTGGGCGGATTGCACGAAACCGCGGGCGCGGTCGGTGTATTTCTCGAAATTCATAGCTTCACTCCCTCGGCCCATTATGGCACCGGAAAAGCGGGTCCCCGAAGGCGGCCCGCCATGTCTCTATATTGGGATGCGGCATTGCGGTTGGAAGCCCCGTTTTCGGCTGCGGATGCTGCGGATTTGGAAATTATGTCCGACGCCCAGGTTCAGGCGATCTATCGCTATCCGGTGAAGGGGCTGTCGCCGCAAGCCCTCGCCCGGACGACCCTTGCTCCCGGACAAACCGTCCCGCTGGACCGTCTTTACGCCATCGAGAATGGGCCGACTGGCTTCGATCCCGCCGCGCCCAGCTATTTCCCCAAGCAGCGTTTTTTGATGCTGATGCGCAATGAGCGGCTGGCGGCACTGCACACGGTCTTCGAGGAGGCGACCCATACGCTGACGATCCACCAGGATGGTGCCGAAGCAGCACGCGGCGAGCTGCGAAGCCCGGCGGGGCGCCTGGCCATTGAAGCGTTCTTTGCCCGCTTCATGCGGGACGAGCTGCGCGGGCCGCCCAAGGTGCTGTTCGGGGGCGGCCACAGCTTTTCCGACGTGGCCAAGAAAGTGGTCTCGATCATTAATCTCGCCTCGGTTGCGGCGGTTGAGAGTGCCGCCGGACAACCGGTCAATCCCTTGCGTTTTCGCGCCAACGTCTATGTCGCAGGCTGGCCGGCGTGGCGGGAGCTTGAACTGGTCGGCCGCGAGATCGGCCTCGGCGCGGCGCGGCTCAGGGTCGTTAAACGCATCGTGCGCTGCGCGGCGACTGAGGTCGATCCCGAGACCGGCATTCGCGATGTCCCGGTTCCGCGCATTCTGATGGACACGGTCGGGCATACCGACTGCGGCATCTATGCCGAAGTGATCGGCGGCGGAGCGGTCGGTACCGGCGATCCCGTCGTTACCGATTGAGGGCCGTCAGCGCCGGTTGGCGGCGGCAGACCGAGGCTGGTCCATGGCCACATGCGCCGGCAACTGCTCGACCAGCTGCTGGCGCTGGACGGGACGCTGCGGCGCCGGCTGGGCCGCCGGCTGCGCGTGCGGCCTCAGGCCGAGCAGATCGGCGAGAAACGGATCCATGTCGAGATGTTCCGGCCCGCGCTGCGGCCGCTGCGGTTGTTGCGGGCCGCGGTTGCTACGCGTCTGTTCGGCCTCGATGGCGGCCAGCAGCTCGGCGATGGGCGAGTCGATGGCGGTCGAAGTCCGCTCGGGGCGCGGCGCGAGCGGGATGCCCGCCGCCCGCCGCTCCGTCGGCATCACGTAGGCGATGACGCGGTCGCGCGGATACACGCCCTCGCCGACGCGGTGGTTGTGATTGCCGGAAATGATGATCGGGTTGCCGTTGCGATCGATGCCGGCGACGACGCCCACGTGACCGCCGCGCTTGCCGCGCGTCAGTACCGCGATGGCGCCGACCTGCGGGCCGGGAATCCGCCGGCCATAATAGGCAAAGGACCTCGCCGCGTCGGAATGCGTGCCGTCATAGCCGGCCTTGGCCAAAACCAAATTCATGAAGGCCGCACACCACAGCTTTTTGCGGCCGGTCGGATTGGTGCCCATGTATTTGCGCGCTTCGGACACGAGCGATGGCGCAGCACGGAGTGGTTCGCTCAAAGCCGGCGCGCACGCCGCCATGAAACCAATAGCGAGCGCGATGCGAGTGCTGGTGCGCATGAAAGTCCCCCGTCACCCCAGTCTTCTTGTACGCGCAGGCTTTTGTTGCCTGCAGCCGAGCGGAATTAGCACGGAGCTTTTTGCGCGAAGCGACTGGTTTGAATTAACGGTGAAATGGTTGACGCGCGGCGCGTAACCTTAACGGGCACATCAAACGCAAAGCGCCCCGCTCAATCGGCGGGGCGCAATGTTTGTCGAGCTCGTTGGTCGTCAGTTCGGCAGCACGTAGGCTTCGATGCGCGACCGCGGATACACAGATTCCGCTACGGTGTGATTGTGGTTGCCCGAGACGATGATCGGGTTGCCGTTGGCGTCGATCCCGCTGACCACGCCGACATGGCCGCCCCCGCGCCGTCCCATCACAGCGATGGCGCCGACCTGCGGCCCGGCGACCCGCCTACCGTAGTGCAGATAGCCGAGCGCGAGATTGCCGCCGCCTTTGTGGCCGGTCTGCTTGAGCACCATGTCCATGAACGCACCGCACCATAGGCTGGCGCGGCCGGTCGGATTGGTGCCGATATATTTGCGCGCGTCCTCCACCAGCGCGTCGCCGGTAAATCCGGCAGAGGCGGAGTTTGAATGCGACTGGGCCGCTTGCGCCGCCCGCCGGTGGTGCCAGGTCCGCCCGCGCGGAACCGCAGCATAGGCCGCTTGGCCACTGGCGGAGGGATACCGCATGTCGCGGTCGGCACTGTCGATCTGAGACGGCGGCTCGCTTGCTTGTTGACGGTGCTTCAACCGCGCATCAGCCGAACCGGCTGATGCGGCGACAATCAGCGAGATCGCCAAAAGGCTCAACTGTCGGAAGTGGAGTGTCATGCAGTCAGTCCCCGTTCAAAGCAACGCCTCCGTTCTGGGCAGAATCGGAGGCAAACTTGAGAGCTTAGACGACTGGCTGATATGGCAATTTCGTGATCAGGTGGAGGTCATCGTGCCGCATGCATAGCGGGTATTCACGATTAATACTTTGGACAAAGAATTTATATGCCGAATTCAATATCGATACTTTACCGCGCAGGTCAAATACAGTATTCATGCCGCCGAATACGTTCGAACGATGTCATGGCCTGGCAGGCACAAAGTTAAGGTGCAGTGCAGCAGACGGCGAAAACACTGAAAATGGGCCTTTCAGGCAGCGCGGCTCAGTAAAAACACGGCCTGCTCGCCAAACAAGTTCCAGAACCACCACGGCGCGCTCAGGCGCAACGGCGAGCCCCAGGCATTGAGGGCCACGGCCTTTTCCATCTTCACGCCTATTTCGATGCAGAGCGCCCGAAAGTCCTTGACCGTGCAGTGGTGGATATTCGGAGTGTCATACCAGCTGTACGGTAGCATGTCGGTCTGCGGCATATGACCGGCAAACAGAAGCTGCAGACGCACCTGCCAATGGCCGAAATTGGGGAACGAGACGATGGCGCGGCGGCCGATGCGTAGCATGTGCTCGAGCACAACCCGCGGATGCCGTGTCGCCTGCAAGGTCTGCGACAGAATCACGTAATCGAACGCATCGTCGGGATAGTCGCGTAGATCGGTATCGGCATCGCCCTGGATGACCGCGAGCCCCTTGGCGACGCATTCATTGACGCCTTCGCGTGACAGTTCGATGCCGCGCCCGTCGACCTGGCGCTTCTCGGCCAGCAGGCGCAGCAGTTCGCCGTCGCCGCAGCCGACGTCGAGCACCTTGGCGCCGTACTCTACCATCTCCGATACCAGCACCAGGTCGACACGCGCGCCGCTGCCGTTGCGTGCGATGTTCTCGACGGTGAGCTTGGGATTCGCGCGCGGCTTCATCACAAGCCTTTCAGCCCGCGCGCTTTGCTCGCGCCATCCAGAAAACCGCGCACGATGGCGAACAACTCTGGCTCATCAAGCAGGAAGGCGTCATGACCCTTGTCGGTGACAATCTCGGCGAAGGAGACGCGCGCCCCAGCCGCATTGAGAGCATGCACGATGGCGCGCGACTCTGACGTCGGAAACAGCCAATCGGAGGTGAATGAGATCACGCAGAATCGCGTCGGCGAATTCTTGAAGGCATTCGCGACCAAGCCGTCATAGTCGGCAGCCAGATCGAAGTAATCCATCGCGCGCGTGAGATAAAGATACGAGTTGGCGTCGAAGCGCTCAACGAATGAGATGCCCTGGTGGCGCAGATAGGATTCGACCTCGAAATCCGCGTCGAACGAAAAAGTCGGATTGTCCCGGTCCTGAAACTTGCGGCCGAATTTGCGGTGCAGTGCCGCGTCGGACAGATATGTAATATGCGCGCCCATGCGTGCGACAGCGAGCCCGCGGCGCGGGTTCGTACCTTCCAAAAGATAGCGACCACCGCGCCACTCGGGATCGGCCATGATCGCTTGGCGGCCGACCTCGTGAAAAGCGATGTTCTGCGCCGAATGACGCGTGGCACAGGCGATCGGCAGGGCGGAAAACACCCGCTCGGGATAAGATGCTGCCCATTGCAGTACCTGCATGCCGCCCATCGAGCCGCCCGCCACCGTGAACAGCGTCTCGATGCCGAGATGGTCGAGCAGCATGGCCTGCGCGCGCACCATGTCGCGGATCGTTATGACGGGAAAGTCGAGCCCCCAGGGCTTTCCCGTGGCGGGGTTCGTGGACGACGGCCCTGTCGTACCCATGCAACCGCCGACCACATTTGGGCAGATCACGAAGTAGCGTTCGGTATCGATCGGCTTGCCGGGGCCGACCATGGTCTCCCACCATCCCTGCTTACCGGTGATCGGGTGCGTGCTTGCCACGTGTTGATCGCCGGTGAGTGCATGACAAACGAGGACCGCGTTCGAGCGGTCAACATTGAGCGCGCCATAGGTCTTGTATGCGATCTGGAAGGGGTTGAGTGAGACGCCGGCGTCGAGCTTGAGCGGCTGGTCGGGGCCGTAATGCACGACGTCCGAATCGCGTGGACAATCCGCGCCACGGGAAGCGGGATCGGGTGCCGTGGCATCCTGCAGCCGAATTGTCGTCATCGAAATCTGGCCTCCGCAGGAGGTCCCCTGAACTGCACAGGCCATGAAAAAACCCGGCCTGAACGAGGTTCAGCCGGGACCAAAGCTCCCCGGCCTGTTTAGCGAATTGTTTAACGTGGCTGCAAGCCGGCCGGCTCAAATGACCACGGTGCGTTGGTCTTAGGCTCCGTAATTCATTCCGTCAAGGCAGATAGAACGACATGCTGCGGACCGAGCGCCAGACGTTTTCTTTGATTTCGAGGCGCGGCCCACCTATTAGTGCGGGCATGGCAAAACGGCCCGAAGCACCGTCACTGGGCGATCTGCGCAAAGAGATCGACCGCATCGACGAAGCAATGCACCAGCTCCTGATCGAGCGCAGCGAGATCATCGACCGTCTGATCGCAGTCAAGCGCAGCCAAGAGGCAAGCTCGGCTTTCCGGCCCGCGCGCGAAGCCGAAATGATGCGCCGCCTGGTCAAGCGTCACAAAGGCATTCTTCCGCTCGACACCGTGGAAAGTATTTGGCGGGTGATCATCTCGACGTTCACCTTCGTGCAGGCGCCATTTTCGCTTCATGCCGACTTGTCGGCCGGCGATGCGTTGATGCGGGATAGCGCCCGTTTCCATTTCGGCTTCACCGTTCCCTTCGTCCCGCACATGGGAGCGGCTGCGGTGGTCGAGGCGGTCTCGAGCTCAACGGGCGATCTCGGCCTTGTACCAGCGGTCGCGGTCGCCGGCGCCGGCGCTTGGTGGAATGCACTCGAATTCGACGCGGCACCCAAGATCATCGCTCGTCTGCCTTTCGTCGAGCGGGCCGACCATCCCGCCGCCATGCCGGTCTTCGTGCTGTCGCGCGTAGCGCCGGACGCCATGGCCACCGAAGCCGCGGTTTGGAGCGTCCGTGTCTCCGGCTGGGGAGCGGCGCCGGCCGAAGCGCTTTCCGCCAACGCAGATTTCATTGCCGCGCCCGACCGCGCCTTCGACGGCGCCGCGCTGCTGGTTACCCTGCCGCATGGCATGACGCTCGATGCCGTCAACGCCACTTTGGTTAAGGCCGGCGCCAGCGTGCGCTCGGCAGCCCTCGTCGGCAGCCATGCAACCCGCTATACGGTTGCCGCCACCTGATCTTTACTCCTCAGCTTGCGGGGGAGGTCGGCGAGCGACGCCAGCCTACCCTCTCACAAAGCTGGCGAGAGCGAACACAACGACGTGCTCCTTTGTGGAGTTGAGAGAATGTCCGGCTCGCGACCGCAACCACGTCCCGGCGTGCTCGATATTGCCCCTTACGTTCCGGGCAAGAGCAGCGCCCCCGGCGTCGCCAAGGTATTCAAGCTGTCCTCCAACGAGACCCCGTTGGGGCCGAGCGAGAGCACAATTGCCGCCTATCGGCGCGCCGGCGAGCACCTCGAGGATTATCCCGACGGCGCGGCGACGGCGCTGCGGGAAGCCATCGGCGAGGCATTCGGCCTCGACCCTGATCGTATCGTTTGCGGCGCCGGCTCGGACGATTTGCTCAACCTGCTCGCGCGGGCCTACCTGAAGGACGGCGATGAGGCGATCCACACCACGCACGGCTTTCTGGTCTATCCGATCGCGACCATGGGCACCGGCGCGAAGCCGGTGGCCGCGCTGGAAACCAACTACACCGCCGATGTCGATGCCATTCTCAAATGCGTGACGCCGCGCACCAAGGTGGTCTTCCTGGCCAATCCCAATAACCCGACCGGCACCTATGTGCCGTTCGACGAGGTCAAGCGTCTGCAGCGCGCGCTGCCCGCAAACGTGCTGCTGGTTCTGGACGCCGCCTACGCCGAATACGTGCGGCGTAACGATTACGAATCCGGCATCGAATTGGTGGCGACCACCGACAACGTGGTGATGACGCGCACTTTCTCGAAAATCTATGGCCTCGCGGCGCTGCGTCTCGGTTGGATGTACGGCCCTGCGCATGTGGTCGACGCCGTCAATCGCATCCGCGGTCCGTTCAATGTCAATGGTCCGGCCATTGCTGCCGGAATCGCGGCGATCCGGGATACCGCGCACATCGAGCGCGCCCGGGAGCACAATGCGAAATGGCTGCCCTGGCTGAGCGAGGAGATCGGCAAGCTCGGCCTGCCGGTGACGCCGAGCGTTGCGAATTTCGTTCTCATCCATTTTCCGAGCGAAAAACGGGCGCGAGATGCTGACGCTTTTCTCACCAAGCGCGGCCTGATCCTGCGGCAGGTCGGCGCCTACAAGCTGCCGAAGGCGCTGCGCATGAGCGTCGGTACCGAGGAGGCGAACCGGCTCGTGGTGCAGGGTTTAAAGGACTTCCTGGGACAGGCGGCGTAATGTCTTTTTCTTTATTGCCGTCACCGGACCGGCACGCAGCGCCGCGGTCCAGTCATCGCGGCAAGGGTCCGCGGCGCCGCCGTGAACACGGTCGCCGAATCAAGCCGGCGACGACAGGACTGTCGCAATGAGCAAGCAGCCGACGCTCTACAATCGCCTGGCGCTGATCGGCGCCGGCCTGATCGGCTCGTCGATTGCGCGCGCCGCCCGCGCGCAAGGGGCGGCACGCTCCATAGTGGCCACCGCACGCTCGGCGGCAACGCGGCGGCGCGTCGCCGAACTCGGCCTTGCCGACCAGGTCATGGAGAGCAATGCGGCGGCTGCCGAAGGCGCCGATCTCGTCATTCTCTGCATTCCGGTCGGCGCCTGCGGCGCGGTGGCGAAGGAAATTGCGGGCCATCTCGCGCCCGGCGCCACGGTGTCGGATGTAGGCTCGGTCAAGGGCTCGGTGGTGCGCGACGTGGCTCCGCATCTGCCCCGTGGCGTCCATTTCGTCCCCGCCCACCCGGTCGCCGGCACCGAGTATTCCGGACCCGACGCCGGCTTTGCCGAACTGTTCGTCAATCGCTGGTGCATCCTGACGCCGCCCGCCGGCACCGATGCGCGGGCGACCGAGAAGCTGGCCGCTTTTTGGCGTCTGCTCGGCGCCAATGTCGAGCAGATGACGGCCGAGCACCACGATCTGGTGCTTGGCATCACCAGTCATCTGCCGCATTTGATCGCCTATACCATCGTCGGCACCGCCGATGAGTTGCAGACGGTAACGCGCTCCGAAGTGCTGAAATTTTCTGCCGGCGGATTTCGCGACTTCACGCGCATTGCCGCCTCCGACCCAACGATGTGGCGCGACGTCTTCCTCGCCAACAAGGACGCGGTGCTGGAGATGCTGGGCCGCTTCAACGAAGACATCTCGCTGCTGACCAAGGCCATCCGCAACGGCGACGGCAAGGCGTTGTTCGACCACTTCACGCGAACGCGCGCGATCCGCAAAGGCATCGTGGACATTGGGCAGGATTCACCGGCGCCCGATTTCGGCCGGCCGCACCCCGGCCTGCCGCATTCTCCTCTGCCCAAGCCTTATGCAGCGGACGACTAGCGATCCATAACCAAGCCGCTCAAAACAGCGCCGGCGTCGATCCCAACGGTATGGGACCGAGGTACGCCGCACCGTCCTTGAAGATCAGAGGCAGCGTCACCGCGCGGCGGCCCTCGAGCGTCGCCGGTTTGCCGAGCATGTTTATGCCGAGGCTCAGATTTGCGCCGGCCTGTTGACGTGCGGCATCGCCAAGCCCCGGCGACAATCGATCGAGCATGCCGGCAAGCTTGTCCATATTGGCGGAGTTCTGCACCGCCTGTTGTGCGCCGATGGAAATCAGAAACGGCTCGAGCCCGGCAACGGTGACGGACAACTGCCCCTGCAGCCGGCCGTTGGGGTCGATCGAGAGGCTGCCGCTCCCGGTCGCGAGCGTTTCGCCCTGACTAATGCGCGCCTGTGTGATGTCGATACGGCCGCCGCGTTGCTGCAATTCGCGGAAGCGCTCGTGCCAGGGCTTGGGCGACAGATCGCCGAGACCGCGAAGGGTGCCCACGACTTCGGCATCGACCGGCTTGACCGCGGCACGGCCGAGGAGCGGCGCGGAGGCTTGCGCGAGATAGAGCGCTACCTGCAGGACGGGATTGTCGGCGGCGGAGCCCTCCACAATACGTCCGTGCAATTCGAGATGCTTTGCGCGCAGCAGATCCGTCTGCCGGCCGCCGTCGACGAGTTCGATCGCCGGCTCATCGAACACCAGCGATACGCGCTCGGGCGACGAGGGCGTCCCGCGCAAGCTCGATTCGCCGAGCCGCCAATTGGCGACGATCTTCGGCGTTTGTCCCAGGTCGGCAATCGTAAGCGGTCCTTGGAATTCGCTGATCAGCAGATTGGGCTGATAGACTTGCGCCACCACCACCACATTGCCGGCCTTCAGCTCCACCGGCGGCTGATTGCTGCGAAATTCGGCGGAAGCCGGTTCGCAGTTCACTTCGATGCGGAAGGGGAACCCGCCGACGCTTTGCGAACCGCATTTGTAAATGCGCCCGGCTTTGGCTTCGCGCGCGCGCCAACCTTCGACGGCATTTTCGGCCTGGGCGGCGGCGTATTTCCAGAACCAGGTCCAGCCGGCGACGAGCGCAAAGATGACAAACAGCAGAATTACATAGCGCCGGCCGGTGCGGCGACGCGATTGCAGACTGTTCGGATTCCGGACCATGGGCTCCACTGACCCGCCGAATGCGGCGTTTCTGCGCCCGGGCTGTTGCGCGGCAACGGACCGCCTGTTACCCGGTCAACTGCCGGCCCCAAGCCGCGCCAATTTACCCAATCTCCATGACCGCGAAAATCGAACAAAAGCGCGACGACCTGTGGGTTTTCGCTTACGGCTCACTGATGTGGCGTCCCGGCTTTGACTATCTTGAGCGCCGGCATGCCCGCTTGGTCGGGGCCCACCGCGCGTTGTGCGTCTATTCCTTCGTGCACCGCGGCACCCCGGAGCGGCCGGGCCTGGTGTTGGGGCTCGACCGCGGCGGCAACTGCCGCGGCATCGCCTATCGCGTGGCGGCGGACCAGCGCGAGGCGACAATTGCCTATCTTCGTGCGCGCGAGCAAGTGACGCTGGTCTATCGCGAGGCTTGGCGGCCGGTCTGGCTCGACGACGATCCGCAGCAGACCGTATCCGCTCTCTGTTACGTCGTCGACCGCGGCCATCGTCAATACGCGGGACGGCTGCCGATCGAGCGGCAACTTCACTTTGTCCGCCAGGGCCATGGCCGCTCCGGCAACAATCGCGACTATGTGCTGGCGGCGGTAAAGGAGATCGACGCGCAGGGCTACCGCGACAAGGCGCTCGAGTTGTTGGCCGCGCGTCTCCGGGGCCCGCATCAAAGCGCTTAGAACTTGTGCGCTTCGGCGATCAGCCGGGCGGTTGCACCTTCGATGTCGTTTTGCAGCCGCTTGAAGAAGGCGTCTTTGTCGAGGCCAGGGGCGATCGGATCGAGAATCTCGACGACTACCGTCCCGGATCGCAGCCGTAACGAACGGCGCGGCCAGAATACGCCGGAATTAAGCGCCACCGGCAGGCACGGCACGCCCTCCGCCGCGTAAAGTTGCGCGACACCGTATTTGTAGCGGGGCTCGGCGCCGGCAGCTCGCCGCGTGCCTTCGGGGAAAATGATGAGCTGGCGACCGTCGGCGAGCTCTTTGCGCGCGCGCTCGGTCATGGCGGCGAGCGCCTGCGAGCCGCCCCCG
>DASRDF010000109.1:0-47689 GCA_035652735.1 Pseudolabrys sp. | reverse complement strand
CAGCGACCTAATATCGATGAACCTCGTCCTCAACGACGGCACACGCGGTTTTCTCAGCAGGGAGCGCATCGCGCGCATGAAGAACGGCGCAATCGTCGTCAATACTGCGCGCGGCGCTCTGGTGGACGAGGATGCGCTCATAGCGGCGCTGAAGAGCGGCCACATTCGCCATGCCGCCCTCGACGTGTTCCAGGACGAGCCGCTCAACGCCGGTCACCCTTTGACGCAGCTGCCGAACGTCACGCTCACCTCGCACGCGGCATTCCGCACGTTGGAGGCATCCATGACGCTGCTACGGCGCGCGATCGATATTGTGAAGAAGCTTACGATCTGATCATTCCGAGACGCGCACGACGCGCGCGAGCGCGGACAACCAAATTCAAAATAGTCCCGTCGTTGCACCGCCGTCCACCGCAATCGCCGTGCCCTGAATGTGACGCGCCTTGGCGCTCGCAAGAAACAGCGCCAGCTCTGCCACGTCTTCAGGTTGCCCGATGCGTCGCGTGCCGCTTTTCTTCAGCGACTCCTCGCGCACCTGTTCCGGCGTCTTGTTCTGCGCCTTGGCGAACTGTTGAAACAAAGTAACGACACGGTCCGTCTCGACCATCCCCGGATGGATGACGTTGACGTTGATATCGTCGCGGTTGCCGAGCGCCGCGACGCCCTTGGCGAAATTGGCAAAGGCGGAATTGACCGAGCCGCCGATGAGAAACTCCGGCCCGGGCGTGCGCGCCGCGGCGCCGATAATGTTGATGATATTGCCGTGCGCGGCCTTGAGCAGCGGCCAAAACAGCTTGGTGAGGCGCACGGCAGCAAAATATTTGAGCGCAAAGCCGTCGATAAACGCTTCATCCGGCAATTCGAAGAAATTGCCTCCCTTGGTGGCGCCGGCGTTATTCACCAGCACATCGCACCGTCTGAACTTGTCATTTACCGTCTTGAACAGCTGCTCGCAGCCGGCGAGTGTGCGCAGGTCGGCGGCGACGGTAAGCGGCGCCAGGCCGCCGGCATCTTTGATCGCCTTGGCCGCCGCCTCAAGATTGGCCGCGCTCGCCGCCGCCAGCACCGTTTGCGCGCCCTCGCGCGCGAAGGCCGCCGCAATCGCGCGGCCGATGCCGCGGCTGCCGCCGGTGACGACCACGAGTTTGCCGTCGAACTCCTTTGCCATTGTTGCCTCCTCATTGTGCGCCGGATTTATACGTAACCGTGCGAAAAACCGCGAGTCGGCATGCATTGACCGCCACGCATGATCGGTCAGAATAAGAACGGCTGCTCTTCGGGAGGAAGACGTGAAGCCGGCGCTGTTTGCCTACAAAAAGGCGCGCACACTCGACGATGCAGTCGCGCTGCTCGGCACGCATCAGGATGCGCGCTTGCTCGCCGGCGGCCAAAGTCTCATCGCCACCCTGAATATGCGGCTGTCGCAGCCATCGTTGTTGATCGACATCAATGGAGTTGCCGGACTTGCCGCCATCGCCCACAAGAACGGTAAGATCGAGATTGGTGCCTTGGTGCGCCACGCGCAGGCCGAGCGCGACGAACTCATCGCCAAGCACGTGCCGCTGCTCGCGCGGGCCCTGCCGCACATCGGCCATCCCGCGGTCCGCAATCGCGGCACGATCGGCGGTTCCATCGCTTTCGCCGATCCGGCGGCGGAGCTGCCGGCGTGCCTGCTCGCGCTCGACGGTGAAATCGACGTGTATGGGCCGAAGGGTAAACGCACGATCCGAGCGCAGGATTTTTTCAAAGGCCTCTTCGAGACGGCGCTCGGCCCGCAGGAAGTGCTGACCGCCATTCGTGTGCCGGCTGCGGGGAAGGAGACACGCACCGGCTTTGCCGAACTGGCGCGGCGGCATGGCGACTATGCGATGGTTGGATTGGCGGCGAGCGCCCGGGCCGACGGCAAAGGCTTACGCGATGTGCGGTTGGCGTTTTTCGGAGTGGCTGCAATGCCGGTGCGCGCGCGGCAGTCGGAGGCGGCGCTGACCAAAGGCGATATCGAAGCCGCGGTCGCGGCGCTCGATCTTTCGCCGCACGACGACGTGCAGGCGAGCGGCGCGGTGAAGAGGCATTTGGCCGCCGTGCTGCTGCGGCGCATCGCTCCGCAGTTGATGGAGCCCGCATGAGCGATATGGCTTTGGACATTTCACTCATCGTCAACGGCGAGCGTCTCAGCGAGCGCGTCGAGGCGCGCAAGACCTTGGTCGATTTTCTCCGCGAGGACCTTGCGCTGACAGGCAGCCATGTCGGCTGCGAGCACGGCGTGTGCGGCGCCTGCACGGTGCGCGTCAACGGCGAGATCGTGCGCGGGTGCCTGATGCTCGCGGCGCAGTGCGACGGCGCCACAGTCGATACGATCGAAGGGCTTTCGGACAGCGGCGAGCTGGCCGATTTACAGGCAGCATTTGAGCACCGCAACGCGCTGCAATGCGGCTTCTGCACGCCCGGTATGCTGCTCGCCGCACAGGACCTCCTCAAGCGCGGAGGTGTTCCGTCACGCGAGGAAATTCGCGGGCACCTTTCCGGCAATTACTGCCGCTGCACCGGCTATCACGCGATTATCGACGCGGTGGAAGCGGTGGCGCAAAGCCGCGCCAAAGGAGAATCACCATGAACGAACACGCCCACCTTTTATCGGTGTCCGAGCGCGCCGACGCGCTCGAAGAAGAAAAGATGCATGAGATGGAACGCATCATCACCAGATCGACCATCGCGCACTTGATGGATGGCGCGGTGAAGATGGATACGAGCCCGGAGATGCGCGCGAAATATCCGGGCAAGTATTTTTTGATGGGCGACGACCCGCGGCTGCCGCCGATGCCGGAGAGGCCGACACTTGTCGACTACTTCCGCCACCGTTTTGCCTCGACCGCGCATTTGCTGCAGAGCGCAACGCACGCGCTCAAAGGCGGCCAGCCGGAGAAGGTCGTGCTCGCTTGCCTCCTGCACGACATCGCCATCGTCAGCTTCATCCGCTGCGACCACGGCTATTGGGGAGCGCAGATGATCGAGCCCTATGTCGACGAGGAGGTCGCCTGGGCGGTGAAGACGCACCAGGCGCTGCGCTTCTTCCCCGACGAGAGCGTCGGCTACGGCTATCCCGACCTCTACAAGGAGTTGTTCGGCCCCGACTATCAGCCTGAGCCTTACATCGTCGAGGAGTACAAGCGCGCGCGCCAGCACAAGTGGTACATGACTTCGCGCCTGATCTGCGTGAATGACATCTACTCGTTCGATCCGAATGCCAAGGTCAACCTCGACGATTTCGTCGACATCATCGGCCGCAATTTCAAGCAGCCGAAGGAAGGTTTGGGCCTCGACAATTCGCCCTCGGCGCACATGTGGCGCACGATTTTATGGCCGACCCGGTTTTTGTGATGAGACGCGCGAATAATGCGGGGCGAAGCACCACATTCGGTTAGCAGGCCCGTCGCCATGACCATCGCTGAAGACAACCCACCCACCCTCACCGCGCTCGACCGGCCGAACTCCTATATCGGACGCTCGGTGCCGCGGCCGAATCTGCGGCGGCTGACGCAGGGGCGCGGGCAATATGTCAGCGACATCGTGCTGCCGCGCATGGCGCATGTCGCCTTCGTACGCTCGCCGCATGCCCACGCGCGCATTGTCAAGATCGACAAATTGGCGGCGGCGAAAGCAGCCGGTGTCATTGCCGTCGTCACCGGCGCCGATCTGGCCAAAGTGATGACGCCCTGGGTCGGCGTGCTCACGCATCTCAAGGGCCTGAAATCCGCACCGCAAGCGCCCATCGCCGTCGAGCGCGCCTGCTGGCAAGGCGAAGCCGTCTGCGCGGTGGTCGCACGCACGCGCGCGCAGGCCGAGGACGCGATCGAACTTGTCGAGATCACCTACGAGCCGCTGCCCGCGGTCACCGACCCGGAAAGCGCGCTCGATCCGAAAACACCCGTAATTCAGCCCTCTCTCGGCGACAATCTGTGTTTCGAACGCAAGCTCGATGTGGGCAAAGTGAATGAGGCATTCGCCGCGTCCGACGCCGTGGTGGAGACTACGTTCCGCTTCGGCCGCCACACCGGCGTCACCAACGAGCCGCGCTCGATCGTGGCCGACTGGAACGAAGGCGAGCAGAAGCTCACCGTTTATCAGGGCACACAGGCCCCGCACATGATGCAGGACTTGTTTGCCAAGCACCTTGGGCTTGCCCACCAGCAAGTGCGCGTGCTCACCAAGGATGTCGGCGGCTCCTTCGGCATCAAGGTGCATACTTATGCCGACGAGATGGCGACCGTCGCGCTATCGAAGCTGCTCAAGCGGCCGGTGAAATTCGTCGCCGACCGTATCGAGAGCTTCGTCACCGACATTCACGCGCGCGATCACCGCATCAAGGCCAAGATCGGCGTCAAGAACGACGGCACCATCACCGCCTTCGAAATCGACGATCTGACCGGTATCGGCCCCTACTCCGTTTATCCGCGCACCTCGGGCATCGAAGCCAACCAGGTGGTCAGCCTGGTCGGCGGACCCTACAGCTGCCCCAACTATCGGGCGCAGGCGCGCGTCGTTTTCCAGAACAAGAACGTCATGTGTCAGTACCGCGCCGTCGGCCATCCGATCGCTGTGGCCGTCACCGAGGGACTGGTGGAGCTTGCCGCGGCGGAGATCGGCATGGATCCGCTGGAGCTGCGGCGGCGCAACCTGGTGCCGGACGACGGCTATCCGGCGCAGTCGGCATCCGGACTGAAATTCGAAAAGCTCTCGCATCACGAGTCGCTCGCGCATCTCGACGCTATGATGAACTACGCCGGCCTGCGCGCCGAGCAGAAGCGGCTGCGCGAGCAAGGAACCTATCGCGGCATCGGCTTTGCCTCATTCATCGAGGTGACGAATCCCTCCGCTGCCTTTTACGGCGTCGGCGGCGCGCGCATCTCCTCGCAGGATGGCGCTACCGTGAAGCTCGACGCGCAGGGCAACATCAGCGTGCACAGCGGCGTGTCCGAGCAGGGCCAGGGCGCGGAAGCGGTGATCGCGCAAGTCGCTGCGAGTTCGTTCGGCGTTCCGCTCGACAAAGTGCGCGTCATCATGGGCGACACCGAGAACACGCCCTATGGCGGCGGCACCTGGGCCTCGCGCGCGACGGGCATCGGCGGCGAGGCAGCCTGGCAGGCCGGCAAGGCCCTGCGTGCCAATGTGCTCGCCGTCGCCGGCGCCATGCTGCAGTCGAAGCCCGACGAGCTCGACATCAGCAACGGCATCGTCATCGATAAGGCGACCGGCACCGAGCGCCTGTCGCTCGAAGAATTGGCACGCGTCGTTTATTTCCGTCCCGACACGCTGCCGGCCGGCATCCAGGCCGAGATGATGGCCACGCGCCACTACGTGCCGCGCGCGTGGCCCTTTGCCTTCACCAACGGCATCCAGGCGAGCTATCTCGAAGTCGACGTCGACACCGGCTTTGTCAAATTGCTGAAGCACTGGTGCGTCGAGGATTGCGGCACCATCATCAATCCGCAGCTTGTCGACGAGCAGATCCGCGGCGGGATTGTGCAAGGGATCGGGGCGGCGCTGTTTGAGCAGTGTCTCTACGACGAGCGCGGGCAGATGCTCAACGGCAACATGGCCGATTACCTGGTGCCAATGGCCGCCGAAATGCCCGATATCGAATGCGGCCACGTCGTCTCGCCGACCGCCGACTCGGAACTTGGCGCCAAGGGCGCCGGCGAGGCCGGCACCGCCGGCGCGCCCGGCGCCGTCATGAACGCTATCAACGACGCGCTGCGGCCCTTGGGCGCGGCGCCGCTGACGGACATGCCATTCACGCCCGGGAAGATTCTGCAAGCGCTGGGGAAGGTGTAGCTCGTGTCCCGCGCCACGGAGTGGTGCGCTGCAGACCCGAGGACGGCCCGGGGTCTGCTGCGCATCACTCGCTTCGCTGCGTGCTGCACCGCGTCCGGGGCACGCAGCATCAAAACTTGATCATGTCGCTCCGCGTCAGCGTGGTCTTGTTCGCCACCAGCGGCGCGGTCTGAAAATCGAGCACGGTCGCGTATTCGGCGATCGGATCGGCGGCGCTCATCCCGTCCACCGGAATAATCACGTTCATGCCGCGGAACGCAGCGCCGGCGGCCGTGAACAACACCGCGCCATTGGATGATGTGCCGACCGCGATCACGGTCTTGATGCCTTTGTCCTTGAGGATCTTCTCGAGATCGGTATGGAGGAATTTGTCGGGACCGGAGAGCACGTGCGGCTCGCCCGCCTCCGGCGCCACGTCCTTGATCACGTCGGCAGGCGTACTGTTGGCAATGATGGAATAGACCACCGTTGCCTTGGCGGAACGGGCTGCCGCCAGGAGCTTCTTCATCGCTGGAATCGAAGCGACGCAGCGCGGCCGTTTGCCGCAGTTCTGGTTCATGAAATCGAGCATCAAGAGCGCCGTCGTCTTGGGATCGACGGTCACCGGCTTCAGCGCGGGGGCGGCCGGCTGCTTGACGCTTGTCCACTCCGTGACGACGTCATCGGCCTGCGCCGCTAGCGCCAGCCCGACGACGGCAACCGCGGCGAGCGCGGCGATTAAGTTGCGGCTCATAAGCATGCTCCTCCCTTGGACGGCGGCATTCGCAAACGGCGACCGCGTTTCGATGATGAAAATCTGACGCGCATCTGTCAAAGCGCCCCCGCTTGCTGAAACACCGAGTGCCGGACAATATGCGCCGCGGGTGCGCCGATAAATCACGAAAAGACACAACGGGGAAACCGCTATGAATATCAAGGTCGGCAAAGAGGCGATCGCCGAGGCATCAAAAAAGCTCTCCAACTGGGGCCGCTGGGGCAAGGACGACCAGATTGGCACGCTCAACCACGTCACGCCCGAGGACATCGTTAAGGCGGCAAGTCTCATCCGCACCGGCAAGGTGTTCGCCCTTGGCATTCCCCTCGACCGCACCGGCCCGCAAACCGGTCTGTTCGGGGGCCGCTTCAATCCGATCCATCAGATGCTCGCGACCGGCACCGATGCGATCGCCGGCCAGCAGGACTGGAACAAGATCCGCTACGCCGACGACACGCTGATGCTGTGCGTGCAGGGCGCCACGCACTGGGACGCGCTCGGTCATATTTTTTACGAGGACAAGGCCTATAACGGCCATGACGCCAAGTTGATCGACTCCCGCGGACTGTCAGTGCTCGGCATCGAGCACGCGAAGAACAAGATGGTCGGCCGCGGCGTTTTGCTCGACGTCGCGCGCTTCCGCGGCGTGCCTTGGATGAAGGATGGCGAGAGCATCTCCAATGACGAGCTCGACAAATGCGCCAAGGATCAGAATGTGGAAATCCGCAAAGGTGACTTCGTCATCATTCGCACCGGGCAGATGGAGCGTTGTCTCGCCGAAAAGGAGTGGGGCGGCTATGCCGGCGGCGATGCGCCGGGCGTCAAGTTCGAGAACTGCTACTGGTGCCAGGACAAGCAGATCGCGGCGATTTGCACCGACACCTGGGGCGTCGAAGTACGACCGAACGAAACCAAGGAGGCCAACCAGCCGTGGCACTGGGTGGTGATCCCGGCCATGGGGTTGTGCATGGGCGAGATTTTCTACCTCAAAGAACTGGCCGAGGACTGCGCCGAGGATGGCGTCTACGAGTTCTTCTTCTGCGGTCCGCCGCTGATTATTACCGGCGGGACCGGAAGTCCCATCAATCCGCAGGCGATCAAGTAGCGAGCTTGGCTCAATGGAGGCACTCATGCGACTGATCTTGGTCATCGCCACTCTCATGAGTCTTACGCTGGGCGCTACGGCGCAAACGTCGCCGCCGGCAGCGTCAGCCGCAACGCCGCCCGCGTCGGCAACGGCACCGCCGGTATCGTCGGTGCCGCCGGTCGATTGCCGCGCGCAGGCGCAAGCGAAGGGGCTGAGCGGCCAGGAGCTGCGCGACAGCGTCGCCGTATGCGTGCAGGAGCAGCGGCTTGCCTGCATCAAGGATGCCGTCGCCAAAAAGATTGTCGGCAAGCAACGGCGCGAATTCATGCAGACCTGCGCCGGCCGCCCCAACCGCCAGGGCAAGAAGCAGGACAGGTTGTAGGACCAAGCCGGAAGGCCCGGCGCGCCGCGCCGGCGCCGGCAGTTGAACACAAGGAGAGCGGACAATGGCCCGTTATCTCAAACGCGGCATGGATGCGGCTGCCGTCAAGGCTGCCGACGCCAAAGTGCGCGAGACGGTCGAGAGCATCCTCGCACAGGTCGAGGAGAACAAGGACGCGGCGATCCGAGAGCTGTCGGAGAAGTTCGACAACTGGTCGCCGAAAGACTTTAAGCTCTCGCCCGCCGAAATCGAGAAAGCCATAGCGCAGGTTTCCAAGCGCGACCTCGAGGACATCAAATTCGCGCAGGCGCAGGTGCGCAACTTCGCGCAGAAGCAGCGCGAGACCTTGCGCGACCTCGAGGTGGAGACGCTGCCGGGCGTGATCCTCGGCCACAAGCACATTCCGGTGAACTCGATCGGCTGCTACGTGCCGGGCGGACGCTATCCCATGGTCGCCTCTGCGCACATGTCGATCGTCACCGCCAAAGTCGCGGGCGTCAAACGCATCATCGCCTGCGCACCGCCTTACAAAGGCGGGCCGCATCCGGCCATCGTCGCCGCGCAGCACCTCGGCGGCGCCGACGACATCTACGTGCTTGGCGGCGTGCAGGCCATCGCCGCGATGGCGCTGGGCACCGAAACGATCGCGCCCGTCGACATGCTGGTTGGGCCCGGCAACGCCTATGTCGCCGAAGCCAAACGCCAGCTGTTCGGCCGCGTCGGCATCGACCTGCTCGCGGGCCCGACCGAGACCTTGATCATCGCCGACGAGACGGTAGACGGCGAAATCTGCGCCACCGATCTGCTCGGGCAGGCCGAGCACGGACCGACCTCGCCCGCCGTGCTCATCACCAATTCCGAGAAGCTTGCGCGCGAGACCATGAGCGAGGTCGAGCGGCTGTTGAAGATATTGCCGAGCGCCGATCTCGCCGGCCAGGCGTGGAAGGACTACGGCGAGGTCATCGTCTGCGATTCCTACGAGGAGATGGTGCGCGAGGCAGACCGCGTCGCTTCCGAGCATGTGCAGGTGATGACGCGCGATCCCGACTATTTCCTCGCCAATATGACCAACTACGGCTCGCTGTTTCTCGGCCCGCGCACCAATGTCGCCTATGGCGATAAGGTCATCGGCACCAACCACACGCTGCCGACCAAGAAGAATGCGCGCTTTACCGGCGGCCTGTGGGTCGGCAAGTTCATCAAGACCTGCACCTACCAGAAGGTGCTGACCGACGAGGCGAGCGCCAAGATCGGCGAGGTCTGCTCGCGGCTCTGCGTGCTGGAGCATTTCCTTGCGCATGCCGAGCAGGCGAACGTGCGCGTGCGCCGCTATGGTGGACGCAACGTGCCCTACGCGCAGGCAGCGGAGTAGCTCTCCGAGGCAGACACGCGTCTGGAGTATTACCAATTCCCGCGCGGAGGTGAGACCAAATGGGATCGCTTATTGGTCACTATGCTCAATGCCGAAGACTACTATGCGAAACAGCCAAGCGCCGAGAAACAATTGGATACGGTAGTCTAGCGAAAGCACTCGGTTTGCCGTCACCTCGACAGCAATGGAACACGGTACTTGGTCCCATTGCGGCAGATGAGGTGAAAAACACTGGCCACGATCTGACACTGATTGTGGTCTATGCAAGGGGCCCTGCAAAAGGGCTCGGGCGCTACTTCAGCAATATCCGCGGCGGGGCACGACCACAGTCTAGTGCCTTGAATCCCCACGATCCTACACAGGTCGCAGCCTACCGGCGTGCGTTAGAACAGGTATTCAATGCCTATTCGGCTATTCATTGCTGAATAAAATGCCCGTCGAATTGACTAAAAGCCCCTCCTTCCGCCTCGATGGCCGCCGTGCGCTGGTCACCGGCGCCGGTCGCGGCATCGGGCTGACGGCGGCGAACGCGCTCGCCGAGGCGGGCGCGCACGTGACCCTCGCCGCGCGCACGACGAAGGAAATCGAAGCGGCGGTAGACGCGATCCGAGGGCGCGGACAAAAAGCGGACGCACTGACACTCGATGTCACCGATATCGACGCCGTTCGTACGGCGCTTCGCGAATGCGAGCCCTATCAGGTGCTGGTCAACAATGCCGGCACCAACCGTCCGAAGATGCTGCCCGATGTGACGCTCGAAGACTTCGATGTCATCATGAATCTGAACGTGCGCGCCGCTTTCTTCATGGCGCAGACCGTGGCACTGCGGCTGATCGAGGCGAAGCTTCCGGGCTCGATCATCAATATCTCCTCGCAGATGGGCCATGTCGGCGCCGCGCGCCGCACCGTCTATTGCACCAGCAAGCATGCGATGGAGGGGTTCACCAAGGCGATGGCCATCGAGCTCGCGCCGCACAACATCCGCGTCAATTCGCTCGGGCCGACGTTTCTGGAAACGCCGATGACGCGGCCGTTCTTCGAGAACAAGGCCTTCCGCGACGAGGTCTTAAGCAAGATCAAGCTCGGCCGCCTCGGACAGCTGGAGGAACTGACCGGCGCCATCGTTTTCCTGGCCAGCGATGCGTCGTCATTGATGACCGGCTCGGCCCTCGTGCTCGACGGCGGCTGGACGGCTGAATAGGCACGACTGTGTCCCAGACGCAGCGCAGCACGCAGCGATGCGCTGGTGACGCGGGACCTTTACACGTTCTGAATCTCGAAAGGTCGCGGATCAGCGGTGCAACGCTCGCAAGAGCTGCGCGCTGCACCGCATCCGGGACACGGGCGTTACAGCTTCGGCAAATCCGCGAAATATTCCGGGTGCTCTTTCTCGACCTGCTGCATGAACTCAGGTCGGAACAGGCTCGGCACATTGAGCCGCGGCGCGCCCTTGAGCGTATTAGTGAGCACCTCGTCCTCCGCGTTCTCGAAGGCCTGCAGTACATTCTTCGACATGCGCGGATCGAAGTGGATGTGCTTGATCGCTTTCTTGCCGAGCGCGACGTCGGTGCCGGGCACCCACTTGGCGAAGATTTCTACCGCCTCGTCCGGATGCTTGCGCGTGAAATGCGACGATTGCGCGAGGCCGGCGGCGATGCTCTTGATCACGTCAGGCTTGCTTTGGACCGTCGGCCCGTGCGCAACGGCGACCATCACGTAAGACATGTGCTGACCGCCGCGGATCACTTCGTATGAGTCCGGCACCTGCGTCAGCGCCTGCGTGACGTACGGCTCCCAGGTGACGATGGCATCGACCTTGCCCTCCTTCAGCGCCGGCGCCAGGCCGAACTGCGACCAGATGTTCTCGATGGTGATGTCGTCGTACTTCACGCCGGCGCGGCGCAGCACCATCTTGAAATACTCATCCGAGGTCTGGCCCTTCGCCAAGCCGACCTTTTTGCCGCGCAGGTCGCCGATCTTGCCAACATTGACCCCCGTACCCTTTCTCGTGACGATGGCAAGTGGCGTATCGCAACGGTCGTTGGTGGCGTCGTTCATGATCAGGCCGATGACCTGGAACGGATTGCCGGCATGCACCGCCTTCAAATAAGTGGTGGTGCTCATGTCGCCGACCTGCGCCTCGCCATTGTGCAGGGCGTTGACCATGTCGGTGCCGGTATCGACGACGCGGAAGCTGGCGTCGACGCCGTGGTCCTTGAAGAAGCCTTTCTCCGCGCCGATGAACATCGGCAGATGACCGAAATTGTTGGCAATCACGACGTCGAGCTTGGGTAAAGCCATGTCGTCCTCCCGAATTCCTTCGCCTATTTCACCAACACCTCGGGGTTGACGCAATTGGGCGGCGTGCCGCCGGCGAGAATCGCCTCGATATTGTCGACCACGATATTGGCCATCTCCTCGCGCACCTCAACGGTCGCGCTGCCGAGATGCGGATTGAGGACGACGTTTTTCATGCGCTTGAGTTCCGAATGGACCTTCGGCTCATGCTCGAACACGTCGAGGCCCGCGCCTGCAATTTTCTTTTTCTTCAGAGCACGCACCAGTGCCGCCTCGTCGATGATCGGCCCGCGCGCCGTGTTGATGATGTAAGCTGTTGGTTTCATCAGCGCCAACTGTTTGTCGCTGATCATATGCCGCGTCTGCGGATTGAGCGGCGGGTGCAACGAGACGAAATCGGATTCGCGCAGCAGTTCGTCGAGCGAGACCCGCGTCATTCCGAATTCCCGCTCAGCCTCCGGTTTCTCGCGCGGGCTCCAGTACAGCAGCCGCATGCCGAAGCCCCTTGCGCGCCGCGCGGTCGCCTTGCCGATCAGACCGCCGCCGCCGACGAGACCCAGCGTCTTGCCGTACAGGCCTGTGCCAAGCAGGTGGCGCGACTGTCCGCCGGGGAATTTTCCGGCGCGCACAAGCTTGTCGCCTTCCACCATGCGCCGGGCAGCAGCGAGCATGAGGCCGAACGTCAGGTCGGCAGTTGCTTCCGTCGTCACCGGCGGGACGACGGTGACAGGGATTCCGCGCTTGGTCGCCGCAGCGACATCGATGTTGGACGGCGTGATCGATTGCGCTGCAACGTGCCGCAGATTCGGATTCGCGGCGATGACGCGGCGATCGATCGTGTCGTGGAGCAGGCAGAACAGAATGTCGGCCTTCTTGACCGCGGCGATCAGCGTCTTCTGCGGAATGACGCGGCTGTCGTCGGGAAAGACCTTGACGCTGCCCAGCGCACGCAGACGCTTCATCGCGCTCTCCGCGATCGGTTGCGTGACAAAGATGCGCGGCTTCGCGCTTACCGCAGCCATCGCACCACTCCGGCGACGCCGTCGACGGCGCATTGCGCGCCGTCAGGGATGGCGCGGGTGGCGTCGAGCACGCCGAGCACCATGGGAATGCCGCGCTCGCGCGCAAGCGAGGCCAAATGCGAGGTGGAGCCGCCCAGTTCGGCAACGACGCCGGAAACCCGGTCGAGGATGTGGGTGAGCGACGGTCCCGCCACTTTGGTCACCAGGACATCGCCGGGAGCAACGCGCGACAGCTCGCATTCGCAATTCACGACCACGGCGCGGCCGGAGCCCCAGCCGATGCCGGCGGGATGACCGTTCAGGCCCGGATGCCGCAGCCAGATATCGTCCGGCACGATCGGCGCCTCAATATGCAGTGGCCGCGACTGCAACAGCTTGAAGCCGCTCTCATCCAGCGCCCATTCGACCTCGACCGGACCGCCGGCGAGCTGTTCGCATCTGCGTAACAGCCGGCCGAGCATCACCGCCTCGCCCGCGGTCAAGCATGGCTCGTTGGCCATTTGCTCCGGCACGAGTTGCGGCGCGGCGGCGCCATGAGCGCAGGTGTCCTGGTGGTTTTTGCGACCGGCGGCAATGGTGCGCAGGAAGCCGCTTTTCGACAGAACGATGCGGTCGGGGACCACTTCGCCTTGCGCAATGGTCGACCCGAGGCCCCACGTCGCCGAAATCAGCATTTGCCCTTCCGCGGTCTCACTCAAGCCGCCGCCGGATACCTTCGCCGCGACCACCGGCTGAATCAGGACGCCCATGGCGGTATCGGCGGGCGACAGGCCGTGATTGTCCATGTACCGGCGCGCATGCGAGGTCCACAACGCGGCCCAGCAGGCGCGCACTGCGGTCAAGAACTCCGTTTCCTCGGAAACGCCTAGAAAGCTTTCGAACTGGCCGGCAAAATTCGCGCCCGCGCGGTCTTCGATCAGCGCGGAGGAGCGCACCGCGCCGCGCGGTCCGTCCCGTCGTTGCGCGTGCCAAGCGGCAAGCAGCGCATGGAGAATTTCCGGCGCGATCGGTTGCTGATAAAGCGCGAGCCTGATCCGTACCGACAATTTGCGCGAGTTCGGCAGATCGGCCGTATTGTATTCGGTCACCAGGTCATCGATGCCGAGGTGCCGCACCTGATGGCGATAAGCTTCGGCGGTGAGCGCAAATCCGCCCGGCGTCGGCAGTCCTGCCTGCATCATCGACGCAAGATTGGCGGCTTTCGGCCCGACAATGTCGGGCTCGGCGGCGCGCCGGTCGCTGAGCGGGAGGACAAATTCGGCCATTGCGTGATGTGGTCCCGGATGAGAGCAACGCGGAGCGTGGCGAATCGGTCCACCGCGGTGCTGGACCGTTTTATCGGAGGCTTGGAATTCCGGGTCAGCGCATCATTTCGTCATACTATGCCCGGAACAAAGGCTAGCGCACATGGTCTCCATAGCCCGGCAGCGGGTCGACGACTGTGATCTGCTTCACAGGGAAGTTGGACACGATCTCGATGCCGTCCTTCTTGACGATCAGCATTTCCTCGATGCGCACGCCGTAGCGGTATTTCTTGCCATGCTGGGTTTCCAGCGCGAAGGTCATGCCTTCCTTGATCTCGATCGGATGATCGAGCGACCAGATGCGCGAGATCACCGGCGGATCGTATTGCGCAAGACCCAAGCCGTGACCCCACAAATTCGCCGCCGCCTGGTCCTCGTCCTCGTAGCCCCACGTCTCCATCGCGGACGGCCATTTTGAGGCAATGTCGCGCGTCGTGGCGCCCACCTTCACGGCGCCGATCGAATCATAGAGCCACTCGAGCGCGGTCGCGTAGGTATCCTTCTGTTCCTGGGTCGGCTCCTTGCCGACGCAATAAGTGCGGTAATAGCAGGATTTGTAACCGTTCCATGTCAGCGCGGCCAAATCCATGAAGACAATGTCGCCGGGCTGAATGATGCGGTCGGAGAAATTGCGCCAGTTCGGCCAGGTATTCGGGCCGGACGAGACGATGACATCCTCGACGTCTTCCATGCCGGGAATGCTGTAGAGATATTTCATCAAATGCGCCGTCACCTGGTTCTCGGTGATGCCGGGGCGCAGGAATTTCATGCACTCCCAGTGCGTCGCGTCGCCGATCGCGCCGACGATGCGGAAGCATTCCTGCTCGTCCGCGCTTTTGACGGCGCGCGCCTCCATCATCGGCGTCATGCCGTCGACCCAGTTGATATTGTTTTCTTTAAAGACGTTGATCATGTTGATGTCGATGAAGTCGCAGCCGAGCTTCTGCCCGGCGACGCCGTTGTCCTTCATCGCCTGAATCACCGCCTTGACGAATTTATTGACCTGTTGCGTTGACGCCGGCCCCGCCGCGCCCTTGATCCAGGCAAACGAATGCCGCACGTTTTCTTTCGGGATCCACGGGCTGTGGCGCTCGATCTGGAAGCCGATGTCGCCCTGCTCGAACACGATCGGCCGCCCGTCGCCGCACAGCATGGCGTAGCGCAGGCCGGGCTTGAGCCGGCACCATCCGGGCGTCAGCGTTCCGGTGATGTAGCGGATGTTTTCGTCGTACATGCAAAGCACGGCGCCGAGCCCGTGCTTCTTCATCATTTGCCGCGCGCGTTCGATACGATATTCGCGCAGCCGGTCCCAATTGACCCGCTGCTGCCAATCCATTCCGGCGATGCCGAAATTTGCCGTGCCCATTGTGCATCCCTCCCCTCTGGGCGCCCATCAGCGCCGCTTATCCGCTTATTGGGCGGGGATGTTAGTCGGGCACCGGCCTCCTAAGAAATAATATAATTTGCCCTTTGGCATTATTTTTCCTAATACGCGCCAGTCATGCGGCACATCCCCTTACGGCAAATCCGTGCGGTGATCGCAGTCTGCGAGGAAGGCTCTTTCACCCGCGCCGCCGAGCGCGAGAACGCCACTCAATCCGGCATCTCGCAGCACGTGGCGGCCGTCGAGCGAAAGCTCGGCGTCAAATTGTTCGAACGGGCGAGCGCCGGGGTCAAACCGACGCCTGCGGGCGTGCGCTACTACAAGCGCTGCGTCGAGGCCGTCGGCGCCCTCGAGCACGCGGCCGAACAGGCGCGTGCGCTCGCCGGTCATGTCGGCGGCGAATTGCGCATCGGATTGATGCCGACCTTCACACGCGCGGTGCTGGCGCCGGTACTGGAAGATTTCATCCCGCGCTGTCCCGACGTGCGCCTGCACATCGTCGAGGGCTACAGCAATCTATTGACCGATATGGTGCGCACGGATCAGCTCGATTTCGCCGTGGTGCCGGCCTATGAAGGGACCATTGGCATCAAATCCCGCCTGCTGGTGCGCGACCGCGAAATGTTGATCTCCGGCAAGCGACGCGGATTCGTGCCGCTTGCACCGCTGCGCTTATCGGACTGCAAGCCGCTTAAGATTGTCGCGCCGGGACCCGACAACATCCGTCGGCGGAACCTTGAAACCTACTTTCAGACGCATGGCGTCGAAATCGAAGCCATTCTCGATATGGACGCAATGATCGCCACGCTCGAATTTGTCGCGCGGTCCGATTGGGCCACGATTTTGCCGAGCGTCATTGCGGTCAACGACATCGGCCGCGGCGAATTGATCGTCAACCCGATCGTCGCCCCCGAGCTGCACGCCGAGTTCGTTGTCATTCAACCGGCGCGGCGGACGCTGTCCACCCAGGCGCGCATGTTCCTGCAGCGTTTCGAGCAGGAGGTCGCGCATATTCACGACGTGTGGGATGAAGCGATTGTGCAGCCGCGACGCAAGCGGCGCGCCTGACGACGCTCATCTATACGACCATCCATGCACCATTCGCCTCAGCCGATTTGAACACAGCCTCGAGCGCGGCTGCCGTTTGCAAGATGGCATCGGGAGGAATCGGAAACGTGCCCTGCCCCGCTACGGCCTTGGCGAAATAATCGAGATTGCGTCCGAGGTGGTTATCGCTCGAATAGTCGAAAACCTCAGGATCGCTCTTGCCCGCGCGCCGCACGATCAGCCGTGTTTCGCTGACGCTTTCGGCCCAGCAATTCTCGCCGAAAATGGCGATGCGCCAGCGAAACGGCGTTTTGATCGTCGTGCCGAGCACGCCAGTGGCGCCATTCTCGAATTCGATCAGCGCCGCCGTGGTGTCGCCCGTCGAAAGCCTGAGCGCGCGTGCCTTCGACAGCGCGCTGATGCGCGCCACCGGCCCGACCAGATCGCGGAAGCAGTCGAGCACGTGGATGCCCATCCCTGTCATGCCGCCGGCGCGGCTTTCCGCAGGCGCCATGCGCCAGCTATCGGCCGGATAACTCGCCAGCCAGTCGTGGCTGTAGTTGCCCTCGGCATGCATGATGGCGCCAAAGGCACCTTGCGCCTTCAGCTTGGCGAGCGCGCGCATCGAAGGCATCAGCCGGAAATGATGGCCGACCGCGATGGTGACGCCCGCGCGTTGAACCGCTTCCAGCATCGCCTTGGCATCGGCCTTCGAGAGCGCAAAAGGCTTCTCACAATAGATGTGCTTTCCGGCCGCGGCCGCCGCCTTCACCTGCTCAGGATGCCTGGTGTGCGGCGTCGCCAGCACGACGGCGCGAACGCTGCGGTCCGCCAGCACCTCCTCGAAACTCGATAGCGCGATTTTGTGCTCGGCGGCGAAGGTGCGGACGCTCTCCGGCTCGAGCGTTACACCGCGCGTAAAGCGGAGCGGCGCGCCAAAGTCGCGCGCCGCCTTCACCAGCGTCTGCCCCCACCAGCCTAGACCGACGATTGCCGTATCGATCATACCGACGCGGGGGCGCCCGGCTGCTTGAGCGGATGCGCGCGCGCAACCGCGTCAATCTTGTTGCACTCATCGACGATGCGCTTGAAGGTTGGAAACGGCGCCAGATCGACCTTGAAATAGACGGCCCCCACCGCCTGGCCGCACATGCAGATGTCCGCGATCGTAAGCTGCTCGCCTTGTGCGAAGCGGCCGGTTTCCTTCGAGGTCGCGAGATTGGCCTCCAGCGCCTTCAACGAGGCCGAATGCCAATGATGGCCCCATTTCATCACGCCCGGTTCGTCGATCTTATATTCGTGCGCGAGATATTCGCGTACGCGGGGCACAATCAGCGGGTGCGTGTCGCAGGCGATGATCTGTGCAAGCCCGCGCACGCGCGCGCGCGCTTTCGGCTCTTTCGGCAGCAACGGCGGGTTAGGATGTGTTTCATCGAGATATTCGAGGATGGCGAGCGACTCAAAGAGCACCGTGCCATCGTTCTCGATCAGCGCCGGGATCGCCATCATCGGGTTGATCTTGCGGAACGCGTCGTCGCGCTGCTTGCCTTGATGCAGGTTAACGTCGATCACCTCGTCGGGCGCGATGCCTTTGAGGTTGAGCGCGATTCGTACCCGGTAGGTTGCGAGCGAGCGCCAGTAGGAAAACAGTTTCACGGGCCGTCTCCGTCGTAAGGTTTACTGCTTCCGCTCCGCCCAGAACACGGTCATCTGCGCACCGTCGCCGCCGCCGAAGCCCTTTTTCACGGCGTCCTCGAATCCGGACAGCGCCGCTTTGGTCGCAGGCATTTCAGCGCCGAGCGCCTCGCCAGTGGCCACCATGGTGCGGAGATCTTTTACGCCGTTTGCGATCGAGAATGTCGTCGGCCCCGCATCCTGGCGCTCGAACAGCTTCACGATCATGTCGGCGCGCATCTTGAGGGCGTTGTTGGCGCCGTTGCTCTCGACGAACAAGTCGAGCAGGCGCTTGGCGGGCCAGCCGACGCTGCGCGCAATGGCAAAAGCCTCGCCGTAGGCCTGCCAGGCCACCATCAGCGGCAGATTGATGGCGAGCTTCATGGCGGCCCCGGTGCCGACCGGTCCGCAATGTTCGACCTTGCGGCAAAGCTGCTCGAGCAGCGGGCGGGCGCGCTGCGCATCGGCACTCTCTGCGCCCATCAGACCGAGCAATTGTCCTTTGCGCGCAGGCGCCGTGGAGCCGCCGACGGGACATTCGACCAGCGCCGCGCCCTTGGCGCGCACCTTCGGTGCAAGGTCGGTCTCGACTTTCGGCGCGACGGTGCTCATCTCGATGAACAGCTTGCCTTTGACATCGCCTGCCAGCAGCCCATTCGGCCCGTTATAGACGTCGTCGATTGCCTTGCCGTCGGTCAGCATCGTGATGACCGCCTCGCTGGCCGCCGCTACGTCCGCGGGCGACGCCGCCACTTTGGCGCCGGCCTCGGCCAATGGCTTTGCCTTCTCTGCTGTGCGATTCCAGACGGTGACTTGGTGGCCGACTTCCATGAGGCGCAGGGCGACATTGCCACCCATGGCGCCCAGGCCCGCTACTCCAACTTTCATGGCTCCTCCCGGGCTGCTGGTTGCAAGGACGATATGCGATCGGAGCGCTGCATGAAAGCGGGATCGAACGACCGTTCCGCTCGACAGCCCGACCGCTGCCGCTTAAAGACATCGGCACGCACTTACCGAGTCGGAGTTTTCATCAGGGAGAAAAAGAAATGGCGAGGAGGACCAAGGGCGCGGTCGGCGTCATCGGGCTCGGCATCATGGGCGGTGCTTTCGCCAAGAATCTTGCGCGCGCGGGATGGCATGTCGTCGGTTACGACATCAGTGCAGCACGGCGCCGCGAGGCGAAGTCGGCCGGCGTGAACATCGCCTCGAGCGCCATCGACGTTGCCGAGAAGTCTCCGGTCATCCTGATCAGTCTTCCCAAGCCGCAGGCGCTTATGGACACGGCTCGGGCGATCGCCGCCTGCAAGCTGCCGCGCAAAGTCCTGGTCGAAATGAGCACCTTTGCGATTGCCGACAAAGAAAAGGCCGAAGCCATCCTGCGCAAGGCCGGGCACGCGATGCTCGACGTGCCGGTGAGCGGCACCGGCGCGCAGGCCGCAGCGCGTGACCTGGTCTTCTATGCCAGCGGCGATCCGCGTCTGACGCGCCGGCTGAAGCCGATGTTCGAGGCGTTCGGCCGCCGCGTCTACCACGTCGGTAAGTTCGGCAACGGCAGCCGCATGAAATACGTCGCCAATCTGCTGGTCGCCATCCACAACGTTGCCAGCGCGGAAGCCATGGTGCTCGGCATGAAGGCCGGCCTGCGACCACAACTGATCTACGATCTCATCAAGGGCGGCGCCGGCAATTCGCGCATTTTCGAATTGCGCGCGCCGATGATGGTGAAGAACAATTACAAAAACCCGACCATGAAGATTTCCATCTGGGACAAGGACATGCGCGTGATCGGCGACTATGCACGCCAAATTCGTGTGCCGACGCCGATGTTCGACGCCTCGAAGCCGATCTACCGCCGGGCCGAAGCCAACGGCTACGGCGGCCAAGACACCGCCGCAGTATGCGCAGTGTTGGAAAGCATGGCGAAGGTCAACCGCCGCAAGCGCGCCTGACGGGCTTGTAACGAACCGCCCGACCTTTGTAGCCTCGCACAAAACACATCGGTGGGAGGAGAGTCATGGCCGTGTTGCTCGAGCGCACGGAAGTCCGCGACGGCATGCGGATCAACTGGAACGTCCCGATCACGATGGACGACGGTCTGGTGCTGCGCGCGGACGTATTCCGGCCGGTGAAAGAGGGCCGATATCCGGTCATTCTCACTTACGGTCCCTACGCCAAAAATCTTGCCTTCCAGGACGGCTACCCGAGCGCGTGGCAGCGCATGGCCGAAAAGCATCCCGACGTGACAGCCGGATCGAGCAACCTCTACCAGAACTGGGAAGTCGTCGATCCGGAGAAATGGGTGCCGCACGACTATGTCTGCGTGCGCGTCGACTCACGCGGCACCGGCTGCTCGCCCGGCTATATCGACCATTTTTCGCCTCGCGAAACCAAGGACTTCTATAACTGCATCGAATGGGCCGGCGTGCAGCCGTGGTCGAACGGCAAGGTCGGGCTCAACGGCATCTCCTATTACGGGATGAATCAGTGGCACGTCGCTTCGCTGCAGCCGCCACATCTCGCTGCGATGTGCGTCTGGGAAGGTTCGGCCGACTGGTACCGCGACATGACCCATCACGGCGGCATTCTCTCCACCTTCTGGGAGAACTGGTACGACATGCAGGTCAAGGTCGTGCAATACGGCCTCGGCGAAAAAGGCGGGCGCAGCCGCGTGCACGGCGAACTGGTGTGCGGGCCGGAAACGCTGAGCGAAGAGCAACTCGCGAAGAATCGATCCGATTTCGGCGGGCAAATCGTCGCCCATCCGTTGGACCACCAATATCATCGCGACCGTTCCCCGGTGTGGGAGAAAGTCACGGCACCGCTCTTCTCGGCTGCCAATTGGGGCGGCCAAGGCTTGCATCCGCGCGGAAACTTCGAAGGCTTCATGCGCGCGGCCTCGAAACAGAAATGGCTGGAGGCGCACGGCATCGAGCACTGGACGCATTTCTACACGGACTATGGACGCGAGCAGCAGTTGCGCTTCTTCGATTATTTTCTGCATGGCAAGGATACGAGCTGGAGCAAGCAACCGAAGGTGCTGCTGCAAATCCGCTACCCGGGCGAGAAGTTTGTGCCACGCGCGGAAAACGAGTGGCCGCTCAAGCGCACCAAATGGACGAAATACTATCTCAATCCAGCGGACATGGCCCTCACTACCAAGAAGCCATCGGGCAACGCCAAGCTCTCGTTTGAAGCAATGGGGGACGGGCTCACCTTCCTGACGCCCGCGCTCACGGAAGAGACGGAAATCACCGGACCCTCCGCACTCAAGCTGTTCGCGTCATCGTCGACCAGCGATGCCGACTTCTTCATAGTGCTGCGGGTCTTTACCGGCGATCTCAAGGAAGTTGTGTTCCAGGGCGCCATCGATCCACACACACCGGTCGCACAAGGCTGGCTGCGCGCCTCGCATCGTAAGCTCGACAAGAAGCTGTCGCTCCCGTACCGGCCCTATCACACCCATGACGAGAAGCAGCCGTTGAAGAAAGCCCAAGTCGCGGAACTCGATATCGAGATCTGGCCGACCTGCATTGTGGTGCCGAAGGGTTATCGCATCGGGCTCTCGGTACGCGGCAAGGATTATGAATATGGCGGCGCCAGCGGCGGCAGGCTGTCGAATTTCAAAAATGAACTCACCGGCTGCGGGCCGTTCCTGCATAATCATCCGAAGGACCGCCCGCCTGCCGTTTTCGGCGGCACCACGACGCTGCATTTCAGTGCAAGCAAGTCATCCTATCTGCTGCTGCCGATCATTCCGCCCAAACGGCAGGCGCCCCGTAAAACGCGCAAGTAGCAAGTCACGCAAAAGAAGCCGCCACCGACATAAGGCCCCACCCGTTGCGGCTATTTGGGGTGTTCATTTGCCGCACCCATCATGTAAGCTGACCGGATACCTTCGTGCGAAAAGAAGGATCAGGGGGGAATGAGCACGCAGTTCTGGGTCGTCCAAGCCTTCAATGGCATTTCCTACGGGGCCCTGTTGTTCCTCGTCGGCAGCGGCCTGTCCCTCATCTTCGGTGTGATGCGCATCGTCAATCTGTCCCACGGCTCTTATTTCTTGTGGGGCGGCTACATCGCGTTGTCGGTCATTGCGGCGACCGGGTCGTGGGCGTTGTCGCTACCGCTTGCTGCGCTCGCCGTTGCGGTGATCGGATTGTTGATGGAACGCTTGTTCCTGCGCTCGGAAGGATTTGAATTCGCGCGGAACGCCGCCATCGCGCTCGGTCTCGGCGTGTTGACCAGGCTGACAATCGCCCGTTGGGGTCACATCGGCGTCAATGCTTGGATCGAAACCGGCCTAATCACCGCAGTGGCGACAGCGGTCTGGTACGTCGTCTTAAGCCGCATTCCTATCGTCCCGATCGAAAACGACGTGCTGCGACAAGTGTTGCTCACGGTCGGCTTTGCTTTCCTCTTCCAGCAGGCGGCCCTCGACATCTGGGGCGGCGATAACATGGACATCCATCCCGCCGAGTCGCTCAATGCGAGTCTCGTATTCGGAGGCGTCTATTTTCCCGCCTATCGCATCTTCATGATTGCGACGGCCCTCGCGATCGGCATCGGCCTTTGGCTCATCATGGAAAAGACCCGCATGGGAGCGGCGGTGCGCGCCACAGTCGACGACGCGCAAATGGCGCGCGGCGTCGGCATCGATACCAATCGCATCTCCATGTTCATCTTCGCGCTCGGTGCCTTTCTAGCCGCGCTGGGCGGTGTGATCGGCGGCGCGTTTCTCGGCATCTATCCCGGTCTCGATTTTGAGATGCTGCCGCTCGCCTTCGCAGTAGTGATCATTGGCGGCATGGGCAGCCTTGGCGGCGCCGCCATCGGTGCCCTCCTCGTCGGCCTCGCCGACAATTTCGGCAAGGCGCTGTTCCCCGAAGTTTCGTACTTCACGCTCTATGCTCCGATGGTGCTCATCCTCGCGGTGAAACCTACCGGCTTGTTTGGGCGAGATTGAGCGCGCGGCATGAGCAAGCAGAATCTTAAAATTATTTCGGTCGCGATTATCCTGGCCGCGCTTGCCTACATTATTCCGCATTCAACCTCGTTCGTGGTGCTGCTGGCGACGCGTGCGCTGGTGTTCGCGATTCTGGCTATGAGCCTGGACATCCTGCTTGGCTTCACCGGATTGGCGTCGCTCGGTCAGGCGGCTTATTTCGGGGTCGGCGCATACTTCACCGCCATTCTGGCGACGCGTTACCATATTGGATTGGGATGGGATTTCTGGCTGGTCGCACTCATGGGCATGATGGTTGGCGCGCTGCTCGCGGCATTCTTCGGCCTGTTCGCGATCCGAGCCACCGGCGTCTACTTTCTCATGATCACATTGGCGCTCGGGCAATGCGTGTGGGGGCTTGCCTACCGCTGGAGTTCGCTGACCGGCGGCGACAACGGCATTAACGTCTCTACGCGGCCGAGCTTCGGCCTCGACCTGACCAACGAACGAACATTCTTCTTCTTGGTTTTTGCCTTCTTTGTCGCCAGCCTGATCTTGCTTTACGTGCTGGTACAGTCGCCGTTCGGGCGCAGCCTCGCCGGGATCCGCGAGCGCGAACTGCGCATGCAAATCCTCGGCTACAACACCTGGCTGCACAAGTACGTCGCATTTATTATCGCCGGCGCATTCGGCGGGCTGGCCGGCGTACTGTGGGCGCACACCAACGGTCTGGTCAGCCCGGAGACGGTGGTGTTGACCACCTCGGTCGATGCTCTGCTCATGGTCGTGCTCGGCGGCGCCGGGACGCTCATCGGCGGCGTGATTGGCTCGGTGATCGTCTTTGGCTTGCGCGAGTATCTCAGTACGCTCGTGCCATGGTGGCAATACGTGCTCGGGGGCGTCTATGTGCTGACCATCCTCTACCTACCGACCGGCCTCATGGGCATTCCGGCAAGAATTCGCCAAGCCCGGGCCTCTTACGACAGAACTTCGAAGACGGTCACGAAAAAGCTGGCTCCGACAGCTTCGTAATTTCGGAAGGCAAACACAACAACGGGAGGAAGACGACATGGCGACGCGAAAGCAGACACTGACCTCGGTCTTAATCGGAGGTCTCGTCCTCGGCCTGGGCGTGAACGCTCAGGCCAAGGCTGAGGAGTTGCGCATCGGTTTTATCGCGCCGATGACCGGCATCTTCGCGCAGATCGGCAAGGATATGGTCAACGGCTTCCAATTGTATCTCGACCAGCACGGCAACAAGCTCGGCGGCATGGACGTCAAGCTTGTCGTTGAGGACAGCCAGGGCAAGCCGGACACGGCAGTCACCAAAGCCAAGAAACTGGTGCTGCAAGACAAAGTGCACCTGTTCATGGGCGGTTTGCTCGCCTCGACCGGCTACGCGCTGGCGCCGGTGAGCAACGAGGAAAGGACGCTTTATATCTCGCCGGTGCCAGCCGCCGACGATCTCACGCAACGGCAGCTCAGCAAATACCCCTACTTCTTCCGCACCGGTTGGACCAGCTCGCAGCCGACCCACGCAATCGGTCAGTGGGCCTGCGAGCAGGGGTACAAGAAAGTGGTCTCCATCGCCGCCGACTACGCGTTCGGCTATGAGCAGCAGGGCGGCTTCCAGAAAGTCTTCGAGGACTGCGGCGGAAAGGTCATTCAGAAGATCTGGCCGCCGATCGGGACCAAGGACTTCGGCCCCTACATCCCCTCGATCAAAGCGGACGCCGACGCCATCTTCTCGCTCATGGTCGGGCCGATGTCGCTGCAATTCCCCAAGCAGTTGCGCGCGTCCGGCAACAAGAAGCCGATCATCGGCGGCGGCACCAGCTATGACGAGTTCGTCCTGCCGTTCATGGGCGACGAGGTCATCGGCGACGTTTCCTCTCTGATGTATAGCGCGGCAATCGAGACGCCGAAGAACGAGGCTTTCGTAAAAGCCTACCGCAGCAAGTACGGCAAAGTGCCGTCGTACTATTCGGAAAGCGACTACACCACGGCCGAGATTATCGACATCGCGATCAAGCAGGCCGGCGGCAAATATCCAGGCGCGGAGAAGTTCATCGACATCATGTCGGGCCTCAAGCTCGACGCGGTGCGCGGCCCGATCAGCTTCGAAGATCGCAACCCGGTGCAGAACATCTACATCAAAAAAGTCGAGAAGAAGAAGATGTTCGGTTACGACAAGGCCGAGCTGTGGAACACAGTGATCAAGACCTATCCGCACGTCAGCCAGTACTGGACGTACGGCAAGGAGAAGTTCCTCAAGCAGCCGGTGTACAGCAAGGACTTCCCGCCTTGTAAGTACTGCGAGTAAGGCAAATCGCCGGGGTCCGCATGCGGGCCCCGGCAGCTTCGCAGGCGGAGGCCCGCGCCTTGACTCAACCGCTGACCAATGGCGTTGCCGCGCTCGAGCTCAAGGCGTTGTGCAAGAGCTTCGGCGGCTTGCATGCCACACGCAACGTCAGCTTCCGCATCATGCCGGGCGACCGCAAGGCCATCATCGGCCCAAACGGCGCCGGCAAGACGACGCTCTTTAACCTGATCACCGGGATTTATCCGGTCACGTCCGGTCAGGTACTGCTGTTCGGCGAAGACGTCACCAAGTGGCCGAGCCATCGCCGCACAGCGCTGGGCATGGCGCGCACCTTTCAGGTCACCAGCCTGTTTCCGAAACTGACGGTACTCGACAATGTGATGCTGGCGATCAAAGGCCTGCGGCGCTCCAAATTTGTCATGTGGCGCTTCATGTCGTCCTATAAGGACGTCTACGAGAAGGCCTATGCGCTGCTTGAAAGCGTCGGCTTTCTCGACCGCAAAGACATCGAAGTGCGCAACCTATCGCACGGTGAACAGCGGCAGCTGGAAATCGTGCTCGGATTGGCAAGCGATCCCAAGATTCTGCTGCTCGACGAGCCCGCCGCCGGACTGTCCTCGGGCGAGTCGGCGGAGATGGCCAAGTTCCTCATGAAACTCGATCCCGCCCTCGCGATTCTGCTGATCGAGCACGATATGGACGTCGTCTTCGACGTCGCGTCGCAAATCTCCGTTTTGCACTTCGGCGAAATTCTCGAAACCGGCACGCCCAAGCAGATTCACGACAGCGCGCGCGTGCAGGAAATCTACCTGGGCACGGGTTAGCTCCATGGGCGTCATCCTCGAAGTGCAGGACATCCACACCTATTACGGCGATGCCTATGTGCTGCAGGGCCTGTCGCTCCAACTCGAACAGGGCCAGATCCTAGGCCTGCTCGGCCGCAACGGCGTGGGCAAGACAACATTGGTCAACTCGATCGTCGGCTTTAATCCGCCCCGGCACGGCAAGATCGTGTTCAAGGGCGGCGATATCACCGACAAATCGTCATTCGAGACAGTGCGCAGCGGCATGGGCCTAGTACCCCAAGGTCGGCGGGTATTCCCGACCCTCGGAGTGGAGGAGAATTTGCTGGTTGCCTTGCGCAGCCCCGAACGCCACGGGTGGGGTCTCGAGCGCGTCTACGATCTTTTCCCGCGCCTGCATGAGCGCCGCAACCAGCGCGCCAAGACGCTCTCCGGCGGCGAGCAGCAGATGCTGGCCATCGGCCGCGCGCTGATGACCAACCCCGACTGCCTGATCATGGATGAGCCGTCGGAAGGGTTGGCGCCCATCATTATCCAGGGCCTGTGGGAAGCCATCGGCAAGCTCAAGGAGCAGGGGCTTTCGATTTTGCTGGTTGAGCAGAATGCAAACCTCGCGCTCAAGCTTGTCGATTACGTGCATGTAATGAGCAAAGGTCAGGTCGTCCACTCATCGAAGCCGGACGAGCTCCAAGCCAACGAGCAAATCAAATCGAACTACCTGGGCATTTGAGCCGGGTTGTCGCAGGCCCACATCGTCGTCTTCGAATATGTGCGACGACACGTACGCCCCGGGCTTTACATCGTGGAACACATTAGCCGAAGATGGGGCGACTTTTCCGCCGATAAGGCCGCACCGGCCGAGAAGTGGCCGCAAAGGCCATCAGAACAGAGGGAGGACATGGAATGTCTCGCAAGATCAGCCGCCGTAAATTCATGGCCGGCACCGCTGCCGGCGCCGCCGCGGCATCCTTCAAATTCCCGATGCCGGCAATTGCCCAGGGTGCTCCGTTCAAGTTGGGCCTGCTCACGGTCAAGACCGGACCGCTGGCCGAAGGCGGCATCCAAATGGAGCAGGGCGTCGTCACCTTCCTGAAAGAAAAGAATTACATGATGGGCGGCCGCAAGGTCGACCTCATCTCCGCCGACACTGGCGGCAACCCGGCCGGCGCCAAGACCAAGGTGCAGGAATTGGTCGAGCGCGACAAAGTCGACGTCGTTCTCGGGCCGCTTGCCAGCTTCGAGCTTTACGCGATCAGCGACTACATCATCCAGCACAAGATGCCCACGCTTAGTCTCGCGGCGGCGCAAGACCTGACGCAGCGCAAGCCGAATCCGTACCTGCTGCGCGCATCCGCAACGTCGTCGCAGGCGATGCAGCCTATGGGCCACTACGCCGCGACGGAAATGAAGCTCAAGCGTGTCGTCACCATCTCCGAGGACTTCGCTTTCGGTTACGAGCAGATGGGCGGTTTTCAAGCGGCCTTCCAGCAGGACGGCGGCTGCATCACCAAGAAACTGTGGCCGCCGATCGTGACGCCCGACTACACGCCCTATTTGGCGCAAATCAGCGATTGCGACGGCGTCTGCCAAGGCTTCGCTGGATCGAACCCGCTCCGCTTCATGAAGCAGTATCACAGCTTCGGCCTCAAGCTGCCGGTGTGCACCGGTGAGACCGGCGGTGACGATGCCCTGCTCAAGAGCTTCGGCGAGGACGCGATCGGTCTGATTTCAGCCTGCCCCTACACGCTCGATCTCGAAAACGACAGCAACAAGCGTTTCGTCGACGGCATGCTGAAGAACTATAACACCGTGCCCGGCTTCTACGCGGCGGGGCTGTATGTCAACTGCCAGGTGGTCGATGCCGGTCTCCAAGCCTCCGGTGGGGATGCCAGCAACAAAGAAAAATTCTTGGCGACGATGAAAGGTCTCAGCCTCTCCGACACGCCGCGAGGGCCGATCAAGTTCGATCACCTCGGCAACGTGGTTGGCAATATTTACATCCGCCGCCTCGGCAAAGAGGGTGCCAAGTACGGGCTCAAGCTCTGGAACAAGACCGTCAAGACCTACGAGAACGTAAGTCAGTTCTGGACCTGGCCGGAGAAAGAGTATCTCGCGAATCCCGTGTTTTCGCGTGACTATCCGCCCCTGAAGAAGTGCTGATCCGCTTCATGTGCTGGCGGGCGCGGATGCGCCCGCGCTTTTCTTTGTTCGTTTGGGGGCACGAGCCCGGAATCCACAATGCGCGCGGACTTGCATGAAGCCCGCATTCGCAATGTTGTCGCGCCCGCAGCGACGCGATGACGAAGGCCGTTAGCAATATAGAAGCAGGACGATTAGCACGATGTCGTTTTGGCTGCTGCTGACGGTCAACAGCATCACGTTTGGCGGCTTGCTGTTTCTGCTGTCCGCCGGATTCTCCCTCATTTTCGGACTGATGCGTATCCCGAACCTGACGCACGGCTCGCTTTTCATGCTCGGGGCCTACTTCGGGGCGACTTTGGTCGGCGGCTATCTGGGCATGTCCTTCGACTTTTGGATCGCCGCATTGTTGGCCGCACTCCTGGTGGCCGCCTTCGGCGCGCTGCTCGAACGCTTTTTGCTGCGCCAATTGCCCGGTCAGCAGCTGGCGCAGGTCTTGGTGACGCTCGGTGTTTCTTTCATCGTTGCCGATTTCTGCCTGATGACTTGGGGCGGCGATCCCATCAATGTCGCAACGCCGGACGCCCTTATCGGATTCTTGCGTTTCGACGCCTTGGTCGTCCCCAAATATCGTCTCGCCGTCATCATCATCGCGATTGTGGTCGCCATCGCCCTCTGGCTGCTGCTCGAGCGCACGCGCCTTGGCGCCATGATCCGCGCCGGCGTCGATGATCCGGACATGGCGCGCGTGGTCGGCATTCGCGTCTCGTGGCTGTTCACTATCGTATTCGCGCTCGGCGCCGGCCTCGCTGCGTTCGCCGGCATTATCGGCGGGCCCATTTTGTCCGTCTATCCCGGACTCGACCAGGACATGTTGCCACTCGCGCTGGTCGTCGTGATCCTCGGCGGCACCGGCAGCTTGCTCGGCTCCTTCGTCGGCAGCATCGTGATCGGCTTCATCTACAACTTCGGCCAGGCGCTGCTGCCCGAACTCGCCTATTTCATTCTGTTTCTGCCGATGCTGCTGGTGCTGATCTTTAGGCCGCAAGGTCTGTTCGGCAGGTTTGTGCCATGAGCGCGCGCCTTATTGCCTGTGCGCTCGGGATCGTCGCGTTGATAACCGTGCCGTATTGGACGCCCGGCATCTATTACGTCAACGTCGCCAGCCAGATCCTCTTCTACGCCATTTTCGCGCTCGGTCTGAACGTGCTGGTCGGCTATGCCGGGCTGGTGTCGCTGGGCCACGCCGGCCTCTTCGGCATCGCCGCCTATGCGGTCAGCTATGCGCTGCAAAGCGGCCTCGGCCATCCCGTCGCAATTATCGTGGCCGTCGTTGTGGGTCTCGGCGCCATGGCGCTCTACGCGATGCTGTCGCTGCGGGCGACAGGGATCGGCTTCATCATGATCACGCTGGCCCTCGGCGAAATCATCTGGGGGCTCGCCTATCGCTGGATCAGCGTCACCAACGGCGACAACGGCATCAACGTGCACACCCGGCCTGAACCCTTTGGCTTCAGCCTCGATTCCGCAAATGCGTTCTACTACACGACGCTCGTCGTCTTTGCGCTCGCCGTGGCCGCAGTCGCGGTTTTCGTGCGCTCGCCGCTCGGTGCAGCTTTAGCCGGAACGCGCGATCAAGCGCGGCGTATGAACGCGCTCGGCTACCACGTGTGGGCGATCCGCTTCTGGGCTTGCATGTTCTCCGGCCTGCTGACCGCTGTTTCCGGCATCTTGTTCGTTTACTACACGCAGTTCATCAGCCCGCAGACCTTGGCCCTCACGTCCTCGGCGGAAGTACTGCTGATGGTGATCTCCGGGGGCGCCGGCACGCTGCTGGGCCCGCTCATTGGCTCGGCGCTGGTTGTGATCGTCAAGAGCGTGGTCAGCGGTTATATCGAGCGTTGGAATATGCTGCTCGGCATTATTTTCGTTGCTATCGTCATCCTGATGCCGGAAGGGTTGGTGCCTGGCAGTGTGCGCTTGTGGCGCCTGTGCTGGCGCAAGGCGATGCGGCTTCGTGCCGCCAAGACGGAGACGCCGCCGTGAGCGCGCTCGCCGTCAAGCATTTGTCGAAAGCGTTCGGCGGCCTGCACGTGACTCGCGGCGTCGACCTCGACGTGCAGCCGGGCGAGCGGCGCCTGATCATCGGCCCAAACGGCGCCGGCAAGACGACGTTGTTCAACTTGATCACAGGCGAGCTAACGCCGGATGCCGGCTCGATCACGTTGTTCGGTCGGGACATCACCCATGTGCCCAGCCGCCGCCGTCCTCATCTGGGCATGGCGCGCACCTATCAGATCATCACTTTGTTTCCGCATGACACCATCATTCATAACGTGTCGTTGGCGCTGCTGGGGCTGTCGCCGCTACGCTGGAATCCGCTGATCGATATGAGGCGGCAGTCGCACATCGTCGAGCATGCGCGGGCAGCACTCGCCCGCGTCGGCCTTGTGCATATTGCGGAGCGCCCGCTGTCGCAGACCTCCTATGGCGAGCGACGTCGTGTCGAGATCGCCATGGCCCTGGCGCAGAATCCCAAGGTGCTTTTGCTAGACGAGCCGTTTGCAGGGCTATCGATCGACGAACGCCGCGACGTTCACCGACTGTTGATGAGCATTCCGCGCGAAGTCACGATGGTGATGATCGAGCACAACATGGACGTTGCGCTCGAATTTGCCGAGCGCATCACGCTCTTGCATTTCGGCGAGGTGATCGTCGAGGGCACGCGCACCGAAGTAGTCGCCGATCCGCGCACCCGGGAGGTCTATCTTGGCCACTAGCGCGCTCAGCCTCCGCAACATCGACGCTTATTATGGCGACAGCCACGTTCTGCAGGACGTATCTTTCGAGCTGAACGAAGCGTGCATGCTGGGGCTGCTCGGTCGCAACGGCGCGGGCAAATCGACCTGCATGAACGTCACGGTGGGCTTGCTGCCACCGCGCAAGGGGCAGGTCGCGGTGTTCGGCGAGCCGGTCACCGGCGCGCCGCCGGAAAGCATCGCCGCGCGAGGCGTCGCTCTGGTGCCGCAGGGCCGCCGCATCTTCAAGAGCCTGAGCGTACGCGAGAATTTGAGCGTGGCGGCACGCAAACCGGACAATGGCAAGCACGCGCCGTGGACCGAAGAGACGGTGTTCGCAATGTTTCCGCGGCTCGCCGAGCGTCGCAACCAGATCGCCGCACACCTATCGGGCGGCGAGCAGCAGATGCTGGCGATCGGCCGCGCGCTAATGGGCAATCCGCGCGTGCTGTTGATGGACGAGCCGTCCGAGGGCTTGGCGCCGCAGATCGTCGCGGAAGTAATGGCCACCATTCGCAAGCTGAAAGCGAGCGGGCTGTCGATTGTGCTGGTGGAACAGAACCCGAAGCTTGTCTTCGACGTCGCCGACGACATCGTCATCCTTAACAGCGGGCGCGTGGCGGTGGTCTCGACGCCGGCTGAATTGAGCAAAGAAGGCGTCGACCTGCACCAGCATCTCGGCATCTACTGACGCACTTCATCTGACATCAGGACGAACGACATGGCGAATGTCTGGAATAAGTATGCGAACACCGCGGCACGCAAGCATGGTAGGCCGGGACGTGAGGTCAGGCCGAAAAGCCTCACCCTTGACATGCACGCTCATGTCGCGGTGCCACGAGTCGCCGAGATCGTCGCCCCGCATCTGAAAAAATCCACCGACCCATTGGTCGCGCAGTCTACGCCCGAGACACAGGCGCTGATGGCCAAGCAGGCGGACGACATCCGCTCGCGCATGGCCACGACGGACGAACGCTTTGCCATCATGGACGAGATGGGCGTCGACATGCAGCTCATCTGTCCCGCGCCGCCGCAAATCTATTACTACCTGCCCGTCGACATTGGCGTAGAGGCCGCGCGTGCGCTCAACGACGGCATCGCCGAGTATGTCGGCAAGCATAAAGATCGGCTGGTCGCGCTCGGCGGCGTGCCAATGCAGGACGGCAATGAGGCGGCCAAGGAGCTCGATCGCGGCATGACGCAGCTCGGCTTCAAAGGCGTGGAAATCCTCACCAACGTGAATGGCAAGGAGCTTTCCGATCCGGCCTTCGCGCCGTTCTGGAAAAAGGCGGAGGAGCTCGACGCCCTGGTGTTCATCCATCCGACCGGCTTCACCCAGCCGCAGCGCTTCGCCCGCTTCTATTTCAACAACGTCATCGGCAATCCGCTCGATACCACAATGGCGTTGCACTATCTGATTTTCGATGGCGTGTTCGAACGCCATCCCCGGCTGCGCGTTCTGGCCGCTCACGGCGGCGGCTTTCTCGGCGCCTATTCCGGTCGCATCGATCATGCCTGGGGCGCGCGGTCGGATGCGCATGGCAGCCTGCCGCAAGCGCCGACAACCTATCTGCGGCGCAATGTCTATTTCGACACCGTTGTCTTTACGCCACATCAGCTTGAAGCGCTGGTAAAGACCTACGGCGCCGATCGCATTGTGCTCGGCACCGACTATCCTTTCGACATGCTGGAGGCCGATCCGATCGGCCATGTGGCATCGGTCGATCGTTTCGACGACGCAACACGCGCGGCGCTCTGCGGCGGCAACGCGAAGAGGCTGTTGGGACTGTGATCTTCATTCTTCCCCTTGGGGACGAGGACTAGGGACTAGGCATATAAAAAATCCAGCACCGCCGTTTCCGCAATCACCGCCTCGTCGGTCGAATGCCGCCCCGCGCGCGCCTGCTCGGCCTCGGTGCGCGTTGCCTGCAAGTAAGCGCCGAGATGGCGCGCCCGCTCGATGATGCGGAAATTTTCCGGCAGGCGCGCCGCCTCGAAACGCTTGAGCGCCTGCGGCACCTCGGCCTCGGCGCTTAATGCCTCGATCAGCGCCACCGCATCGTCCGCCGCCTTGGAGACGCCGGCGGCGACATGGGGACGCGCAACGAAGGCGGCATCGCCCAAGATCGCCACGCGGCCGAATGCCATGCGCGGCGATTCAAGATCATAGATCGGCTGCAGGATCGGCTCGTCGATCAGCTTCACCACCGCCCTGAATTGCGGGCCGAGCAGCCGCTCGGCGTCGGCGCGCATCTCGGCGATGGCGTCGCGCCGGATCAGCGGCGGCGGAATGGAAATCGCATGGGTACGCCCGCTGTCGTCGGTGAGCAGCCACTGCAACTTGGTGTGCTCGTCGGCGGGCCGGTACCACACCACATTGTAGCGGCGGTGTCCGCGCCGCAGATCATTGTCGGGGCCTGCCACGGGATAACCCAGAAATTGCTCGCCCGGCGGCAGCGTAAAGGTCATGTACTCGAACAGATCGCGATGCACGTCGGTAGGAAAATCGCTCTCGTTAAGCAGCGCGCGCCAAGCGCAATAGCCGGCGTAGAGCGGCAGCACATCCGGCGCGGCCTGTTGGCGGACGGTGGAGCGGATGCCATCGGCTCCGACCAAAAGATCGGCGGAAATCGTTTCGCCGCCGGAAAAGTGCGCGTGCGCTTGCGCCTCGTCCTGAGCGAACCCCGCAAGCCCCCGGCCGCGATGATAGTGCTCGGGCGGGAAAGCGTCGCGCAACAGCCGATAGACGCGCTCCCAGGCGGTGAGCACCTGCGGGCAGGCAAATTCAATGCTCAAACGGCCGTCGCGATCGAGAATTTTGCGCGTGGTGATGTGGACACCCAGCGCCTCCGTCTTCAGCCCAAGCTTGTACAGACGCGCGATCAGCTCCGCCTGTGCGACGATGCCGGCGCCGCGGCCGGACAGTTCGCTTTCCACCCGCTCGTAAATATCGACGCGCCAGCCGGCCCGACGCAGCAACAAGCCGCTGAGCAGCCCGCTCATGGAGCCGCCGATGATGACGGCGCGACGGTTTTCCCTCGCGGGCACGGCCAGTTCCCCAATCTTTAAGTCCTCGGAAATATGCTATATATGAGCGCAAATAGCATCGGAGGATTTGCCATGGCTCTGACCATGCTCGACAAGGCCGCGGAGAAGAAGGACAAGGCCCCGTGGCCCGCCGACATCGCCGCCGAATTCGCGCGCGAAGCCAAGAATCCCAATCCTTGCGTTGGCTCGACGCTGTTGTCGGAAAACGAGCGCACGCGCGTGTGGATCATCCGCCTGGCCCCAGGTGAACGCATCGGCTTCCATCGCCACGTGCTCGACTATTTCTGGACGTCCGTTTCCGGCGGTCGCGGCCGCCAGCATGTGCATGACGGCAGCACTGTCGAGTATACCTACGAGCCCGGCGAAACGCGCCACGAGACCTACGGCAAGGGCGAATTCAAGGTGCACGACCTGGAAAATCTCGGCGACAAGGAAATGGTGTTCATGACCGTCGAGTTTAAGGACAGCGCCAACAAACCGCTGCCGCTGCCTGCCGGCGTGCGGCCGCAAGCCGCGGCTTAAGCTCTGCGCGGCCTAACGCCCGCCGCCACTGGCGGCGGGCGTCGCCTTTTGCCGCGGGCACGTCATGGACCCCGCAGACTAGCCAAGCCCGCGCCTTTCCTGCACACTCGCGCCGCCGCCGCGGGGCGCGATAAAAAATAACCGTGCAGAGGGGAGAAACGCCTGCCATCCATCCCGGAGCGTGGTCGCCGCTCGGCCGCTTGACCTCATCATGCGTGCCTGAGATGTACGCGCCGTGCGCAGCGGATGCGGGCTGAAGCCGAATGGAATTGAATCTTCTTCTCAACGCCGTTATTGCCGGACTGCTGCTCGGCGGTTTCTACGCGGCCGTCACCGCCGGCATTTCGATTTCCTTCGGCATGCTCGACATCGTCAATATCGGGCATCCGGCCTTCATCCTGCTCGGCTCCTACATCGCCTATGTCGTCAATGTGAATCTCGGCGTCGATCCCATCGTCGTCAGCATCATCGTATTGCCGGCCTTTTATTTCCTCGGCGCTTTCATTTACCAAATCTACTACGTCTCGTTTGAAAAGCGCGGCCAAGAGTCTTTGCGCGGGCTCGCCTTCTTCTTCGGCGTCTTGTTCGTCACCGAAGTATGCCTGCTGTTGATCTTCGGGGTCGACTATCGTTCGGTGAATGCGACGTACATCGGCCCTAGCTTGAGCTTTGCGCACATGGAATTCCCCCTGCGCCTGTTGGTCCCCTGTTTCGTATCGCTCATTATGTTCGCGGCCTTGCAGATTTTTCTTGCGCGCACCTTCATTGGTCGCGCCGTCATGGCGGTGTCGCAAGATCCGACTGCGCTGCGTCTGATGGCCGTCGATCCGACGCGCATCAAGCGCATCGCCTTCGGCATTTCGATCGCGACCGCCTCGATGGCCGGCGCCTTTCTCATCATCATCCAGCCGGTGATCCCCTCGGTGGGCCGCGACTACATCGGCCGAATCTTCGCGATTTGCGTCCTCGGCGGGTTGGGCAGTTTGCCGGGAACATTGATCGCGGCATTACTGCTGGGCGTTATCGAGAGCATCACCTCGGTGTTCTACGGGCCGTCGTGGGCGCCGGCCGTTTCCTTCGGCATCCTGCTGCTGACGCTGGCGGTGAAACCCTCCGGGCTGCTGGGTCGCTAGGCCGTGCGCACTCCCGTATTTATTTTGCTGCAGATCGCCGTTGCGACGGCGCTCTATTTCATTCTCCGCGCCGCCGACAACGACTATCTGTTTTTCCTGGGCTACACGGTGCTTGAGTTCATCGTGCTGGCCACTGCCTGGAATATTCTCGGTGGCTATTGCGGCTATGTAAATTTCGGCTCCGCCGGCTTTTTTGCCATCGGCGCCTACACCAGCGTGTTCTTTTACACTGTCGGCCAGAGTCTTGAGGACCTGTTCCCGGAAAATCTGGTCGGTCCGCTACAGAGCGTCTTTCCGCTGCCGGTGCCGGTGCTGGTGGTGATCGGCGGCATCGTTGCCGGACTGGTCGGCCTCGGCACCGGGTACCTGACGCTGCGCCTGCGCGGCGTCTTCTTTGCCATCGCTACGCTGGCGCTGTCCGTGGTGCTGCAAACGTTCGTGCTCAACTGGTCGTTCGTCGGCGGTTCGCGCGGCGCCTACATCATTCCACCCGATAAGGTGCCGATCTTCGGCCCCTATATTCAGTATCTGTTCGTGCTGATGCTGGCGCTGGTGATCCTCTCGCTCACCTGCGCACGGCTGATCGAGCGCTCGCGGCTCGGCTACGGCTTCGCCACCATTCGCGACGACGAACTTGCCGCGGAAGCCTGCGGCGTACCGACGCTGCGACTCAAGCTGATCGCTACCACGTTGTCGGGTGCGCTGATGGGCATGGCGGGCGCCCCCCTTCCTTTCTATATCGGTTATGTGGAGCCGGGCTCGGCTTTCGATCTGTCCTATGCGGTCAACTCGATCGCCATGCCGATGATTGGTGGCACCACCTCGTGGGCCGGGCCGATGATCGGGGCCGTGCTGCTCGGCACGCTGCAGCAGATCGCCACCGTCACCATTTCCTCCGCGGTCAACTTGCTGATCGTCGGGCTATTGCTAATCGGCTTCGTCATCGTGGCCCCCAGCGGCATCATCGGGCTGTGGCAGGGCTGGATGCGCAGGAGGAAAGAGGCATGAGCGCGCCGCTCCTGCAGGTGAGGCAATTAGGCAAGCGGTTCGGCGGCTTCGTTGCGCTCGATGGCGTCGACATCGACGTGGCGCCCGGCGAGCGCATCGGCCTCATTGGCCCTAATGGCTCCGGCAAAAGCACGCTGGTCAACTGTATTTGCGGCACATTGCGTAATGAGACCGGCAGCGTGACGTTTTCCGGCGAGAAGATGGACGGCTTGATCGCCCATGAGCGCACGCGCCGCGGCCTAGCCCGCAGTTTTCAACTGCCGCGTCCGTTCATGAGCATGACTGTCGCCGACAATATCCGCGTGCCGCTGCTCTACACGGTGGCATTTCGCGTCGGCCACCACGTTTCCAAGGCGGAGGCCGACGACCGTTGCATGGAGCTGCTCAAGCTGGTGGCGCTCGACGCCAAGGCGGCGCGAAACCCCCGCGATTTGACCCAGGTGGAGATGCGCAAGCTTGAGCTGGCGCGCGCCATGGCGGCCGAGCCGAAGCTGCTGATCGCCGACGAATCGATGGCCGGCCTCTCGCACTCGGAGGTTGAAGACATCGTGGCGCTGCTGATCCGCCTCAACGAAAGCGGCATAACCATCATCATGATCGAGCACATCATGCGCGCGGTTATGAGCTTCTCGCAGCGGCTCGTTGTTCTGGTGTCTGGCAAGAAGATCGCCGATGGCAAGCCGGACGACGTCATCAAGGAACGCGAAGTCATTGGAGCCTATCTTGGCCAATAGCGGCAATAGCATCACGGTTGAGAACGTCGATGCCGCCTACGGCGCCGTCCGCGTGCTCGAGAGCGTCTCGCTTACAGTCGGCGGCGGCGAAACCGTGGTGCTGCTCGGCACCAATGGCAACGGCAAAAGCACGTTGATGAAATGCGTGATGGGCATGGTACGCCCGCACGCGGGGTCCATTACCGCGCAGATCGACGGTGAGACTCACAATCTCATCGGCATGACCACCGAACAGATCGTCGATCTCGGCATCGCATTGGTGCCGGAGGGTCGCCGCCTGTTCCCGCGGCAGACGGTGGAAGAAAACATGCTGCTCGGTGCCAGCCGCCGCCGCGCCCGCCCGCATATTCAGATGAACCGCGAATTCTGCTTTGAGGTCTTTCCGCGCCTCGCCGAGCGCAAGAATCAGCTCGCGGGCTCGATGAGCGGCGGCGAGCAGCAGATGCTGGCGCTTGCGCGGGCGCTCATGCTCAATCCGCGCATCCTGCTTATCGACGAGCCGTCAGTCGGCCTCGCCCCGGTGCTCGTGAGCCGCACGATCGATGCCATCAAGAAGCTCAAGGATCACTATCAACTTACAGTCCTGATGGCCGAGCAGAACTTCATCCAGGCAATCCGCATCGCCGACCGCGGCTATGTCATCGTGCACGGCAAAATTGCCTTCGAAGGCGGCTCTGCCGAGGAACTCAACAATAACCAGTTGATCCGCGAGTTCTATCTCGGGCTCGAGGCATCCAGTTAAAAAAAGGCGCCGCGGTCGACCGCGGCGCTTTCGCATTGTCGTCGTTCGAAGCGCCTACTTGTGCGCCTTGTCGTAGGGATAGATCACCTTGCCTGTCGCTAGGTTCGCCGGCGTCAGCACGGTCTGGTAGCTCATGCCACGCCAAGTTTCGAGGTCCGCGTCGGCCTTGATATCGTGGTACTGCACTTGCAGCATGCGGCCTTCCGCCCATTCGCCTTTGGCGCCGAACTTGATCGGACCCATGACCGTGTGGAAGGTGTGCGACTTCAGATAGGCCGCGATCTTGTTGTCGTCGATGCTCTTTGAGCCCTTGATCGCATCGGCAAGCACCTGGAATTGGGCGTAGCCCCAGCCGCCGAGATAGTAGCCGAGTGGATCGACGCCGGCTGCCTTGGCCCGGGACTGATACTCTTTGAAGAACGCCTCCGTGCCCGGATACATCTCTTTCTTGTCGGGCACCCAAGTCTCGTAGTTCACGATGCCGTTGAGCTTCTGCTTGAGCTTTTCCTTGAAGACGAGAGCCTGCAGGCCGACCATCGCGCCGCCGAACATTTTCGGGGTCAGACCGATTTCGTTTGCCGCCTCGATGATGCCGACGGAGTCAGCCGGATACGAGCAGACAATGACGAGATCGGCGTTGGCCGCTTTCAGTGCCTGCACGATGGGCGTGAAGTCGGAGGTCTTCGGCGGAGGCGGATAGCTCTTGTCGTATACGATTTTGAAGCCGCCCTTTTTGGCATTTTCACGGGCGCCGTCGCAGGCGTTTTGCGCAAACTCGGCGTCGGCATAGGCGAGCGCCACTGTCGTCGGCTTCGGATTCTGTTGTTCTGCGACCTGGAAGAACCCTTCGGTGAACGATGTCTTGGTATTCGGCCCGGTGGGCAGGATCGAGAAGTATTTCGGATATTTGAACTTTGCATTCACGTCGAGCGCAAACAGACTGATATAGGTCTTGCCCTTGCGGATAATGACCGGCATTGCCGGGGCGTTCTGGTTGGTTGCATAGCCGCCGACTACGAGGTCGACGTGGTCGACGTCGAGCAACTTGGTGTAGATGCCCGGCACGGTGTCCGGCTTGCTCTGATCGTCGTAGTATTTCAGCTCGACGGGACGGCCAAGCAGACCGCCCGACTTGTTGACTTCATCGCGCCAGATTTCTGCGCCAAGCAGTGCCTGCTTTCCATTCGGCGATAGAAAACCGGTCAGCGATTGGCCAAAGCCGATCACGATCGGCTTCTTGTCCTGGGCACTGGCAGAACCTGCGATCAGCGCCGCGCCGGCAAGCATACCGACGGCCAGCCCCGCAACCGAGGCCAATGTCCGAGATTTTAGGCGACGTATCATTCGACTCCTCCCGTTTAAACGCGCTTTTTTTGCCATCTTACGCGCTTTTCCGAGTGGCGCGCTAGAGGGCCGACGGGCGCGGGTGGGCTAAATGCCCTCAACCATGATCGTTTCGACTTCACCCGCACCGCCACGACGGAAGGCGGCCGCGCGGTCGTATTCCGGCGACTTGAAGCACGCCACCCCCTGCTCGAAAGTGGGAAATTCGATCACGATGAAACGATGGAATTTGTCCGGACCTTCCATAATCTGAAATCTGCCGCCGCGCGCAAGCACCTTGCCGCCGAACTTGGCGATGATGGCCGGCACCAGATCGGTGTACTTCTTGTATTCGACTGGATCGTTGATTTTGGAACGGGCAACCCAGTAGGCGGGCATGTTTTGCCTCCTTCGTAGAGCGAAAGAGCTCCATTGAAACGGATGGCGCCGATGCGGTCCATCCGGCGAACGTAACGCTTGATTGCCGGCCGCAGCGGGCGATAGCATTCCGCGAAAGAATAGACGCAAGCAAGCCTGCGCGCACATCAGGGAGGATCCGTTGGATCGACGTCACTTCGTCGCCGGCGGCAGCGCCGCTGCCGCTGCTTTTGTCGTCCGGCCCGTCTTTGCCGCCGACACCTATCCGTCTCACGCCATCACCTTCATCAATCCGTTTCCGCCCGGCGGCGCGGCCGACGTCGTAGGCCGGCCGCTCACCGCACTGCTCGAGCCGATCATTAAACAACCGTGCGTCATCGAAACCAAAGCCGGTGCAGCAGGCCAGGTCGGCGGTCAATATGCCGCGAGCGCCAAGCCGGATGGCTACACGCTGCTGATCCACATTGTCTCCATTTCCGGCTTTGCCGAAGTGGACAAGCTGTTCGGCCGCAAACCGAAGTTCACCCGCGCCGATTTCGTGCCTATTGCGCGGCTCACCGCCGGGCCGATGGTGCTCGTGGTCAACGATAAGCAGCCTTACAAGACGCTCAAGGAGCTGGTCGACGACGCTAAAGCCAATCCGGACAAGCTCATCTTCTCCTCCTCCGGCCTTTATGGCGCGCTGCATCTGCCGACGGCGCTGTTCATGAAAGCGGCAGATATCAAGATGCGGCACCTGCCGACCAATGGCGGCGGTCCGGCGCTGAATGCGATTCTCGGCAATAACGCGCAGGTGCTGGTGTCGTCGATCGCCGCGGCCAACGGGCAGATGAAGGCCGGCAAGTTGCGCGCCCTCGCCTGCTTCGGCGAACAACGCGCCGCGGCGGCGCCGGACGTGCCGACGCTGAAGGAGCTCGGCTACAACGTCGAGTTCTCGCTATGGGTCGGCGTGTTTGCGCCCAAAGGAACCCCAGCGTCGGCAATCGCCGTGTTGCGGGAGGACATCGGCAAGGTCGCCGCCAGCGCTCAGTTCAATACCGCGATTACCAACATCGGCGATGAAGTTGCCTATCTCGATGCGCCGGAGTTCGCGAAGTTCTGGGACGAGGACGCCAAACGCGTCGAGCAGGCGGTGCAGGCGATCGGCCGCGTGCAGGGCTAGCGATGATCGAATCGAGCGCGATCGGGCGCGTGCAGGGATGACACTCCGCGCTGACCACATCGCGGGCGCTTTCTTCATCGCCTTCGGCCTGTTAGTGATTGCGCTCTCCGGCGACTTGCCTGTCGGTAGCCTGTCGTTCCCCGGCGCCGGGTTCATGCCGCACGTTTTGGCTGTGCTGACGATCTCGTTCGGCATTGTGCTTGTCGCGCGTGCATCTGAGAGCAAGCCGTTCGCGACGCTGAGCTGGGCCGACGCCAAACATGCGGCCTTGGTAGTCCTGGTGACCGCCGCCGCCGCCGCAGTGTTCGAGTGGCTCGGTTTTCTCACCACCGACGTGCTGTTGATCTTCGCACTATTGGTGATCATCGAGCGCAAGCGCCTTGTACCGGCCGCCGCCTACAGTATCGGCCTCGTCGTGTTCACGTACGTGCTCTTTGTCTATGTCCTCAAGACACCGCTCGAGACGGGACCGCTCGGATTCTAGGAAGCCGCATTGGAAACGACCCTGCACAGCCTTTATTTGGGCTTCTCCGTTGCCCTCGAGCCGCACAATGCGTGGTACGCGTTTCTCGGCTGCGTGGTCGGCACGCTGGTCGGCGTCTTGCCAGGCGTCGGGCCGCTCGCCGGAATTTCGATCTTGCTGCCGGTCACCTTCGGGCTCAATGCGACGCAAGCCATCATCATGCTCGCCGGCATCTACTACGGCTCGCAATATGGCGGCTCGACCACATCGATCTTGATGCGAATTCCTGGCGAAGCGTCGTCGGTGATGACCTGCATCGACGGCTACGCCATGGCGCAAAAAGGCCGCGCGGGCTCCGCGCTGTGCATCGCCGCCGTCGGATCGTGGATTGGGGGGACGTTCGGCGTGTTGGTGTTGACGGTGGTGGCGCCGCCGTTGGCGACCATCGCCTTGCGCTTCGGGCCGCCCGAGTACACGGCCCTCCTCGTGCTCGGGCTCATTTTCCTCGCCTATATGTCGTCGTCGTCGTTGATCCGCACACTGCTAATGGCGTGCCTCGGCCTGCTGCTCGGCATGATCGGCATCGACAACATGACCGGGCACTTCCGCTACAGCTTCGACCTCGCCGAGCTCGGCGACGGCATCGGCATTGTGCCGGTGGCGGTCGGCCTGTTCGGCCTCGGCGAAATCCTGTCCACGCCCAGCGCCGATGCGGTCAAGACCATCATTTCGCCCAAACTGCGCGAACTGCTGCCGACGCGGAAGGAATGGCGGGAAGCCTCTATGCCGATCGGCCGCGGCACCTTGCTCGGCTTCTTCATCGGCATCATTCCGGGCTCCGCTCACATCATCTCCAGCTTCCTGTCCTACGCCCTGGAAAAGCGCGTCTCCCGGCGCCCCGAACAGTTCGGCAAGGGCGCCGTCGCCGGCGTGGCCGGACCGGAAACCGCCAACAACGCCGCCTCGACCGGCGCCTTCGTGCCGATGCTGGCGCTCGGCATCCCCACCAGCCCCATCACCGCGGTGCTGATCGGTGCGCTGATGCTGCACGGCGTGCAGGTCGGACCGACCTTGGTCAACGAACACCCCGACGTGTTCTGGGGCTTCGTCGCCTCCATGTATGTCGGCAACGTGATGCTGCTCGCGCTCAACCTGCCGCTGGTGAGCCTGTTCGTCTGGGTGCTGCGCATTCCTTACGCCTATCTCTATCCGCTCATCATCATGTTCTGCATCATCGGCGTCTACGAAACGAACAATTCGATCGTCGACGTCTGGATCATGCTGATCATGGGCATTCTCGGTTATGCGCTGCGCAAATTCGAATTCGATCCGGCGCCGCTGGTGCTCGGTCTGGTGATTGCCCCGATTCTGGAGCAGAGCCTGCGCCAGTCGTTGATCATGTCGAACGGCAATTATTTCATCTTTTTCAATCGCCCGATCGCCGCGGGATTGATGCTGGTCAGCGCCTTCCTCCTCGCACTCTCCGGTTTTTCGTTCCTGATGAAGCGCAAGGACTGGCGCGACCAGCTCGCCGAGGCGGAAGCGGGCGAGCCAAGCGCCTGACGATGAAAAATCTCACCATCGATCCCGAGCGGCTCTGGGATGACCTGATGGAGACCGCCAAGATCGGCGCGACGCCGAAAGGCGGCATTTGCCGGCTCACGCTGACCGATCTCGACCGCCAGGTGCGCGACTGGTTCAAGGCGCAGTGCGAGGCGCTCGGCTGCACCGTGACGATCGACGACATGGGCACCATGTTCGCGCGCCGGCCGGGACAGCGCGCCGACGTGCCGCCGATCGCCATGGGCAGCCACCTCGACACCCAGCCGACGGGCGGCAAGTTCGACGGCGCGCTCGGCGTGCTGGCCGCGCTCGAAGCGTTGCGCACGCTGCACCGCGCCGGTTACGAAACGTTTGCGCCCATTGAAGTCGTCAACTGGACGAATGAGGAAGGCGCCCGCTTCGCCCCGGCGATGATTGCCTCGGGCGTTTTCGCCGGCGTGTTCACGCGCGATTGGGCCGCAGCGCGCGCCGACCGCGCCGGCGAGACCTTCGGCGCGGCGCTGGACAAGATCGGCTATCGCGGGCCGGAAAAATGCGGCGAACACAGGCTGTCCGCGTTTTTCGAAGTGCACATCGAACAGGGCCCCTATCTCGAGGCTGAGGGCAAGGACATCGGCGTCGTCACCGGCGTTCAGGCGATGCGCTGGTACGAAGCGACCGTGACCGGCCAGGACACCCACGCCGGCACCACGCCGATGCCCCGCCGGCATGACGCGCTGCTCGGCGCCGCGCGCCTGGTCGATGCGGTGAATGCCGCGGCGCTGCGCGATCAAAGCGCGGTCGGCACCGTCGGCCTGCTCGAGGTCAAACCCGGCGCGCCCAATGTCGTGCCCGGTGAGGTTTTCTTCATGATCGACATGCGCTGCCCCGATCCCGCGGTGCTCGACCGCATGGAGCGCGACATTTCCGAGGCCGCAAAAAAGCTCGAGGCGGAGCTTGGTCTCGCGATTGCCATCAAGAATATCTGGACCCAGCTGCCGCAGGCCTTCGACCCGGGCTGCATCGCCGCGGTGCGCGAAGGGGCCCGGGTTTCAGGTTGCTCGACGCGCGACATGATCTCCGGTGCCGGTCACGACGCAGCCTATGTCGCGCGCGTGGCGCCGGCGGCCATGATCTTCGTGCCGTGCAAGGACGGCGTCAGCCACAACGAGGCCGAGCATTCTTCGAAGGAGCAATGTGCGGCCGGAGCGCAGGTGTTGCTGCAGGCCGTGCTCGATTACGACCGCCGGCTGGCCGAGCGCTACGGCAAATAGCCGTTACCGCGGGACGCAGCTGCGCGTGCGCACGATCTGCTTGTAGCCGCCGGCTCGTACGTGGTTGCCGCCAACAACGCGCTTAATCTGGCCCTTGGGGCAAGTGCCATCGTCGACCAGAACCACTTGGCCTTCTTTCATGGCGCCCATCGGCGGTTCGTGTTTTAAGACCTCGGCAAACGGCGCCGTCGCCGAGCAGCACATCACGAGCAGCGCGAGCGCAATGCGGATCATTTCTTGTCCTCCGAATGCAGCTCAGGCTGCCGCGTTGCGCGCGTGCAGCGCCATGGCGATGAGCGCCGAGCCGCCGAACAACATGTTGATGCCGACGAGCACGCCGATGGCCCAGGCCGCCGTGCTCGGTAGGCCGGCGAAAATCAGCGCCGCCAATATCAGATCGACGATGCCGCTCGCCAGCATCCAGCCCCAGCGGCCGGAGAGCTCGCGCTTGTGGTCGAGCGCAAACATGATCGAAGCGACGCCCTCGATGATGAAGAAGGCGATCAGCACGATCGTCAGCGAAAAGGCGCCGCTGATGGGAAACGCCAGCAGCAGAAACCCGACGACGATCGCGAGCACCGCCGACAGCAGCGACCACCAGAAGCCGGGCGCGTGACGCATCCAGAACGTCGTGAACAGTCCGACGACGCCGCTCACCAGGAACACCCAGCCGAACACGATGGTGGCCGCGAGCGTCGCCAGCGGCGGCACCAGGATCGCCAGGCAGCCGAGGATCACCAGCACGATGCCCTCGATGACATAGAGCACCCAGTGCCGGTGCAGCGACCGGTTCACCGCGCGTTGCACTTTTTCAATTTGGCTGGAAGTGGACATGAAAGCCTCCGGCTGGACCTCTCCCCCGCAAACTAGCACGGGCCCCGCGGCGCCGGAATGTCAGCGGCTTACGCCCACAGCCGCTCGCTCTCCAAACCCTTGTAAATACCGGCGACGTACTCGCCGTAGCCGTTGAAAATTTGCGTCGGCACGCGTTCGCCGGTCCCGATCACCTCCTCGGTCGCCTGGCTCCAGCGCGGATGCGGCACGGCGGGATTGACGTTGGCCCAGAAGCCGTACTCCGAGGACTGCAAAGCTTCCCACAACCCCTTCGGGCGTTGGTCGACAAAGCTGAACTTCACGATCGACTTGATCGATTTGAAGCCGTACTTCCACGGCACCGCCAGCCGCAGCGGCGCGCCCATTTGCTTGGCGAGCGGGTGACCGTAAGCACCGGTGACGAGGAAGGTCAGCTCGTTCGTCGCCTCGGCCATGGTCAACCCTTCGATATAGGGCCAGGGAAACCACGGCTGGCGCTGGCCGGGCGCGACCTTCGGGTCCATGAAGGTTTCCATGCGCACGTATTTGGCCGCGCTCAGCGGCTTGGCGAGATCGACCAGCTTCTTCATCGGGAAACCGGTCCAAGCGACCGCCATGCTCCAGGCTTCGACGCAGCGGTGACGGTAGGTGCGCTCCTCCAGCGTCAGCTTGCGTATCAGGTCGTCGATGCCGATCTCGAACGGCTTCTCCACCAGGCCGTCGACCTTGATCGTCCATGGCCTGATCGGCAGCGCCTGCGCCGGTTCGGCGACATCCTTGGCCATGCCGAATTCGTAGAAGTTGTTGTAGTGGTCGTTGATCTTCTCGTCGGTGATCGCGCGGTCGAGCTTGTAAGTTTCATTGCGCTTGGCCGGATAAAGCACCGCGCTCGGGTCCGGCAGCTTGGCAACGTCTTCGACGCGTTGAGCCTGTGCCGCGCAAGGCGTCAGGGCGAGTGCGCCGGCGCCAAGCAGAACGCTGCGGCGGCTGAAGGCCAGATGCTCCGGCGTGACCTCACGCTCAGGGATCTCCCAGCCGCGGCGGCGAATGATATTCATGAGCGAGGCTCCTTGGGACTCGGCGCGCTAAGGCCTAAGACGCTTGCCGCTCACAGGCAAGTCACGGATGCGGGAGCGCGTGTCACGGACGCGGTGCAGCGCGTCAGCGGTGCACGCCGAGCCGGACCGTCACTGTGTTGGTTAGGCGGTCCCGGGTCTGCAGCGCACCGCTTGGCGCTGCGCTGCGCCCGGGATGCGAGCGATCACTCGGCAGCCCGCCTTGCCGCCACGATCTGATCGGCCGTGCGTCCCGTCAGTTCGGCCATGTGGTCGAATTTGAAGGTGAACGAGCCGACGCCGGCGGTCGCCGAGCGCACCTCGATGATGAGATCGCCGATCTCGGCCTCCGGCATCAGCGCGCGCACCACGTCCCAGCCGGGCCAGCCCTCGCGGGCGTCGAAGCCCAGAATTTGCCCGCGCCGGCTCGATAGGATGGCGTTCATCTTGGCGGTGGCGTCGCTTGGGCAGACGATCTCGACCTCATGGATCGGCTCGAGCAGCACCGGGTTGCACTGCGGCAGACCCTCGACGATGCCGATGCGGCCTGCGGTGCGGAACGCCTGGTCCGAGGAATCGACGGTGTGGTAGGAGCCGTCGATCAGCGCGACATGCAGGTCGACGACGGGAAAACCGAGCGGTCCGTGCTTGAGCGCATCGATCACGCCCTCCTCCACCGCCGGGATGTAATTGCGCGGCACCACGCCTCCGGTGATGCGGTCCTCGAATTGGAAGCCGGAGCCGCGCGGCAGCGGCTTGATCTCCAACACGACATCGCCGAACTGGCCGTGACCGCCGGACTGCTTCTTGTGCCGGCCACGCTGCGTAATCGGCTTGCGGATGGTTTCGCGGTAGCCGACGGTCGGCGGCCGCGTCGACACCGGCACCTGGAAGCGGTCGGCGAGCCGTTCGGTGGCGACGCGCAAATGCATTTCGCCTTGGCCCCAAATCACCACCTCGTGGGCATCGGCGTCGTGCACGATGGTGAGCGAGGGATCCTCCTCGGTGAGCTTGGTGAAGGCGGCGCCGAGCTTGACGTCGTCTTTACGCTCCTTGGCCTGCACCGCCGTGGCGAGCACCGGCGCGCAAGGCTTCAGCGCGATCAGCGCGGCATGCGGCGTCTTGCCGGTGGACAGCGTGTCGCCGGTCTTGGCGCCGTCGAGCTTACCAAAGGCGACGGTTTCGCCGGCGACGGCCTGCGCGCGTTTGTCGAAATGCTGGCCCATCGGCTTGAACACGCCGGACACGCGCCCGGCTTCGCGTTCGGGCGTGTTGAACGTGGTGCCGTCGCCGGCCGTGCCGGCGAGCAGGCGCGCGACCGACATCTTGCCGCC
>DASRDF010000108.1:0-24763 GCA_035652735.1 Pseudolabrys sp. | reverse complement strand
CGGCGACGCGGCCAGAACCACTGCGGCTTGGACCGCCGGGCCGTGGCAAGCGCATCTCCGCCGCCACGTCATTCCCCGGCCACCGCTCCCCATTCCGTATCTGAAGATGCTGTACAGACACCCCCGGTGTGGAATGGGATGAGGGATATTATCCTAGAAAATGTGGCAGCAATATGACTATTTTCCCAATTCGCTTGCCTGTGTTTTTCACGCCCCGTACGCATGGTATCGTCGCTAAATGAATGATGGTCTTGTCAGTGACCGCGAGATGAAACGCCGCCTGCGAAAAGTATTGCATGGGGCCTTCGCTGGTTCACCATCGCGTCAAAAGGATATTTCAAAACGGAGCGGCAAGTCTGCCGCTCAACAAGCGCCCAAGAGGCAAACAAAAAAGCAACAAAAGCGCGCCAAACGGATGTAATGCCTTACGCCGCGCGGACCCGCCGGTGCAGGGTCTGCAACAGCGCCGGCACCTGCGCGATCGGCCGCGGCTCGCTGAACAGATAGCCCTGGCCGTGCGTGCAGCCCTCCATGCGCGCGATCTCGAGCTGCTCGTCCGTCTCGATGCCTTCCGCGATCGTCACCATGCCGAGATTGCTGCCGAGCCGCGCCACCGCGCGAACGATGGCCGCGCAGTCGTCCTTGTTGCCGAGCTCCTGGATGAACGAGCGGTCGATCTTGATCTTGTCGAAGGGGAAGCTGCGCAGATAGCTGAGCGAGGAATAGCCGGTGCCGAAATCGTCCATCGAAATCCGCACGCCGAGCTCGCGGATCTGGTGCAGCGCGTCGAGCACCGCCCGGTCATCCTGCAACAGCACGGTTTCGGTGATCTCGAGTTCGAGGCGGTCGGCCGCCAGCCCCGAGGCGCCGAGCGCGGAAACCACTGACAGCGCCAGCGTCGGGTTCCTGAACTGCGCCGCCGACAGATTGACCGCGACCGGCAGCCGGCCGGGCCACGATGCCGCGTCGCGGCAGGCCTGGCGCAGCACCCAGTCGCCGAGCGGAACGATCAACCCGATCTCCTCGGCGATCGAGACGAACTCGGTCGGCGCCACGACGCCGCGGCTCGGATGATTCCAGCGGATGAGCGCCTCGAAGCTCGCGATCCTGCCGGTGCCGAGATCGACGATCGGCTGGTAATAAAGCTCGAATTCGCCGGCGACCAGCGCCTTGCGCAGGTCGATCTCGAGGACGTGTCGCGCCTGCATCTGCGCGTCCATATCCGCCTGGAAGAAGTGATAGGTGCCCCGCCCTTCGCTCTTGGCGCGGTAAAGCGCCATGTCGGCGTTGCGCAGCAGCTGATCGGGCTGCTCGCCGTCCGCCGGCGCAACCGCGATGCCGACGCTGACGCCGATCACCACCTGGTGCCCGGAAATGTCGAACGGTTCGGCAACCGCCTCGATGATGCGCCCGGCGAGCTCGCTCGCCTGCGAGGGCCCCGCCCCCATCTGCACGATGGCGAATTCGTCGCCGCCGAGTCTGGCCACGGTGTCGGCGCCGCGCACCGCCTTTTGCAGACGCTCGGTCACGGCGCACAGCAGCGCATCGCCGATCGGATGGCCGAGGCTGTCGTTCACGGTCTTGAAGCGGTCCAGATCGAGGAAGAGCACGGCGAGGTCTTCGCCGCGCGCCAGCGCCTGCTCCATTTTCTCGCGGAACAGCACGCGGTTCGGCAGGTCGGTGAGCGCGTCGTGGCGCGCCATGTGCATGATCTTGGCTTCCGCCTGGCGGCGCTCGGTGACGTCCTCGAAGGTGGCGACCCAGCCGCCATTCGAGGTCGGGCTGCAGACACTGGCGATGATGCGGCCGTCGTCGAGCTCGTAGTAATGCGTGCCGTTCTCGCGGCGCTTCATGAACTCGGCCTGCTCGGCCAGCATTTGCGCCGGCGCCTTCGAGGCGCTGTTGCGCCGCTTGCTCCAGTCGAGAATTTTCTGGATATCGACGCCGGACGCGATCAGGTCGCGCGACAAGCCGAAAATTTCATAGAAGCGCCGGTTGACGACCTGCAGCCGGTTCTGTGCGTCGAACAGGCAGAGGCCTTGCGACATGTTGTCGAGCGCCGCGTCGAGCCGCAGGTTCGTCTCGTGCAGGCGCGCCTTCTGCTCCTTGAGCTGGCTGATGTCGCTGCAGACGACGATAAAGCCGCCGTCGCGGGTCGCGCTCTGGCTGACGCGCAGCCAGCGGCCGTCGGCCAGCCGCACTTCCTCCGGTTCGCCATTGCTCTGCCGCCGCACGATGCGGGCCGCGCCGGCCGAATGCGGCAGGGCCGGCAACAGCCCGTTCAGCGGCGTGCCGGCTTTCAGGAGTTCGGTCGGAACGCCGAGGAAGCTCGCCGCCTGCGCATTGGCGAGCGCGATCTGGTCGGCGGCGTCGACGACCACCACGCCTTCCTGCGAGCTTTCCAGCGCGTCGGCGAGCCGCGCCTGCGCGGTGCGGCGCTGCGCCACCTCGCGATCCATCATCGCCTTGATGTTGTCGCGCATCACCCGCATCGAGGCGAGCAGGTCGCCGAGCTCGTCGGCGGAGCCCTCGGGGATGGCGACGTCGAGCTTGCCGCCGGCGATGTGCTCGGCGACGCTCGAAGCCGCCGCCACCGGCTTGATGATGCGGCCGGTCAGGGCCCAGGCCACCAGGCCCGACAGCAGCAGCGCCAGAAGCGTGCCGCCGACATTCAAGTTGATGTCGCGCGCCACGGCCGCGCGCGCCGACTGGCGGTAGAGGAAGCCGTCGCCGGCGGTGTAATTGATCAGGAGGTCGATCTGCTCGTCGACCTTGGCGGCGTAGGTGTCGAGCGTCTCCCAATTGGCGTCGAGCTTGGTCTGATCGAGCAGATGCTCGCTCATGCTCTTCCAGGCATTGGCGGCGCGCTGCACGTTGCCGGCCGCCTGCTTGGCACGTTCCGACTGCGAGCGCTCCACCGCGATGTCGAGATCGTCGCTCAGCGTCTTCGCCAAGGTCCGGATGGTCTGATCGAGCTTGGCGCGGTTTGCCTGGTCGCTTTCAATCCAGCGCCGCGCAAAGGCGGCGCGCATGGCGGCAAAGTCGGCAGCCGCCGCGCGCGCATAATTGATGGCCATCAGCGATTGATCGTAGGTCTTATCGACCAGCAGGCCTGCGTCCTTGACGCCCAAGGTGGCGTAGTAGCCGAGCCCGGCGGTGATCAGGCTCATCACCAGGAACGCCACCAGGATGCGGCCGCGGATCGTCTTGCAAAGTGCGGCAAGGCCCGACGCGCTGCGGCGCCAGAGCGGCAATAGCCGGGGTTCGGTTACGCTATGCATCGCAGGCGCCTGGTTTTTTTCGCTTACAGGCGTAGCGGCGGCGGGTTAAAGGCGATTGAGCGAAGGCTCCAATCCTCGCCACTTCGTTAACGCTGCCTTAACCGCACAGCCCCACCCTGCCGTGCGAAGCGCCTTCAACTTCCGGGATGCGATGAGCAACACATTATACACCTTGATCGCCCGCGCGCGGCCCGCACTTGTCGCCTTTGCGCTGGGCGCCGCAGTCAGCGGCGTGCTCGCGTGGGCGTCCCAGGCGCAATCGCAAAACATCGTCTCGCAGAAGGGACGGCAATTTCAGCCGAGCGAACTGACCCTCAAGCAGGGCGAGACCGTGTTGATCGTCAACGACGACGCCGACCTGCGGCACCACGCTTACGTCGATTCAGCCAAATTCAAGTTCGATTCAGGCGATCAGGAGCCCGGCAGCAAGACCCCGGTGCGATTTTCGGTCGCCGGGACCTTCGAGGTGCTGTGCGCCATCCATCCCAAGATGAAGCTTACCGTCCACGTCAACTGACGTCGTGCGCGCCGCCTAGACGATCGACGTGCCGTAGATCGCGGCGTGCATCAGATAATAGCTCGCCAGAAACAGCGCGATCGCAGACGCGTAAGCCGCCGGTACGATCCACGGGTAGCGCACCAGCCTGGTTTCTCCGGCATTGTCGGCGAGGATGCCCAACAGCACGACGACGATCAGCGTGTGCCCGATCAGGTCGATCTTGCCGAATTCAAACACCGCGCTCACGAACATGCCGGTGAGCATGATCGCCCCGGCCCGGCGCACCAGCGGTGTCCACATCAGCGCGAATGCCAGGGCGAATTCAATGGCGCCGGCCGCGCGCATAAAGAAATCCCAATTGAAGCCGAGCGTCATGGCCGGATGCTCGACCAGCAGCGGGAACGACCATTCCGGATAGGCCCATTTCTCGATCGAAGCCCACATCAAGGTGACGCCGGCCGACCAGCGCACCACGTCGATCGGGCGGGCGCCGAACAGATCGCGCTGCAAGCCTATCAACGCCAGATAAACGGCGACGCCCAAAAAGATCGGATAGTCGGCGAGATGGAAGATGCCGTAGTTCCAGGCGCCGACGCCGAAGATGATGAAAATGCCGACGGCCGACAGTGGCATCGTGCGGCGCGACAGCATGCCGGCGGCGATGCCGAGCTGCAATGCGCCGATCGCCGGCGAGGAGGTCTTCAGCTCGGGCGTCAGCAGGATTCCGCCGACCGCCCAGATTGCAACAAAGAAAAATCCGGTGCCGGCGCGGAAAATCAACTCGGTGTTTTCGCGAAGCCAGCGCGTTGCCCGATCCAGCGACCGCAGCATGAAGGCGCCGGCGACCGTGCCTTCGCACAGGCAGCCGCACATCAGCGCCAGAACCGACAGGCCGAACAACAGTTCGAAATCGGGACAGAGCACATTTTCCAGGCCGCGCGGCTGGCCGGCGATATCGTAGGCACAGAACCACTTGACGTGCGCGTCCGCGGTGCCGGGAAGGAACGCGTTAACCATAACTGCGAGCGGAAACGCCGCCGCAATCGGCAGCCACTTCGGCAGCCGGACCATAGAAGGCCTCCTCACACCACAAATCGCCGCTTCAGACACCAGTTGCGCCGCCGCACGCAGGCCGCTGGTATCCTTAGCGTTTTACCACAAATTTTAGGGAATTGGCGGACCGAATTAAGTCTTGGTTAACCGTGACACGAAGCACGCGCGGCTCGCGCCGTGCGACCGCCGGCGCAAAGCGGATTCGTAAGCATTGGCGGCTATGACCGGGCGCAACGCGAAGTCATATCGCGAGAGGGAGCGGATATGAGAAGCCCTATCACCGCGCTCAGCGCATGCCTCGGCGTCGCGTCGGCCTCTATCGCCGCGCGGCTGCCCGCACGTGCTGAGGCAATCGAGACGATCTCAGGATTTCTGCTGATCGCCGGCTTGGCGCTGATCGGCTCTGCGCTTCCGGCGGCGCTCTAGCCCGCTCAGCGCGGCAGCCGCGGCACCAGCACCGGCATCTGCTTGCCCGACAGCGTCTGCAGAAACGCAATCAAATCGGCTTTCTCGTCTTTGCTCAAACCGAGCGGCTTTATTTCGTCGGCGCGGCTCGGACGATTGATGCCGCCGCGGTCGTAGAGATCGATCACCGCTTCGAGGGTCGCAACCGAGCCGTCGTGCATGTAGGGCGCGCGGCGCACCACGTCGCGAAGCGTCGGCGTCTTGAAGGCATGCTGCAGCTTCACCGAATTCGGGAAGAGTTTGCCGCGCCCAAGATCGTTGTCGCGCGCCACTCCGATATCGTGGAAGGATGCATCCGTGAAAGCCCAGCCCTCATGGCAGGCCGCGCAATTGGCCTTGCCGTTGAACAGATCGAAACCGCGCTTGGCCCGATCGCTGATGGCCTGCTCGTCGCCGTTGATCCAGCGGTCAAACGGCGCCTCGCCGGAGACAATTGAGCGCTCGAAAGTCGCCAGGGCGAATTCGATTTTTTGCCGCGTGATCGGGCCGTCGCCGAACGCGGCACGGAAAGCCTCGACATAGCCCGGGATTCCCGACAGCCGCCCAATCAAAAGCGCCTCGGGCATGTTCATGTTGGTCGGCGACGTGATCGGGCCGAAGGCGACCGCTTCGAGATTGCGGAAATGGCCGTCCCAGCCGAGCTGCCCACCCCAGGCGACGTTCAGCAGCGTCGGAGTTCGCAGCGGCAACACCGCCTGCTTCTCGCCGATGGCGCGCGGCCGGCCGTCGGCCCAGGACAATCCGGGGTTATGGCACGCGGCGCAAGCGCGCGCCTCCGACCTGGACAGCGCCGGATCGAAGAACAGCATCCGGCCGAGCTTCGACTTGGCCTCGGAATAGGCATTGCCTTCCGGAAACGGGATCTCGGCGGGACGACGATATTTCTCGCGCCAGGCGGCACGGTCGGCAGCGGCATCACTGGAGAATGTATCGAGCGGCCACAGGCCGAGCAGGAGCGCGCAGGCGACGGCGCCACATCCCAGAACCAGCTCGATTCGACGGTGTTTCCGCATCGCGGAAACCAGCCTCGACCATCATCCTTGACGATCGGTAAATGCAGCGGATCAGGGCTCAAACAGCCAAATCAGGCTCGGTTTTCAGGCCGCCATACGCCCGCCATTGGCGAGGAAATCCGCATAGGCGGCGGCCAGGCCTTCGCGCAGCGGGATCTTTGCGGTCCAGCCCAGGGCCCGAAGCTTGGAAACATCGAGCAGCTTCTGCGGCGGCCCGTCGGGCCGCGAGGTGTCGAACACGATCTTGCCGCCATAGCCGACGATCTCCGCGATGAGGCGGGCAAAGTCCGCGATCGCGATGTCGTGGCCGACGCCGACATTGAGAAAGCCGAGATCGGAATAGTTCTTCATCACGAAGACGCAGGCGTCGGCGAGGTCGTCCGAACACATGAATTCCCGGCGCGGCGTGCCGGTGCCCCAGACCGTCACCGTCGCTGCATTCGCGGCCTTCGCTTCGTGGAATCGGCGCAGCAGAGCCGCCGGCACGTGGCTGTATTCCGGATGATAATTGTCGCCGGGTCCGTAGAGATTGGTCGGCATCACCGAGATAAAATCGGCGCCGTGCTGAATGCGGTAGGCCTCGCACAGCTTGATGGCGGCGATTTTCGCGATCGCATACCACTCGTTGGTGGGCTCGAGCTGGCCGGTGAGCAGCGCCTCCTCGGCCATCGGCTGCGGCGCCAGCTTCGGATAAATGCAGGACGAGCCGAGATTGAGCAGCTTGGCAACGCCCGCTTTCAGCGAGGCCCGTATCACGTTCAGCGAGATGGCGAGATTGTCGACGATGAAATCGGCCGGTTGCGTCGCATTGGCATAGATGCCGCCGACACGAGCGGCGGCAAGAAACACCGCGTCGGGCCTGGTCTGCATCAGAAAGCGCTCGGTCGCAGTCTGGTCGACAAGGTCGAGGGATTGCCGGTCGGCGGTGATGATCTCGCAATCCTCGCGGGCAAGCCGGCGCACGATCGCCGAGCCGGCCATGCCTTTGTGACCGGCGACGTAGACACGCTTGCCTTTCAATATGAACGGGAGGCTCGACATCAAAGATGCGGGTTGTCCGGCGCGAGAAATGCCGCGCGGACTATAGCCGACCGTTGCAGGGGTAGCCACTTGCGGCCATGCCACGGTGGCGTCGGCTGAAAATCCCGTTTGCGTCGTGCGGATCAATTCCCCAAAGCGAGACAACCGCACCACAACCGACGCGAGCCCGGACAGCCACCGCATCGGCAAGGGGCGCGCGCGACCCATGCGCGGCTTTCATACGAGGACTGCGCCCACCAAAGCGACAAGCCGGTGATAAAATGCCAGCGATACAATCATGGGCCTCTGTCGACCACATAGGGTTACCGTTCGGCAGCGCCGAAGGTGATTTATAAGAAACTGCTGCATCTTGCCGGGGGCTCAATTGGATTCTGGACGTGAGATTCACGAACGCGACCTTCACGTATTGCGGGGAATCATACGCGGGCCGGGGAATTACGCCACGCCGTCACCCGACAAGGTCGAGCGCCTGGTCAATCGAGGCCTCATCAAGCGGACCCGGCGCGGACTGGCTCCGACATTGAAGGGAGCCGCGTCGTCGGCTTCTTGTCGAAATTCCGCTGAGAGCAATCCGCACGACAGAGCGCCGCTCGTCCTATGGGCCGCGCCTGACCGGAGCGGACCCCTGTGGCAAGTTCCCTGTGACGACGGAATTTGCTACCGAGAGCTCACGCCGCGGCCGCGGCGCCGATCCCCTCAGCCGTTTTGTACGATGCGACCGCAAGCCCATCACCCTCACGCACGCGCGCTGACCGCCCTCACCCTGCTCTGGCTTGCCGGCGCGGCCTTGCGGCTGACCATCCTTGCGGTGCCGCCGGTCATTCCGCGCATCCACGATGATCTGGCGCTGAACGCGACCCAGGTCGGCATCCTGACCGGGCTGCCCTCGATGCTGTTCGCGATCGCCGCGGTGCCGGGTTCGCTGCTCATCGCCCGCCTGGGCGTCACCAGCGCGATGGCGGTCGGGCTTGCGTTGAATGCCGCCGGCGGCGCGCTGCGCGGGGCGCTGCCCGACATCTACTGGCTCTACGCCATGACCATCGCGATGGGGGCGGGCGTCGCCATCATGCAGGTCACCATGCCGACGGCGGTTCGCGCCTGGGTGCCGCATCGCATCGGCTTTGCCACCGCGCTCTACACCAACGGCCTGCTGATCGGCGAACTCGCACCTGTGGCGCTGATGTTGCCCATGGTCTTGCCGCTGGTCGGCGGCAGCTGGCAGTGGGGCTTCGCATTCTGGAGCGCGCCGGTTGCAGTTATTGCCCTGGCGATCGTGGCGCTGGCGCCGCGCCAGGCCGATGCCGACGACGCCGTGCCGCGGGAACGTCGGCGCTGGTGGCCCGACTGGGGCAGTTCGCTGATCTGGCGCCTCGGCCTCATGCTCGGCACCGTGAACGCCATGTATTTCACGACCAACGCATTTCTGCCCGACTATCTGAGCAGCCACGGCGAGGCCGGCTGGATCAGCGCTTCCCTCACCGGGCTCAATGCCGGGCAATTGCCGGCTTCGGTTCTGCTGCTGCGCTATGCACACCGCCTGGAGCTCAAGGCCTGGCCTTATGTGGTGTGCGGCCTGCTGTCGGTACTGGCGGCGTGCGGGCTCGTGTTCGGCTCAGGCCTCACGGTCGTCGCCGCGGCGACGTTGTTGGGCTTTGCCGCCGCCGCGATCCTCGTCCTGGTGCTGGCGCTGCCGCCGCTTCTGGCAGCGCCGCATGACGTGCACCGCGTCACCGCCGCCATGTTCACGATCAGCTATAGTTGCGCCGTGATCGTGCCCGTGATCAGCGGCCTGGCCTGGGACACGAGCGGCGTCGGCGCTTTCGCTTTCGTGCCGGTCGCGCTGTGCGGCTTTGGGCTGGCCGCGCTTGCGCCGGCGATCAATCACGTGCGCCGGGCGGAGACCTGACGATGCGGCCAATCCCGGTCGGAGCGAAGGGAACCTACTCGCTGCGCGTCAGCCCCGCGCATCTTGCCAACCAGTTCAAGGACGCGGCGCTACCGCCGGTCTTCGCTACGCCGATGATGGTGACCGCGATGGAGAATGCCGCGCTCAACGCGGTGCGGGATTATCTCGATCCCGGCGAGAGCGCGGTCGGAACCGCGGTCAATATCCGCCACCTCGCGGCAACGCCGGTCGGTCATCGCGTCACGGCGGAGGCCGAAGTGACCAAGGTCGACGGTCGCCGCATCGAGTTCAAGGTGAGCGCGCACGACGACAGCGAAGAGATCGGCGCGGGCACGCACGAACGCATGGTGGTGGATCTCGGCCGGCTTGCGGCGCGGCTGGCGGCAAAGCAGCCGGCCTAGGCAAACAAAAAGGCCGGGCAATGCCCGGCCTTTTGCGTTTCGGAATTTATCGCGCTCACCGCATCGTCATGTTCTGCGACCGCTTCAAGATCGCGGTCAAAGACGAGTCCGGTTCGGCGGCCGGCTTGGCCTGCGGCGCGCTCGCCACCGGCTTCTTTTTGACGGGAGCGGCAGGCTTGGCGGCCGGCTCGGTGGTCGTACTGGCGGGCTGCGCCGCGGGCTTCTGCGGCGGCAGCGGCGGCGCCGAGGTCGACTTGGCGAGAGCGGCTCCGCCGCCTGCGCCGGCGTCTTTCAGCGGCAGCTGCTCTTTCTTCAGACCGTTGAGCTCACGCAGCTGATTGACGAAATCTTCCGGCTCCAGCCAGACGAAAGTCGGCAGGGTGAGATGCATGTGATCGGCGATCTTGCGGCCGAACTCGACGCAATTGTTGAACAGCGCGTTCCAGGTCGGATTGTCGGCCTGAAGCTTCCGGATATAGGCGTCGAGGTCCTTGAACTGCGCCTGTGTCAGCCATACGCGGTAGCGCGCCGTGACGTACTTCTCCTCGAGGTCGCCGTCGCTCGCACCGGTCTCGGACGGCACCGGAACCAGATGACCGACCGTCCAATTGAACAGGCTGCAGTTGAAGCAGTCCGCGGCGTCGCCGGCGGGATGCAGACCCGCGATGCGGCTCGACACGATCTCGTCGCGCCCGTTGACGCGGCCATAGAGCACATAGAGGTGCCCGTAATTGGCCGCAGCCCGTCCGCGAAATTCAATGAAGTAGGGTTTGCCGGCGTGACCCTGGGTCGAGGCCGACGTCGTCACAGTCCATTTTTCGTCTGCAGCCGATGTGGTCTGTGCGGAAGCCGCCTGGGCATGGAGCGCCAGGACGGAAGCCGCAGCAGCAACGACAAGCAGGGCGCGACGAGGAAGACCGGACGAGTACCGCATATCACTACTCCCTAACCTGACCGAGGTTAGTTTATGCACGCCCCCGCACCGACGCCAAAAGCTCCGGCCGAAGCCGGAGACTTTCTCAGGTCAACCTTACCTCGCAGGAACCAAGAAAGGGCGCGGCGCAAGACGCCGGCCCTATTCTTGTCACCCTCGCGCGAGGTGAAGCTCTTAGCCCTTGGTGTGGACGACCGGGGCCTTGCCCTTGCCAATCGGAACCTTGCCTTTGCCGGCGCAACCAGCCACGCCCAAAGCAAGGATAACCGAGCAGAAGAGAATCAGGATTTTTTTCATGGTGACGCCACCCGTGTTTACCCTCTTAACGCTGTAAGATGTACCGACAGGGGGAGCGGTCAGCTAGTGCGGAAAAGCCACACTCCACACAATTGTGCGCCGCAGACAGCGCGGAAATCCCCCAAAGACGCTCGAATTTTCGAGATTACTTGAGTGGTATTCGCCCCTTACAGCCAACTCGAACGAACCACGAACAGAACTCTCAGCGATATTCTTCGCAGCTGCCGACCCGCGGAAACAGCTTGGGGAATTTCTTGGCGAGCTCGGCATCGACCTGTTTGAGCGCCGCCTCGCAGGCCTTTTCGCTGCCGTAGCGGGCCGAAACCTTGCGCTCGCCGCTCGGGTTGTAGGAGACGAACTGCCACCAGGCGAGCGCCGGCGCAGCCGACAACGCAACCAGGGCAAGCGTCGAGAGCACAAAGGCAAGGATACGCAGCGTCATGAGGGTGTCCTTCGGTCCGCCTTGCCGCCCCGTTTAGTGCAGCACCACGACCTGGGTGCCATAACTGGCCCGGTTGTACAGATCCAGAATATCCGAATTGTACATCCTGATGCAGCCATGGGAGACGAAGCCGCCGATCGAGCCCGGATTGTTGGTGCCGTGGATGGCGTATTCGCCGCCCCCGCTTAAGGTCATGGCCGCAGCGCCCATCGGATTGCTCGGACTGCCGCCGGGGATGACCGCCGGCAGCCGCGCATAATCCTTGCGGATCGACTCGGGCGCCGACCAGCCGGGCTTGATGTATTTGCCGTCGATATAGGCCGTCCCGGTCCAGGCCATGCCGCGCCGGCCGACGCCAACGGGATACCGGATCGCCTGGCCGCCGCCGAGCACGTAATAAAGCCGGCGCTCATTGGTCTTGATGACGATGGTGCCGGGCGAATAGCCGTCGAAACGAACGATCTCTCGGGCGCTGGCGGCAGTTGCCGACAGCAGCGCACAGGTGATGAATGCTGAAAAGACCAGGGAAACGATGCGTGTGATCAAGGCAGCCCTCGACTCTCGCTATTGTCCCGCGGCCATAATTCCATCGCCCAGCGAGCCGCGTCAAGATTCGACGCAGCGCGGAAAGCGGCAGAAAATCCGCGTAAACAGGCCAGTTGTTGGCCGTCAGGCCCCGGCCCTAAGATGACCTCATGATGACGCAAACCGCCGCCGCTATCGTCTGGTTCGCCGGACTCGTCGGCTGGTACATCATTCGCCACCCATTCGAGCGCAGGGCGAGGAAGATCGGCGTCAGCAGGTCGCTCTTCGACCGCCGCGAATCGGGACTGCTCGCGGCCGCTCTGCTTGGGCTTTTCGTCATCCCGGCCGTCTATGTCCTGACCGGATTTCCGGCGTCTTTCGACCGGCCCTTCAGCCCGGCGGCGGCTTGGCTCGGCACCGCGGCGACGGCGGCGGCGCTATGGCTGTTTCGGCGCAGCCACGCCGATCTCGGCCGCAATTGGTCGATTTCGCTGCAGTTGCGCGAGCAGCACGCCCTGGTCACGACCGGCGTCTACCGGCTGGTTCGCCACCCGATGTATTCGTCCTTCTTTCTCCTCGGCGTCGGGCAGCTTTTGCTGCTGCCCAACTGGCTGGCGGGCTGGGCCGGCATCGCCGGCGCGGGAATTTTGTTCGTATTCCGGTTCCGCCGCGAGGAGCAGATGATGCTCGAATCGTTCGGCGAGGACTATCGTGTGTACATGACCCACACCAAGCGCATCGTTCCATGGGTCGTTTAGGCCGGAGACCACCATGCGCGGACGAATGATCCCTTTGTCCGTGCCGCGGCGCATGGTGATCGATCTCCTTTATTTCGCCCGCGCCATCCCGACCGTCCCCGTGCAGAAGCGGATGGCGCTTGCCCCGCTGATCGCCGCGCGCGCGGCCTGCAAGGAGCGGCCGCGCTGGACTGCGATCTTCACCAAGGCCTACGCGCTGATGGCGCGTGAATTTCCCGAATTCCGGCGCGCCTATGTGAAGATCCCCTGGCCGCACCTCTATGAATACCCGGCGAGCAACGCCACGATCATTATCGAGCGCGACTATCAGGGCGAGGCCGGGCTTTTCTCCATCTCCATCAAGGAACCGGCGCGGCAGACCTTGAGCGAGATCGGCCGCCAGATCGACCATGCCTCGACCGCCCCGGTCGAGGACATCAAGGACTTCCGCCGCACCATGACATTCGCCCGGCTGCCCAAGCCGCTGCGGCGGGCCTTTTGGTGGATCTGCCTGAACTGGGGCCGCCAGCGCGGCAATTATTTCGGCACGTTCGGCGTCTCGGTCTATTCGGCGCTGCAGGCTGAATCGCTGCATCCGCTGGCGCCGCTGACCACGCTGCTCAATTACGGCGTCATGAGCGCCGACGGCATGGTGGATGTCAGGATCATCTACGACCACCGTGTCATGAATGGCGCGACTGTCGCCCGCGCCCTCGGCCGCCTCGAGGCGATCCTCAATTCGACGCTCCTTGAGGAAGTGCGCAGCTTGGCCGGCTAGGGAGGCGCCCACAAACTCCGGTTTTTGCAGGAGGTTTTGCCTCCGCGGCCGGCCTGACCGCGGTCGCGGGCCGCCTGGCGCAGGGTTAATTCATCTGGGGGTGTGGCTTTTGCGCACTAGAGGCCGTTTGTGGCGCTGCTGTAATTAGTGGCTCTGTTGCAGCGCCAGAAGGCCGGGCGTTGCACCGTTTTTCCCGTTGTTGGCTTATTCTTGGGGCTGGTGGCGTCGTGAAAATCTCGCTTGTGCTTGCTTCTGTTGTCGCTGCGGCAATGGCGCTTGGTGGCTGTGCGTCCAACCAGGCGAGCAACGGGACCCAGGCTTATGCCTCCGCGCACGGTCCTCAGGTTGCGGCCAAGACCAGCGAGCGCGATCCCTGGACAATGCAGACGCCGTTCGGGCTGTTCTACAGCCAGGTGCCGCGTCAGCAGGTTGCCTACCAGAGCAACATGGCGCCGGGCACGATCGTCGTCGACACCAAGAATCGCTACCTCTACTACATCCTCGGCAACAATCAGGCGATGCGTTACTCCATCGCGGTCGGCATGGAAGGCTACGGCTTCCACGGTACCAGCACGGTGTCGATGAAGCGCGAATGGCCGGATTGGACGCCGACGCCGGGCGAACTCAAGCGCTTCCCCGATCTGCCGCGTCACATGGCAGGCGGGCCGGATAATCCGCTCGGCGCCCGCGCGCTTTATCTCGGCAATACGCTGTTCCGCATCCATGGCACCAATGAGCCGTGGAAGATCGGTGCCGCCGTGTCGTCAGGCTGTATCCGCATGGCCAACGAAGACGCCATCGACCTCTACGATCGTGCCAAGGTCGGCGCCACGGTCATCGTGCGCTAGACGCGACTGTTAAATTCGCGCGACCCGGCCGAGTCATGTGCTCGGCTACTCCCGGCACAGCGTATTTTCAAACGCACTTATAACGTGTATCATTTCTTCTAGGTGCAACCGACGAGAAGTGCGGTGGGGACGGCACGCATCGTTGTCGTCAAAAGCAGATTACCCGCCCAAGAATGAAAATTACGGGTAGGCAGACGCACACGCGCCGCGGCGCGAGGGCATCATGTGGGACGACCGTTTTCTTTTCGTCGTGGCCGCCCTCACTGCAATGGGCCTGTGGATCGCGTTCGACCACCGCGCGCGAGCGAAGAGGGACGACCCGCTCGCCTTCTTGTCTCGCCTGACAGCCCATTCCGTCATTATCGTCGCCTGCTTCGTCGTCGGGGTCCGCCTTTGGTACTATCGCGACGACCTTGGCTTACCCGAGGCCGGAAGCATCATCACAATTCTCATTGCCGCAGTATTCGGCAGCTTCACGGCCAAGTTCATTCGCAGCCTGTTCGGCGCGGACTTCGGGAGACGAGACCCCATCATGGGCGCCTGTGTTCTCGTGCTTTTGAGCGTCGCTTACAGCCTGCCGCTCTACTCGCAAGCCATTTCCGGCTTTCTAAGCGGAATCGGTCTTTCTTCGGTCAAGACACCATTCATCGAATTTACTTTGCGCGACAGTCAAAGCGGACGCGCGCAGATAACTTCCGTATCGGGTGGAGCAGGCAGTGCGCAATTTACTGCGCAAGCAGTTCCGAGGGCGACCGACCCCGCTCCCGGACTCGGGTGGTTGAAGGTAGACGCACAAGTGAAGTGTGACGCGGAGCCCAAATGCTCAGCGACGGTCGAAGCTGACCAGCAATATATAAATTTTCTTGAACCTCCCGCCGATATCAAGCCCTCAAGTTACTACGATGAGGTGCAACATTCTGCGGAAACCTTTCTCGGATCCATCAGGCCCTTATCCGATTGTCTCAATGAGTACGTCAAGGTTGTGCCGGACTCTCAATTGCTTCTGGTGGATGTGAAGGGGGTCATCGATGTTCTGTTCACACTGCACGCCGCCGCCAAGCGTGCAGTCGAAGACTTTGCCAATAATAAGCCGACATCCGACGAGCTATCTGATGCATCGCAAAGTAGCGCGATTGACCGTGCTGTAGCAGGAGTACGCAAAGATATAGGAGATAAATTCCACATCATCTCCCAAAGCTGCGAACCGAAGCCTCAAACGGCGGCCCCCCAAAAAATTTTCTACTTGCAGCCTTATAGCTCGCTTGTTCTCGCAGACCTGTTATTGGCCCACGGCGCGCCTGACGAAGCAATCAGAGTGCTGGCGGAATGGCTGAACATGTGGAACGCCTGGAATGACAAGGAAAATTCCAAATCCAACAAGTTGCCAGAGTGGTACAAGCTACGCGTGGCCTCGCGGCTAGCCCTGTTCATGAAGAACCTTGCGGGTCAGACTAACATCGCTTACCGAGAATTTTTTTCGTACTATAAGGCAGCATACGAAGACTATGTTGGCCGCGCCTCAATCCGGCTCGACCAGTATCCTGATAAATGTAAACGCTGGAAAATAACCTCGGCTAGCGACAGCAAAGTCCGGGCCGAAAAGAAGGCGTTTTATCTCTTACTCGCCAACGAGGACGAAGAACTCCGAACCGAAATTAGTTTTCTGGCGGAACAGAGCAATTTTGAGGCGCTCGACAAGCTTTTCCGACGCGCAGTTTTTATGGCGAGCATCGGACCTGAATGTCTGCCCGAAGGGTTGTCTGACGAACGATTTTACAACAACGCAATTGTCGCCGATCATCAGGTGACCGCAGGCCTCCTCGGTCTCACGGTCGCAGACCGGATGGCATCTCTCGCACGCTCGTCCGGCGACCGCGAGCGTGCTCGCGAAGTTCACCGCGTCGCGGAAGACCACCTTCGCCAAGGCTGGGGTAGTTTGCGAAATTTCGTGCTCGATGGGCGGGAGAAAAATCGGAAAAAACCGTGGTCTGACCGTATCTTTGCGGAAGCGAGCTGGGAAAATTCGGCGAGCCTAGCCACACGCTTCCTCTCCCAGTTGCGGAGTGGAAATTAGCTCTGTATACTAATGGTTGTAAGATAAAAGGTGGGGCGTCGCCATGTGGAAGACAGCATTGCTAGCTTTGGCCACGGTTTGTCTGATTGCGCTGTTGACTGCCGCACCGGTTGTGCTGGCCATCGCCGAATCGGCAAACCCCTAGCTTATTGATTCGTCGATAAGCGCGAGTTGCTCTGGCCTAGATTGGCTGGCGCCAAAAGTCTTTGCTTCCACACAATTTGGAAATGGTGGGCCCGCCTGGACTCGAACCAGGAACCAGACCGTTATGAGCGGTCGGCTCTAACCAATTGAGCTACGGGCCCCTAGGCCGTCTTCTACTGCCGGACGCATCCTTGCGCTAGGCTTGCCTCCCGCTTCAGGGAGCCGGCCGCATGCACGTCTTCAGCCTCGAGCGCGAGCAAGAGTGGAATCCCAGGCACCATGTCGAGAAGATTCTCGGCAAGGTCGCGGACGGCGACGTCACGGTCGCTTGCTGGGAGCCGGGCCAGATCAGTCCCTACCACTGCCATCCCGACGCCACCGAAATCTATTTCTGCTTCTCCGGCGGCGGCACGATGCGCACGCCCGGCGAGACGATCGCGGTCACGCCCGGCGCCTTCGTCGTGCACCCACCCGGCGAAGTCCATGAATACGAGAACGGAGCGGCGCGCACGCTGCTGTTCCGCGTGCGCTACGGCACCGACATGCGCGCACATCATTGTGCCTGGCGCGGCAACGCCGACTGGCGGCAATCGCCCGAAGACGCCGCGTATTATAGTCGCAACCCGGTGCCCTAAGTCGATCAATCGACAATGAGCGCCACGAAGCCGAAGCGGCACATCTTTTCTTCTAGGTCGGCGGTAGTCACCGTGCGTAAGCCGCGCGACGCCGGATCGTGGACCCGAAAGCCCGCGGACGTGGTTGAGACCAATATCACATAGTGGCCGATGGACGGCCCGCTGACGACCGGAATGACGACGGGATGACCGTCGTCGACAACCTCGCTAAGCTGCTTGTAGTAGGCACTGATGATTTCTCGCTTGCCGCAATCGCCTTTGAGCAACTCGGGCGCGGCGAGCAACAACTTGACGCCGAGATGTTCGGCATCCTCTTGCATCTCCGCGATCGAATAGCCGCGCCGCCGATCCGAGGGATCAGGGATGCGCCGGTAGATCAAATCGACGTCCCGGCCATCGCGCGCCGCGAGCGCAGCCAACACGGCGCGACCACAGTCGGTGACGGTCTTTTGCGCGATCCAGGGCAGGCGGATTTCTGAATTGACGGAACCCAGCATCGAAACGATGCCAAATCCCGCCAATGTCAGAGCCGACAGCAGCTTCTTTAATCGCTGAACTTGCTGACGGCCTTTCGTACGCCGCAGCATCTAGCTCTTCGGAGAAACAGCCTGGATCCCAAGAACCGCGCCGACGAGTGGAATGATCAGCAGGCACCCCAGCGTCGCGACTACAGGCGCAAAGGGGCCCAAGAAGCCAAGGACCGCGGAGCCGGCGGTCACGCAAGCAGTCATGACAGCGCTCAGATCAGGTGTTGTTGCCGCCGGCGGCGACGGCTTGTTCACAACGACCTGCACCTGACCCGCCTTGATCTGGCGGACGTTCGTTCTGGTCAGGCGATGCACAACTGCTTTCTCCGCTGCGGTGAGCTGCGGCGGGGTTTGCAACTGATAGGCAGCTTGCAGCTTTGCATGCAGCCGCGGATTCGATTGCGCCAGCAGCTGCATCTGAGCGGACGTGACGATTGCAATGTCACCGCGGCGCGCCAGATCGAGGAGACGTCCTCGATCTGCGTGCTCGCTGGCAAACGACGGTGCGATCTGAAGGAAAGTGAGCGACAGAGTCGCAACTAAAGCTAGTAATAGCCCAAATTTTCTCATCGATACCCCCCGTTGAGACAACCCTAGGACGAGAGGCGCATCTTATAGTAGTCACAATTTCTAGTTGCCTCGCTACGGCAGCTATCCACTATAAAATTCACGTATGTGCTGGCCGAGCCCCTGCCTCTGGTCGCTACATCCTGAACAGCCGTTTGGCGTTGCCGCTCAATATCTTCGCCTTGTCCTCGTCGGACAGCGGCACGCCGGCCATCCAGTCCACCGCGCCCTTGTTGTCGGGGACGAAGGGCCAGTCGACCGCGAACAGAATATGGTCGACGCCCATTTCCATGACGCAGCACAACAGCGCCGGATTGGAGAAGAAGCCGCTGGTGGTGACATAGAAGTTTTTGCAGAAAATATCGCGGAAGCTGAGCGGCTTCTGGCCCGGGCGCTTGAGCGAGGAGTCGATGCGCCACACCAGGAAGGGCAGCGTTTCGCCGAAATGGCCGAGGATGATCTTCAGGTTGGGATGCTTCTCGAACACCCCGGACAGCACCAGCCGCACCGCCTGCGTCGCCGTCTCGACGGTGTAGCCCCAGGCCGGACGCACCACCAAGGGGAAGTCCTTGGCGTAGTCCTGATAGTAGATCTCGGTCACGGCCGGATGCGGCAGCGACGGATGGAAGTAGAGCGGCACGTCGAGCTTCTCGGCACGCTCGTAGATCGGCCAGAACTTTTTCAGATCGAGAAATTCGCCGTTCGCCATGCCGTGGATCATGGCGCCCTTGAAGCCGAGCTTGGTCACCGAGCGTTCGAGCTCATCGGCGGCGGCCTTCGGATCGGCCGTCGGTAGCGCCGCGAAGGCGGCAAACCGCTTCGGATTGGCGGCGCAGACCTTGGCGAGGCGGTCGTTGACCTGGCGGGTCAGGTCGGCGGCGATGTCGATCGGCAATTTCTGGGTCGAGGGCGCGCCGTGGGAAATGATTTGAATGTCGATGCCGCCCTCATCCATTTCCTTGAGCCGCAGCGCGCCGAGATCGTAGAGCCGCTTGTCGGCGTCGCCGCCGCGCGCCGCCTCGGGGCCGCTGTAATGCTTGGTGAGCTCCGGGTCCCAATAGTGTTCTTCGATGGCGATGACCGGGACATTGGGTTTTTTGAACATGACGGCTCCCCGTGGCGGATGGAGCGCCGTTCCTAGCAACCGCGCCACGCCCTGTCACGGCCCGCCTCTCACTGTGTGTGGCCCGCCTGCCGCAGCGGCGAAATGATGCGGCGCGCATATTTGGAAAACAGGCCGACTCAGTTATGCACAGCCTATGCTGCCGATTCTTCGAGTGATTCCGGTAGGCGGCGTACTCCTCGCCATCACGATCCTGATCCTGGCTCTCAACCCGCCCGGCGAGCCGCGCACTCGCTTGATCGACGCAGCGGCCCGCGGCGTGCTGATCGCGCGCGAGCAACATCCGGAATGGCCGCAACTGCTGTTCCGCGCCGCGCTGCGCCGGGCCGAGGAAATCAGCCGCCTGCGCGACTTGCCCGACACGCCGGTTCAGCTGCCGCCGCCCGCCATTCCGCTGCCGGTCCAGAGGCCGCCCGAAATCGCCGCGGTGCCGAACGCCCGCAGCGATGCCGAGCCGACCGACGTCACCGGCACGATCGTGCAATCGCCGGGCAGCGCCATTCCGGTCGACATCGGCGAAAGCTCGTCGGCCGAGTTGCCGGTGATCCCGCATGAGGAGCAGCCGCCGGTCATCATGACGCCGCGCCGGGCGAACGAACCGCGTGAGAGTCAGACGGCCCCCGAGGCGATCACGCCGCGGGCCAACAAGACGGCCCGCCGCGCGCGCCGCGCCAGGCCGGCGGCCAAGCAGCAGGCGGCGACCCAGCCGAACCTGTTCGAGTCGTTTTTCGGAGCGGGAGCGGGAGCGGGCTCGGGCGTGCAGCCCGTGTTCACCGCTCAATAATAATTCGGCCGGCCGTAAGTGTTCGACGACGACGCGGTCTCAATGCCGGCGCCCGAGGCCCTGGCGCCGCCGGTCCCCGCGTCGGACGCGAAGGCGCCGGTCGCATTACCGTTGGCATCGAACATGCCCTTGCGCTTGCCGGCATAATAATAGCCGGACGCATAGTAGTGTACGGCGCGATCGCTGTTGCCGCCCGCGGCGCGATAGGCGCCGGCAAGATATTTGACCGCATAGGTCATGTTGGTGTTGGGATCGAGCAGGCCCGCAGCATCGCCCGTGTAGCCCATGGACCGGGCAGTGGCGAGCTTGATCTGCATCAGCCCGTAATTGCCGGCGCTCACCACGCGTGGGTTGCCGCCGCTTTCGCGGCGGATGACGCGCCGCACGAGATCTTCCGGCACCCCGTTGGCGGCGGCTTGGCTCGCGATCAGCGCATCGAGATTGCCGTTGGCATCGAGCGCAACGCTATGGCGATGCTGCGCCGAGACCGGCGCCGCGGCAGCGGCCGCGAGCAAAGTCGTTGCAAGAAGGATTTGGCGAATCATGTCGGCTCCATTGCTGGTTCGTCGAATCACTTGGGCGGGGGAAATCAATAAGTCTCCTGGAACCCCGGCGAGTTTGTGGCGCAACGGAACGGCGCAGGCGCCGTTCCATCACGAATTGATTCAACCGCTAATATTCTGCGGCGACCGGCCGCACCGTGCGCCGAACCGCGATTTGATCCAGATCAAAAACGGTCGAAGGCCGGTTCCTAGGTTCCACCGTCGGTACGTGGACACTGACGGAGCGCTTCATGCCGACCGATATTGCCATTGTCGTCGCGATCATTGTGCTGGTCTTCGCGCTTTTTGCCGGAGCCCTGGCCTGGGCCGATTTTTACACCGGCCGCCGGCAGCCCTGACGGAGGGCGGCGCGCCGTGTAATGTGCCCCGCGACAACAATCTGCGCGGGGACATCATCATGAGCACGCCACAACAGACGCTCGAACAGCGCTTGCGTCTGGTCGAAGACAAGCTCGCCATCTACCAGCTCATCGCCAGCCATCCGCCGGCCGCCGATACCGGTAACGAGGGCTACTACCGCACCGCCTTCACGCGCGACGGCGTCGTCGATCTGGGCGGCGGCAAGACGGCCGAAGGCAACGAGGCGATCGGCGCGGTCGTTGCGCGTCCCGAGCACCGCGCGGCGATCGCCGGCGGCTTGTGCCACTTCGCCGGGCTGCCGCGTGTCGAGGTCAACGGCGACACGGCGGTGGCCATTTCCTATTTGCAGATCGTCACTCCACACCGTGATGCCGCGCCGGTCGATGTGCCCGGCCACGGCGCCTCGTCGGGTTTCCGCATCCATCGCGTCGGCTGCAACCGTTGGGATCTGGTGCGCACCGCCGAAGGCTGGAAGGTCAAGCGGCGCATGCTGCGGCCGCTCGACGGCAACAGCGAAGCGCGCGACCTGCTCGTTGCGGCGCAGGCCGGCTAGGCCTCCCTCACCAGGCGACGAACGGGTAGCGCTGCTTGGCGGCGTAGGCCTGACGCTGCGCCTCCTCGAAGACGTCGAGGGCGGTGAGCACGGCGGAGGCAAGTTGCGCAAAGGCGCGCACCAAGAGCGCCGGTTTTTGCGGGCGCGGCGCGGCGACGACGAGGGTCGACATTCGGTCCTTCCTTCCTGCTGTCTTACGAGCCGAGGAACCGGCGCTCGATCTCGCGCTCGGTTTCGTCGGTGAATTTGTGGGTGCCCAGGTAACGGGCGATTTCGCGCTCGCCGCGCCGCAGATTGGCCTGCTCGATCGCTTCGAAAACGCGCGACCAGAAGCTGCGCTTGGCAGGCGACGCGGTCTTGGGAGCAGCGACCTTGGGAGCAGCGACCTTGGGAATAGCGCTGCGCGGCAGAACAGTAGAGTGGGCATAAGCCATGGAACCTTCTCCTTTCAGGCTCCCTGGCGTTTCCTGATCAATTTTATTGGTCTTGTTGCACCGCAATATACGCTGGTTCGAGGCATTTAGAAGGCGCATAGGTGCATGTGTTCTATGCGCCAGACTCATGCAGTTCGTCGCATGAGCGTCGTAAAAGCCAAGAATCAAGCTAGTCAGCCATGCATTTTTAGTAACCTTTCGATAAGGTCTTGCCGCCCCCCGCCCCCCCCCCGGGGGCCTCCAGCCGGCATCAGTCGATCAGCGCCACCGCCCGGGTCCAGCCGCCGGACGCGCCTTTGATCTTGGCGGGGAAGCAGGCCACCACGAAGCCGTGGGGCGGCAGCTGTTCGAGATTGGTGAGCTTCTCCATGTGGCAATAGGGGATCTCGCGGCCGGCCTTGTGCCCCTCCCAGATGATCGACGGGTCGCGGGTTTTTTCCCAGCGCTTCATGGTGTGGACGAAGGGCGCGTCCCAGCCCCAGGCGTCGATGCCGGTCACCCGCACGCCGCGCGAGGTCAGATAGAGGGTGGCCTCCCGCCCCATCCCGATCCCCGCCGCCATGTAATCGTCCTGGCCGACGCGGGAGCCGGCCCGCGTATTGACCAGCACGATGTCGAACGGCTTGAGCTCGTGGCCGATGCGCTTGAGCTCCGCCTCCACCTCGCTGGCGCTGACGACATGGCCGTCCGGCAGATGGCGGAAGTCGAGCTTGACGCCGGGGCGGAAGAACCAGTCGAGCGGCACCTCGTCGATGGTCGGCATGCGGTTGCCGTGAATGTCGCGCGACTGAAAGTGGTAGGGCGCGTCCATGTGCGTGCCGTTGTGGGTGGCGAGATTGACCTGCTCGATCGCCCAGCCCTCGCCGTCCGGCAGCTGCTCGGTTTTCAGGCCGGGAAACAAGCTCGCCAACAACGGGCCGGTGTCCTTGCCGGTCTGGTACTCGATCTTCGGCCGCATGAAAGGCGGGTCGAGCACGGTGGCGTTGTCGAGCGCGACCGAGATGTCGATCATGCGGCTGGGCAGTTTCATGTTTGCTCTCCCCAAATTTTCTTGTTTCGCATAACATCGTCTAACGTCATGGCCGGGCTTGTCCCGGCCATCCCGATTAGATTGGCACAGCATTGCCCGACTAAGCGAGATCGCCGGGACAAGCCCGGCGATGACAAAGAAAGACCACGGGGAGCAACGCATGCCCAAGAAAGCCTACTGGATTTCCTGCTACCGCGAGATCAAGGACCGCGCCAAGCTCGAGGCCTATGCCAAGCTGGCGCCGCCGGCGACCACCAAATTCGGCGCCAAATATCTGTGCAAGGGCGTGCCGCAGATGACCTACGAGGCGGGACAGAAGGAGCGCATCGTCATCACCGAATTCCCGAGCCTCAAGCACGCCATCGACGCCCATGACTCGCCCGGCTATCAGGCCGCGCTCAAGGCGCTGGGCGACGGCGCGGTGCGCGATATTCGGATTATCGAGGGCGAGGAGTAGGCAGCCGCGGAGCCTCTCCCCGTCATCCTGAGGTGCGAGCGAAGCGAGCCTCGAAGGATGACGGGCACCGAGTCAGCGGCCGTCGCCCTTCGAGGCGCGCCTTTGGCGCGCACCTCAGGGTGACGGAGACAGGCTTGCGACCACATCACCGCTCCAGCTGCTGCGCGAACAGCACCAGCGTCTTGCGATAGACCTCGGAGTGGTTCCATTCGCGCATGGCGTCGAAATTCGCCGTGCCCTCGCCGTAGGGCTGGCCGGCCTGCCAGCCATTGACCTTGAGCAGATTGGCGGTGGAGGCGAGCACGTCCGGCACCGAGTGGCGCAGGTCGACATGGCCGTTGCCGTCATAGTCGACGCCGTACTTGATGTAGGACGACGGCAGAAACTGCGTCTGGCCGATCTCGCCGGCATAGGCGCCGATCATGTCGCGCAGCGGCAGGTCGCCGCGCTGCACGATCTTGAGCGCGGCGATGAGCTCGCCCTGGAACAGCTCGGTGCGCCGGCAGTCCCAGGCGAGCGAGGCGATGGTGCGCACCACCGGCAGCTTGCCCATGTCGCCGGTGCCGTTGTCGGTCTCCATGGTCCAGATCGCCATGATCAATTCGCGCGGCACGCCGAACTGCCGCTCGATGCGCGACAAAAGCGCGGCGTGCGTGCCCATCAGCTTGCGCGCGCGATTGATGCGCGCCGGGATGACGCGGGTGCGGGCGTATTCCTCGAAGCTTTTGGAGTGGAACATGCCCTTCTGGCGGCGGTCGAAGGCGAGCACGTTCTGATCGGGGCTCAAGCCGGCGAAGGCTTGCGCGATCACCTGTTGCGAGACGCCGGCGGCTTGCGCATCGCGCGCCATCTGGTTGAGGAACGCGTTGAAATTGCCGCCGCACTGCGCAGCCGAGGCGGGCGCGGCGAAAAATGCCGTCACCAGGAAAGCTGCGAATAGACGCGCGATCATATTCAGCCTCGTTGTCGCCCCACGTAGAGCATGCCATGGGCAAGCGTTGAGAGGAAGGTAACGCGCCGCCGCGGACGCTCTTCACCTCTCCCATGGGGAGAGGTCGACGCGCGACAGCGCGTCGGGTGAGGGGTTATAGCCTCAATTGGAGTCACTTGCCCCCTCACCCCAACCCTCTCCCCAGCGGGGAGAGGGAGCGCGCCGTGCCTGTGACGGCAACTCCGATTTGCAAATCACGCCCATTCTCCTATATACGCCGCAACAAAGACCGCCCCGCGATCGCGGGGTTTTGCATTTTGCGAAAGACACGGACCATGGCGAAAAAACCGGGCAGCAATCC
>DASRDF010000107.1:0-11330 GCA_035652735.1 Pseudolabrys sp. | reverse complement strand
ACGCACAACCTCATCGTGCGCACGCGGGCCGAGGTCGCCCTGTATATGCTCAACCACAAACGCGCGCATTTGCGGGCGCTGGAGGAGCGGTTCCGCGTCTCGCTCACGATTTCCGCCGACCCCGCCGTCAACGGGCAGCAGTCTTATGTGATCGACCGCGGCGAGCAGGTGCATTCGATGGAGGCGGCGAAAAGTCTTGCCGCAGCAGCGCGCGCCGGAGCGCCGATCGAAGACGTCGTCGAGGACGAAGAGGACGTTGAGTCGAACGAAGAGCCGATCGAGGACGAGCTTGCCGCAGCCGAGGAGCCTTCGTCTCCCGAGAATGGCGGCGCAGCAAATGAGGGCGGCCGCCGCAGGCGGCGCAGGCGTCGCGGCGGGCGCGGCCGCGGCGAACCGCGCGAGCCCAATCAACAGTTCACGCCCATGCCCGAGGCGGCGGCTGGGCACGAGGACCAGGATGGCAACGCGCCGGAGGACGAGCCGGGCGAGGAGCAAGGCGAGCGCGAGCCCCTGCATGGCCATGGCGGCGAACACCGCGAAGGGCGGCGCCGCCGGCGCGGCCGACGGGGCGGACGGCGCAATCGACGCAGGAACGGCAATGGCGGCGAGACACCCTACTCCGGCGATCGTGGCGAGGCGGTCTATGCGGGCGAACATGGCCGCCACTCCTATACGGACGCCGTCGAGCCCCACGAGACGCGTGTCGGCGCGGATTTTCCGCCGGTGAGCGAGGAAGATGCCTCAAACGTGTCGCCGCCCTTCGAACGCGAAGCGTCCCGACAAAGCGCGACCGCGGAGCATTCGCCTGAACCTACTGAACCGGAGCCGCCGCGCCGCCGTTCGACGGTCCGCGAGCCCGCGTTCGGGACCGAGCCCGCTCCCACGCCGCCGCCGCAGCCGGTGATCTCCAGCAGCGGCGAGGACAGCAGCGCGCCCAAGCGCGGCTGGTGGGCCCGGCGGCTGATGGGCGATAAGAGCTAGCGACTATGCGCCGGCCGCGATGAAATCCGCGTGGGTCGAGCGCGACGCCAAGGCCGCGGTGGAGCGCTACGGCAAGGCAAACGTCGTCCCCGAACTGGCCTTGCGCGTGTATTCCACGCGTCTGATCGGCGCCGAGCGCAAGCTGGTGCTGCACGGGGGCGGCAATACGTCCGTTAAGACGAAGGCGCGCGACCTCGCGGGCGTTGAGACCGACGTGATTTTCATCAAAGGCTCCGGCTGGGACATGGCGGCGATTGAGCCGGCCGGCTTTCCTGCGGTGCGCCTTGCCCCGCTGCACGAATTGCGCGCGCGGCAGAGCGTCACCAACGAGGAAGAAGCGCGCATCCAGCGCGCCTTCATGCTCGATCCGCTGGCGCCCTCACCCTCCGTCGAACTTTTGCTGCACGCCTTTCTGCCCGCCACGTTTATCGACCATAGTCACGCCACCGCGGTGCTCAGCCTCGTCGACCAGCCGAATGCGCGCGAGCTTTGCGCGGAGGTCTATGACGGCCGGCTCGGCTTCGTGCCCTACATCCTGCCGGGCTTCCGCCTCGCCAAGGTTGCCGCCGCCGTGTTCGACGAGAACCCGAAGGTCGAAGGCCTGATCCTCGATAAGCACGGCATCTTTACCTTCGGCGCGACTGCGCGCGAGGCTTACGAGCGCATGATCGAATTCGTTACACTGGCGGAAGATCGCCTGCGCAAAAATCGCAAGAGCTTCGCCGCCGTTAACCTGCCCAAGATCGCAAAGCTGGTCGACGTGGCACCGATCGTGCGCGGCGCCTGCACGCTGCGCCACGCTTACGGTGACGGCGCGCATGCGCGTCCGCTTCTGGAATTCCGTACGAGCGAGGCCATCCTCGATTTCGTCAACGGTCGGGACGTGGCGCGCTATGCACGCTCGGGCCCGTTGACGCCGGACCACGTCATGCGCGTCAAGCCGTGGCCGCTGATCGTGCCGGCGCCGGAACACGGCAAGCTCGACACCTTCAAGGATAGCGCGTCCAAGGCGGCGCAGGCGTTTATGGACGATTACCGCGCCTATTTCGCGCGCCACAAAGCACGCAGCAATGGTGCGAGCATGCACGATCCGGCACCTCGCCTCGTGCTGGTGCCTGGGCTCGGTCTGTTCGGCCTGGGCGCCAGCGCCAAAGAGGCGAAGATTGCTGCCGACATCGCCGAAGCCATGGTCGAGGGCATCACCGACGCCGAATCCATCGGCCGCTTCACCTCGATCGGCGAAGCCGACATGTTCGACATCGACTACTGGCCGCTGGAGCTTGCCAAGCTCGGTCAGCGCAAGATTTTGCCGCTCGCCGGCCAAGTGGCGGTCGTTACCGGCGGCGGCGGCGCAATCGGCGCCGCGACCGGGCGTGCGCTTGCGCAAGCAGGCGCTGCCGTGGCGTTGCTCGATATCGACCGCAATGCGGCGAAATCTGCGGCAGAAAAAATTGGCGCGCTCGCATTGGCGTGCGACGTGACGGATACCCGATCGGTGGCTGACGCTTTTGCGCGCGTCGTCGAGACCTTCGGCGGCATCGATATTGTCGTCTCCAATGCCGGCGCCGCCTGGCAGGGCAAGATCGGCGATGTGGACGAGAAGATTTTACGCGACAGCTTCGAGCTCAATTTCTTCGCGCACCAAAAAGTAGCGCAGGCTTCGGTCAAGATCATGCTGGCACAAGGTACCGGCGGCTGTCTGTTGTTCAACGTGTCGAAGCAGGCGGTCAATCCCGGCCCCGATTTCGGCCCTTATGGCTTGCCGAAAGCGGCAACGTTGTTCCTGGTGCGGCAATACGCGCTCGATTACGGCGCGCAAGGTATCCGCGCCAATGCGGTGAACGCCGACCGCGTGCGCTCCGGCCTGCTCACCGGCGATTTCATCAAGGAACGCGCCAAAGCGCGCGGCATCTCCGAACGCGACTACATGAGCGGCAACCTGCTGCAGCGCGAGGTCACGGCCGAAGACGTGGCGCAGGCTTTTCTTGCGCAGGCGCTGGCTCTGAAGACCACCGCCGACGTGACTACGGTCGACGGCGGTGATATTGCCGCGGCGCTGCGGTGACCCGGGGCGACAGGCAGACACCCCGAGCCGGCTCGTTCGGCATTCCCAGGTCATGGACCTAGATTGCAGATGCAACCGTTGATCCAAGTGCACAGGGACAGCGGGTCCCAATGGCGCGCCCCTCACACGATAGTCATCAGCTACTAGGCGGCTAGTACGCTGGAACCAAAAAACCGCACCTTCGTTATTTTAATAGAGTTCCAGTTTCCTCCTATGGGGTTCCATCGGTCTATTTCTAGGGGAATAGCGATGGATCAAGTGGCAGATACTTGCCTGCCGGACGACGAGCCGCTGAAGCGCATTGCCGACGCTATCGCGCGCGGCATGGTGGTGGTGATCGATGTCGACGGCCGCGTCGTTGCGGCATCCTCCGCCGCGCTTGAGCGGCTGAATGGCGGCTTGAACAGCTTGCATCTGGCGCCCCACAGCACGACAAAAAACTGCACCGTCAGCATTGTGCACGTCGGGACCGACGGCGAGCGCACCAGCATTTGCCTTATCAAGGAGGCGAAGCCGGATTCCGGGCGCGATCTGATCGCGGCCGTCGAGGGCATCATGAGCGACACGTCTTGGCTCGCTCGCGCGCTCATCGAGAAGCTCAATGCATGGCGGCAATCGCGCGGCTCGGTAGCCAACGTCTCCGACCTCGAAAAGCTCACCATGCGCGAACGCGAGATCCTTGCCCTGATCTGCGAAGGCCGCAGCGATGCCGACATGAGCCGATTGCTCGGCCTCTCGCAAAACACGGTGCGCAACCACGTGGCGTCGCTGTATCGCAAGATCGGCGTCAATCGCCGCAGCGCAGCAATTATCTGGGCGCGCGAGCGCGCGGTCACCGCACAGGATGTGCTGACGCTCAAGCCGGCGCGCAGATCGCGTCCCGCCCACGAGCAGAACGGACGCCACTAAAGTCGGCTTCGGCAAGGCTACTAGTGCGCGCCTACTATCGGCGCGCGTACTAGTAGCTTTAGTAATTGCCGCTCTCTTGCGCCTCAATCGGAGTTGGGGCTTGTTCGGAGCCTCACTCGGTCGGGGCTTTTGGTGGTCAGAGGAGTCTGAGATCGCCGAGTGAAGTTGCGGCGCGCCGATAATCGGCGCGAATGCGACTTAGCAGGCGAGCCACGTGACCAAACCTCTACTCAGACTTTACGTCGCCGGAAATTCCGCCACATCGAGACAAGCCGAAAGAAATTTCGATCGCCTGCACGCCCTGATCGGCGCCGATTACTGCGCCGAAGTGATCGATGTCGTCGCCAATCCCGAAATCGCCGAACGCGCAGGCATTCTCGCGACGCCGACGCTCTCCTACGAACATCCTGTCCGCCCGCGCCGAATCATCGGCGACCTCAGCGACCCGAAACGAGTCATCGACTTTCTTGGTATTCCACCAAAGGAAGACACAGCATGACGACCCCCGACCCTGTCGATATCCCCAAGCCCCTCGAGCGGGTGAAAACGGGAGTGGATGCCTTCGACGAACTCGTCATGGGAGGACTTCCCAGAGCGCGCACCACGGTCGTTGGCGGAACGCCGGGCAGCGGCAAGACGGTGTTCGCGACGCAGTTTCTGGCGCACGGTATCACGCAATTCCACGAGCACGGCGTGCTCGTCACTTTCGAAGAACCGCCGGCCGATATCGAATCCAACATGTTGAGCTTCGGCTGGGATTTGGCGCGCTGGCGCAAGGAGAACCGGCTGGCCTTTGTCGATGCCAGTCCTCCGGCGGAAGACGAATTGGTCGTCGGCGAATTCGACCTCGGCGGCCTGCTGTCGCGCATCCAGTACGCCGTGCAAAAGGTCAAAGCCCAGCGAGTGGTGCTCGATTCCCTCACTCAGCTCTTCGACCATTTCATCGGCGACCCAAAGGTCCTGCGGCGCGAGCTTTTTCGTATCAGCAACGCGCTCAAGAAGGGCGGGCTCACCGTGCTGATGACTGCCGAGCGCAACAGCGAGTATGGCGAGATTACCAGGCATCGATTGGAGGAATTCGTCGCCGACAACGTGATCATTCTGCGCAACGTTCTTCAGCGAGAGCGCCGGCGGCGTACGATCGAGGTCCTCAAAATGCGCGGTAGCCACCACGCCGAGGGCGAGGCTCCATTCACAATGGTGGCTGACGTCGGTCTGGTTGCGGTGCCCCTGTCTTCGCTGCGGCTGGAGCAGGAATCCAGCACCGTTCGCGTGACCAGCGGCAATCCGGAAATCGACAAAATGTGCGGCGGAGGCTTTTTCCGTGACAGCGTCACGCTCGTCAGCGGCGCGACGGGCACCGGAAAAACCCTATTGGTCACGAACTTTCTTGCCGGCGGTGTGGCCGCAGGCGAGAAAACCATCTTGTTCGGCTACGAGGAAAGCAGAGGGCAGCTCTTCCGCAACGCCAACGGCTGGGGCGTCGACTTTGCGCGTATGGAGCATGAGGGGCGGCTAAAAATCGTGTGCCTTTATCCGGAGGCGCAGAGCCTTCCCGACCACCTGCTCACCATTCAGGATATGGTCGACGAGTTTCAACCGAACCGCATCGCGATCGACAGCATCTCCGCACTTGAGCGCGTGGCGCCCGACACAGGCTTCCGCGAATTCCTAATCAGCCTCACCTCGTTCATCAAGAAGCGTGAAATAGCAGGGCTCTGCACCGCCACCAGCAAATCGCTCATCGGCGGCGAGAGCGCGAGCGAGCAGCATATTTCCACCCTTACCGACTCCATCATCTTGCTGCGCTACATTCAGGAACGCGAAATGATGAATCGCGGTCTCATCATTTTGAAGATGCGCGGCAGCGAGCACGCCAAGGAATTGCGCCGGTTCACCATCGATCACACGGGCATGCACCTGGGCAGCGTTTTCAGCACATTGCAAAACGTGTTCACCGGCGATCGCCCTCAAGACTGATCGAGACACACAGACTTCCGTTCTGAACTCACAGCATGGCACCGACCGCAAGCCTCCTCGGCGACAGTATCAAGCAGACGGAATTCGCTATCCTCGTCGAAAAGAACGCCGACGGCATCATTGTGGTCGACGAGCGCGGGACCGTGCTGTTTACCAATCCAGCCGCACAGGAAATCTTCGGCCGAACGAGCAAGGAGCTGGCCGGCACCCATATCGGCGTGCCGATCGTTGCCGGTGAGACGAGCGAAATTGCAATCAGGCGGCCCAGCGGCGACTACGTCGAAACCGAAATCCGCGCCGTGGGCACGATTTGGAATGGCGCGCCCGCCTGTCTTGCAACGTTGCGCAACATATCCGGGCGCCGGGCCATCGAGGAGCAGCGGCGCCATTCGGCCAAAATGGAAGCCGTGGGCCGGCTCACAGCAGGCATAGCGCACGACTTCAACAACCTGCTGACGGTCGTGCTGGGCAATCTGGAACACGTGCAGCGCGAGATTACGGACGAGCACTTGCGCCGCGGAATCGAGAACGCCATTCGTGGCGCCGAGCGTGCCGCACGCTTGACCGGACGGCTTCTCGCTTTCGCCCGCCGCAGGCCGTTGGAACCGCGGCTGATCAATCTGAACGGGCTTATCAGCTCGGTCTCCGAGCTGCTGTCGCGTACGATGGGTGAAAATATCAAGTTACGGACCGTCCTGCTGGCTGAGGATGTCACCTTGGAGGTCGATCCGGCAGAACTTGAAGGCGCGCTGCTCAATCTGGCGGTGAATGCGCGCGACGCTATGCCGAACGGCGGCGAGCTGGTCATCGAAGTAACGACGATTTCCTTCGACGATGCCGCTGCGGCAGCCAATGAGATCGAGCCCGGCCATTATGTCTGCATCGGCGTCGCCGACAGCGGATGCGGCATCCCGAACGAGGTTCTCAATCACGTCTTCGAGCCGTTCTTCACGACCAAATCGAGCGGGTTGGGCACCGGTCTGGGTCTGAGCCAAGTCTACGGTTTTGCCAAACAAAGCCGCGGAAACGTGAAGATCTATAGCGAGCCGAGCATCGGCACCACCGTCAAGCTGTACCTGCCCAGGGGCGGAAACGCCCAGCCCGGCGGGCAATATCTGCAGGAAGAAAACGGCGACGACATACCCCAGGCGCGGCCGGGCGAAACCGTGCTGGTGGTGGAGGACGACGAGGATGTCCGCAACTACAGCGCCGGCTGCCTGCGGAGGCTCGGTTACCAGGTGGTGGAGGCGGCCGAGGCCGCAACCGCCCTTCGCATCCTCGCCGACGGGGAACCGATCGATCTGTTGTTCACCGACCTCGGGCTTCCCGGCCCTCTCGACGGCCGCACGCTCGCCGGCAAAGCGCGCGAGATCAAGCCGTCGCTACCGGTTCTGATCACGACGGCCTACGCTGCTGGAGCGCTGGTGCATGACGGACGCCTTGATCGAGACGTCGAGCTCCTCAACAAGCCCTTCGTTTTCGCACAACTGGCGCGTCGAATTCGACAGGTGTTGGACCGCCATCCCGAGATGGCCCGGACGAAGTCCCGAATTTTGATTGTCGAAGATGAATATCTCTTGCGCAACTTCGTCGGCGACGTCCTCAAAGAAGCAGGCTACGAGACGGAAGAAGCGGCGAGCTTCGCCGAGGCGCTGACGATCCTGCGTGAAAAATCCGCAGAAATACAGGCTGCCGTCATCGATATCGGATTACCGGACCGAGGCGGCGACAGCCTCGTGCCGGAGATCCGCAACATGGCACCGAAAATGCCGGTCGTTCTGGCCACGGGCTTCAACGATGAGGCGCTCACACAGCGTTTCACGCGGGCGTCGAACATCGCATTCCTGCTAAAGCCGTTCACGCCGGAGGTATTGCTGACCAAGCTGCGCGGTTTCGGACTTTGAATTTCCGGCGCGCCGCGACCGGTAGATCCCGCACGACGATCCGCGGCGCAATACTGCCATAGCCGGCCGCCGATCCAGCGCGATTTTCGGGAATATGCGCTGCCGCCATAGTTGTGCTCGCATTGCCGCACATGAGAGCGGTCGCAAACATGCAGCCAAGAGGGGGGTCTATGATTGGCGGGCTGACTGCCGCACTGATATCGTTCGATCGGCTTTGCGGGGAATTTGCCGCAGCAGTTCAAGGTTGCGAGCCGAAGATTTACAGCGCGATCATTCTCACTGCGCTGCTTTGGTTCTTGCTTGCACCGCCGAAGGACGACTCCGATCAAGCTTAAACACATAGAGAGGCTGAAGCTTGTTGCGGAACCTCTGTCCCGTGGGGCGAGTTGTGCCTCCCGAACACCAAATCGGGAGTGCAAACATGGTAGGACTGATCATCACGCTGCTGGTCATCGCACTCATCGCAGCCATTCTCGGCTTCGGCGGTATTGCGGGTGCAGCCGTGGGCATCGCGAAGATCGTTTTCTTCGTCTTCATCGTGCTGTTTGTGATTTCGCTCATCTTTGGCGGCCTTCGCGGGTTCGGCCGACGCGTGTGAACTGACGCGCGCAGCACGCTATGCCAATCGTCGTGATGAAGGCTGCCGGAGCGCTCGCTGCTTACAGAGACGAGGCATGCGGGCGCTTCCGCTCCGTTTAGTGCGGCTCACCGCTCGCCGCTGCCTCGGCCAGACGCAGCCATTGCTCGCCCATGGCGGTCATGCGCTGGCGGTCTGATACCAAGGACATCTGGCTGGCGGCGGCAAAGCACGCGGCCGCCTGCTCGCGACATTCGACTGCTTTGTCGCGTAATACGAAAATCATATCGCCTCCATCAAACTCACTCAGCAAGCCCGCCGGTCGCCCGGCACCAACTCGTGGCCGAAGCGGGGCACATCTTTTGCGGGTGAATTGTAACGACGCGGCTGATTGCGGCGTGTGCGAGGTTGAGGTGGTACATGCTGAGGCCGAGATCGAGCGCGAAAGCGAACGCGGCGATGGCAGCGATCATGGAAGTAAACCGGACTGACATGGCTACCTCCGATTCGATTGACGAAGTCGAAGGTAGGAATACGGCCGGCTCGTCGCGTCCGCTGTGACGCCGGTCACTAAAATGCCGATGCCGCCTATTGTATCCAGTGCGCCATTTAGCTGGCGGTTTTTCGCTCGGGCCGCATGATGCTCGACCTTGCCGCCCTTGGTGCGAGAGGGCTCAGGCGCCGAGGTGGCGCGTAGACGGTATGGCCAAGTGGCGGAAAAACCTCCCTCACCGCGGCGGCAGCGACCTGAATGGGATCCGTGCGGCCGCACCTGATCTGCTGCCGCACCGCCTCGTCGAGGCGCTCCGAAATGTCGGGCGTGGCCGCTTTCGTGCGCTCGGGCAATCCCTGCCAAGCAAGAAAATAGGCGCGGTTATACAGCGCTACTCGGCGGGCGATCTGGCCCATAACGAGCCTCGTGTTGGTCGCGCACGACAACCCGTCGGAAAGCCGAGGGTTCCCCGCCAGCGATCCGCCGTCCAGGCGGGAATTTCTCTGCGGGACATAAAAAGTGGCGGCATGATCTTGCCGACGGCGCGGCTTTTCCGGTAGGCGCACGCGCCGGGAACAGATCAGACGTTACGCATACCAATGCGTTGGTGCCGCAGTTAGAAACCGGCAAAATCAACTGCGTCCGCCTTTCCTGTTGCGGCCGGTTGACACCCGGTGCGTGCGCGGAACAACGCGCCGCTCGGGGTGAAGGTTCTCCGTGCAGACCATGACCGCCGCTCAAGGACTCAGGGAAAGTGTGTCGACAAGCCGGATAATCTAGTGCTGCGGGGCGGAAGAGGCCAACACGGAGGCAATTCTTCCGTTGCGGACGATTCGGCAGCGGATGGAGAATTTCTGCAATCGGCGGCGCATTGTTTGCCGTGGTGAGAATCGCTGTCGTCGGGTAAGGGCATTAGCGGGGCAAAAGTGCAAATTCGGCTATAGCAGCGACGGGCCGCGCGTTGGTGGCGAGCCTCGCGTGGGGTCAAGTGCGCCATGGCACAGACCAAACGACGCGTGCACTTGTTGTTGGCGACAAGTTCCGTTGCCGCGTTGCTTGTCGGCGCCGGCACGCCACCCGCATTTGCCTGCGACACCGGACCGTTTCCACAGACCAACACCGGCAACACCGCCTGCATCGTCGTCAACAACACGTCCTTTTCCGGCATCCTGGCCAACACCGGTACGATCTCCCCGGGTCCAACCGGCATCAACGTCGAGAACAGCAGCACGATCACCGGCCGGATTTCCAATGCCGGCGCGATCTCCGTTTCCGGCACGGGCATTCTGATCCAATCGAGCGCGGTGGTGACCGGCGGGATCAGCAACAGCGGCACGATTTCCACGGGCCCCGCCGGCATCGTGATCGGCGGCAACATCACTTTCCCGTCGTTGGCCATCAACCAATCAGGATCCGCAGCGCTTTCGAGCTTTTCGGGCGGCATCACGAATAGCGGTACGATTTCCGCGAGCGCTTCGCTCGCCGTGGGGATCCAGGTCGGCGGCAATGTCCTGAATGGAGCCGGCGCGGCCGACAACACCGGAGCCGTGACGATCTCGCTCTTCTCGGGCGACATCAACAACAGCGGTACAATCACCGGGAGCAGTATCGGCGTTGAGGTTGGCGGCAGTAACTTCATCGCCGCTACCGCCGATCACTTGACGATTACAATCTCGACTTTCTCCGGAAACATCATCAACAGCGGCATGATTTCTGCGCTGGATGCAGGCGTTCTCGTTGGCGGACGTGTGAATAGCGCCAGCGTCGACGGTCAGGGGTCCATTACAATTTCGAATTTCTCGGGGGGCATCAGCAACAGCGGCACGATCACGGCCGGCGGCGCCGGTATCGAGGTTGGCGGACAGGCGGAGGCCTTCCTCGGCGCCACCCCTTTGGCGGCCGTGACGATATCGACCTTTTCAGGAGGCATCGCCAACAGCGGAACGATATTCGCAGGCGCTGCCGGCATCGAGATTGGCGGCAGTGTCAGCCCCTCGGGCGGCGCCGCATCCACGGCGTCCCTGACCATCGTCACTTTTCTTGGCGGGATCACCAACAGCGGTACGATATCCGCAGGTGGCCCCGGAATTTTGCTCGGCGGAATCGTGAACACCGGCAGCCTTGCCGATGGCGGTCTCGGAACGATCACGATCTTGACGTTCGCCGGCGGCATCAGCAACAGCGGCACGATCACGGCCGGTGGCGCCGGTATCGAGATCGGCGGCAGCGTCACGAGCGCGACGGGTGCCGGCAATTCAGCGAGCGTGACCGTCTCAGCGTTTTCAGGCGGTATCGTAAACGGCGGCTTCATTTCCTCCGGTGGCGCTGGCATTCAGGTGGGTGGTAGCGCCTCGGTCAACACCGCCGCCGGCACGACCGCGTCCGTCGATATCTCGACCTTCTCGGGCGGCATCACCAACA
>DASRDF010000106.1:0-50220 GCA_035652735.1 Pseudolabrys sp. | reverse complement strand
GATGGTTGCGCGAGAAGATCAGTTCCTCGCGCACGTCGATGAGCGCGAGCTCGCCGCCGTCATCGAGCATCCCGCGGACGGCGGCTGGGCCGACGGGACGAACTTTACTGGATGCGAGCATTGCGTTTCAGAGAGGTCACGGCCGCTGCGGCTATGCCCGGCGATGACCGCGATGCATTCAGGAGGCCATCATGCGCATCGTGTCGACTTTTCCCGTCTTCAGGTCGATCTTGATGCGTTCGATCTTGTCGAGATCGGTGCCGGTGACGCGTATGAAGCGCGCATTGTCGGGATAGTCGATCGAATGGATGGCGCCGTCCTGGTAGATGCCGGCCTGCCCCGGGTTGAGCCGGTATTTCTTAATCGGCTTGAGCTTGGCATGTTTGGGATCGCTCCCGTCGTCCTCGCGCTGCCATTCGATCATGTCGGTGTATTGCGTGGCCTGCCCGTAGATCGCCCATGATTTGCCGTGGTCGTGCGGCGGCGAGACGCGCGCCTTCCCCATCACATGGCTGAGCACCTGGAAGCCCAGATCGGGATCCTCGTAAAGCACCTTGATCCCGATCGGCTGGTCGTCGCCGCAATACTTGGCAATGAAGTTCTCATTCTTAAGCAGCCGCTCAAGGTTTTGCAGCACCTGCTGACGGCCGGCGGGGCCTGGATCGCGCGATAGCGCGGTGCGGCAGTCGGCGATGAATTGTTCAAGATCGTAAGGCATCGGGAATTCTCCGCTCAGTTCAAAGGATTTTCGCGCGACTCGTGGCCGCGCGCCAGTGGGAGGAAACCGTTTCCTTCCTTGTAGTATCCGGGGGCGGCCGCGGCGGCGATTATTCCCGGCGGCCGCTCAATTTACGCTCCTGCGAACGTGACCGGAAAGCCGAAATAATGCCGGCGCCGGCCGAATCTTCTCCCACGAGCGGCGCCGACGATCACGCATCGCTGACGCCCAGTCGAGCCACAGGAGAAGCAATATGAAAAAGGTTTTGGCCAGTTTGCTCGTGCAGGCGGTCTTGGCGACGCCGGCATTGGCTCAGTCGTTCAGCGTCAGCCCCTTCGGTACCGGAAATGTGTTGCCGTTCGCCTATGGCCCGGTCCTTTCCGAAAAGAGCGGAAGGAATGGGCTGGATGCGTTGGCCAAAGTCCCGCGCGGCCGGACGTCCGATGCCAACAGCCGAGAGAATGCGGGGGGCGGCAGCCCCGCTTACAACCAAATGCTCCTCACCAAGTGAGGCCCACAGCGGAAGAGGGCAAGCTTGCGGCTTGCCCTCTTCCGCGCAGTCCCTGCTATCCCCTTGACTTGCCGGCATTTCGCCCGCGGCTAGTCACCGCCGGCGGCACAAACAGAAATTTTGGGAATAAACCAGACCCTGGCCCGATCCAGTCTGCGAATACGGCAACCGCAGGAGATCGGCCATGACCGACCGCGACCATCATCCAAACCGCCGCAAAGTCCTCGAGTGCATGACCTGGGCGGGTACCGGCGTGCTGTGGACTGTGGCCGGCGGGGTGCCGACCTCGCTCGGCATCATCGACGAGGCGGCCGCTGCGGATACCAAGGGCTTCACATTCCTGCAGATCAGCGACAGCCATGTCGGCTTCGACAAGCCGGCCAATCCCAACGCCAAGGGCACGCTGGAAGAGGCGATCGTGCGCGTGAAGGCCATTCCGCAGAAGCCCGCCTTCATGATCCACACCGGCGACATCACGCATCTGTCGAAGGACTCGGAATTTGACGACGCCGAAAAGATCATCTCGCAATCGCGCCTAGACGTGCATTACGTACCCGGCGAGCACGATTTGGTCGATCCGGACGCCGGCAAGCTTTATCGCGAACGCTACGGCCGCGGCAGTAAAGGGGCGGGGTGGTACTCGTTCGACGCCAATGGCGTGCACTTCATCGGGCTCGTCAACGTCGTCAACCTCAAGGCCGGCGGCCTCGGCAATTTGGGCGACGAGCAGCTCGAGTGGCTGGAGGACGACGTGAAAGGCCGCTCGGCCTCACAGCCGATCGTCGTCTTCGCTCACATTCCGTTGTGGACCGTCTATCCGCAGTGGGGCTGGGGGACCGAAGACGGGGCCAAGGCGCTCGGCTATCTCAAGCGCTTCGGCTCGGTCACCGTGCTCAACGGCCACATCCACCAGGTGATGCAGAAGGTGGAGGGCAATGTCACCTTCCACACCGCGCGTTCGACCGCGTTCCCGCAGCCGGCGCCCGGCACCGCCCCGTCGCCGGGTCCGATGAAGGTACCCTCCGAGCAGCTCGAAAAAATGCTCGGTATCGCCAACGTCACGTTCAAGCAGAACGAGCAGCGGCTCGCCATCATTGACACGCCGCTCAAGAGCTGAACGCAGAGGACAACGCAATGAGACGCGCAGTTTTGCCGGCGGCCGTTGCCGCCACCGCCCTCGCTTTACTTGGCGTCATGCCGGCGCGGGCCGCCGACGTCGCGGTGAAGATCGGCAACTTCACCTTCAACCCGCCGCAAGTCACGGTCAAAGCGGGCACCACGGTGACCTGGACCAACGAAGACGACATTCCCCACACGGTGGTGTCGCCGCCCGGCATCCGCTCCAAACCGCTCGATACAGAGGACAAATTCTCGTTCACATTTACCACACCGGGCACCTACAAGTATTTTTGCTCCTTGCATCCGCACATGACTGGGACAATCGTGGTGGAGGCGGCGACGGGCGACAACACGCCGCGATGAGGCACGCGCAGGTGGCGTTGGCGGGCAGCGGCAGCGGCGACAAAGCGCAGCGCTTTCGCGCGGCGGCGCTGCCTTATCTCGACGACGTCTATGCGCTGGCACGTTATCTGCTGCGCAATACGGCGGACGCCGAGGATGCGGCGCAGGAATGTTATCTGCGCGCTTTCCGGCACTTCGAGACGTTTCGCGGCGGTCCGATCAAGCCGTGGCTGCTTGCTATTCTGCGCAACGTCTGCCGCGCCGAATATGCGCGGCGCGTTACGCAACCCGCGATGCAGGCGGACGGCCTGCAGGCGGCGGAACAATGCGTGGACGGACTTTGGACCGAGGGCGGGAGCTCTCCGGAAGCCGATGCGCTCGGGCGGCTCGACGGTGAAACGGTGCAGCGCCTGATTGCGGAGCTGCCCGATCAGTTTCGCGAGGCGATCGTGCTGCGTGAGGTCAACGAGCTGAGCTATCGCGAGATTGCCGACGTCGCAGGCGTGCCGGTGGGTACGGTGATGTCGCGATTGGCGCGGGCGCGGGCGCTGCTGCGCGCAGCCTGGATTGCCGAGGAGAATAAGTCATGACCTGCGAGGAGGCCGTCGTTCTCGTGCATGCGCTGATAGACGGCGAGCTCGACGCATCGCATGCGCGCGAGGTGGAAGCGCATGCGGGAAGCTGTGCGCGCTGCGCGGCCGAGCTTGCCGCCGCGCGCGATTTGCAGCGCGCTCTGCGCGGCAACGAGCTGCGGTACACGGCGCCCGCGAGCCTGCGCGCGAGCATTGACCGCGCCGTGCCGAAGCCCGCCGACGCGCCCAGCCGCCGCTCGCTGCTGCAGGGTTTCGCGCTTGGCAGCGCCATGACAGCGGCCGCGGCGGCGGGCGTCACGTTTGTCATTGTCGGCGGCGACCGCGACGACCGCATCCTCGGCGAAGCGGTCTCCGCGCATCTGCGCTCGCTGCAGGCCGATCATTTGACCGACGTGCAATCGAGCAACCAGCATACGGTGAAACCGTGGTTCAATGGACGCATCGATCTGGCACCGCCCGTGATCGACCTCACCGGCCAGGGCTTTACGCTCATCGGCGGGCGGCTCGATTACATCGACGGCAAGCCGGTGGCGGTGATCGTCTATCGTCGCCGCGTGCACGTTATCAATCTCTTCGTGATGCAGGGCATGGGCGGCTCGCTCGGCGCTCCCAAGCTCGAGACGATCCAGGGCTTCAACATCCTGCGCTGGAGCGAGCAGGGCTTCAACCTGATGGCCGTCAGCGACCTCAATCGCGAGGAGCTGGAGGAGTTCGGCACGAAATTCGAATCCGCCGCGAAGGCAAGCTAGCGACGCCTTGGTCTTGTCCGTGCTCGTTGCGAGCCTTCGCGCCATAGCAGCGACGACAAAAGGTGCATGGCCGGGACAAGCCCGGCCATGATTTATCCGTTGCTCACATCACTTTCTTCGAGCGGCCCCAGCTTTTGATCGCCGACCAGATGCCGCGCTCGAGGCGGAAGCGGTCGATGGGCGCCGACGAATTGATTGCCTTGATGCGATAAAGGCCGACGCCGGTCCACTGGAAGCCGCATTTCTCCAATACGCGGCGGGAGGCCGGATTGGTGACGCGTGCGCCCGCCTGCAATGCTGCGTGCTCGAGGTCGACGAAGGCGTAGTCGATCACCGCATGCAGCGCCTCGGTGGCGTAACCCTGGCCCCAATAATCTACGCCTAGCCAGTAGCCGAGCTCGGGCGTGGCGTCTTGCATGGCAATACCGCAGGCGCCGATTACCGTTCGATCGCGCAACGTAACGAGAAACACCGCCTCGCCGCCGGCCTTGTTCGCTGCGCCGATGAAAGCCTCGGCATCCGCCTTTTTGTACGGATGCGGAATGCGCGCCGTGTTCTCGGCAATACGACGGTCGTTTGCGAGCATCGCTACCGTTTTAGCGTCCTCGAGGCGCGGGGCGCGCAGCACAAGCCGCTTGGTCTCGAGGACGGGGATACTGCCCTCGCGGTGTGGCTCTCTCGGTAAGATTTCGCAGAGTGTCATGACACGGGCTCCTGGTTGAAAAGCGAAGAGGGGGAGCCGGTCACCCGTCTCCCCCTTTCAGAGCCCTACGAGGCCCCGCCGGTTCGACTGGATGACCGGCGGACCTCGGATTTGTCCACCGTCTTACTCGGCCGCAGCCTCCGTCATCGGCACTACCGACACGAACTTGCGGCCTTTGGTTTTGGTAGCGAACTGAACCTTTCCATCGACGAGTGCGAACAACGTATGATCCTTGGCGAGACCGACATTGCGGCCGGCATGCCATTTGGTGCCGCGCTGGCGCGCGATGATGTTTCCGGCAAGCACGATCTGGCCGCCCGCGCTCTTCAGCCCGAGCCGCCGGCCCGCCGAATCGCGGCCGTTTCGCGATGATCCGCCTGCTTTTTTATGCGCCATGGTGGTCTCTCGAATTCTCGCGTTACTTACACCGATTCCGTGAAGGAATCATCTCACTTTTTCTTGCCCTTTGCGGCGGGCTTTTTGGCCGCCGGCTTTTTGCTCTTGGCCTTGCTTTTTGCCGCCGGCTTGGCGTCCTCGGCTGCGGCCGCTTCGGTCGCGGCTTCTGTCGCAGGCTTTGCCTCGCGCTTGGGCCGCGGCTTGACCTCCTTCGAGGGCTTTGCCCCGCCGGTGAGAATTTCAGTGATGCGGATCACCGAAAACTCGTGACGATAGCCGCGCTTGCGCCGCGAATTCTTGCGCCGGCGCTTCTTGAAGGCGATCACCTTGTCGCCCCGGGTGTGCTGCAGCACCTCGCCGGCGACGGTGGCGCCCGCGACTGTCGGCATCCCGAGCTCCGGGTTCTCGCCGCCAACGACGAGCACGTCGCCGAACTCGACGATCTCGCCCGGCTCGCCTTTGACCCGGTCGATGCGGATCACGTCTTCCGGCGCCACGCGATATTGCTTGCCGCCGGTTCTGATGACTGCGAACATCTTTCTTTCCTCGTGTTCGTTCTCCGCTCTCGGCAATCCGCCGGACCGGCTTCTTTCAGTCGGGTTTGTGAGCGTTTCTAAGGGCTTAGCGCCCAGCAAAAACACGCGGGCCAAAGCGGCCCGCGATGGCAGCTTATGGCGGCGAATGCCGTCTCCTGTCAAGGAAACCGGGAGGTACTCTCCGCGCGGCGGAGCTGCAAGGGCGCGCAGCTCAGCTTTCGCTTTTGGCCACCTCGGCCCCGGTGCCGGCGCCGGCCCACGGCATGGCGCCGTCCTGTTCAGGCTGCGCTAGGCGGTAGCCGACGCCGAGTTCCGTCACCAGAATGCGCGGGCTGTCGGGATGTGGCTCGATCTTCTGCCGCAGCTTGCGCACGAAAATGCGCAGATAATGCGTGTCGTGCACGTGGGTCGATCCCCACACCTCTTTCAGAAGATGCTGGTGCGTGACCACGTTGCCCGCATGCTGCGCCAGAACTTGCAGCAGCCGGTACTCCTTTGGCGTCAAGGTCAGGCGGGCGCCGTTGAGCAGCACGGCGCGAGCCGCAAGATCAATGGTGAGCGGGCCGACTTTGACCGTGGGCTCTCCGGTGACCGCCCGCATCGCCCGCCGTAGGGCCACGCGCACACGGGCGAGCAGTTCGGCCATGCCGAAAGGCTTCACCACATAATCGTCGGCGCCGAGTTCGAGCAGTCGCACCTTCTGCGCCTCGCTGGAGCGCACCGACAGCACGATGATCGGCACGGTGGACCAAGAGCGGATGCGCTCGACCACTTCCGAGCCGTCCATGTCGGGCAGCCCGAGATCGACAATGGCCAAGTCGATCGGACGCAGCGTCGCGGTGCGGATCGCCTCGGCCCCGGTGCCGGCCTCGTGCACGGCAAAGCCGTTGAGCTCAAACCCCGTGCGCAGAAAACGCCGGATTTGAATTTCGTCATCGACAATAAGGACGATGGGGGACGACTCACTCATCTGCGTCGGTTTCCAGTTGCGGAACGGCGTCTTGCGTCACCGGCAGCGCAATCGCCACCGTCGTGCCACGGCCGGGGCCGTCGCTTACGGCACTGATCTTGCCGCCGTTGGCGGCGACAAAGGCGCTGGCGATCCACAGCCCGAGGCCGGAGCCGCTGGTCGTGGCCGTATGGCGTTGTCCGCGCACAAAGCGGTCCCAGATGCGCGTTTGCTCTTCCGCGGTGATTCCAGCTCCCTCGTCGGCAATGCTGAGGATGAGGCGGCCGTCCTCGGCGCGCGCCGAAACGGTGATGCGCGACTGCGGCGGGGAATACTTCACCGCGTTGTCGAAGATCTGCACCAGGGCCTGCTGCACCAGCACAGGATCGACGCGCACCAGCGGAAGGTCGTCGGACAAGTCCAGCACAAGTCGCCGCTCGCTCAGACGATAGCGGCAACGATCGATCGCCGAAGTGACGATATCCTCGGGGTCGGCCCACTCGATGTGGGGCTTGATGCCGTCGCTGCTGATGCGCGTCGCGTCGATGAGGTTCTGGATGTCGTTGTTGAGCCGCTCGGCCTCGTCGCGCACGTCATGGGCAAGCGCTTTGAGCTTCTTTTCCTGGGCGAGCGCGGGGGCTGCGCTCAACACCGTGGCGGCGCCGAGGATCGAGGCGAGTGGGGTGCGCAGCTCGTGGCTCACCGAGCCGATCAGCGCCTCGCGCAATTGGTCGGTTTGCGCGCGCATGCGCGCTTCGCTGATGGCGTGGGCGACGCCCAGCCGCTCTAATGTCGCCGTGGCGTCGGCCAACACCGCTTCGACCCGGTTGCGCAATTCGTCGGTGCGCTCCTGCGATTCTCGGCCGAAATTGATGACGATCACGCCGAACTCGAGATTGGCGGGAGACACTGCGCGCACCAGCCACACTTCGCCATTGTCGGCGACCACGGTGAGGCCATTGGCGTGGCCGCCGCCGGATGCAGCCTCGGTCACCTTGGCGAGAACTTCAGAGGGAACCGTGAGACCGGCGTGACGACCGCTGCTGTTTGCGGCTTCGCGCGCGCTCGCGAATAGCGCCACCTTGCGCTGGACGACATTGGCAAGGTGGTCTTCGATCGCGGAATGGATGTCCGACACGTCGAAAGCGACCGCGAGCCGGCGCGAAAAGGCGTAAAGGTCGCGCATGTCGATCTCGCGCTGCCGGGTAAGCTCCAATTGCTGTTTCAGTCGCGTGGCGAGCTGGCTCACAACGACGGCGACGATGACGAACAGGATAAGGTTGATGACTTCATGCGGATCGGTGATGCGAAAGCTGTAGAGCGGCGGATAAAAAAAGTACGCCGAGGCGATGACGCCGAGAATGGCGGCGACGATTGCCGGCACGATGCCCCACCGTGTGGCAGCGATCAGCACCGGCACGAGATAGATCACCGAGCCATGGCTGAGCCCCGTGGTCGCGGTCACAAGGATGAGAAAAGCCGTGGCTGCGGCAACCAACGCCACCGCGAGCAGCACGCCGCGCAAGTCTTCGCGGATACGATTGGAGCGCAGTGTCCCGAGCATGGTCATGTCGATGATCGGCGCGTTTGCCGTCCGGCCGGACACTATATACACCGGCGCGCCCTTGTCTGTCTCCGCCAGCTTGGTTAGATAGCCGCCGTCCAAGTCGGGCTTTTTCAGGCCTTTTGGGCTCCGGGAGAGGTGGCAGAGTGGTTGAATGCACCGCACTCGAAATGCGGCATACGGGTAACCGTATCGGGGGTTCGAATCCCTCCCTCTCCGCCAGCGGCCTGCCGTAATCGCATGAACGAGATTGCGGAGCTTCCGCACACGTCAACCGAAGGAAGCTGCGCATGATGGAAGGTTCCCGGACTCCCATCACATTCGGGGTAGAACGGCTGGGGCTGCTGGCCCTGCGGCACCCATTTGTCGTCATCGCAGTGGTGATTTTGCTCTCCATCGTCGGCGGTTTCGGAGTTGCTCGCATCCAGGTCGACGATTCGCTGAGCCAGCTGTTCCGCTCCGACACGCCGCAATTCAAGACCTACGAATACGAGACGCGGCGTTTTCCCTCGACGGAATTCGACGTCTTGATCGCGGTGAGCGGGCAACAGCTGCTCGCGCGAGACTCGCTGGCGAAACTGCGCGACGCGGTTACCGATCTGCAATTGATTGACGGCGTCCGCGGCTTGATTTCGATGTTCTCGGCGCGCCAGCCGCCGCAGAACGGACAGATCCCGGCGGCCTTGTTCCCTGAAGAGCTGCCCACCGGCGCGGCCTATGACGCCCTGGTCCAACGCATCCGCTCGAACGAAATCATTCGCGGCAAATTGCTGTCGAATGACGGGACGCTGACGCTCATCGTGCTCGCGCTCGAGCCGTCGATCGTCCACAGCAACGAGCTCGGCCGCGTCATCGGCGAGATTCGCAAAACGGTCCAGGATGACCTCACCGGCGCGCCGGTCAAGGCGGAGCTGACCGGCGTCCCTGTGATCCAACTCGAGCTGCGTAACGCAGTGCAGCGCGACCGACTGATCTACAATTCATTCGGCCTGGTAGCAGGGTGCTTGATCGCGATCATGTTCTTCCGCCGCCTCTCGTTCATGGTGGTTGCGGCGGCACCGCCTCTGTTTGCGATCCTGCTCGCCCTCGGCGCGCTCGGGTGGTTCGGCTTCCGCCTCAATATGTTCCTCAACGTGATGACGCCGCTCATCATGGTGATCAGCTTTTCCGATTCGATGCAGCTTACGTTCGCCGCGCGCGCCGCCATATTGCGCGGCGAGGGTAAGGCGGAAGCATTTCGCCGCGCCATTCTTGTCGTCGGTCCCGCTTGCGTGCTTACGCACGCGACGGCCGCGCTATCGTTCATCGTGTTGCAATTTTCCGAATCCGATCTCATCCGTACTTTCGGAGAGGCGGGCCTGACGGCAACGGTCATCGCGCTCGCCGCGGTGCTCATGTTGGCGCCCCCGCTCGGTATGCTGCTGGTTCGCGAGGAGGCGAACCCGGATACGCTGCCGCCCAGCACCGATCGCGCGGTGAACTGGCTGCGGCGCTTTTGCGCCTGGATCGCCGGTAAGATGGTCAGCCGGCCGCTTCTTTACACTATCATCAGCGCGGCGATCATTACCGGACTTGGCGTCATTTACGCGCAACTTCCGGCGCGCTATCGGCTGGCCGACCAATTGCCCGACCGCGAGCAGGCGGTGCAGGCGGGCAATGCGATCGACGCCAAGCTGCACGGCGCCAATCCGATCGACGTGTTGATCCAGTTCCCGCAAGGCGCGTCACTCTACGATCCACAGACGCTTGCGGTCATCGACGACGTGCAGACCGCGGTCGAGAAGCAAGCCGGCGTCGGCAACGTCTGGTCGCTCGCCACGCTGCAGCGCTGGCTGGCGCAAACCGGCAGCAACGACGTGGAAACTCTCAAGCAGTATGTCGACATCCTCCCCAAGCAAGTCATCGACCGCTTCATCGCACCGCATCACGACGCCGCCATTGTGCAGGGGCGCGTGCCCGACATCGATGCGAGTCAGATTCTCCCGGCCATCAATCATCTTGACGAAACGTTGAATGCCGTGCGTGCGCGCCATCCGGGCTATCAGATATCGGTGACCGGGCTGTCGGCAGTCGCGGCGCGAAGCAGCGCCGCCATGATCGCACGTTTGAATTGGGGGCTGACGGGCGAGGTCGTCTTTGTTGCCGCCTTCATCGGGCTCGCCTTCCGCTCGTTCATCGTGATGTTGGCGAGCATCATGCCCGCGGTATTCCCGATCTTCCTTTCAGGCGTCGTGCTGATGCTGCTGGGCAAGGGCCTGCAGTTTGCGAGCATCGTCGCGCTCATCGTGTCGTTCGGACTGGGCTTGAGCGCCACCATTCATTTTCTCAACCGCATGGGGCGCGAGGAAAAGCCAAACGATCCGCCTGGCGCCGCCGTCGAGCGGGCGACAATTCTGATGGGTCCGCCGCTGATCCTGACCTCGATCGTGCTTGCCTGCGGCCTTGCGGTCACCGTCGTTTCCGACTTGCCGTCGTTGCGGCTGTTCGGCTGGCTGAGCGCCTTGGCCATGCTGGCCGCGCTCACCGCGGATTTGACGATCCTGCGGCCGACCATCACATTTTTACGGATTGTGGCGCGCCGGCTGCGCGGAGAAGGTAAGCCCGCCGTTTAACCTCGGCGCTCCAGGGTAATCGAGGCGCCGGTGAGCTGCCCGCCCGACGAACGGATGGTGACGGATTGGCGGTTGCCGTGCGAGCTCAATGTGAGTGCGGCATTGAATGAGGGGCTTTCGACCGAAACCTCGATTCGGCCATGCCGGGCGCTGCCGCTCAAGGTGCCGCCGACATTGCGGGTGCTTTCGACCCAGTTGCCGCTGATGCGCCCGTCATGGCTTTCGACATCGCTGCGCAGCTCGAAGTTATAGCTGTCGCTGGCGCAACGCAGCGACTGCTGCAAGGTGTTGCCGCCATTGCCGACCGAGTAGTTGGCGCGGCAACGAATCCGTTCCTTGGCGCCGTTTTCGAGCGAAATCTGGCCGCTGCCGCTCCATGCGCCCTCCAGTCCTGAAAACGGTCCAGCGGAGGCCGGCACAGTGGCAGCGCCAAGCGCGGCGGCGGTCAGGACGCTAAGCCAGATGCGGCGGGAAGCGAGTGCGGACATGAGAACTCCAGCACGATCTCAGCTAACGCTGATTAGAGTACCAATAGTGCATTTGGGTTCACGCCAGCAATCGAAAAAGACGGTGGTTCCGCCCTTCGGCAGAACGGTTGACGACGCGCAAACGGATCACTAAAGGTAAATGATCCTATGCCTTGCCGCTATAAGCCGGCCGGTCATCACGTCATGTCGACTCGTTCTCCTGCGTTCAAAACATCTCCGACCAATCCCGCCCTGGAAGAGATCCAGACATTGCCCGCGCGAAAGCCGGACATGCCTTACGCGCCGGCGATCCGCGTCAGCGCTCCGGGCGACCTGCTTTTCATTTCCGGTGCGACACCGTCGCCGCTCTATCACAAGCATCCGCACGTGCTCAGCGAGCACAATCATCCGGTGAGCATTGAGGCGCAGACGCGGCTTGCCATGGAAAACATCAAAAGCATCCTCGATCATGAGGGGCTCGCTTGGACCGACATCATCAAGGTAACGAAATATCTGACCGACATGCGCGACATGGACGGCATGGTCGCGGCCATGGCGGAGTATTTCGGCGATTGGACGCCGGCATCGACCACGGTCTGCGTCAACCAGCTCTCGACCCCCGGAGCGCGAGTCGAGCTCGACATGATCGCGAGCTATCCGAAGAGATAGCTCACGCGCGCCGCAGCACGGCGACCGAAATTGTGCGAAAGAGCGCGCCAAGCTCAGGCCCATCGTCGTACTCGCGTGCAGCGCCGATGAGAGCTTGGTAGCGGCCCGGGGGCAAGGCCAAGTTGCCGTTCCAGCCGGACGGCCATTGCCGTCCGCGCGCAGTCAGCGCGCCAAAGTGCCGGCCAACGGCAATGATCAGACGCTCGCGCTTAAAGGCACGCGCAAACGCGATCACGTGCTCGGCATGCGGCCCGGACGTGGCGATTGACTCGTAGGTACCGCCCTCGAACACGTCGGCAAAGTCGCGGCGGATGCGTAACAATCCGCACATCAAGGCAAGCTTGATCCGCCCATTTTGCCATCGGTTGGCGAGCGAGCCCCAATCGGGATTCTCGGTCAGGTCTTTCTGGCGGGCGAAGAAGTCGACGGGACGCCGGTTGTCCGGGTCGACCAGCGACAGGTCCCATAATTCGCTGCCCTGGTAGAAATCAGGCACGCCCGGCAACATTGCTTTGAGCGCGAGTTGCGACAGGCCGTTGAGCGCGCCGAGCAACGTGGCACGCTCGGCGAATTCGGCGAATAACGCAAGGAAGCGTCCGGAAATCGAGGGATCGAGGAGTCTGCCGACAAACGCTTGCAGTGCAGCCTCATAGGCTTCATTGACGTTCGTCCAACTCGTCTGCTGTTTGCCCTCACGAGCGGCTTTGACCGCGTAGGCCTTCATGCGATCGACGAAAGCGCGGTCGATTGCGCCTGGCCAGGCACCAATGAGGGCTTGGTAGAGCATGTATTCATGCGGCGCCGAGGGCGCCCGGTTGCCTTCGATGCGGCTGACGAGGCCAGCGTTGGCGTCGCGCCACTGGCGTACGGCGGAATCCCATTCATCGGCGAACTCGGAGAGTGCCATGATGCGCGCGCGCGCGTCCTCGCCGCGCTTGGTGTCATGCGTTGCGGTTGCGGTCAGCCCGTGCGGCGCGGTTTGCACGCGATCTTCTTGATGAATGTGGAATTCCTGCAGGGTCAGAGCGGAAGTCGACGGGTTGCCGCCGACTTCGTTCAGGGCCAACAGGCGGTGGTAACGGTAAAAGGCGGTGTCCTCCAATGCCTTGGCCATCAATGGGCCGGTAAACTGCTGCAGCTTCAACGAAAAGTTGCGCACCCGCGGGGCGCTGTAACCCGCATTGCCGGCAAGATCGACGGTAATGGCATCGCGCAGAAAATCGAAAATCTGCGGGTCTGGTCCGCTCCAGCGCGTACGTGCGCGCTTGATTGTCTCCTCAATCATGCGGCGATCGCCGGTCGATGCACCTGCCGTGGTGACGTAAGTGCGGTAGACGGGAAATTCGAGGACGTAGAGCTGCAAGGCCGCGCGCAGACGGTCGAGGGTGATGTCGCGGGTAGAGAAGTGCCCGGCGGCAATGCGCGCCAGCGCGCGCGTGAGCACGGTGAATTCGCTCGCCAGCATTGCTTCGATCACGTGCCGCTTGCACGCTTCGAGAATAGCAGTGAAATCCGCGCGCTCACCGGTGAAATCGCGCCAGGTGCGTTCCAGCGGCGAAAGCCCTTTGCCGTCGATCAGGATGCGCGTGATGATGTTCAGCGATTCATAGCCGGTGGTCCCGGCAATACCGGGCAATGCCGGCATCGTCTCGCCGTCGGCAAGAATCTTCTCGACGACGATGTAGAACGGTCTTCGTCCGCGGGATTGTCCTCGCTGCTTGCCGACGAGCTGCTTGAGCCGCCGCGTATATTGCGCGGGGTCGCGCAGCCCGTCGATGTGGTCGAGCCGCAGGCCTTGCAGTTCGTCGGCGGCAATCAAGCGGGCCACCAGGGAATGAATGGCGCGAAACACCGCGACGTGCTCCACGCGCAAGCCGGCGAGATCGCTGATGTCGAAGAAACGGCGATAATTCACTGCCGACACCGCCACACGCCAATAGGCGATGCGGTAGTGCTGTCGCTCGAGCAACCGATGCAGCGCGGCAGCTCCCGCCTCGTGATCGCTGCGATAGGCGGCCAGGCCTGTCTCAATGATCTCGGCGGCGCCGGCAATTTGCGCGAGACGGCGCTTGAGCTCCGGTGCTTGCCGGTAGGACGGTGCAGCCGGGCCCGGATAGTCGTCGGCGAGAGAGAGCAACGCGCGGCCCGTCTCGGTATCGGCGGCGCCCGCCGTTGCAACAATCGTGCGTAACATCTCGCCGTAGCGCTGCGGATTGATCGGCATTTTGTGGCCGAAATACCAAGCCGCGAAACTGCCGGCGCCGCCATCGTAACGCAGCACGATCTCGCCGGCCTGCAGCGCTTCGCCGTAAGGCCGCCCGAGAATCGGAATGAGGACACCGGGATGCCGGCGATAAGGCAGCGCCTCCCAATCGATGTCGAATGCGATGGCATAAGGCGACTTTTGCCCCCACTCGAGAACGTCGAGCCACCAGGCATTATCGGCCTGACCGACGCCCATGTGATTGGGTACGAAATCGAGAATCAACCCGATGTCGTGTTGTTTCAACGCGGCGCTCAGGCGCGAAAATCCCTCTTCGCCGCCAAGCTCTGGGTTGAAGCGGTCGTGGTCGACAACATCGTAGCCGTGCGTGCTGCCGGGGCGCGCTTTGAGAAACGGTGACGCATAGAGGTGCGTGATCCCGAGCGCCTTGAGATAGGGAACGATGGCGGCGGCCTCGTCAAAGCCGAACGCTTTGGTCAGCTGAACGCGGTAGGTGGCCCGGGGTATTGCGGGTCGCATCAGCGGGCACCGACGCCGGCGTAGACGCTCCACGGCGGCAATTCACGCCCCGGCGCATCGCCCCAAAACGGCATGCCCCAATCCGTCGCCGGATTTGGCTTTCGTCCGTCCGACAGGTTTGCAATCAGCGTCAGCGACCGGTCGCCGCTCGGCCAGTAAGCGTGAAGAACGTCATTGTCGAAACTTGCGGTTCCGGCACGGCTCATCGCCGGCAGCAGAGGAACGATAAAGCGCTGCCGTACTGCGAGGAGGGTCCGCGTCAGCTCAAGCCGCTCCACGGCTGCGGCAGTTCGCAAGGCATCCCAGTCCAGAACGGCGTTGTTGCGCGTCTGCTCGGAGAGCGGGTCGGGGATTTCATCGCCATGCGTTGCATAGGCCTCGGCGAATTCTCGCTTGCGCCCGTTGCGCACGGCCTCGGCAAGCTCGCCGGTGAAATCGCAGAAGAATGGAAACCGCCGCCGCGAGCCCCATTCATCGCCCATAAACAATAAAGGCGGGCCGGGCTGGAGAAGCAACACGGTGAACGCCGCCGTCAGCGCTTCCGGCTTGGCAAGCTCGGTCAGGCGCTCACCGAGCGGACGATTGCCGATCTGGTCGTGGTTCTGCAGGAAGTTGACGAAGTCCGCGCGCGGAAGCTCGGCGCTTGGCGAGCCGCGCGTCTTGCCGCCGCGATGCGGCGACGGCTCGCCCTGATAGGAGAACCCTTCGGCCAGCGCGCGCGTGACTCGGCGAGGCGCGTCTTGGTAATCGCGATAGTAACCGGCGCTCTCGCCGGTCAATAGCACGTGCCAGGCGTGATGGTAGTCGTCGTTCCATTGCGCGCGGTAGCCGCCGCCAGGCGCGAGAAAGCGCGTGGCATTGTCGTCATTTTCCAGCACCAGATGGATGTGGCGTCCGCTGGCGGCGGCAAAGTCGTGGACCGCGGCCGCCAAGTCGGCGAGAATATGCGGCTCGCCCGGCTCGACGATAGCGTGGACCGCATCGAGCCTTAGTCCATCGAAACGGTAGTCGCGAAGCCAGTGCAGGGCGTTCTCGATGACGAAGGCGCGCACTTCCGGAATGCGGTAATCGATCGCCGCGCCCCAAGGGGTGTGGTGCGCTTCCGAAAAGAACGCGGGTGCGATGCGAGGAAGATAATTCCCTTCCGGCCCGAAGTGATTGTAGACGACATCAAGAAACACCATAAGCCCGCGGGCATGTGCAGCGTCGATCAGCCTTTTGAGGTCTTCCGGGCGGCCGTAACTGCTGTCCGGCGCATAGAGCAGCACGCCGTCGTAGCCCCAGTTCCAGCGGCCGGGAAAATCCGCGAGCGGCATCAATTCGAGTGCGCTAATGCCGGTCTGCACGAGATGATCGAGTTTGCCGATCGTCGCGCTGAAATTCCCCTGGCGCGTAAAGGTACCGACATGCGCTTCGAGAAAAACGGCGCGTTCCCAAGGCAGGCCTCTCCAGTCCTGCGTTTCCCATCGGTAGGCCAAGTGGTCGATGACTTCGCTTGGACCGCTCACGTCCTCGGGCTGGAAATGCGAGGCGGGATCGGGAATTTCGAGGTCACCATCAACAAGGAAGCGGTAACGCACGCCCGCTCTGGCGCCTGCCACGTGCAGCGTGAACCAGCCGTCGTGCCCGCGCATCGGCAAGGCTCGGTCGAGCATGAGTTGCACATCGCGTGCAGCCGGTGCCCACAGCCGAAAGGTGACGCCGCGGTCTGATAGCTGCGGACCAAATTGGGTCACGGCTCGCCTGCAAAAGCCAAGACGCAGCGCGCTTGCACGCTTCGCTTGGCGCCGGGCGCGGTTTCGACATCGCCGGGCGTGTCCGAGGTGTCGAGCAGGCATTGCCAGACGCGTACGCCGGTCCATTCGGGGAAGGCGACTTCCAGCGCCTCGTCGGCTCCGTTGAGCACAATGAACAGCGGCTTGCCGTCCTCACTCTGCGCGGCGAGCACATAAGACAAAAAGCGCGCTGGACCGAAATTCCAATCTTCTGCGCTCATTTCCACGGCGTCAGGGCGCAGCCATTTCACGTCGTAGACGTTGTCGGCTTTGCGGCCGTTGAGCCAATGACGCGGGCGGAGTTGCGGAAACTCGCGGCGCAGCCGCGATAGTTCGCCGACGAAATCGGTGAGGTCGTCCTCGCTGTCGGACTTCGACCAGTCGACCCAGCCGGTTTCGTTGTCCTGACAATAGGCATTGTTGTTGCCGCCCTGACTGTTGGCAACCTCGTCGCCGGCGAGCAACAGCGGCACGCCCTGCGCGAGAAAAAGGCAGGCGAGCTGGTTGCGGCGCAGGCGCCGGCGCAGCATGACGATATTTTTGTCGTCCGTTGCGCCTTCGGCGCCGCAATTGGTGCTCAGATTGTCGTCGGACCCGTCGCGGTTGTCCTCACCGTTGGCTTCGTTGTGCTTGTGCTCGTAGCTCGCCCAATCGGCGAGCGTAAAACCGTCATGGACAGTGACGTGATTGATGCTCGAGCGCGGGTTTCGATCGTCATGCTGGAATTGCGCGGCGGAGGCGGTCATCGCATGGGCAACGTCGCCGATGATGTTTTCCTCGCCGCGCCAAAAGCGTCGCATGCTCTTGCGGTAGACATCGTTCCACTCCGACCAGCCGCTGGGAAAGCCGCCGAGCTGGTAGCCTCCTTCGCCGATATCCCACGGCTCCGCGATCAGCTTAACGTTGCACAAGACCGGATCCTGGCGGATGGCGGCGAAGAAGGGCGCATTGCGGTCGAAAGCCGGCATGCGGCCGAGGGTGCTGGCGAGGTCGAAGCGAAATCCATCCACGTGGAAGGTTTCGACCCACAGCCGCAACGAGTCCATCACCATTTGCAGCACGCGCGGGTGCGCAAGCTTTAGCGCGTTGCCCGTGCCGGTGAAGTTTTCGTAGTAGCGCGGCTGATCGGGCACGAGCCAATAATATGAGGCATTGTCGATCCCGCGATAGCACAGCGTCGGGCCGAGATGGTTGCCTTCGCAGGTGTGATTGTAGACGACGTCGAGAATGACCTCGATTCCGGCATCATGCAGCGCGGCCACGGTGGCGCGAAAATCGTTGATCGAATTGTTCGGGGAGTAGTGGCTGTCCGGCGCGAAGAAACTGAGCGTATTGTAACCCCAGTAATTGCGCAGGCCCTTGTCGATCAGATAGCGGTCGTCGACATAAGCGTGGATAGGCAGGAGTTCGACGGCAGTCACGCCGAGCCGGCGCAGATGCGCGATCATTGCCGGCTCGGTCAGTCCGCGATAAGTGCCGCGCATCTCCGCCGGCAGATCTTCGCGCTTTTGCGTGAGCCCTTTGACATGGGCCTCGTAGATGATGGTACTTTCCCAGTCCGTTTGCGCGCGCCGCTCGTGCGGCCAGGTATGCGCGACGTCCACCACCGCCGACTTGTAGGTGCTGCGCGCGTTGTCGCGCTTGTCGAACGACAGATCCTCGCTCTTGTGGCCGGTACGGTAGGCGAAGTGTGCATCCGTCCAGACAAAGTGGCCGGCCAGCCGCTTGCTGTATGGATCGATCAGCAGCTTGTTGGGATTGAATCGGTGACCGGCGTTGGGATCGTAGGGCCCGTGGACGCGATAGCCATACAACTGGCCGGGAGCGACATCGGACAAATAGGCGTGCCACACGTCCTCACTACGCTCGGGCAGAACGATGCGCCTTGTCTCGCGGCGGCCGGAGCGGTCGAAGAGGCAGAGTTCGACCTTTGTGGCGTTCGCGGAGAACAGCGCAAAATTGGTGCCGCGGCCGTCCCATGTGGCGCCCAAGGGATAGGGTACGCCCGCCGTGACCTTGCCGTTACCCGATCTCAGGAACGAAAAAGACGGCAGCAAGGGGTGGGACGACAAGATGAAGCTCCGGGCTGTCACGCGTCACAACTGTGGAAACGCCCCCCGCGTTCCCGACATTGCCGCCGCCATAGATTGCGGCATCCGAATTGAGCACTTCGCGCCAGCGGCCGGCATACGGCACCCGCACGCGATAATCGCGCAGGACTTCCGGGGTAAAATTCACGATGACGAGGCAGCGGTCCGTCTCGTTCTTGCCCTTGCGCAGCCAGGCGAAGGTCGAATGGCTGGCGTCGTCGGCCACCAGCCATTCAAAGCCGGCGGCGTCGCAGTCGAGCGCATGCAGCGCCGGTATCTCGCGATAGAGCCTATTGAGGTCGCGCACGAGTCGTTGAATGCCGGCGTGCTCGTCGTACTGCGTGAGATGCCAAGGCAAACTGACGTCGTGATTCCATTCGTCCGGCTGGGCGAATTCGCTGCCCATGAACAGCAGCTTCTTGCCGGGATGTCCGAACATAAAGCTGTAGTAGGCGCGCAGATTGGCGAAGCGCTGCCAGCGATCGCCGGGCATGCGGCCGAAAATAGAACGCTTTCCGTGTACGACCTCGTCATGTGACAGCGGCAGAATGAAGTTCTCGAAGAACGCGTAATGCAGCCCGAACAGGATATTGCCGTGATGATAGCGGCGGTAGATCGGGTCTTTGGAGATGTAGTCCAAGGTGTCGTGCATCCATCCCATATTCCACTTGTAGCCGAATCCGAGCCCGCCCCAATCGACTGGCCGCGACACCATTGGCCAAGCGGTTGATTCTTCGGCTGCTGTCGTGGCGTGCGGATATTGACGGAAGACCTCGGTGTTGGCGTGGCGCAAGAATGCGATGGCGTCGATATTCTCGCGGCCGCCGTATTTGTTCGGCACCCAGCCGCCGGCCGGCCGGCTGTAGTCGAGATAGAGCATCGACGCGACCGCATCGACGCGTAGGCCGTCGACGCGATAACGATCGAGCCAGAACAGCGCGTTTGCCAGCAGGAAGTTGGATACCTCCACGCGCCCGTAGTTGTAGATCATCGTGCCCCAATCGAGATGCCGGCCTTGGCGTGGGTCGGCGTGCTCGTAGAGCGCGGTGCCGTCGAATCGCGCCAGCCCGTGCGGGTCGTCGGGAAAATGCCCGGGCACCCAATCCAGCAGCACGCCAAGCCCGGCTTTATGCAGCGCATCGACGAGCATTGCGAATTCGGCGGGCGAGCCGAAGCGGCTGGTGGGGGCAAACAGGCCGGTCGGCTGGTAGCCCCAGGAGCCGTCGAACGGATGCTCCGCGATAGGCAGCAATTCGACATGGGTAAAGCCCATCTCGACCGCGTAGCTCGGCAGTTGTTCGGCGAGCTCACGATAGGTGAGCCAATACTGGCCGTGCTCTCCCTTGCGGCGCCACGAACCGAGATGGACCTCATAAATGGAGATCGGCTGATCGAGCGCGTTGATATTGTCGCGCAAAGGCGCCGGCCGCGGGATGTTCTTTTCGTCGACGACGACCGAAGCTGTGGCGGGCCGCATCTCGCTGCTGAACGCAATGGGGTCCGATTTCAGCGGCAGCAGGCGGCCGTCGCGCGTGACGATCTCATATTTGTACTTGTCATCGGCGCGGGCGCCGGGCACGAAAATCTCCCAATACCCGTTACCGCGAACCCGCATGGCGTGGCGGCGGCCGTCCCAGAAATTGAAGTCGCCGACCACGCTGACGCGCTGCGCATTGGGCGCCCAGACAATGAATCCGACACCCGGGACGCCGTCCAAGGTCATCGGATGGGCGCCGAGCTTTTCGTACAAGCGGAAGTGACTGCCTTCGCCGAGGAGGTAAAGATCGTAATCGCTGAGCAGCGGTGGGAACCGATACGCGTCTTCGATCTCAACTTCTTTGTCGCCGAATTGCGCGCGCAGCCGATAGCGAGGATCGTCAAAGGGACCCGCGAACAATCCCGCAGCGTCGATGCGCGGCAGCTCGCGCTCGCCCTTCTCGCCCACCGCAACCACGCGCTGTGCCTCGGGCAGATAAACGCGCACCACGGTTTCGTCGTTTTCGGTGTGCGGCCCGAGATAGCGGAACGGGTCGGCGTGGCGACCGGCGATAATTTCGCGCGCGGCGGCAGAAAGGTCGGTCACGGCCCGATCACTCCTCGCTCACGCAGAATACGAAGAGTGGCCTCGATCGGGATGTGCGACCACGAAGGGCGGTTGGTCAATTCGTAGTCGATTTCGTAAAGCGCCTTTTCCAGCAGGAAGACATTAAGCAGGCCTTGCCGCTCGGTTTCATCGGCGGGCCACAACGGCGCCTCGCCCAGCGTATCGCGATAGCTCTCCCAATAAGCTGCGGCGAGTTTGTCGCCCCAGCTTCGCGTATGCTCCGTCAGCGTCGCGCGTTCCTCCGGCGTCAAGTTTGGCTCGCGGCTGAGGGCGGCACTGGCGGCATAGTCGATCGAGCGCAGAAAGCCGGCAATATCGCGGGCCGGCGGCTCCTTGCTGCGACGCTCTTCGAGCGGTCGGCGCGGCTCGCCTTCAAAGTCGAGAATGTAGGCATCGTCTTTGGCGATCAGCACTTGACCCAGATGAAAATCGCCGTGATGGCGGATTTTCATTCCTTGGAAGGTGACGTCGCGTCCGTCCTCAATGTGGCGGATGACTGCGTCGCGATGCGCGAGCAGACGCTCGGCCAGTGGCTGCGTCGGCTCGGCGAGTGTCTTCACTGCGCGCTCAAGCAATGTGAAGGCTGTCCGCGCGCGCGCGAGCAGGCTTTCGGTCCAGCGCCCTGCATCGGCCGAGGAGATGGGTTCGGGACAAAAGGCGGCAATACCGGTGCCGCTCGCAAAAGCGAGGTGCATTTCGGCGGTGCGCCGTCCAATCTGGCGCATGCGCTGAAGCATGGCCGCGGTTTCCGTGGTGTCGTCCGCGCTCTCTTCGGTGAGGACACGCTGCTCGTCGATGAAGCGGTCAAGCGCAGCGCCGGTAACGGTCCAAGCGTCGCCTTGATTCTCGATGAAGGCATGCACAACCGCGAGGGCGGTGCGTTGGTCGCCCTCGGCGAGCTCGACACTGCCAAGCAGCGCCGGTGCATTGTGAAAATGCGCCACGTCGACAAGAAACCGGCCGACTTCGATATCGGGATGAATGCCGGGGGTGACGCGCCGCAGAACTTTCACCACGTATTTCCTGTCTCTATCTTCAGCGATTACACTGGAGTTCGACTGCTCACGATCAATGGCCACGACCCCTTTGATCTCGGGCGGCGGCATTTGCGCGAACGCGCCGGTCGGACGGAATTCGATGTTCTTGCCACCTTTGCCGACCGTTTCTCCGTTGTGAATTTTGGCGAGCAGAGCAGCAATGAATTCGGGTTCGGTCGTCGCATCGAGCAATGTGCCTTCCCGCGCGCCACGGCGCACAGCCGACAACACGGTCGCCCGCGCGTGATCGATCGCCGTGTAGCGCGTCCAGCGCACCGTCAACGGCAAGAAATAGCGGCCGGTTCCGTGGGTGCCCGCGCAATCGACTATTACGGCACCGAAACGATTGTTTTCGTGCTCGATCGGCACCGCCGCGGCGACGTGGGCCGCGATCGAACGGGACATCTTGTCGGCGAACCAGCGCCGCTCGGGAAGAAAGGGCGGCAGCACGTCGCGCTCGAAGGTGCGTTGTGTCCAGCCGGACAACGGCGAATCCCAGCTGTCGCCTAAAACAAGTGTGGTGATTTCGCGCGGAAGGATTTTTTCCGGCTCCGCATCGGCCTCCTGTTCGAGCAAGAACCAGAAGAAACCGTAGGGCGGCAATGTGATCAGGTAAGGTAGTTCGCCGATACGCGGAAAACGCGTGCGCCCGAGCATTTCGCGAGGAATGCGGCCCTTCCACGGGCTCATGTCCAGCTCGACGGCTTGCGCCGAGCGCGACATGTTGGCGACACAGAGAATGGCTTCCTCGCCGAGCTGGCGCACGTATGCGAGCACGGCGCGATTGGCTGGGCGGATGAACGTCAACGCGCCGCGGCCAAAGACTTTGCTGGATTTGCGCACGCCGATGAGCCGCTTGGTCCAGCTCAACAGCGACGACAAGGAACGCGATTGCGCTTCGACGTTGACGCTCGCATAGCCGTATACCGGGTCCATGATCGGCGGCAGATAAAGCTGGGCCGGGTCAGCCCGCGAGAAACCGCCATTGCGGTCCGGAGTCCACTGCATAGGCGTGCGCACGCCATTGCGGTCGCCGAGATAGATGTTGTCGCCCATGCCGATCTCGTCGCCGTAATAGATGATGGGCGTCCCGGGCATCGACATCAAGATCGAGTTCATCAGTTCGATCTTGCGACGGTCGTTGTCCATAAGCGGCGCAAGACGCCGGCGGATGCCGAGATTGACGCGCGCGCGCGGATCGGCAGCGTAGGTATTCCAGAGGTAGTCGCGCTCGGAGTCGGTGACCATTTCCAGCGTCAGCTCGTCATGATTGCGCAGGAACATGGCCCACTGGCAGTTGTCCGGGATTTCCGGCGTCTGCCGCATGATATCGGTGATGGGGAAGCGGTCTTCCTGGGCGATCGCCATGTAGATGCGCGGCATTAATGGGAAATGGTAAGCCATGTGGCATTCATCGCCGTTGCCGAAATAGGCCTGCACGTCCTCAGGCCATTGATTCGCTTCTGCGAGGAGCACTTTATTGGGCGCGTAGCGGTCGAGCTCGGCGCGCAGCCGCTTGATCACCGCATGCGTTTCAGGAAGGTTCTCGTTATTTGTACCTTCACGCTCGCAAAGATAAGGAACGGCATCGAGGCGGAATCCATCGACTCCGGTGTCGAGCCAACGTTTCATCACCTGCAGTACGGCGCTCACTACGCGCGGGTTGTCGAAATTCAAATCCGGCTGGTGCGAGAAGAAGCGGTGCCAATAATAGGCTTGCGCTTCGTTGTCCCATGTCCAGTTCGATTTCTCGGTGTCGGTAAAAATGATGCGCGTGCCGGCATATTTCTGGTCGGTGTCGCTCCAGACGTACCAATTGCGCGCACTCGTGCCTTTGCCGCTGCGCTTGGCCCGCTTGAACCAAAGATGCTGGTCCGAGGTGTGGTTGACGACAAGCTCGGTGATGACGCGCAATCCACGACGCTTCGCCTCCTGCATAAAGCGCCGGAACTCGCGCATCGTGCCGAACTGCGGATTGATGTCGCCGTAATCGGAAATGTCGTAGCCATCGTCGCGGCCGGGACTCGGATAAAACGGCAACAGCCAAAGCGCGGTGACTCCCAGGTCGCGCAGATAATCGAGCCGTTCCGTAAGCCCGGCAAAATCGCCGATGCCGTCGCCGTTTGAGTCCTGGAAGGCCTTGACGTGCAGTTGATAGATGACGGCATCCTTGAACCAGAGGCCGTCGTCGACCTTTTGTGCAGTATCGGTGTCGAGGGTGGGAACGATATTCATCGCGGCGCGCCTTCAGGGGTGGCAGCGAAACAGCAGGGCTGGATCGTGCTGCGGCTCGATGCGCAGGCGCCGCCCGCCCCATTCGAGCATGTGGCGCTCGCCGCTGGCGAGGTTTTCGATCGCGCGGACAGGCCGCCGATTGCCCTCCGGTCCGATCTGCTCGTCGCCGAAATGCAGCCAGAATTCGTGCGGTTCTGCGGACAGCGCGATGGCGCCGGCAACTGCACTATCGCCGGCCTCTTTGAGAAACCCGATGACGTTGCCGTCGTCGACAGGCAGAAAGCGCAGATTATTGGTCTGCTGCAAGGCAGGATTGGCGCGGCGCACCTCGTTGATCCCGCGCAGGTAGTCCTTGATGTTGCCTGGCTTGTTCCAGTCGCGCGTCTTCAGCTCGTATTTTTCCGAATTGATGTATTCCTCGCGGCCCGGGATCGGCTCATGCTCGAGCAACTCGAAGCCATTATAGATACCGTAGTTTGACGACAGCATGGCGGCGAGCATCGCGCGCGCCTTGAACAGCCACGGCTCACCGCTCTGCAGCTGGATCGGCAGTATGTCGGGGGTGGTCACGAAAAAGTTCGGGCGGAAATATTCGCGCTCAGGATGGCCGGTGATCTCGCCGAGATAGGTCTGGATCTCGTTCTTTTCGGTGCGCCAAGTGAAGTAGGTGTAGGACTGCGAGAAGCCGAGCTTGGCGAGCGCCTTCATCAGCTTGGGGCGCGTGAACGCCTCCGAAAGGAACAGCACGTCGGGATGGCGCGATTGGATGTCATGGATGAGCCACTCCCAGAACGGCAAGGGCTTGGTGTGCGGATTATCCACCCGGAAGATGCGCACGCCTTGGCCGACCCAGAACAGAAGCACGTCGCGCAGCGCTTCCCATAGCGCGATGCGGTCGGGGCTGGTGAAATCCGGGTTGACGATGTCCTCATATTTCTTCGGCGGATTCTCGGCGAACTTGATCGAGCCATCCGGACGCCGGGTGAACCATTCCGGGTGTTGCTTGAGCCAGGGATGGTCGAGCGAGCACTGCACTGCGATGTCGAGAGCGACCTCCATGTCGTGTTCGCGGCACGCGTCCACCAGACGGCGGAAGTCGGCGAGCGTACCGAGTTCGGGGTTCACCGCGTCGTGTCCGCCATGCTCGTTGCCGATGGCATAGAAGCTGCCGGGATCATCCGGCTCCGCATGCAGAGAATTGTTCTTGCCTTTGCGGTTAGTGCGGCCGACCGGATGGATCGGGGTCAAATAAAGCACGTCGAAGCCAAGGGCCGCGATTTCGGGCACGCGCGCAATGCAGTCATCGAACGTGCCGTGCTTGCCCGGCACGGTTCCCTGGCTGCGGGGCACCATCTCATACCAGGCGCCGCAGCGCGCACGGGCGCGGTCGGCGACCAAGGGTACGACGTGACTGCGGGTCAAATCCGGACGCTGTTGGGCCTGCGCCGCGGCGTCGGCCACTGGTTCGGTTAATAGGCACGCGGGATCGGCGGCCACGGCAAACTTGGCAAGAGCTGCTTCGATCACCAGCCGTGGTGCGCGCTCCGCCGGGGTCAACTCGCTCAGTAATTGCGCCCCTTCGCGCGCCTCCAGCGTGATGTCCTGTCCCGCCTTCTGCTTGATCTCAAATCCCGTGCGCCAGGTGGCAAACTGATCTGTCCAGGCTTCAATGGCGAACACGTGCCAGCCGGGCTCGGGCGGCGTAAATGCCGCGTGCCAGCGGTCGTTGCCGTGCAGCGCCATGGCAACGCGCTGCCATTCCTCGTCGCTTTCCCGTTTCCACAGCAACGCGGCCGCGATCACGTCATGGCCTTCACGGAAGATGTCGGCCCAAACCTCGACCGGCTCGCCCGCAATACGCTTGACCGGATAACGGCCGCCGTCGACGCAAGGATAAATGTCCTCGATGCGAAAACGTGGGCCGGTCGGGTCCGAGGGCGATAGCTCCCATGCGTGCGCAACGGGCTCGGTGCGCAAAGAAAAAGAACTCCGCTCCGCTCCGGGCTTGTGCATCTTGGCGATCTCAGGCGTTGATCCCCCCAACAGAAACCACAAAACCAGCCACCAACAGAACTCGAAAAAAAGATCAAAGTTCCTGAGGGTTTAACGGGGCCGGCGGCAGGGCCGGCCGTTGCGAAAAGACATTGGCGATGGATGATTTGGAGGCCGCGGCGCGGCATTGGGGTATCGAGCCCGAATATTACGACGTCTTCGGCAGGCGGCACGCTGCCGGCCGCGAGACCCTGGCCCGACTGATTGCCGCAATTTCTGCCGGGCGCGCGCAGCCGATACCGTTCGAAGTGCCCGCGCCGCAGCGCGCCTATCAGGGCGACGGCCGCCGATTATGGGCCATCGCGGTGCAGCTTTATGCCGTGCGCTCGCAACGCAATTGGGGACATGGGGATTTCACGGACCTTGCGCGGCTGTTGCGCATCGCCGGCGCGCAAGGCGCGGCCGCCATCGGCCTCAACCCTCTGCACGCGCTTTTCCCCGATCGCGCGGACGAGGCGAGCCCATACGCGCCGAACAGCCGCTTGTTCCTCAATCCGCTTTACATTGACGTCGAAGCGGTGCCGGAATTTCCCGGCACGGTGCAAGCGGGCATTGCCGACGAAATCGCTGTCCTGCGCGGCCACCAGCTCATTGACTATGCCAATGTTGCGCGGCTGAAGCTGAAAGCCCTGGGTCTCGCGTACCTGGCGTTTCGCGCAGGAGCGAGTGCAGAGCGACGGGCGGATTTCCACGCCTACCGCCACGAGCAAGGCGAAACTTTGTTGCGCTTTGCCTGTTTTGAAGTCCTGCGTGCACAGCATGCGCGCAGACCATGGCCGGAGTGGCCGCAGCCTTGGCGTTCGCCGCGCAGCGAGGACCTCATGGCCTTTCGGCAGGCGCATGAGGAGGACTGCGAATTCCAGGAGTTCATGCAGTGGTTGGCCGATCGCCAGCTGGGCGCCTGCTGCAACGTGGCGCGCAGCGAAGGCACACCGATCGGGCTGTACATGGATATTGCCGTCGGCAGCCATCCGCATGGCGCCGAAGCTTGGGCGCAGCAAGATGTCATGCTCGCCGGTGTATCGGCAGGCGCCCCGCCCGACGAATTCAATCCGGGCGGCCAAGAGTGGGGCGTGGTGCCCTTCAACCCTCAGACGATGGCGGCAGATGACTTCCGCGCCATGCGCCGCTTGCTTCGCGCGACAATGCGCCATGCCGGCGCGCTGCGTATCGATCATGTGCTCGGCCTCAAGCGGCTGTTCATGATTCCTCTCGGCAGCAACGGCGGCACTTATGTGCGCTTTCCGTTCGAAGCGTTGCTGCGCGTGATCGCCGAGGAGAGTCACCATCATCGCTGTATCGTTATCGGCGAAGACCTCGGCACCGTACCCGAAGGTTTTCACACGGAGATGGCGCGCTGGGGTCTATGGGGGTGCCGCGTGGCGTTGTTCGAACGCGAACCGGGGGGCGGCTTTCGTGCTCCCGACTGCTACCCCGCTGAGGCGTTGGCGAGCTTCAACACCCACGACCTACCCAGCTTTCGCGGCTGGCTCGAAGGCTACGATTTGCGCGTCAAAGGCGCGATCGGGGTCGATGCAGGTGAAAGCCCCGAGGCGCGGGCCCATTCGCAAGCGATGTTGCGCGAGGCCTTGACGCGCTGGGCACCGAACTATCCCCCGGACGATGTCGCCGCAATGGCTGCGTTTCTTGCTGTTACGCCTTGCCGGCTCGTCGCCATCGCGCTCGACGATATTCTGGGTATGCGCGACCAGGTGAATGTGCCGGCGACAACCACGCAGCACCCGAATTGGCAGCAGAGGCTCCCGGTCCCTCTCGAACGGCTGGATACGCAAGAGAGCCTGATGCGGGTCGCGCAAGCGCTGGCACAGCGAAACTTCAGAGCTTGAAAATCAGGCGACCGGCACGCGCCAAATGTCGCTGGCATATTCGCGAATGGCTCGGTCGGACGAGAACCAGCCCATGCGCGCGGTGTTGAGGATGGCGGTCCGCCACCAATCTGCTGTCCGCCACAGCCGGTCGACCTCGCGCTGCGCGTTCCAATAGGCGTCGAAATCGGCGGCAACCATGAAGCGATCGTAGGCCGTCAGAGATTGCACGATGGGCGCGTACCGGTCCGCATCGTCGGGCGAAAAATCGCCGCGGCCGAGGCTTTCGATTGCTGCCGCCAGCCGGGGGGATGCTGCGATCGCATCCGCGCCTTTGAATTGCATTCGCTGGCGCTCGGCGACCTCCGGCGCGGTCATGCCGAAAATCACAATATTCTCGGGCCCGACGTGCTCGCGAATTTCGATATTGGCGCCGTCGAGCGTGCCAATGGTGACGGCGCCGTTGAGGGCAAGCTTCATATTGCCGGTGCCGGAGGCTTCCATGCCGGCGGTGGAAATCTGCTCGGAAAGGTCGGCCGCGGGAACAATCGCCTCGGCGAAGCTGACGTTGTAATTCGGCGCGAAGACGAGCTTCAGACGCCCGCCGACGCGTTCGTCATTGTTGACGACGCGAGCAACGTCGTTTGCCAATTTGATGATCAATTTGGCGCGCTCGTAGCTTGCGGCTGCCTTCCCGGCAAAAATCTTCACCCGCGGCACCCAAGGTCGCTCCGGGTTCTTGCAAATCTCCTGATAAAGCGCGATCGCCGCCAGGATATTGAGCAACTGACGCTTGTATTCGTGCACGCGCTTGATCTGCACGTCGAACAAAGCATCGGTCGGTACGTGCACGCCGGTGCGGGCGTGCAGCAATTCGGCCAGCCGCCGCTTGTTTTCCGCGCGCGTCTGACGATATCGCCCGACGAAGTCTGCATCGGCGGCGAACCGCTCGAGCTCTTGCAGACAGTGCGGCTCGTCGAGCACGCGGTCACCGAGCGTGTTCACCAGCAGCTCGGTCAGCGGCGCATTGGCATCATAGAGCCAACGCCGGAATGTGATGCCATTGGTCTTGTTGACGATGCGCGTCGGAACCGCTTCGGCAAGATCGTGGAATACCGTCTGGCGCAGCAGTTCCGTGTGCAACGCCGAGACGCCGTTGACGCAATGCGAGCCGACGAAAGCCAAGTGCGCCATGCGCACGCATTTGGCGCCATTCTCGTGCACGAGCGAGACGTTGGCGAGGAATTCGGGATCGGTGAAGCCGCGCGCTTCGGTTTGCTTGAGATGGAACCAGTTGATCAGATAGATGATCTGCAAGTGGCGAGGCAGCACGCGGTCGAGCAGTGCCACCGGCCACGTCTCCAGAGCCTCGGGCAGCAACGTGTGATTGGTGTAGGACAACGTCGCGCGCGTAATCGTCCAGGCGTCCGGCCAACTGATGTCGTGCTCGTCGACGAGGATGCGCATCAGCTCGGCCACGGCAATGGCCGGGTGCGTATCGTTGAGCTGCACCGCGGCATGATCGGCAAGCGTCCTCAACGTGCCGTACTCGTCGAGATGCCGGCGCGTCAGGTCCTGCAGCGAAGCCGAGGTGAAAAAATATTCTTGTCGCAGGCGCAGTTCTTGGCCTTCCGGTGTTGCGTCGTTGGGGTAAAGCACCCGCGAGATCGCCTCGGCGCGCACACGCGCGGCGGTCGCGCCCACCAGATCGCCGCGGTTGAAGACCGACAACTGCACCGGCGACGGCGCGCGCGCCGACCACAGCCGCAAAGCGTTCACATGGCGGCCGCGCCAACCGGCGATCGGCGTGTCATAAGGCATCGCCAGCACTGTCTCGGCCGGATACCAGACTGCGCGCGCGGTTGCGGCGTCGCCGCCAAGGTATTCGACCATGCCGCCGAACCCGACCGAATATTGCCCGCCGAAGCGCGGAAATTCCCACGGATTGCCGCGTGCCAGCCAATCCTCGGGATACTCCTGCTGCCAGCCGTCGCGAAAGCGCTGCTCGAACAGTCCGGTTTCATAACGGATGCCGTAGCCGCACGCCGGTACGCCAAGCGCCGACATCGAATCCATGAAGCAAGCCGCGAGCCGCCCGAGGCCGCCATTGCCGAGCGCGGCGTCGGGTTCAATTCGCCGCAAATCGTCGAGATCGACGCCCATGCTCCCGAGCGCCCGCCGCGCCGGTTCGACAAGTCGTAAGTTGTTCAGAGTGTCGAGCAGCAGCCGGCCGATCAGGAACTCGATCGAGAGATAATAGACCCGTTTTTTGTGCTGATGTCTCGATTCCGCGCGCGACCGCATCCAGGCATCGACGACGCGATCGCGAACCGCGAGCACCGTCGCCTGATACCAATCGTGATCGTTCGCTGCGTCCGGCCGCTTGCCGACGTCGTAGGTAAGCTTCGCCAAAATGGCGTCGCGCAGTTGGGCCTCATCGTCGGAATGCGCCGCCGGACGCGGATACTTGGTCTTCAGTTGCTGCATAAATTATGCGGCTGCTGTTGCCTGGATGCGCACGTCTCCAAAGAGTCCACGCGTGGAAAGTTCCATGCAATGTGGACAACTTTGCGCCGCTCGTTAACCCTCGCGCGACAAAATGCGCGCCGCTTCATTTATGCCTAAAATCTGTCGCTCTGACAGGCGCGCTTGCGCGAAACTCTCACTGTTCACAGGGCGGCAGCGGATTCGCCGCGCGCGTGTTCCGGCGACAACACGAATACCGTGCGGCACGAATGGTGGCACTTTAAAGCGCGCCGTTCCACCGAGCCGTGTGGGTCGATGAAAGACCGACACGCGCGTTTTGCCATCATGCTGTCGTTGCCGATTTCGCGCGCGCCGCGGCAATCAAATCGCCGAGCTTTGTCGCCTTTAGCGGCAGCGTGTTGATGCTGATGCCAAGCGGGCGCAGCGCGTCGTTGACTGCGTTGGCGACTGCCGCGGGGGCCCCGAGATAGCCCGATTCGCCGGAGCCCTTCTGCCCAAAGACCGTATGCGGCGAGGGCGTTTCGTGCTCGATAAGTTTGATTGCCGGCACTTCATGCGAGGAGGGCAGCAGATAATCCATGAAGCTTTGCGCGATGAGCTGCCCCTCGTCGTTATAGGCGAACTCCTCATAAAGCGCGGCGCCGATACCGTGCGCGATACCGCCCATCGTCATGCCGCGCACGATCTTCGGATTGATCTGCGTTCCGCAATCGTGACCGACGCGGTACCGCAGAATCCGCGGCGTGCCGAGATCGGGATCGATCGTCAATAGCAGCAGGTGGAATTCGAAAGAGAAGCAAGGATACATCTGCACGCGTCCGTCGGCCGCCGGCAGCGCACCGCCGGTGGGTACGGAATAGATGTGGCTCGTCGCCAGTCCCGGCTCCATGCTCGCTGGCATACGGTGAATGTTGCGATGCGCGATACCGACCAGCTCCGCCCAGCTACGCCTGTCGGCCGGCTTGTGCCGATCGTAAACATCGCCTTTCTCATAAACCGCTCGCTCGCGCGGAATGCCGAGATCATGCGCGCCGATCGCGGTGAGCTTGTCCATCAGCTTTTGCGCCGCATGGAATGCGGCGCCCCCGAGCATGATGGCCATACGGCTGCCGACGGGCGTGCCGCTGGGAAGAGAATTGAGCGAGTCCGGCCGGGTGACGCGTATGGCATCCGGATGAATGCCCAGCACCTCACCGATGACTGTGCCGACCAGCGTCTCGTGACCTTGGCCCGATGAGGTGGTGTGCATGGTCGCGGTGACGGTGCCATTGCCGTCGACGTTGATGCGGCAGGAATCCATGAACGTCGAGGTGGTGATCTTCGGATTGAGCAGCGCCTCGAAGGTGGCGTTGCCGCCGGAGGGTTCCAGGCACGCAGCGATGCCGATACCGGCGAGCTTACCCTCGGCGCGCAGCCGATCGCGCTCCTTGATGAGCGCATTGTAGTCCGTGTCGGCCAGCACTTTGCCGATAACAGTCTCGTAGTCGCCGCTATCGTAGGTCGTCCCGCTGGGAATGAGGTAAGGAAACTCGTGGGCGCGGATCAGGTTGCGCCGGCGCACCTCCAACGGATCGAGGCCGAGCGTGTTGGCGATCTCGTCCATCGCCCGCTCGAGCGCCAAGTTCGTCGGCCCTTGGCCGAAACCGCGCACAGCGTCTTGCGTGGTCTTGTTGGTGACGACGGCGATGGCGCGGTACTGCACGCTCTTTATCTTGTACGGCCCGACGATAGAGCCCACGGGTTTGCCGAGCTGGAACGGCGAGCGGCCGGCATAGGCTCCCAGGTTTTCCAGCGCCTGCATTTTCATCGAGCGCACAGTGCCGTCATTGTCGAATGCGACCTCGACGTCGAACAGCCGTTCCGGCCCGTGCGCGTCGCCGCCACGCATGTTCTCCAAACGATCCTCGATCAGCCGCACTGGTGCGCCGAGCCGCCGCGCCAGATAGCCGACCAGCACCGAGTGCTTGATGCCCCGTTTGACGCCGTAGCTGCCGCCGACATCCACATCATAGTGGACGCGCACCGAACTGGACGGGATCTTCAGCGCCGACGCAATCTGCTCGGCGTAGCGCGGCATCTGGATCGAGGCCCAGACGTCGAGAATGTCGCCTCCCGGGTCCCAGCGCGCCACCACTCCGAAAGTTTCGATCGGCACGGTCGATGAGCGCGCCCACTTCACGCGCAGCGACAGCTTGCGCGGGCTTGCGGCGAAATCCTCTTCTACCGTGCCCCACACGAAGGCCCGGTCGAGCAGCACATTGCTGCCGTGCTTCTCGTGTACCAGCGGCGCGTTTTTCTCCATCGCCTTCTCGGCGTCGAGGACGAAGGGCAGCGGCTCGTAGCCGACCTCGACCGCTTCGGCCGCGTCTTCGGCCTGCGCGCGCGTTTCGGCGGCGACGGCGGCCACCCATTCGCCGGAATAGCGCGCGACCTCGAAGGCGAGCGGCCGGCGCGGCACATTCGGCGTATCGAGGCCGGCCATCAGCACATCGGTGCCGGCGGCGAGTTCGGCGCCATCGATCACATAGCGCACGCCAGGCATCTTCAGCGCTGCGCGCTTGTCGATCGATTTGATGCGGGCGGCAGCATGCGGACAGGTGACCAGCGCCACGTGCAAGGTGCCCGGCAGGACGACGTCGGCGACGAAGTTGCCCTTACCGGCGACGAAGCGGCGATCCTCGCGGACGCGCCGGTCTGACGCGACGAAGCGGAAATGCTGCGCGCTCATGGCCGCGGCCCCCCGGGCGTATTGGTGCCGCGCATGCGTTCGGCGGCGAGCGAGATCGCTTCGACGATCTGCGCATAACCCGTGCAACGGCAGATATTGCCGGAGATCGCTTCGACGATCTCATCGCGCGTCGGATCGGGATTGCCCGCGAGCAGCGCGTGTGCGGTGAGGATCATGGCCGGCGTGCAATAGCCGCATTGCATGCCGTGCGTCTCGCAGAACGCGTCCTGGACCGGCGACAATTCGCCGGGCGCGGGCGTTACGCCTTCAATGGTCGTGATCGTCGAGCCCTCCGCCTGCGGCGCGAACATCAGGCATGAGCGCACCGCCGCCCCGTCGCACAACACCGTGCAGGCGCCGCAGACGCCGTGCTCGCAGCCGGCATGCGCGCCCTTCAATCCAAGGTGATCGCGCAGGCAATCGAGCAGCGTCGTGCGCGCCTCGATGTCGAGCACATGCTTTGCGCCGTTGACGGTGAGCTCAATGCGCATGGCGCGCCCTTTCCGCATCGGTTTTCGCATCGGCGACGGCGCGCGCGGCGAGAGCGGCTGCGGCGCGCCGGCGATACGCGGCAGAGGCATGCAGGTCGTCGAGCGGTTCGATATCGGAGAGCGCGTCGCGCACCGCGTCGGCGACCTGCTTTCCCCCGAGCACGATGCCGGTCAGCGCCTTCTCCGCGGCGCCGAGGCGGATCGGGGTCGCGGTTGCGGCACCGACGCCGATGGCGATGCGCCGGCATTTGCCGTCCTCGTCGAGCTGGACTTGTGCCGCCGCAGCGACGAACGCGAAATCGCTGCGCCGCGCATTTACTTCGTGAAAGCCGCTGCCGACCTTGCCCGGCCATACCGGAAACCGCACGCTTGCGAGGCAGGCGCCCGCAGGCAGCGCGGTCATCATCAGCCCTTGGAAGAAGTCGCGCGCCGCAATATCGCCGGTGTTGCCGTTCAGCCGATAGCTCAATGTTGCATCCAGAGTGACCGCGATCAGCGGCAGCTCGGCCGCGGGATCGGCATGCGCCAGCGAGCCGCCGATGGTGCCGCGCGCCCGCGTGGCGCCATGCCCGATGAACGGCATTGTGCGCGCAAGCAGCGGGAGCCGCCGCGCCACCACCTGATCGCGCTCGATCGCGCATTGTCGGGTGCAGGCGCCGATGGCGACGGCGTCCTTTTCGTCGCGCACATAGGACAATGACGCGATGCGCGCGATGTCGACGAGCCGCGTCGGCCACGCCAAGCGCATCGCCATCATCGGCACCAATGATTGACCGCCGGCGATGACACGCGCGCCGTCGTCGGCTGCGAGCAGCGCGCAAGCTTCGTCGACATCGGCGGGACGAGAATACGCGAACGGAGCGGATTTCATTACGCGCAAAACCGGCTTGAACGGAAGGCGATATTGTCGCTACGCGGCGCTATCGTTAAAGTCCCCGTCATATATTGCAACTGCAAAACGTGATGGGTGACTGATGCCGCGGATGAAAGGCGCCGACCTCATCACCGAATATCTCGTCGCCAACAAGATTCCGTACGTGTTCGGCATCTGTGGCCACGGCAATGTCGGCATGCTCGACTCGCTTTATGCCGCGCGCGATCGCATCAAGCTGGTTTCGCCGCGCCACGAGCAGGTCGCCGCGCACATGGCGGACGCTTACTTCCGCGTGCGCCACGAGCCGGTGGCGACGCTCACCTCGTGCGGCCCTGGCTCTTGCAACATTGTGATGCCGCTGGCGCTGGCGATCTCGGACTCGTCCGCATTGCTGGCGATAACCGCGAACGTGCCGACCTCGCAGTTCAACCGCTCGCCGTTCCAGGAGATCAACAAGCATTTTCAGGCGGATTTCCCGAACATCATCCGCCCGGTGGTAAAGCGCAGCTACCAGCCCACACGCGTCGACATGCTGCCGCTGGCTTTGCGCCAAGCGATGACCACGATGCTGTCGGGCCGCCCCGGGCCGGTCAACGTCGACGTGCCGTTCAACGTCTTTCAGGAAGAGGACGAGGTCGATGTGCCGCCGCCGGCGCCGAAGCTCAATGCGCAGCGCAACGGCGCCTCACCGGATCAAATCAAGGCCAGCGTCGACTTGCTGTTGAAGGCCCAGCGGCCGGTGCTTTTCGTCGGGCACGGCGTCACCTTGTCGGAAGCCTCGCGCGAGCTGACCGAATTCGCGCACCGGCTCGGCATCCCGGTGATCTCCTCGCCGAATGGCATGGGATGCCTGGATATGACCGATGCGCTGGCGCTCGGATTCATCGGCCGCAACGGCGCCTATCCGGCGAACGAAGCCGGCCGCCGCGCCGATCTGGTGATCGCCATCGGCGCGCGCTTCGATGACCGTTCGGCCTCGTCCTGGCTGCCCGGCTATTCGTGGAATTTCCCGCAGACGAAACTCATCCACGTGGACGTCGATCCGGAAGAGCTCGGCCGCAATTATCCACCCGACATCGGCGTTCTCGCCGACGCGCGCACGTTCCTGCAGCAGCTCCTCACGGAGATTGAGCGGCGAAATCCCAGGCGCGATGCGCTCAAAGCCTGGCAGGCCGATATCACGCGCTGGCAGGACGAGTGGGAAAAGTTCATCAGGCCGAATTTCGACGTGCACGCCTCGCCGATGCGCCCGGAGCGCGTCGTCGCCGATTGCCGCGACGTGTTACCGGCGGACGCCATTCTCTGCTGTGACGTCGGCGTCAGTCACAACTGGTACATGCAATTCTGGAAGGCGCGCCGCCCGCAGACCATGATGAACTCCTGGGGCTTCTCCGGCATGGGCTTCGGCGCCGCGGGCGCGCTTGGTGCCAAGCTGGCCGCCCCGGACCGACCCGTGGTCGCCGTTACCGGCGACGGCTGCTTCACCATGGTGCCGCACGTGCTCTGCACCGCGGTCGAGTACAATATTCCCGTCGTCTGGGTGATCTGGAACAATTTCGGTTGGGTTTCGATCCGCGATATTCAGCTCGGTATGTTCGGCGGGCGCGAACTCGGCACCATGTTCCACGAAGGGCCAAACCAGAAACCCTACAATCCCGACTTCGCCGCCTGGGCGCGCGCGGCCGGGGTCGAAGCGATGACGGTCAGCAAATCGCAGGATTTCAAGGGCGCGCTCGAGCACGCCGTGAAGGCGAACAAGCCGTTCTTGCTCGACGTGCACGTCGACGCGGAGGTGCGTCCACCCTCGACCGGCGCCTGGCAGTTGCCGCCGACGCCCTACAAGGAGCCGGTGTTTGGCGCGCGTTATCTGCCCGATGCGGCGCCGGTAAAGTGACGACCGTTCGTCCCGCAAATGCGGGGACCCAGTGCGGCCAATCAGGGACTTTGGTACTCTGGGCTTCCGCTTGCGCAGGAACGAACGCAGATTGGGAGACGCCCCGATGTCACGGCACAAAGATTTCATCCCGCACGGCGTGATCCCGGCGGTGCTGCTGCCGTTCGAGAACGATTTCTCCATCGACGAGCAAAGCTTTCGCAAGCATCTGCGCGACGTAGCCGCCGTCGAAGGGCTCTCCGCGGTCACCGTCAACGCTCACTCGACCGAGGTCGGTTCCTGCACCTTCGACGAGCAACGACGCGTGCTCGACATCGCGCAGGATGAGATCGGCGACCGGCTGCCGCTTATCAACGGGATCTGGGCCGACAGCAGTATGGAAGCCGCGCGGCTTGCAAAAATGGCGGCGCAAAGCGGGGCGTCGGCCCTGCTGGTCTTCCCGCCGGCGCCGTTCACGCTGGGGCAAAGCGCGGCAATGGCGCTCGCGCACTTCAAGCGCATCGCCGATGCGACCGATTTGCCGCTGATCGTCTTTCAGTATCCGTTGGCGACGGGCCAAGGCTATCCGAAGGAAACGCTGCTCAAGCTGTGCGAGGAGGTGCCGACGATCCGCGCCATCAAGGACTGGATCGGCAACGTGCCGCATCACGAATGGCACATCCGCACGCTGCAAAGCCTGCCGCGGCCGGTCAACGTGCTGACCACGCATTCGTCATGGCTGTTCTCTTCGCTTGTGCTGGGCTGCAACGGTCTGCTGTCCGGCTCAGGCAGCGTGATCGCCGATCTGCAGGCGCGGCTGTTCCGCGCCGTGCAGAACAACGATCTCGCCGAGGCCAAACGGCTCAATGCGCGCATCGAGCCGACCGCGCGCGTGTTCTACGCCGATCCTTTTGTCGATATGCACAACCGCATGAAGGAAGCGCTGGTGCTGCTCGGCAAATTGCCGCGGGCGGTGGTCCGTCCTCCACTGGTGAAGATCGAGCGCGCGGAAATCGCGCGCATTCGCGAAGCCTTGATTGAGGCGGGGCTGCTCGATCGCAACGCCCGCAACGCGGCGTAGCCGCCGTTTGCGGCGGCGACGCCGTCGTTACGTCGATCACCCTAGCGGCCGTTGATGGCGATGCGTTTGACTTTTTGCTGCGCCGCCGGCGACTTCGGCAGCGTCACGGTCAGCACGCCGTTCTTAAACGAAGCCGAGACCTTGTCCTCGTCGACATCCTCGATCGGGATGCGGCGCTCGAAGTGGCCGTAATAGCGCTCGCTGAACAGACGGCCTTCGTCTTCCTTCTCCGTCTTCTTCTCGCCGCGGATGGCGAGAACGCCATTCGCCAACTCCACGTCGACGTCCTTTTCCTCGAGGCCGGGCAGTTCGGCGGTGACCTTCACCTCTTTATCGGTCTCGCTCACCTCGATGTTCGGCCAGCCGCCCGCCCGCTCGAGGAAGCGGTCGGTGCTCAGGGGCGCAAGATCGAACCCGCGGAACACGTCGTCGAACAGACGGTTCATCTCGCGGTGCAGGGTGAGGAAGGGATTGGTCTCCTCGCCGCGGCGAATGCCGACTTGGCGGCCGCGGTTATTCCAGGGGATGAGATCGCTGATAGCCATGGTCGTCCTCCATATCCTCCGATGAGCAACATGGGTGCGCGTGCCCGCCCGACGGCTGCACGCGCTTGCCGGATCCCGCATGGGGCATCCGGACCACACTTTCGTGTGACGTAATTTGACTTAGAACGGTCGCGCGAACTTTCAAGAGCGGGGGTTCGCTTGGACCCGGCTTCGCCCGCGGGCTACATTATCGCAAACTCGGTGTTCTTCCGGTCTGTCACCAGCATGGCGCCGGGATAGTGGGTGATGCAGAACTCCGGCTTCACCGTCGCGATCACCGACTGTGGCGTGACCCCGCAGGCCCAGAACACCGGCAGCTCGTCGGCGCGCACCTCGACGGCGTCGCCATAATCCGGCTTCATCACATCTCTGATGCCGATGAGCTCCGGCTTGCCGATATGCACCGGCGCGCCGTGCACGGAGGGAAAGCGCGTGGTGATCTGCACGGCGCGGATAGCATCCGCCGGTTTGAGCGGCCGCATCGACACCACCATCGGCCCTTTGAAGGGGCCGGCCTCGTGCGTGGCAATCGAGGTGCGATACATCGGCACGTTGCAGCCCCGCGCGATGTGCCGCAATTCGATGCCTTCGGCGAGCAACGCCTCCTCGAAGGAAAACGAGCAGCCGATGACGAAGCTCACCAGATCGTCGCGCCAGAACTCGCGGATATCCTCCGGCTCCGCCACCAGCTCTCCGTTGCGCCACACGCGGTAGCGCGGCAAGTCGGTGCGGATGTCGAGGTCTTCGCCCAATGCGGGAACGCGCGGATCGCCCGGCTCCGAGGTACCGATCAGCGGGCAAGGCTTGGGGTTGAGCTGACAGAAGCGCAAGAAATCGGCGGCGAGCGCCTTCGGCAGAATGGCGAGATTGCCCTGCACGTTGCCGGGTGCCAGCCCCGCGGTCGGCCCGCGATGGTCGCCCCTGCGGACGGCTAGCCGCGCCGCCAGCCCGCTGGCGAGCGACGTCTTGTCGTCGCGACGCAAAGAAGCGACCGCCATTGAGGTTCTCCGTTATAGCCACGGTCCGCGGTTGAACGCGTAAATTTACGACGGGGTGAAAAGGCAGGCCAGACGAAAATAGCGGTTGAAACTTGCCCACGGACCGCGTTTGCTAACGGCCATAAATGCTTGCAAGAGGCCATTCAAGGCCCGCAGGGGAGGAGCAGGCAATGCCGCGTGCGGCCGGCCGAAGCTGGCGTACGGTGGCGTTTGCCGCCGGCATGACCGCCGGGGCGAGCGCGGAAGCGGCTTTGCGTTACAAAACCGACAATCGACTGCAGATAGGCTTGGCGCCCGTGCATCCGCGCGGGCGTTTCCGTCTATCATTGAGCCAATGACAATCCAGCGGGAGGACTTGAGCGATGACTGAAAAGTGGAAAGAGGAAGCTTGGGCGCAAGACTTTTGGTGGAGCGGCAAGGTTACGCGCCGCCGCGTCGTCGGATGGGGCGGCGGCGCCATCGGCGCGATGATGCTGGTGCCGGCGCCGTGGCGCCCAGCTTTCGGCGCCGCCAAGCCGTACAAAGTCGGCTCCGAGCAACCGCTCTCCGGCCCGGGCGCGCCCGGTGGCAAGACCGCGGTCGTCGGCCTGCAAATGGCGGCGGACCGCATCAATGCGAACGGCGGCATCAACGGCCGTCCCGTCGAACTGGTCATCGTCGACGACGAATCCAAACCGGACGTTGCGCGCCGCAAGAGCGAAAAGATGGTGCAGGAGGACAATATCGACGTCCATTGCGGCGGCTTCCTCTCGAATATCTGTCTGGCCTGCATGCCGGTGTGGCAGGAGTCCAAGATCGTCAACATGATCACGGTGTGCCTCGACACCACGCTGACCACGACGAAATGCAATCGCTATACCTTCCGGCCCTACGACTATGCGCCCGCGCAGGCGGTGGCGATGGCGCCCTACCTGATCAAGAACCTCGGCAAAAAGTGGCACATTGCCTATGCCGACTATGCTTGGGGACAAGCGACACGCGACGCCTACGCCGCGGAGATCAAGAAAAACGGCGGCGAAGTCGTCGGCACCACGGGCATTCCGCTCGGCACCGCCGACATGACGCCGTTCCTTTCCAAGATCAGCGGAAATTTCGACGGACTGTTCGCCATCTTCTTCGGCAAGGACGGCGTGACCATCGGCAACCAGGCCTTCGATCTCGGCCTGTCGAAGAAATACAAATTCGCTGGCGATGGATCGATCACCGAATCGAGCAATCTTCCGGCGCTCGGCAGCAAGATCGACGGCTTTACCGCCATCAATCGCTATATCCCAATCTTCGAAGGCCCGCTCGATACGCCGTATCACCATCACTTCTTCGATGAGGCGAAGAAGCGGCTCGCCAAGATCGACCCGAGCGGCCCGCTGCCCGACAAATACGTGCAGTCCAACTACGAAGCGCTCAATGCGCTGAAGATCGGCATGGAGAAAGCGAAATTCGAAAGCCGCGCCGACACCATGAAGCTCATTGAGTCGCTCGAAGGCCTGCACATGAAGCTGAGCGACGACTTCCCGCAAGGCGACAAGACGCTGCGCAAGGAAGACCATCAGGCCTTCATCACCGAATTCATCTTTACGGTGAGCGGCGGGACCTATCACCTGAAAGAGGCGGTGCCGGCCGAGAAGACCATGGTGCCGCCCGCCTGCCACTTCCCCGCGGCGTAGTTCGGCGTGGACCAGGCGATCGACATGCGCTCCCCGGCACCGGGCCGGGGAGCAGGATCAGCGCCGATTCTGCGCACGGAACGATTGTCGGTCCGGTTCGGCGGCTTGGCGGCGCTCAACGGCGTCGACTTCGTTGCCGAACGAGGCGAGGTGCGCGCGATCATCGGTCCGAACGGCGCCGGCAAAAGCACATTCTTCAATTGTCTGACCGGGGTGCTGCGGCCGACATCCGGCCGCATTGTCTTCGACGGTGAGGATGTCACCGGGCTGCCGTCGAATGCGGTCTCGCAACGCGGCATCGCCCGCTCGTATCAGATCACCAACATCATGCCGAACGCGAGCGCGCTGGAAAACGTACGCATCGCCGCGCAGTCGCGCCGCCATTCGTGGAACATGATTTCTCATCACGGCGCTTTTCCCGATATCAACGCCAAGGCCGAGGCGGCCCTCGACTCGGTCGGCCTGCTGGCCAAGGCCGACGAGCTTGCCGCCAACCTGTCGCATGGCGAGCAGCGCAATCTGGAGATCGGCATCGCGCTTGCGACAGAACCGAAACTGTTGCTGCTCGACGAGCCAACGGCCGGCATGAGCGCGGCGGAAACCCACGAAACCATGCAGCTTGTGCGCGGCATCGCCAGGAACGACTTGACCATCCTCATCGTCGAGCACGACATGCAAGTGGTGATGGAGCTGTGCCATCGCATCACGGTGCTGCATTATGGCGAGATTCTCGCCGACGGCACGCCGGAGGAAATTCAGCGCAATGCGCGCGTGCAAGAGGTCTATTTGAAGACATGAGCGCCGTTGCAGATAGAGCTGCGCCGCTGGTCCGCGTCGAGGACGTGCACACCTATTACGGCAAGAGCCACATTCTGCACGGCGTCAGCCTCGAGGTTAGGCCGGGCGAGGTGGTCGGCCTGCTCGGCCGCAACGGCGTCGGCAAATCGACCACGCTCAAGACCATCATGGGTCTGGTGCTGCCGAGCGAAGGCAAGGTGCTGCTCGACGGCGCCGCCATCACCGGCCTGGCGCCGCACAGGCTGGCGCGGCTCGGTATCGGCTACGTGCCGGAGGACCGCCGCATCTTCCGCCTGTTGACGGTGATGGAGAACCTGCGCACCGGCTTCGATCGCGAGGGCGTGAGCGAGACGCGCAAAAAGGAGCTGCTCGACAAGGCGTTCTCTTATTTCCCGCGTCTGGCGGAGCGGCGCAATCAGGCGGGCGGCACGCTCTCGGGCGGCGAGCAGCAGATGCTGGCGATCGCGCGCGCCATGATGCTGGAGCCGAAGATCATCCTGCTCGACGAGCCGACCGAAGGGCTGATGCCGCGCATGGTTTCGCAGATCAGCAGCATCATCGACGTGCTGCATCGGGAGGGCGTCGCCATCCTGCTGGTCGAGCAGAACGTGCCGCTGACGCTGGAGGCGAGCCAGCGCGTCTACATCATGGAAAAGGGCAGCGTGCGCCACCAATGCGCGGCGTCCGAAATCGACGTCAACCATCCCGTGGTCAAGCAGTACTTGGGAGTGTAGTGCGATGAATGCGATCGCCGACATCGTCCAGGCCATCCCCGTCGACCAAATCCTCATTCAGACGGTGAACGGCGTCGTCGCCGGGATGATCCTCGCGCTGGTCGCCTCGGGCCTGACGCTGATCTTCGGCATCATGGACGTGGTCAACTTTGCGCACGGCGAATTGTTCATGCTCGGCGCCTATGTCGGCGTCGTCGTCATCGCGCTCACCGGAAACTTCTGGGTCGGGTTGATCGTGTCGTCGGCGACCGTCGCGCTGTTCGGCGCCGCCCTGCAGATCGTCACGCTGCGGCCCTTGATCGGGCGCGACCCGCTGACGACGATTCTCGCGACCTTCGGCATCTCGCTTATCCTGCAGAATTTTGCCTTGTGGGAATTCGGCACCACGGTGCGCAAGATTTCCGAGCCGATCAGCGGCCACTTCCCGCTCTTTTACCTGACCTATCCGTGGTATCGGATCGTCATCGCCGCGCTTTCCGGCGCGATCATCGCCGGCTTCTGGCTCTATCTCAAACACGGCAAATACGGCATCTGGATCCGCGCCACCACGCAGGATCGGGTGATGGCGCAGGCCATGGGCATTCCGGTGCCCTGGGTGTTCACCGGCGTGTTCGCGCTCGGCGCCGGCATGGCGGCGGCGAGCGGCGTGCTCGCGGCGCCGCTGGTCGGCGTCACCCACACCATGGGGCTCGACTGGGTGCTCAAGGCCTTCATCGTCGTGGTGGTGGGCGGCATGGGCAATCTCGCCGGCTCGGTGGCGGCCGCGATCCTCATCAGCCTGCTGGAATCCTACGCCGCCATCTGGGTGAGCCCGGCGCAGGCGGTCATCGTCTCGTTTGTGGCGCTGATCCTGACCCTGCTGTTCCGGCCCACCGGTTTGTTCGCAGCGACGGCCGGCAAATGAGCACCGCACCGCTCGAACGGCCCATCCCGCTGAAGAAGGTGGCGTTGAGCCACACCGCGGTGTTCTGGCTCGGCTTTTGCGCGGTGATGGCGCTGCTGATCGCGGCGCCGCTGGTCCTGCCCGAGTTCTGGCGGCGCTTTCTCACCGAGATTCTGATCTGGGGCCTGCTCGCCATGTCGTCCGATCTCTTGATCGGCTACAACGGCATGGTGTCATTCGGCCATTCGGTGTTCTTCGGCCTCGGCATGTATGGCGCGGCCGGCGCGCTGCTGGCGATCAGCCCGCCCAATCTGTGGCTCGCTTTGTTGTTCGGCCTCGCCGGCGCGGCGGGCGCCGCCTTGTTCGTCGCCTATTTTTCCACGCGCACGCGCGACATCTATTTCGCCATCACCACGCTGATCTTCAGCCAGATCTTCTACGTCATCATTTTCACCTGGACCTCGGTCACCGGCGGCGAGAACGGCCTGCTGTTCTCGCGCCCGCATTTCTCCATTCCGTTCCTTTACGATGCGCGCTTCACCACGGCGACGATGCACTGGTTCGTGCTCGCGGTGGTCGCGGGCTCGTATTTGATCCTGCGCCGCATCACCCAGTCGCCGTTCGGCATGGTGCTGCAATCGATCCGCGAGAACGAGGCGCGCACCCGCGCCATCGGCTATTCCGTCGAGCGCTACAAGATCGTGGCGGTGATGCTCTCGGGCCTGTTCGCCGGGCTCGCCGGCGTGCTCTACGCGATCCAGAACGAGTTCGCGGCCCCCGACTTCGTCTATTTCATCACCTCCGGCGACACGGTCATCTGGAACGTGATGGGCGGCATCGGCACGCTGGTCGGCCCGATCGTCGGCGCCGGCTTTTTCCAGTTGCTGCGCGAGATGCTGTCGCGCGTGTTCGGCGACCAGTTCCCCTATCTGATTCCGCTCGGCGTGGTGTTCATCGTCATGATCATCTTCCTGCCGCAGGGCCTGCTCGGGTTTGCGCGGCGGTGGCTGAACAAATAGGGGTGGCGGGTCACCGCGCAAAGCGACGCGGTGGGGTCAATAATGGTTCTGGGTGCATGGCTGCCTTGGTTTAGCGAAGAAAAGAGGCTGTCCGCTGAAGCGGCCTTCTACTACTCAACTTGCCACGCCGATGTCACGGATGCGGTGTAGTTCAGTAGGTATCTCTTGAACATTTGCAGTTTGCAATGCGCTGGCGAATGCCTTGATGGCGGCTACAGGATTAGCCTCGACCATCAATTTGGCTATTTCTTCAAATCGGCTATGCGACACATTGGCGGTAAACTCACTGCGACGAAAACCATCAGGATTAGTTTCGAAGCGTAGATGCAGGAAGCCGCTATGAGGGTCGGCCCATTCGCTGCGTTGAGCTGAAAGGCTGCCAGCCAGTTCTTGATAGGGGGCAAAAGCAGAACTGGTTTTCGCGCCTGTCCGTGTAATAGTGAGTTTCATTTCGGCCTCCTGCTCGCGGCCGGAAATGAGAACTTGGAACTGCGGCGTAAAAGCGGCCAGTAAGCCTTCGTGGCTCCGACCCGGGCGTTGGAGCAGCTTAGGAGGAAGCCCCTCAGTTCTTCCTAATCCTGAACGTCAGCACGCCGCCCCCCGTCTCCTGGCCCTCCAACGCGTCGCCGGTCTGCCGCAGCAAATTGGGGATGTCGATCGCCGCCAGCGGATCGGTGCATTCGGCCACGATCAGGTCGCCGGGCTTGAGCCCCGCAAGCGCCTTCTTCACCCGCAGCGCCGGCAGCGGGCACTTCAGCCCGCGCAGATTCATCGTTTTTTCCGTCATGGCGGGCGCGATGCGCGTTAAGTCCTTGATCGCGCTAGACTGGACAAGGTGACGGCGGAAACGTCAAGCTCGCGCTCATGGCGGCCGGTGGCGAAGTCTTGCAGGTGATTCAGCGGCTTACGCCGCTTGCCGAGGTGTTGGCGCTGATCGACGCCGAGCTGCGCCCGGTGCTGCCGCGCACCCTCGATGTCGCGGCGGCGGCCGGGCGCGTGCTCGCCAAGGATGCCGCGGCCCCGGCGCGGCCGAGCGCGGCCATCGCCCTGCACGACGGCTGGGCGGTGGCCGCCGATTTGACGCTCGGCGCCGGCGGCTATGCGCCGGCGGCGCTGCCGCAGCTTCCCGCCCGCGTCGAGGCCGGCCAGGCCATGCCGCCGGACACCGACGCGGTGGCCCCGGTCGACGCGGTGAAGAAAACCGCGGCCGGCGCCGAGGTCTTCGTCGCGCTGCAGCCGGGGGAGGGGGTGCTGGCGGCGGGCGGCGATTGCGACCCGGCGCTGCCGCTGCGCCGCGCGGGCGAGCGGCTGCGGCCGACCGATGTGGCGGCCTTTGCCGCCGCCGGTCTCGCGCGCGTCACCGTGCGCGAGCCGCGTCTGCGCATTTTGCCGCTGCGCGGCAGCGCCATTATCACCGCGGCGGCACGGGCAATCGCCGCCGATATCGAGCGCCGCGGCGGCGCCACGCGCCTCGACGAAACCGGGCGCGGGCTCGACGTCGGGATGACGGCGGAGAATACCGATGCTGTGGTTGCGCTCGGCGGCACAGGGTCCGGCCGCAACGACATGAGCGTGCACGTGCTGGCGCGACAAGGCCGCGTCGCGGTGCACGGCGTTGCGCTGGCGCCGGGCGAAAGCGCGGCGCTCGGTTTTGTCGGCACGCGGCCGGTGCTGCTGCTGCCGGGACGGCTCGATGCGGCGCTCGCGGTGTGGCTGGCGATCGGACGGCATCTGCTCGACGCGCTGGCCGCCGCCAAGCGCACCGATAGCGAGCCCGCAGAGCGGCTGCAGTTGACGCGCAAGGTCGCCTCCACCATCGGGCTTGCCGACCTGGTGCCGGTGCGGCGCACGCCGGACGGCGAGGCCGAGCCGCTGGCGCGCGGCTATCTGCCGCTCTCCGCACTCACCCGCAGCGACGGCTGGATCCTGGTGCCGCCGGACAGCGAGGGCTATGCCGCAGGGGCGACCGTGCACGTGAGGCCGTGGCCATGAGCGAGCGCAGGCCGCGGGCCGATGAGGCGCTGATGGCGCAGGTGCGCGCGGCGGCGCGGCAGGAGCAGTTCCTCGAAGTGGTCTCCGCCGAGGAGGCGCGCCGGCGCTTTGCCGCGCATGTCGATTGCCGGCCGCGGGCGGCGGAAATCGTGCCGCTCGCTGCGGCGCTCGCACGCGTGCTGGCCGAGGACGTCGTTGCGGCCGTGGACGCGCCGCCGTTCGACCGCGCCAATGTCGACGGTGTTGCCGTTGCCGCCGCCGACACCGCCGGCGCCACCGACACCGCCCCCAAATCCCTCCCCCTCAACCCCGAAGTCATCGCCTGCGGCGACGCGCCCCGGCTCCCGCTGGCGCCGGGAACGGCGACGGCGATCGCCACCGGCGGCATGATCCCGCGCGGTGCCGACGCGGTGGTGATGGTCGAGCACACCGAACTCGTGCCCGATGGGCCGCGCATCGAGGTGCGGCGCGCGGCGGTGCCGGGGCAATTTATCTCCTATGCCGGCTCCGACATTGCCCGCGGCGAAACGCTGCTGCGCAAAGGCGCGCGCATCGGCTCGCGCGAGATAGGCATGCTGGCGGCGGCGGGCCTCGCCGAGGTCCCGGTCGTGCGGCGGCCGAAGGTGGCCGTGCTGTCGACCGGCAACGAACTGGTCGAGCCGGGCCAGCCGCTTGCGACCGCGGGCGTCTACGACAGCAACGGGGCGATTATCGCTGCGGCAGTGCAGGAATCGGGCGGCGAGCCGCTGGCGCTCGGCGCCTTTCCCGACGATGCCGCAGTGCTGGAGAAAGCGGTGCGCACGGCGCTGGCGCAGAGCGACATGGTCGTGCTCTCGGGCGGCACCTCGAAAGGCGCCGGCGATCTGTCGCACACTGTGGTCGCGCGCCTCGGCCCACCGGGCATTCTGGTCCACGGCGTCGCGCTCAAGCCGGGCAAACCGCTGTGCCTCGCGGTAGCCGCCGGCAAGCCCATCGTGGTGCTGCCCGGCTTTCCCACGTCCGCCATCTTTACCTTCCACGCTTTCATCGCGCCCGTCATCCGCGCCATGGCCGGGCTGCCGCCCGAGGCGGCGCAGACCGTCCGCGCAACCGTGCCGGTGCGCGTCGCCTCGGAGCTGGGGCGTAAAGAATTTCTGCTGGTATCGCTGATCGACAGCGTCAACGGCCCGGTGGCGTTTCCGACCGGCAAAAGCTCGGGCGCAGTCACCAGCTTTTCGCAAGCGGACGGCTTCATCGAAATCGACGCTCTCGCCTCGTCGCTCGACGCCGGCAGCGAGGCCGAGGTGACGCTGATCGGCAGCGCGGCGCGCACGCCCGATCTCGTGATCATGGGCAGCCACGATGTGGCGCTCGACGCGGTCATCGGCGCACTCAACGAGCGCGGGTTTGCCGCGCGCGTGCTGGCGGTCGGCAGTCAAGGCGGCGTCGCGGCAGCGATGCGCGGCGAATGCGACATCGCGCCGGTTCATCTGATCGACCCGCAGAGCGGACAATATAATGTGCATCTGGCTAGTCCCGGTCTAACGATCATGCCGGGTTGGCAGCGCATGCAGGGCATTCTCTTTCGCCCCGGCGACCCGCGTTTCGAGGGCAAGAGCGCGGCCGACGCTCTGAAGGCTGTCCTTGCCGAGAAATCCGCGCTGATGGTCAATCGCAACGCCGGTTCGGGCACGCGCGTACTGATTGACAAGCTGCTCGCCGGGGCGCGACCCGCGGGGTACGCCAACCAGCCGAAGTCGCACAACGCCGTCGCCGCCGCCGTTGCGCAGGGCCGCGCCGATTGGGGCGTGGCCATCGAGCCGGTGGCAAAGCTCTACGATCTCGGTTTTCTGCCGGTTGCGCCGGAGCAGTACGACTTCCTGGTCGTCGAAGCGCGCCGCGAGCGGCCGGCGACGCAGGCCTTCCTCGCAGCCTTGCGCGACCAAAGGACGCGGGCGCGGATCGCGGCGCTCGGCATGCAGTTGCGCGTCGGGTGATCGCAGGCCATTCAGATATCGGCTACGCCGACGTGGTGCCGGTAGACCATTTCCCAGCCCTTCCAACCGGTGAAGAGCAGGATGACGACGACGATTGCCGACAGAATAATGCCGAGTGGAAGAACGGCATCGGCGCCCTCAGTGACGCGGAGATAGAAATTGTAGGCTTCGATGATGACGGCGATGACGTTACCGCCGGCATGCAGCCAGACATCGGTCAGATCGCGAATACGTTCATCGCCGAACACATCGATCAGCCCGACGACCGCCGCCAGGGCAGCCATGAGCAAGCCGGCCCCGAGCAGCCACACTGACGCTGTCACCCAGGCGGGACTGGCGGTGATGCCGAAGGCGATGTCGCAAACGAAAGTGGCGACGAAGAATGCGATCGGAAACGGGATCAACATGGGATGGATGGGATGTCCGGCTATTTGTGCCGTGCTGCGCGGATTTGGCATGGTCGCCTCCGGAAATTGAAACGTTACAATGGACGAAATAACCAATAACTCGCGGGCGACTCCGCCGGTTCCGTTGGCTTCCGCTGCACCTAAAGAGTTGAATAACGGATGAAAAATCGCTGGCTCAGTGTTGTGGCGGCGGCCGGCTTGCTGCTGATCGCTGGTCCGGCCGCGGCCCAATTGCGCGGGCATGGCGGACCGGTGCGGGCGCTCGCGATTTCGCCAGACGGCGAACACGCCGTCTCCGGCAGCTTCGACACGTCCGCTATTCGCTGGTCGCTCAAACGTAATGTCGCCGAGCAGGTGATGCGCTTCCACGACGCTGCGGTGAACGCGGTGCTCTGGCTCAAAGACGGCCGCATCGTCACCGGCGGCGCCGACGGCCACATCGCCGTCTGGACGCAAGGCAGGCCGGCGCCGGATCAGGTGCTCGACGGCCATACCGCGCCGGTGGTCGACCTTGCGGTATCTCCCGACGGCAAGACGCTCGCCTCGGCCTCGTGGGATCACACCGTGCGCCTGTGGCCGCTCGCCGGAGGCACTCCGCGCGTGCTCGAAGGCAATCAGCAGAACGTCAACGGCGTCGCCTTCTCACCCGACGGTGCCGCGGTAATCAGCGCAGGATATGACGCGACGGTACGGGTCTGGCGTATCGACGGCAGCCGGGCGACCGTTCACAATCTGCCGAGCCCGCTCAATTCGGTCGTGGTTGCGCCGGACGGCGAGATCGTCGCCGCCGGTGCGAGCGGGCAAGTGTTTTTCCTGTCGGCGAAAGGCGAGATGCGCGGCGAGGTGCAGGCTGCCCCGACGCCGGTCATTCAGCTTGCGATCTCGCACGATGGTAAGCTCGTCGCCGCCGCCGGCGTACGCGGCTCGGTCGCAATCATCGACCGCAAAGCCCGCAAGCTCGAGCGCACCTTGGTCGGTCCGGGTTTGCCGGTCTGGTCGGTGGCGTTCTTTCCCGACAACAAGACATTGTTGACCGGGGGTACCGACCGCGTCATCCGCCGCTGGAACGCGGTGAAAGGCGAACCCATTGATTCCGTGGTCATCGGCTCGCCGGAGGACCCCCTTAAGCAGTACGCGGGCGATCACGGCGCGCAGGTTTTCCGCCATTGCGTCGCCTGCCACACGCTGACGCCGGACGAAGGCAACAAAGCAGGCCCGACGCTCTGGCACGTCTTCGGCCGCCGCATCGCCATGCTGCCCGGCTATAATTTTTCGCCGGCGCTGAAGAAGCTCGACATCGTCTGGTCGAAGGAGACGATATCGAAGCTGTTCGAGATCGGGCCGGCGCATTATACGCCCGGCACTAAGATGCCGGAGCAGACCATCGGCTCGGCGGAAGACCGCAAGGCGCTGGTGGATTTTTTGGCGCGGGCGACGAAGTAGCGGTACGCTATCCCACCCTCAGCGAAGCTGTTTCGGCTCGAATTATACCGTTGCGTTTTTGTGTAGCCGGAATCCAGAGCTGTCGCCCTTGGGTCCCCGCTTCCGCGGGGACGAGCGGGATAGGTTGGTCGATCTTAAGTCAATTGCGCAGAGACGAGACGGGCATCCAGTTGTCTCGGTTGATCGCGACGCTGCGGTTACCTGGTGCCTGACTTGCCGCGACGGTTTCGGATGGATCAGAGTGCTCGAACTGCTCAGCTTTCGCCCTGCTCGCGTTCGCGCAGATAATCTTCCGTCGTGCGCACGTTGGGACGCGGGGACGCCGCGAACGGATCGAAGCTCTCCTCCGTCATTGCAGCCACGCGGCAATCGGCGCACATCTTCACCACGTCGAGCCGCTTTTTGGAATCCTTGAACATCCAGTGCTTGCCTTCGAG
>DASRDF010000105.1:0-2246 GCA_035652735.1 Pseudolabrys sp. | reverse complement strand
TCGGCCGCCCCATCATGAAAAGCGAAATCGAGCAGGCGACCCCGTACAATACTTACATTATCAACGGTCTACCGCCGGGGCCCATTGCCAATCCTGGGAAGGCGTCGCTCGAGGCAACCGCAAACCCGGCGCGCACCAAGGACCTCTATTTTGTCGCCGACGGCAGCGGTCGCCATCTATTTTCGGAAACCTACGAACAGCACCAGAAAAACGTCGCCAAGCTGCGCGCCTTCGAGCATGCCAACGCGCCGCAGGCGGGGGAGCAGCCGGCGGCGGCCGCTGCCAAGCCGGAAGCAGCGAGGCCCGGCACCGCCAAGCCCTAGTCTTGTGAGTCTGCCGCCGCTAAGGTCGGCCGCGCGTCACAACGCGAGACAAACCCGCATGGCTCTCTCCAGCATGACAGGCTTTGCGCGCGCCCATGGCGTGGCCGGCGCCTATGTCTGGAGCTGGGAAATCAAGTCGGTCAACGCCAAAGGCCTCGACGTGCGGTTGCGGCTGCCGCCTGGGTGGGATGCCGTCGAAGTGCCGGTGCGCAAGCGCGCGGCCGAGACGCTGTCGCGCGGCACCGTTTACGCAAACCTCACGGTCGAGCGCAAAGGCGTCGTCCCGACGGTGAGAGTCAACGAACAGGTGCTTGCTGCCGTGCTGTCGACGTTGAAAGGCTTAAGCGGCCGGCTTGACGCCGCTCCGGCAAGTCTTGACGGCATTCTTGCGCTCAAAGGCGTCATGGAGGTCACCGAAGAGGACGAGAGCGAAGAAGCTCGCGCCGGAGCAGAAGCCGCGGTGGTGTCGGGCTTCGACCGAACGCTTGCCGATCTTGTCGTGATGCGCGCCGAGGAGGGCAAAACGCTCGGCCGCCTCCTTGGCGAGCGCCTCGACGAAATCGCCGCTCTTGCTGCGCGCGCAGAGAGGGCGCCGGGCCGCAAACCCGAGGCGATCAAAGCGCGCCTCAACGAACAAGTCACGGCACTCCTTTCCATGTCGCAGCGCTTCGATTCCGACCGCCTGCATCAGGAAGCGATCATGCTCGCCACCAAGGCGGACATTCGCGAGGAGCTTGATCGGCTCGCCTCGCATGTGGCTCAGGCGCAAAAGCTGCTGGTGGAAGGAGGGGCTGTCGGCCGGCGGCTCGATTTTCTGGCGCAGGAGCTACACCGCGAATCGAATACGCTTACTGCCAAGGCCAACGATGTCGAGCTCACCAAGATCGGCTTGGAGCTGAAGACGGTCGTCGAGCAATTCCGCGAGCAGGTGCAGAACCTGGAATGAACGACACGGTGGAGATAACCCGACGGGGCATCATGCTGGTGCTGTCATCGCCTTCCGGGGCCGGCAAGACCACGCTGACCCGCAATCTGCTCGAGCAAGAGAACATCGATGACCCCGGCAAGCTGGAACTGTCGATTTCGGTGACGACGCGAGAGCGGCGCGGCAGCGAGATCGATGGCGTCCACTACCACTTCGTCACCAGGCGCCGCTTCGAGGCAATGCGGGACGGCGGCGAACTGCTCGAATACGCCGAGGTGCATGGCAACTTCTACGGCACGCCGCGCGAGCCGGTGGACAGGGCACTCGCGGCCGGGCGCGACGTGTTGTTCGACATCGATTGGCAGGGCACGCGGCAACTGCTCGAAAAAATGCGCGACGACGTCGTGACCGTGTTCGTGCTGCCGCCATCGGCGGCGGAGCTCAAAGCGCGATTGGAGCGCCGGGCGGAAGACAGTGGCAACATCATCGCGCAACGCCTGCACAATGCCGTCGAGGAAATCGCGCACTGGCGCGAATACGATTACATCCTCGTCAACCGCGATCTGGACAAGAGCTTCATGCGGGTGCGCGCGATCCTCGCCGCGGAGCGGCTCAAGCGCGTAAAGATGCTGGACCTGGAAAAATTCGCCGGCCGATTGTTGGCGGATCTGAAGAAGTTGACCTGAAACGCGCAGCCGGAGGACGACGCACGTTGCCCGAAAAAGGCAGCGGCGATACGAGCTCAGTATTGTGGCGGCGGCGTCACACCTGCCTATAAAAAGCTGTGCGGTGGCCGAAACGCTCGGATTTGGCTGGGTCAAAGCCCATTTATATATGAGGCGTTTATTTATGTTGCGTGGGCGTTTGCTCATAGTGCGGTGGCATTCGTGGGGCCCACTATGCGCCGGTTGCCAATAGCAATTTCGCTCGCCGCGGCGGCTGCAGCATTCACGCATGGCGCCTTCGCCGCCGATCTGCCGGTAAAGGCGGAGCCGAAA
>DASRDF010000104.1:0-6604 GCA_035652735.1 Pseudolabrys sp. | reverse complement strand
ATATCTCGACCTTCTCGGGCGGCATCACCAACAGCGGCACCGTTTCCGCAGGCCGCGCCGGCATCCTTGTCGGCGGTGACGTGGGCTCCTCCACAGTCGTCGATACGGACTACCGCGCCTCGGTGACGGTTGCGACGTTCCTGGGTGGCATCACCAACAGCGGCATGCTTTCAGCGACTGGAGATGGCATTGTTGTCGGCGGCAGCGCGTCGATCCACGGTGGCATCGACAACGGCGCGCATATAACCATCGAGACTTTTTCCGGAGGCATCACCAACGGCGGCACGATCTCCGCGGGCGGCAACGCCATCTGGGTCGGCGGCAATGCCTCGGTCAGCAACGGCGGCATCACCAATGCCGCAACCGTGGTGATCTCGAATTTTTCCGGCGGCATCAGCAACAGCGGCACGATTACCGCCGGCGGTTCCGGTATTTTTGTCGGCGGCAATGCAAGTGTCACGGGCGTCGGCACGTCCAACACCGCGATCGTGGCCATTGTGAGCTTCTCAGGAGGCATCAGCAACTCCGGCAGAATCATCGCCAACACCGGAATCCTCGTGAACAATGTCGCCACGTTTTCGGGCGTGATCGCCAATTCCGGGACCATCTCGGGCGTGACCGGCATCCTCGTTCAAAACGCCCCTCCGCTCAGCATTTTCGATTCCGGGATTATCATCGGCAGCGGTGGCACGGCGGTGAATCTCTCCGGCAATGCAGCGGGCAACACCTTCACCCTCGGGCCGGGCTACAGCATCATCGGTAACGTCATCGGCACCGGCAACGACATCTTCCAGCTCGGAGGCAGCAGCTCGGGCGCGTTCGATCTCAGCACAGTGCCCACGCAATACAGCGGCTTCAACACGTTCAACGTGGTGAGCGGCCTGTGGACCGTCTCCAACATCTTCGGTCAGTCGCAAGCCTGGAATGTGCTTGGCGGCACGCTGGCAGGTACCGGCACCTTGCCGGCCGTTAATGTGAATTCCGGAGGCACGCTTGCGCCCGGCATCGTCGGTGTGCCCGGCACTATCATGACGGTGACTGGCCCTCTCGCGTTCACGAGCGGCGCTTTTTACCTCGCGACCGTCGGCGGCTCGCTCGCCAGCATTGCTAATGTCGGCGGCACAGCGACGCTCACCGGCGGCACCGTAGAAGCGACCTTCCCGTCCGGGGCAACGCTGAACACCTACGACATTCTCCACAGCGGCAGCCTCGGCGGCACCTCCTTCGCCAGCGCCGTCAGCCTCGACCCCAATTACGCCGTCTCGCTCACGAACACTGCGACCGATGTCTTCCTCCATCTCACCGCCCAACTCGGCAATGGCTCGGGGCTGCCGCCAAACCAGCAGGGCGTCGGCAATATCATCAACAACAATTTCAACAACGGCGGATCGCTGCCTTCAGCCATCATCCCGCTGTTCACACTCACCGGGAGCAATCTCGGGAACGCCCTCAGTCAGCTCACCGGTGAAGTGGCAACCGGGGCCGAGGCCAGCGCCTTTCAGCTGATGAACGAGTTTTTGAACGTGATGCTCGATCCGTTCGTCGACGGCCGCGGTTTTACCGCGAGCGGGGCCAGTGGCAGCGCCTTCGGTTTTGCCCCGGACCAGTCGGACAATCTGGCACCGGAGATCGCGCGAGCCTATGCGGCCGTGTTCAAGGCACCGCCGCCGCCGACGTCGTTTGATCGGCGCTGGCACGCGTGGGGAACGGCTTACGGCGGCAGCAACACAGCGCAGGGCGACGCCGCGGTCGGCTCAAACACACTCAATGCAGCCACTTTTGGCCTCGCGGCGGGTATGGACTATCGCGTCTCATCCGATAGTACCGTCGGCTTCGCCCTGGCTGGCGGCGGCACCAGTTGGAGCCTCGTGCATGCGCTCGGTACCGGCTACAGCGAGGCGCTGCAGGTCGGCAGCTACGGCGTCACGCGCTTCGGTGCCGCTTATGTCGCAGGCGCCCTCGCCTTTACCAACAACTGGTTCACAACCAATCGCTCGGCCCTTGGCGATCAAGTCAGCGCCAGGTTCGCGGGACAAAGCTACGGCGCCCGCGTGGAGAGCGGCTACCGCATACCGGCTTGGTCCACGGTCGGCATCACGCCGTATGCAGCCCTGCAGATGCAGGACTTCTCCACGCCGAGTTACAGCGAGAGCGATAAGACCGGCGGCGGCTTAGGCCTCTCCTTTGCGGCGATGAACGCAACGGACGTGCGCACGGAATTGGGCGCGCGGTTCACCGCACCGACGCTCTTTCACGACAGGCCGCTGATCTGGTTTGGCCAATTCGCCTGGGCGCACGACTTCGTCAGCACGCCGGCACTCAACGCCGAATTCGAGGCGCTGCCAGGATCGGGCTTCACTGTCTTCGGCGCGCCAATCCCGCACGATTCCGCGATCACGTCGGCGGGGGCCCGCTACGCCCTGTCGCCCAACTGGTCGCTGATGACCAAGTTCTCCGGCAACTTCGGCCCGGGATACCAGACTTACGCAGGCATGGGCACGCTGCGCCATACGTGGTGAACAGTCGCAAGCGGCAATATTGCGGCGGCGCTGCCTTCACTTTTGCCGAAAAATCCATGCTATGCTGACGTGCGACAAACTTGGGGAGGGACTAATGACCAAGCTGCGCACCCTCGGTTTTTGTGCCTTGCCGTTGTTGCTGCTGGCGCATCCTGCATCCGCCGTAACCAGCAAGGACAAGATGGAAACCTGCAAGGTCGGCGCTCAAGCGCAGAATCTCGAGGGTGCCAAGGCGCAGGCGTTTATCAAGAAGTGCATGGCCGCAGGCAATTACGAGCCGGCCGCACGCAAGGAGGCGAAGAAAAAGGCCGCCGCCGAAAAACGCTCGGCGATGAAGAAGAAGCCGACCGCTGCCGCGCCGCCGCCGGACGAGCCTGCCGCGGAACCCGAGCAGAAAGACTGACCAAGCCGCATCCTTCGTCGCGCCGCAGGCCTGAGTTTCTCACAAGAATTTCCACAAGGCGCGGCGGCGCACGGAGCTTTTTGCGCCCTCGTGCGTTCGGTAGAGAACATAGAAGGCCGCAACCTGTGAGCCGACTTGGTCCTCTCCAGCCGCGTAATGGAGTCCGCGGGGTCCCACAGCCCAGCGCCCCCCGGATTGGCGATGGGCCGGTAACGCTACACGCCGTTATTCGCGAAGCCATCGGCCGCGGCCTGCGCTATCGTTATGAGCCGGAGCGGCAAATCCCCCATCACTTATTGACGCTGCTGATGCAACTGAACGAGGACGAGCGTCGTTCAAAAGCGGCCTCCTAAGCTGCGATGTCAGGGTGGAAAGGTCGCTGTCGCGGTGGCCGTGCCGAGCGGCTTTCCGTCGGCGTCGAGGGCCTCCACGGTCCAGCGGTAGCGGTGGTGTTCGCCGCGCGGCGGGCACGGCCCGATATAGCGGATGGCGCCCGCTTTCACCGCCTGGCCTTGGTAAGCAATAGTGGCGCCGCCATGATGGAAGCTCGGCACATCCAAGTCTTTCATCTCGAAGCGCAGCCGCTTGGTTCCTGCCGGCACGTCACTCAATGAAAAAGCCGGCGAGACCTTCTCGCAGGCTTTGATCCCAGACCAGGAAAATTTGGCGCTGAAGCCCAAGGCCGCTCCCGGCGCGCAGGCGCACGCGGCCAGCACGATGAACGAAACAGACGATTTTCGCATGCGGGTGGTCCTCCTGCTCGTTCCTAACGCGCATCTAGGGTGTCCAGGCTGGTATGTTACGGTTGATCAGGGACTCTTGCACGATAGGAACGTGGCCACGAGACTCTCCGCCGGCCGCTTGCGCGGCCCCGTTCGCTACCCACACGCCGCTGGCCCTTGCCAGCCACGGCTATCAGCGGCCCCATGAGCACGCTCGCGATCCGGCTGCTACAGAGCCTGAAGGATCACGGCGCCCGGGAGATCTTCGGCCTTCCAGGCGACTTCGTGCTGCCGTTCTTCAAAGTCATCGAGGAATCGCAAATCCTGCCGCATTACACGTTGAGCCACGAACCGGCGGTCGGCTTTGCCGCGGATGCCGCGGCGCGCTTTCACGGCGGTATCGGCGTCGCCGTGGTCACCTACGGCGCGGGGGCCTTCAACCTGGTGAATGCGGTCGCCGGCGCCTATGCCGAGCGCTCGCCCGTCGTCGTTATCGCGGGCGCGCCGGGCGCGCGCGAACGCGCAGGCGGTTTTCTGCTGCACCACCAGGCGCGCAGCATCGACACGCAGCTCGCGGTCTATCGCGAGATCACCTGCGACCAAGCGGTGCTGCATGAGCCGGTGAGCGCGCCCGAGGCGATCGCGCGCACCTTGCGCAGCGCACACGAGCAGTCGCTGCCGGTTTATATCGAGGTACCGCGCGATCTGGTGAGTGCGCCGATGGCAGCGGTGCCGAGGCTGCCGCCGCTGCCGGTCGATCAGGACGCGCTCGCCGAATGCGTCGACGAGATCGCGGCCAAACTAAAGGCGGCGCACGCGCCGGTCATCGTCGTAGACGTGGAAATCCGCCGCTACGGCATCGAGCGCGAGACGGCGGCTTTGGCGCGCCGGCTCGGCGTGCCGGTGGTCACCACATTCATGGGCCGCGGCCTTTTGGAAGATGCGCCGGACGTGCTCGCCGGGACCTATCTCGGCGCCGCCGGCGACCCGCAAATCGCCAGACTGGTCGAAGAGTCCGACGCGCTGCTTTTGCTCGGCGTCATCCTCTCCGACACCAATTTCGCGCTGTCGCAGCGCCGGCTCGACCCCAAACGCGCAATCTTCGCCATGGCGCGCAGCGTGCAGATCGGCCATCACGTTTTCCACAATCTGCCGGTGGCCGCGCTGGTCAGCGCGCTTGCCGCCCGCGCCGGCGACGGGGACAAGCGCGCGGCCACGAAATGTAAGATGCCCGCCTATCGGCGCGGCCTTGCCGCAGATGATGCGCCGCTCGCCCCCTCCGACATCGCCGCCGCGATCAACGATCTGTTCGACCGGCACGGTAAGATGCCGATGGCATCCGATATGGGAGATTGCCTGTTCACGGCCATGGAGATCGACAACACTGGCCTGGTCGCGCCCGGCTATTACGCCGGCATGGGCTTCGGCGTGCCCGCCGGCATCGGCGCCGCCGTCGCAACCGGCCGCCGGGCGCTCATTCTGGTCGGCGACGGCGCATTTCAGATGACCGGCTGGGAACTCGGCAACTGTCGGCGCTATGGCCTCGATCCGATCGTGGTGTTGTTCAACAACCAAGGCTGGGAAATGCTGCGCGTGTTTCAGCCGGAGTCGACATTCAACGATCTGGACGATTGGCGCTTTGCGGAAATGGCCGCGCCTCTTGGCGGACACGGCGAGCGGGTGACGACCCGTCGCGAACTGGCAAATGCGCTCGAAGCGGCAACGCGGCGGCGCGGGCAATTTTCGCTCATTGAAGTCATGCTGCCGCGCGGCGCGACCTCCGACACGCTCGCCCGCTTTGTGGAAGGGTTCAAGGCAGCGCGCGAGCGATCGGGCTGATGTGAGTGCTGCAACAGCCGGACGGCGGCTCGTCGCATCGACTGGATTAGGGTCTAAAGCCACGCGATTGCCGCCCCGCCAAGCGCGCTTAAGGCGACCACCAGCCACGGGGGCACCTGCCACACGAAGAGCAGCAGAAAAGCGCCGGCAGCGAGCGCAAAATCGTAAGGACTGGTGATTCCCGCCGTCCACACCGGGTTGTAAAGTGCAGCCAGCAATAGGCCGACCACCGCGGCATTGACCCCGCGCAAGGCGGCCTGCGCCAGCGGCCGCCGTCGCAATTGATCCCAGAACGGCAGCGTACCGATGACCAATAAGAACGAAGGTAAGTAAACTGCGGCGAGACAAAGAGCCGCGCCGAGCCAACCATTCGGCTGCGGCCGCATAACGGCGCCAAGGTAGGCGGTGAAAGTAAACAACGGTCCGGGCACCGCTTGCGCGGCACCATAACCCGCGAGAAAAGCATCGTTGCTCACCCAGCCCGGCGGCACCACGGCGGCTTGCAACAGCGGCAGCACCACATGGCCGCCGCCGAACACCAGCGAGCCGGCCCGATAGAAGGCGTCGAATAGCTTGAGACTTTGGTTCGCGGTGGTAGCGGCGAGAAACGGCAGAGCGCCAAGCAAGACGAAAAAGACAAAGAGCAGCGCGGCGCCGGTCCAACGGGTCACGGCCAAAGGCAACGCTGCACTGTCGGTAGGCCTGTCGCCGTCGCGCAGGCGCGCAAGGCCGACAACAGCGCCGAGCGCGATGGCGCCGATCTGGCCCCAGACCGTCGGCGCAGCGAGCACGATGGCTGCGGCGGCGACCGCGAGCGTCGCGCGCTCGCGGTCTGGTGCGAGCGTGCGCATCATGCCGAGCACCGCTTGTGCGATCACAGCCACCGCCACAACCTTCAGCCCGTGCAGCCAGCCGTTGCCGACGGCGCCAACGGCATCAACGCCGTACGCGAAGAACGTGAGCGCGACGGCAGACGGCAAGGTGAAGCCGGACCACGCGGCCAGAGCGCCAAGGATGCCGCCGCGCAACAAGCCGATGGCAATGCCGACCTGACTGCTCGCGGGGCCGGGCAAGAATTGGCAGAGCGCAACCAGGTCGGCGTAGGTCTTCTCGTCGACCCA
>DASRDF010000103.1:0-132852 GCA_035652735.1 Pseudolabrys sp. | reverse complement strand
TGCCAAGCCCGATGCCATCTTCAACGTGCTGTTCGGCGGCGATCTCGCCAAATTCGTGCGCGAGGGTAATACGCGCGGCATCTTCAAAAACCGCACGGTAGTGAGCCTGCTCTCCGGCGAGCCGGAATATCTCGATCCGCTGAAGGATGAGGCGCCGGTCGGCTGGATTGTCACCGGCTTTCCCTGGGACAAGGTGAAGATTCCCGAGTACCAGACCTTTCTCAAAGCCTATCAGGCGAAGTACCACGACTACCCGCGCCTCGGCGCGGTCGTCGGCTACACCACCATCCTGTCGCTCGCCGACGGTATCGCCAAAGCGAAGTCGACCGATCCGGACAAGCTCGTCGCCGCGTTCAAGGGCCTCAAGGTAGATGGACCGTTCGGCCCGTTCTACTACCGCGCGGTCGATCACCAAGCGACCATGGGCTGCTTCGTCGGCAAGATCGCGCTGGAAAACGGCAAGGGTACCATGACCGACTTCAAATATGTCGACGGCGCCTCGGTGATGCCGCCGGACTCGGAAGTGAGAAAATTGCGCCCGGCCAGCGCGGATTGAGGCTTCCATCCCTCCCAACGTTGCGAGAGGGTCATTGGCAAAGCCGACCGGGTGGAGGAGCGCACGGCGAACCCCGCCCGGCTATTCGCGGTGCGCGCAGCTACCTCCCCGTGAAGGGAGGGATAAAAAGCCGCCATGACCCTCGACGCCTTCCTCTTCCAAGCCCTCAACGGGCTGTCGTCCGCATCGGGCCTGTTCTTCGTCGCCGCCGGGCTGTCGCTGATCTTCGGCGTCTCGCGCATCATCAACATCGCGCACGGGTCGCTGTACATGCTCGGAATCTACATCGCCTATTCGTTCGCGACCGGCATCGGCGGCGTGTTCGGCTTCTGGGGCGGGATTGCGGCGACGGCTGTGATCGTCGGCCTCATCGGCGCTCTCATCGAACTGGTGCTGCTGCGGCGCATCTACCGCGCGCCCGAACTGTTCCAATTGCTCGCTACCTATGCGCTGGTGCTTATCATCAATGACGCGACGCTCTACATCTGGGGACCTGAGGATTTGCTCGGCCCGCGCGCGCCCGGCTTGCGCGGCGCGGTCGCGGTGCTCGGGCGTCATTTGCCGACTTACGACCTCTTCCTGATTTTTATCGGGCCGGCGGTGCTGTTGCTGCTGCATTTCACGCTCTCCGGCACCCGCTTCGGACGGCTGATTAGGGCCGCAACGCAGGATCGCGAGATGGTTGGCGCGCTCGGCGTCAATCAGGCGATGTTGTTCACGGCGGTGTTCGCGCTCGGCTCGCTGCTGGCTGGCTTTGGCGGCGCGCTGCAAGTTGCGCGCGAGCCTGCCAATCTCGGCATCGATCTCACCGCCATCAGCGACGCGTTTGTGGTGGTGGTCGTGGGTGGCATGGGCTCGATCACAGGCGCCTATCTGGCCGCAGTGATCATCGCCGAAGTCAAAGCCATCTGCATTGGCATCGGCGTCGTCGATTTCGGCTTCCTCACGTTGAATTTCTCCAAGCTCACGCTGGTCGCCGAATTCCTGGTGATGGCGGCCGTGCTCATCGCCCGGCCCTATGGTTTGCTCGGCCGGCCGCAGGCGGCGGTGCGCTCGACGGCCGAACCTGAAGACCCGATCCGCGCCGCGACGCCGCTATTAAAGGGGCTCGGCGCCGGCGCGCTGGCGCTGCTGCTCGGCCTGCCATTGCTGGCGCAAAGCTCGCCCTATCTTCTCATCCTCGCCATCGATGTGCTGATCGCGGTGATCTTCGCCACATCGCTGCACTTCATCGCCGGTCCGGGCGGCATGCATTCGTTCGGACATGCGGCCTATTTCGGCCTTGGCGCCTATGCCGCCGCCTTGTTGGTGAAATGGCTTGCCGCGCCGATGGGCTTGGCGCTTGCCGCCGCGCCGCTCGTCGCGCTCGCCGGCGCTTTGTTGTTCGGCTGGTTTTCGGTGCGGCTGTCCGGCGTCTATCTTGCGATGCTGACGCTCGCCTTCGCGCAGATCGTCTGGGCCGCCGTGTTCCAGTGGGAGGAGTTGACCGGCGGCTCCAACGGCGTGATCGGCGTCTGGCCGCCGCCGCCGTTCGATCGTGCCTGGGCCTACTTCCTGCTGACGCTCGCGCTGGCGGTGGCCGCCGTGCTGCTCCTGCGGCGCTTCCTGTTTGCGCCGTTCGGTTATGCCATGCGCGCGGGACGCGATTCGCCGCTGCGTGCCGAAGCAATCGGCATCCATGTAAAGCGCGTGCATTGGCTCGGCTTCGCCATTGCCGGCTGCGTCTGCGGCGTCGCCGGCGGACTGTTCGCCTTTGCCAAGGGCTCGATCTCGCCGGAGACAATTCACGTGCAACGCTCGATCGACGGATTGGTGATGGTGTTGTTGGGGGGCATTCAAACGCTCAGCGGCCCGATCGTCGGCGCGACGGTGTTCACCACGCTGCAGGACATGGTGATGCGCGACACCCAATATTGGCGTGCGGCGCTCGGCTGCATCATCCTGCTGCTGGTGTTGGTGTTTCCTGGCGGCATCGCCGGGGGTTTTGCCCGGCTTATCGGCAAAGCGAAGACGCCATGAGCGTGCTCGCTGTCCGCTCTTTGTCGAAAGCGTTCGGCGGCGTACGCGCTGTCAACGATGTGTCCTTTGCCATCGCACGGGGCGAATTTCTCGCCATGATCGGGCCGAACGGCGCCGGCAAGTCGACCTGCTTCAACATGATCAACGGGCAGCTGGCCCCCGATTCCGGCGCGATCCTGCTGGAGGGGCGCGACATCGCCGGCCTGCCGCCGCGCGAGGTCTGGCGCCTGGGCGTCGGCCGTACCTTTCAGGTCGCCGCCAGCTTCCATTCCATGACGGTGATCGAGAACGTGCAGATGGCGCTGATCTCGAATGCGCGGCAAATCTACGGCTTGTGGCGGCCTGCCGCCTCGCTCCATCGGGCCGAAGCGCTCGAATTGCTGGCGCAGGTCGGCATGCGCGAGGCCGCGGACCGCCCGAGCCGCGCGCTCGCTTATGGCGATGTCAAGCGCGTTGAGCTTGCCATCGCGCTCGCCAATGCGCCGCGCCTGTTATTGATGGACGAGCCGACCGCCGGCATGGGTCCGAGCGAGCGCACCGCACTCATCGCGCTGGTCAAGAAACTGGTCGTCGAGCGCGGCATCTCGGTGCTGTTCACCGAGCATTCCATGGATGTGGTGTTCGCTTTCGCCGACCGTATCGTGGTGCTGGCGCGGGGCAGGCTCATCGCCGACGGCAACGCCGCCGCGATCCGCGACAACCCGCAGGTGCGCGAGGTTTATTTCGGTACCGGCAAGACGGTCGCGGGAGCCAGCCTATGAGCGCCGTCATGCTTTCGGTCGAAAATCTCAGCGCCTGGTATGGCGCCGCGCGCATCCTCTACGATCTGTCCTTTGAAATCGGCGGCGGCGAGGTAGTGGCGCTGATGGGCCGCAACGGCGCGGGCAAGTCCACCACCATGAAGGCAATCATGGGTCTCGTCGCGCTGCGCCAAGGCAGCGTGCGCTTCAACGGCGAAGATGTTTCTCGCCTTGCCCCTTACCAGATCGCACGGCGCGGCCTCGGCTATACGCCGGAAGACCGCCGCATTTTCGTCGACCTCACAGTCCTGGAAAATCTCGATATCGGCCGCCAGGCGCCGCGGCATATGCCCGACGGCCGTCCGGCGCCCTCGTGGACGCCAGAGAAGTTGTTCGCGCTGTTTCCCAATCTCGTCGAGATGCCGCACCGCATGGGCGGCAGTATGAGCGGCGGGGAGCAGCAGATGCTCACTGTGGCGCGCACCTTGATGGGCAATCCACTCTTGGTGCTGCTCGACGAGCCCTCCGAAGGCGTGGCGCCGCTGATCGTCGAGCAAATGGCCGCCACGATCCTCGAGCTGAAAAAACAAGGACTCTCTATTCTGCTCTCCGAGCAGAACATTCATTTCGCCCGCGCGGTCTGCGACCGTGTCTATGTTTTGGAGAAGGGCCAGATCCGCTGGCAGGGCTCCATGGCGCAATTAGACGATAACCAGCAGGTGCAGCGCACCTACCTGACGGTGTAGTCTATTGTGTGCAACGGCGCTTGCGGACATGGCGCTTACCGACTTTGGCGACGAGTGTTATGACGTGAAATCCTGGGAACGGGGCCGGGGCAGCAATGGGGCGTGAAAAGTTGCAGGTTCTGCGTGAGACGACTGCCGCGGGGACGCCATATGTCCTCGACGATCAGGTCGGCTTCCTGATGCGGGTGGCCATGCAGCGTCATACCGCGATCTTCACCGCGCGCATGATCGAAGATTTAACGCAAACGCAATTTGCGGCGCTCGCCAAGCTCTATGAAGCCGGTCCATGCTCGCAGAATCAGCTCGGCCGTCTGATCTATCTCGACGCCGCCACCATCAAAGGCGTTGTCGATCGGCTGAGCCGGCGCGGCTTTGTCACCGCACTCGCCGATCCGAGGGATCGCCGGCGCCGTGCGGTAGCGCTCACCCAACGCGGGCGCGACGCAACCGAACGTGCGATCAAAGTCGCAGCTGAAATCACCGCGGCCACGCTCCTGCCGTTGACCGGGCTAGAACAACGCCAGATCGAGCATCTGCTCAAGAAGCTGGCCTGACAGGGAGTGAGCATGTTCCGCGTCGGAGAGGCCACCATCACGCGCGTCGAAGAAACCAATCTGCCGAGCTATCCACTGCGCGACATCTTCCCCGAATTCACCGACACGCATATGGCGCAGCATCGGGCCTGGCTGGCGCCGCACCACTACGAAGCCGAAACGGGCAAAATCAAACTCGCGGTGCACAGCTGGCTGTTGCAGGTCGGCGGCAAGAAAATCCTGATCGACTCATGCTGCGGCAACAACAAGGTCAAGCCCGGCCGGCCGTTTTGGCACATGCTCAATGAACCTTATCTCGAGCGGCTCGCCGCCGCCGGCGCGAAGCCGGAGGAGATTGATCTGGTGATGTGCACACATCTGCATCACGATCATGTCGGCTGGAACACGCGGCAGAAAGACGGCAAGTGGGTGCCGACCTTTCCCAATGCGCGCTACGTGTTCTCCAGACCCGACGTCGAGTATTTCTCCAAGCTCGACGCCGATCCCAAGGAGGGGCCCGCCGAACTCGGCACGTTCCGCGAATGTGTGATACCGATCCTGGAGTACGGCAAAGCCGATTTGGTGAGCGGCGGACCTTATCGTCTGAACGATTTCATCGAAATCGATTCCGCGCCCGGCCATTCGCCCGGTCATGTCTTCTTCAAGCTCGACAGCAAGGGCAAGCGCGCCGCCTTCGTCGGCGATGTGTGGCACCACTTGCTTCAGGTCTATTATCCCGACTGGAACTTCCCAAAGAACTCGGACGCAGCGCAGGCGCGCGTCTCGCGCCGCAAAGTGCTCGACTGGTGCGCGGGAAACGAGGCGCTCGTCTTCCCCGGACACGTCGGTCTACCTTTTGCCGGGCGGGTGGAGAAAGCGCGAAGCGGCTACAAGCCTCTCTTTGCGCCGTGACCTTCGCGAAATGCTATCGCCAAGCTTGTCGTGTCCGCCGACGATCAAGAATAACGAATTCCAATCAATCGGTTGGCTACATCGGCGAGCGTGTCGTAGAAATACCACACCCTGAAATCAAGTGAGAGTTCGCCTGAGTTGTCTACATGCTCCGGCTTACCCCAATAATTGTCTTTGCTAAGATTTCCGAAAGTTTGCATGGGGCAACGCCCGGGGAGTGATCCTGCTGGTTTGTTGCTTTGTTGTTGGGGGCAGATGATGCGTCATCTTCGTTGTGCCGCGTTCGCGGCCGTTACAGTGTTGGGTTTTGCCTCGGCAGCATCCGCTGCCGCTCCCGTGTGGAATTGGACCGGCTTCTACGTCGGCGGCAATGTCGGCTACGGCTGGGGCAGGTCGAATGCCCATCTCACCATTACGGATACCGGCAACACGTTCAGTTTCGCGCAGAGCGACACGCTTCACATCGATGGTGTCATCGGCGGCGGCGGCATCGGCTATAATTGGCAATACATGAACTGGGTGTTCGGCCTCGAGGCCGACATTCAAGGTTCCGGCCAAAAGGGCGATGCGACGTTCATTTGCCCGGCGGGTGTCTGCAGCACTCCACCCGTGACCACGACGGTGACCGAGAAGCTCAACTGGTTTGGAACGGTGCGGCCGCGGCTTGGCTGGACCGTGACCCCGAACATTATGCTCTATGCCACCGGCGGCCTCGCTTACGGCCAGATCACAGAGAGCGGCACGATTACCAATGGAACGGCGTCGACAACTTTCGATGCCCATAAGACCAGTGCCGGCTGGACGCTCGGCGGCGGCGTCGAGGGCCAGCTCGTTGGCAACTGGACGTGGAGAGTCGAATATCTGTTCTTGGAGCTCAAGGAGCCGACGGTCAACGTCGTCACATCGATCCCTGGCCCAGGTCGCCTGCCGCCTCCGGATGTGGTCCAGATCGATCCGCTATTTCGCGACAACATCGTGCGCGCGGGTATCAATTATAAATTCTAGCACACACGTTTCGATCGTCGCCTGAGACACCGACGCCGGCCCGTAGGGAGCACGCCGTCGCGCGCGCCCGGCTTTCCTGCCCGTAGCTCGTCAGTGCGTGGAGTACAGATAGACCAGATAAATCGCCAGCGACATGAGGGCGATCCACGCCAGCGACTCGCCGACGACTTTTGCGGTCCTATGCGGTGGCTCAAAATACGGCAACGCGAACCCCGGCTTTGGGCGGCATACCGCAGCATCTGCGTTGCCGCGCACTCGTCATTCTTACGTGAGCCCCGGCCCCCGCGCGAATTACTTATCCATAAACAATACGTGCGGCCGCTGCTCGTCGCAAATTTTACACAGAAATTACTGCCTTTAGGAGCCGGTATTGGCCACGTTTGTCCTCGTCGAGGGAGATAAGACGCATGGCCTACATAGCTTTATTGGTCGGCGGCGGGCTGATCCTGTTTTGCGCGGCAATGATCTGGGTGGCGCGTCCGGCGCAAGGCCAGGATTGCGTGCCGTGGCTGCGCAATTGGATCGTCGGCCAAGTTTACGCATTGGCCGCGATGATCAGCGCTGTGCTCGGCGTCACCATCTTGCTGACCAGTTGGCCCGCTTGAACGTGGACAAGCTCGGCCTTGCCGCTGCAGCGGCTATGATGCTTGCGGTCGCTTCCGTCATGGCCATTTACGAATGGTCGCGCATCAATGCCGGCAGGCCCATGCTCAAAGGCAGCGAAGCCATGGTGCTCTACTGGGTCGGCTACCTCTCGCTGTTCGTCTTGGGCGTCACGACCGCGCTCGCCGCCATCGTGCACTGACGGTGCAAGGCGCGGCCATTCCAATTTGAGATCGCCACGCGCACGGTATCAGCGCGTCTGCATCAATGCCTTCAGCCGTTGAGGTGTGATCGGCAGCTGCGTGACCGCGCCCGGTCTTTGCACCGCGTCGTCGATGGCCGAGGCGATAGCGGCGCCGACTGGCGTGATTCCGCCTTCGCCGGCGCCCTTGAGGCCATAAGTGTTGAGCGGGGAGGGGGCGTCCTCGGTGACGAGAATTTTCAATTCCGGCACTTCGCGGGCCGTCGGCATCAGATAGTCCGCAAAAGTCACGGAGAGCGGCTCGCCGGTCTCGCTGTAGAGGAATTCCTCGTAGAGGGCGCCGCCTAAGCCCTGCACCATGCCGCCGGCGATCTGGCCTTCCACCAGCATCGGGTTGACCGCGCGGCCGATGTCGTAAGCGATCAGATATCGCTCGATCGTCACGCCGCCGGTATCGACGTCGATTTTGAGCTGCACCACGTGCGCGCCGTAGGGGTAAACCATATGGCTCGACGTAAATTCGGCCTCGGCGGTGAAGCCGCCAGTCTGCTGCGCAAGCGTGGCGAGTGTCATTGACGGCCCGGTCTTGTCCGTGCGTACGATCTCGCCACCGGCGATATCAAGCGCCGTCGATGCCGTCTGCATCAGTTCGGCGGCGGCGGTGAGAACCTGCTCGCGCAGCTTTACGGCGGCCATGCGAGTCGCCTCGCCGCACATCACGGTGACGCGCGAGGCAAAGGCGCCGAGTCCCTTGTCGATGCGGTTCGTCTGCCCATGCGTGACCTTGATGCGTGCATAATCGATGCCGAGCCTGTCGGCGGCGATTTGGGCGATGACCGTTTCCACGCCTTGGCCGAGCGAGGCGACGCCTGTGATCACCTCGACCGCGCCATCCGCCGCAACATCGATGCGCACCTTGTCGAACGGCCCGAGCCCGCTCTTTTCCACGAAGATGGCGAAGCCGCAGCCGGCCTTTTCGCCGACGCTGCGCCTGCGCGCGCAGTCGCGCTTCATCGCCGTCCAGTCGGCGGCCTTGAGCAGCGTCTCGGTCAATTTGGCGTAGTCACCCGAGTCGTAGACGATGTCGGTGCCGAGCGTGCCGAAGCCGCGCGCATAGGGCATGGCGGTTTTGTCGATGAAGTTGCGCCGCCGCACGTCGATCGGGTCGATGCCGGTTCTCGCGGCAATGGCATCGATCAGCCGCTCGCGTACAAAGGTTGTTTCGTAGCGGCCGGGCGAGCGGTAGGTGCCGCATGGTGTTTTGTTGGTGAGACGAAAGTGGCCGCGCGCGCGGTAGGCAGGCACGCGATAAGGGCCCGGCAACATAGCGGCGGCGAGGTCGGGCACTGTCGCCGCATGTGTTCGCGCATAAGCCCCGTTATCATGAAAGAATTCGTCCTCGATGCCGAGGATTACGCCGTCGGCGTCGATGGCCGCTCTTATTCTATGATGTTGCTGGCGCGAATGATTGGCGGCGATCAGGTGCTCGCGGCGGTCTTCGGTCCATTTGATCGGCTTACGGAATTTCAGTGCGGCAGCGCAGACCAGGACATCCTCCGGGTACATTTCGCCGCGAATGCCGAAGCCGCCGCCGACATGGCCTTCGAAGAGCTGAACGCGGTCAGGCTTTAGCCCCAGCATGAGAGCGAGCCGATCGCGATTCCAGTGCGGCACCTTGGCCGCTCCGTACATTTCCAGTGTGCCGGTGGGCTCCTCGTAACGTGCGATGGCGCCGCGCGTCTCCAGCGGCACGCCGCTGTGGCGGCCGATCGACAGCGCGAGCTCGACGACGCCAGCGGCCTTGCTAAACGCCGCGTCGATGTCGCCGGCGCTTTTCTCGATCACCGTCGGCTCTGTGCTACGGACGTCATCGAAGGGGCCGGGCGGTGCCGTGGCGTCGACAATGGCCGGCAATGGCCTGATGTCGAGGCCAACGAGGTCGGCGGCGTCCTCGGCGATATAGGCGTCGTCGGCGAACACAGCGGCTATCGGCTCGCCGACATAGCGGACCGTGTCGGAGGCGAGCGCGAACTGGCGGTAGGGCTCGAGCGCGGTCAGTCCGGTGAGGCGGAAGCCGATCGGCGGAATATGCGCGATGTCGGCGAAGGTCCACACCGCGTGCACGCCGGGCAATGCGAGCGCGGCAGTCGCATCGATTGCATCGATTGCCCCGTGCGCCACGGGCGACCGCACCACCCGCATGTGCCATTGACCCGGAAAATTTATGTCGGCGGCAAAACGCGCTTGGCCGAGCAGCAGCGGGCGATCTTCCAGCCGCGGAACAGAGCGGCCGATGTATTTCGCTTTGGTCTCAGACATGGCCGGCGCCGATGCTAAAGCCGTTCATTCCCGCGCAAGCGGAAATCCAGGCTCCGGCGGCAAAGCCGATTTATTACTCTGGGTCCGCGCCTTCGCGTGGACGAACGGAAAGATATGAGCGCCCTCATCGTCCGCGCATTTGCGCCGCCGCGGCGCGCACGGCTTTGATGATGTTCTGATAACCGGTGCAGCGGCAGAGATTGGAGGCGAGTACGTCGAGCAGGTCGGCGTCGGAAATGTCCGGCTCGCGCTCGAGCACGCCGACCGCCAGCATCAGGAAGCCGGGCGTGCAGAAACCGCACTGCAGCCCATGGTGATCCATGAAGGCCTGCTGCACTGGATGCAGCTTATCGCCGTCGGCGAGGCCCTCGACGGTGCGGATTTCTTTGCCGGCGGCCTGCACCGCGAACATCAGGCATGAACGCACCGGCTCGTTGTCGACCAGAACTGTGCACGCCCCGCAAACACCGTGCTCGCAGCCGATATGCGTGCCGGTTTGCCCGCAATCCTCCCGGATGGCGTCGGCAAGCGTACGCCGTGGTTCGACACTGATTGGGTGCGCGCGGCCGTTAATGGTCAAGGTAATGTCTATTTTCGCGCTCATGCAGCTTTTCCCCTCGTCCGCAGTGCGGCGCGTATACGCTGCGGCGTCGCTGGTATTTCGTCGATCTCCGCTTCGAACGACGAAAGCGCATCGTTGATGGCGTTAATGATCGCGGCCGGCGCGCCGATAGCGCCGCCTTCGCCGAGACCCTTAGCCTTGGTGATCGAATTGGGGCTCGGCGTTTCCAGGTGGTGCAACTCGATCGGCGGGATCTCGTGCGCCGTCGGCGGCAGGTAGTCGGCAAGCGTGGCGGTTAGCGGTGCGCCTTGCTCGTCGTACACGATCTCCTCAAACAACGCGTTGCCGATGCCCTGCGCGACGCCGCCGTGGACCTGCCCGTCGGCAATCATCGGGTTGATGATCTTGCCGGCGTCTTCTGCCACCAGGAATCTCTCGACCGTGACCTTTCCGGTTTCGATATCGACGTCGACGATTGCCACATGGCAGGCATTGGAGAACGTGCCCGGCGGATCGTAGTGCGCCGTCTCGCTGATGCCCGGTTCGATCGCGCCAAACTTGTGCGTTTGCGTATAGGCCGCGCGCGCCATTTTACCGATGCTGACCGCACGATCGGTGCCGGCAACCTTGGCCTCGCCGTTCTCCAGCACGATGTCGACTTCGGCAGCTTCCAGCATTGTGCTTGCCATCTTGATCAGTTTGGCGCGAATCTTACGTGCGGCGATAAGCGTAGCGCCGCCGGCGATCACCAGCGAGCGGCTGGCAAAGGTGCCCCAGCCATAGGGCGCACGGTCGGTGTCGCCGTGCACGACCTTGATCATCTCAGGCGGGATGCCGAGCTCATCGGCGATGATCTGTGCAAGCGTGGTGCGCAGGCCCTGTCCATGCGGCGATGAGCCGATGCGCGCCTCGACAAAGCCGGAGGGATCGACCGAGACGATCACCGTTTCCCAGCCCGGCGTGATTTCCATCCCACGTGCGGCGAAGGCCGGGCTGCCGTATCCGGTGCGCTCACAGAACGTGGAAAATCCGATGCCGAGATATCGACCGTTCGCGCGCGCCTCGCGCTGGCGTTTGCGGAAAGCGGGGAGGTCGATCTTCTTCACCGCTAGATCGAGCGTCTGCTTGTAACTCGCCTCGTCGTATTCGAGGCCGACGGCTGTCTTGTAGGGAAACTTGGCCACGAGATTGCGCCTGCGCGTTTCCACCGGATCGATGCCGAACGCACGTGCCGCCTTGTCCATCAGCCGCTCCAGCGCGAAGGTGATGACCGGCCGCGAGACGCCGCGATACGGGGCCATGGTGCAAGTGTTGGTGAGCACGCCACGGGCGTGACACTGGTAGTGCCGAACGTCGTAGGGGCCAGGGATTTCCGCCATCGCCATCAATGGTTCGACCCCGCAGGTCGTCGGAAAGCAGGAATAAGCGCCCACATTGGCAACAACGTCGGCCTTCAGGGCGATCAATCGCGCATCTTGGTCGAAGGCACCTTCAAGCGCGATGTACTGGTCGCGCGCGTGGAAGGCGGCAATCAGGTTCTCGCGGCGGTCCTCGATCCAGGCGACGGAGCTTTTCAGTCTGCGCGCCAGCCACACAAGCACGACGTATTCGGCAGCAAGCGACATCTTCTGCCCGAAGCCGCCGCCGACATCGGGTGCGATCACGCGCAAGTCCGATTCTGGGAAGCCGAGCAGGTCGCAGATTGCGGTGCGCGTCAGGTGCGGCATCTGGGTCGTGCAGATGAGCGCGACACGTCCGGTTAAGCGGTCATAGGCCGCGTGACCGCCGCGCGCCTCGATCGGCGTCGCGTTCTGGCGGCGCGAGCGTGCATCCAGTTTGACGACGCGATACGCGCCGTTCCATGCGGCATCGAAGCCGTCGCTCTTGAACCGGCCGTCAAGAATGACATTCCCGGGCACCTGTGCATGGATTTGCGCTGCGCCGGGTTTCAGCGCGTCGCGCGCGTCGATTACTGGCTTCGTTTCTGCGATCTCCAGCACAATTTCGTCGGCGATGTCTTCAGCCTCGCCTGCGCTCGCCGCCGCCACGGCCGCAATCGGCTCGCCGACGAAGCGCACGACGCCGTCCGCGAGCACCGGCTGACCGATCGGCTTGTAACCGAACTTGTGCAGCATCGGCAGGATCGGCTTGACGCCTTTGAGGTCGGCCGCGGTGAAAACCATGCCGCCGTCCGGACGTTCGAGGCTTTTGATCGTCCCTGCCGCCACGGGACTGCGCACAAAACGCACCCAATACGCCGCTGGCATATCATGGGTAAAACGGCCATGGCCCCGAACAAGGGCCGGGTCCTCAAGTCGACGGATGGCGCGGCCGACCCATTTCAGGCCCGAGCCCTTGGTGTGCGCCGTCATGAGGCGGCCTGCTCCAAGGCGCGGCGCACTACCGCTCGCACCAGGTCGCGCCGATATTCCGCAGTGGTCTGATGATCTTCCATTGCTTCGACGGCCTGTGCCGCCGCCTCGGCGGCCGCACGGAACGCCTTATCGCCGGGCACGTGGCCGTTGAGCGCAGCCTCGGCCTCGGCAAGGCGACGCGGGAAAGGCTCGGCACCGCCGACGCCGACGCGCGCATCGGCAATCTTGCCGTTTTGCACCCGGTAGGCGGCCAATGAGGCAGCCATTGCGAAATCGCCGGCGCGCCGGTTGAACTCGTTGAAGCCAAACCGGGTGTCTTGGGGTGGAATTGGAATGCGCACATGGGTCAGCAGCTCGTCCTCGGCGAGTGCCGTCGTCATGATGCCGGCGAAGAAATCCTTAGCCGCGATCTGTCGCTCGCCGCGTGTGCTCCTTGCCACCACCGTGGCGTCAAGCGTTGCGGCCGCCAGGCACCATTCCGATGCGGGATCGGCGTGCGCAATGCTGCCGCAGAACGTGCCGCGCATGCGGATTGGGTAATGCGCGATGTGCCGCGCCACCTGCGCGAGCAGTGCGCCCAGCGGGCCGGCAACCACCGCCTTGTGAAAGGCGGCGTGGCGGACGCGCGCGCCGATGCTCAGCGTCTTGCCATCGCTGGCGATGTGGTCGAGTTCGGCAATCTCGTTGATGTCTACCAGATGCGCGGGCTTGGCGAGGCGGAAGGCCATGATCGGCACCAGGCTCTGCCCGCCCGCCAGCACGCGGCCGTCTTGGCCTGCGACCTCGCCCAGAATTGTTACCGCCTCGTCGACCGTTTTCGGCACGTGACGGACAAACGGTGCGGGCTTCACACGCTCGACCTCCCAAGATCGCTTGCATGCTAACGATCTCGGTTCCGCGAAGTCAACGCAAGGGCTGTTCCGATGCTTTCAGGAACGCATCCAGCGCGGCGATTTCCTCTTTGTCGGCCGCAAAGTCCATGGCGATGCGCTCATAAAGCCGCGCGGCAGCGGCAAGCATCGCGTGCTCGGCGTGCGCCTCGCCGACAAAAGAAGCGATTTCATCCAGCTCCGCCACCCAGCGATAGGCTTTGGCATACATGTTTGGCGTTTGCCGCGTCAGCCACGCGAGCAGCGCCTGCTGGCTTTCGCCAAGTTCGGCCTTGAGCGCGTCCGCCGCGCCCTCGCGCGCCGCCGCAAGCATCATAGCGGCGCCGAGCGCGGTGAAGCCTTTGGTGATGCCTGCATACGACATTTTCAGCGCATGCGCTGCTGTAAGTTCGTCGCCGAGGACGCGCACGACAAGGCCGAAGTCGTTGAGCTTGGCGAAGGTGCCCGCGCCGGAGCCAGACGCGTAGAATTTTGTGTTGGTCGATCCTGGTTTGGGCGGAGGCCCGATGATGCCGGCGGCGACGAAGGGTGCGCCGGTCGGAGCGATCACTTTGGCTATGGTGAGCATGGTCTGCGGGCTCACCGCATTGCATTCGACGTAGGTCGGCTTCCTGTTGGCGGCGGTCAGCGCGGGCGCAAAGCGGCGCGCCAGCGCCAAGGCTTCCCCCGGCGGCACGATGGAGAGCAGGAAATCGGCTTCCATGAGCCCACGATCGTCGACCGCGCGCATGCCGGCTTCGCGCGCGCGTTTTTCGCTTGCGGCGCTGCGTCCGGCCAGCGAGGTAAGCACGGTGACGCCGTTGTCGGTGAGGCGCTTGCCGACGCCGGCGCCCATGTTGCCGGCGGCGATGATGGCGACGGTGGGCGTCATGACCAGGTCACCCCGCCGTCGAGATTGATGCTTTGTCCAGTGACGAAGGCTGAGGCCTCCGACGCCAGGAACAGCGCTGCGCCGACCAAGTCCTCCGGCACTTCCGCGCGCGGCACGCATTGCATGGCGATGATGCGCTGCTTCTGCTCGGGGGTCACAGTCTTGCGCTCGATCTCCGTGAAGGTCGCGCCCGGCAAGATGGCGTTGACGGTGATGTTGTCGGGTCCGAGCTCGCGCGCCATCGACAGGCTCATGCCCATCAGCGCCGATTTGGTTGCAATGTAGTGCAGGTAGTTGGGCCGTCCGAGACGCACGGCGCCGGAGGCGATGTTGATGATGCGGCCCCACTTGGCGCGACGCATCGCCGGGAGCACGGCACGGGTGCAGAGGAATGGGCCGGTCAGGTTGACGCGCAGCACGCGCTCCCATTCGTCGACGGGAATTTGATCGAACGGCCGCATCTCCAGGGTCGAGAAAATGCCCGCGTTATTGATGAGCGCGTCGATGCGACCGTATTCGCCTTCGACGATATCGGCCATTTCTTTGATCGAAGCCTCGTCGGCAACGTCCGTGGTGACGGCGAGCGCCTCCCCGCCGCCGTCCATGATCTCCTTGGCCACCGCCGCAGCTTTCGTCCCGTTAATCTCGGCGATCACGGCGCGGGCACCGGCTTTTGCAAACGCTTTGGCAAAAACGCGCCCGATACCTTGTCCGGCGCCTGTAATGATGACGACGCGGTGTTTCAGGCCAGGAAACACGATACTGTCGAGATCGTTCACGCGGCACGCTCCCGCTGCGGCAATGTCTCGAGTGCCGCGCGCGCATCGCGAGGCTTCCACCAGGGCTTGACGCCGAGATCGCGGGCGACGATGCCGGCCGTAATGTAGCCGGCGCCGCCGGAGATGGCGCCGCCCGGGTGGCCGGCGGAGCCCGCGTTATACAGATTCGGAATTGGCGACCGGTAGCCGAAATGGTTGTACATCACCTGCTCGGCATTGAAGGCGCCCATGAAAATGTCGCCCCCGCGCATGTTGATCATTTCCTGCACGTATTCGCGCCCGGTATAGATGTAACGCCCGAGGATGTTCTTCGCCGTCATGTTCGGACAATAGCGCGCGAAACACTCGATGATTCTGTCGGCGAACTCCTCCTTCCAGCGCTCGTACGCTTTCCCGCCTGTATCCGGATCGAGCGGCATTACATGCCAGCAATAGGTGGTGTGCTTGCTGGGCGGCGCCTGCGTGGGATCGATGAGGCTCAGGGGCCCTGAGCCGAACTGTACGATCTTGGGCACGCGTCCCGCCATCACGTCCTGGTGCGCGGAGAACAGGTCCTCCATCGTTTCGGCGCCGATCGACCATTTCAGCGTGCGATTGATGTTGGGGTCGAATTTTTCCGCTGAAAAACGCGGACTCTCGTTCAGTGCGAGATGCAGTCCGAACAGGCTCCACTTCGTGTATTGGAAACCGTCGAGTTTGCTCAGGAACGCGTGAGGGAGCTGCTCGCGGCCGACGAGCTTCTCGAATGTTTGGTGCACGTCGAGCGTCGAGGCAACGAACTGACGGGCACGCACGGTGCGGCCGTCGGCAAGTTCGATGCCCGTGGCTTTGCCGTTCTCGATAAGGACACGCGCGATGTCGACCTGGGGCTGGTAAGTGCCGCCGGCGGCGATGAACGCCTCCATCAGCCCGCGTGCGAGATTGAATGAGCCACCCTGACAAAGCTGATAACCGCTTTCCAGATCGAAGGCGCGGATCACCGAACCCATGGGTGAGGTTTTCGACAAGGTGTCGACGAGCCAGGTTCCGAACAGGGATACTTTGAACAGGAACAGCAGCCGGACATGCTCGTTCTCGAACAGCTCGCGCACGACGTCGAGCGGCTGCCGATTGGAAACATCGAGAAATTCGCGTCCCAGCGCGGTACGCGACAGCAGCGCCTCGCGTTCGGCTTTCGGCAACGGCTCGGCGTAGCGCTCGGGCAGGAAGATGTCGCGGGTAATCGCCTCCGCCTTGCGGTTCCAGTCGCGGAAAGTCTGCGCGTCTTTTTTCGAAAAACGTGCAATGTTGGCGACCGATTCTTCGAGATTGCGCCCGAGCACCAGCGCCGTGCCATCACCGTGCGCCTGTCCGAACTCGTAGCGGGGGGTGATGTAGGTCACGCGCTCGTCGAGGCTGAGATCCTTGAACCAGGGCGTCTCGCTGACGTGGAAGTGATTGATTGAGTGCAGGTTGTGGTAGAAGCCGGGCAGGGTCACCTCGCGTGTGCACAATCCGCCCCCATAAGTGAGCCGCCGCTCCACCAGCAGAATCTTCAGCCCGGCACGGGCCAAATAGCTGCCGAGGATCAGCCCATGATGGCCGGCGCCGATCACAATGCCGTCGTAGGATTTGCTCAGCGCTTTGGACATCGGAAATTATGTTTCTCGCTGCGAAATGGGAACTTGGCCGTGCTACAGTGCAGACAGCCCATGGCGGCGGTCAATCGCCACGGCGGCGGGGTTTCGGGCGGGTGGACCTTCGCTCGCCCTTGCCGCTAAACTTAGGCCATCACAAAGCGGGCCGGAAATCGGCTCCGGGGGAGGACATTATGCGTAAAGCGTTAGTGGCGGCAGGTGCCGCCGTGTTGCTGGCCGCCGCTCCGGCCGCTGCCCAACAAAAGAGCGTCAAAATCGGATTTATCTCGACCTTCAGCGGCCCGGTTTCGGTGATCGGCAACGACATGCGCAACTCGTTCGAGCTGGCGCTTGACCACATGGGTCGCAAGATGGGTGGCCTGCCGGTCGAAGTCATCTATGAAGATGACGGCTTCAAGCCGGAAACCGGTAAGCAGAAGACCGACAAGCTGATCGAATCCGATCACGTGGACTTCATCGTCGGCTACATTTGGTCGAACGTGCTGCTCGCCTCCATCAAGTCTGCGGTCGACTCGAAGACCTTTCTGATCACCTCGAATGCCGGCCCGCACCAGATCGCCGGCGAGCAGTGCTCGCCGTACATCTTCTCGACGTCGTGGCAGAACGATCAGACGCCGCAGGCCATGGGCGTCTACATGAATCAGAAGGGGGTGAAGAGCGTCTTTCTGATCGGCCCGAACTACGCGGCCGGCAAGGACATGCTGGCGGGCGTCGCGTCGACCTTCAAAGGGAAGGTGGTCGGGCAGGAGCTGACGACCTGGCCGTCGCAGCTCGACTTCTCCGCCGAGCTTGCGAAGGCGAAAGCCGCCAATCCCGACGCAATCTTCGTGTTTTACCCGGGCAAAGCGGGCGTGCAGTTTTTGTCGCAATACGCCCAAGCGGGGCTCAAAGGCAAAATCCCGCTCTACCAGGCGTTCACCATCGACGAGACCACGCTGCCCTTGCAAAAGGACCTCGCGCTCGGCGTACCGGGCGCCCAGGAGTGGGTGAACGATCTGCCGAACGCCGCGAACAAGAAATACGTTTCCGACTACATCAAGAAGTACAACGGCGCGCGGCCATCGTTCTACGGTGCCCAGACCTATGACGCGGCCAATCTGATCGCCTCGGCGGTCGCCGCCACCAAGGGCAATCTGAACGACAAGGCGGCCGTGCAGAAGGCGCTGGAGAAGGCGGATTTCAAGTCGGTGCGCGGCAACTTCAAATTCGGCAACAACCACATCCCGATCCAGAACTTCTACCTGCAGGAAGCGGTCAAGGATGCGCAAGGCAATTATGTGCTGAAGACGGTCGCCACCATCGTGAAGGACGACCAGGATCGCTTCCACGACAAGTGCCCGATGAAGTGATCCGATCTCGATGCGACAAAAGACGGCAGGGACGCCGAGGCGTTTCTGCCGTCTTGTTTTTCGGCTGAGCCATGACGCTATTCATCGAACAATGCCTCAACGGCGTCCAGTTCGGTCTGCTGCTGTTTCTGTTGGCGGCGGGACTGACGCTGGTGTTCGGCATCATGGATCTGGTCAACCTGGCGCACGGCTCGCTCTACATGGTCGGCGCCTATTTCGCCGCCACCTTCGCCGCGTGGACCGGCAGCTTCGTTCTCGGGGCGGTGCTTGCGCTGGCGGCAACGCTGCTCGTCGGCATGGCGGTGGAAGTGGTGGTCATGCGGCGGCTCTACGGCCGCGACCACCTCGATCATGTGCTCGGCACCTTCGGGCTCATCCTGTTCTTCGACGAGTTGGTGCGGCTGGTCTGGGGGCCCGAGGGCCTGTCGCTGCCGCTGCCGTGGTGGCTCAACACCTCGGTGACGGTCCTACCGGGCTTCGACTACTCCGCCTATAAATTCTCCATCATCGTCGTCAGCCTCGCCGTTGCCGTGTCGCTTTATCTCCTGGTGATGCGCACGCGCATCGGCATGCTGATTCGCGCCGGCGCGTCCAACCGCGAGATGGCCGGCGCACTCGGCGTCAACATCAAGCTGCTCTTTACTTTGGTCTTCGGCCTCGGCGCGGCGCTGGCGGGGCTCGCCGGTCTGATGCAGGCACCGATCCTTACCGTGCAGATCGGCATGGGCGAGAACATCATTATTCTCGCCTTCGTCATCACCGTGATCGGCGGCATCGGCTCCATTCGCGGCGCTTTCATCGCCGCGCTTTTCGTCGGTGTCGTCGATACGCTCGGCCGCTCCTATCTGCCCGACCTCATGCGCGTGATGCTGTCGCCCAATGCAGCGGCAACCGCCGGGCCGGCGTTGTCGTCGATGTTGATTTATTTGTTGATGGCGGTGGTCCTGGTGGTGAAGCCGGAAGGCTTGTTCTCGGCGAGCAGCAAATGAACGCGCGCCTCGATCTGCGCAACATCGTGCTCGCGGCCCTGCTGACCGCGCTGGCGCTGCTGCCGGTTTATGCCGCTCTCACGCACAATCTCTTTCTGCTGACGCTGTTCACCCGCATCGTTATCCTGGCGCTGGCGGCAGTCAGCCTCAATCTGATCCTCGGTTTCGGCGGCATGATGAGCTTCGGCCACGCCGTCTACCTCGGCATCGGCGGCTATGCCGTGGGGATCCTCGCTTTCGAGCACATCAACTCGGGCTTTGTGCAGTGGCCGGTGGCGCTTGCGGCTTCTGCGCTGTTTGCCTTGGTTATCGGCGCTCTGTCGCTGCGCACGCGCGGCGTCTATTTCATCATGATCACGCTCGCCTTTGCGCAAATGGCCTATTACGTGGTCGCCGGTCTCGCGCGTTACGGCGGCGACGATGGGCTGACCATTCAGAAGCGCAGCCAGTTCTTCGCGCCACTCAATCTGACCGACAAGACGCAGTTCTATTACGTCTGTCTCGTCTTGCTGTTCGCCTCGTTGTACCTTGTCTGGCGGCTGGTGAATTCGCGTTTCGGCTTGGTGATCCAAGGTGCGCGCTCCAACGACACGCGCATGCGGGCGATCGGCTTTCCGACCTATCGTTACAGGTTGGTCTGCTTCGTCATTGCCGGCACGCTTTGCGGCCTCGCCGGCGCACTGCTTGCCAACCATACCGACTTCGTTTCGCCGGCGATGATGTATTGGACGCGCTCGGGCGACCTCATCATCATGGTGGTGCTCGGCGGGATGGGCTCGGTCGCTGGGCCGGTGTTCGGCGCTGTCGCGCTTCTGGTTCTTGAGGAAGCGCTCTCCGGCATCACCGAGTACTGGCAAATCATTCTCGGTCCGTTGCTGTTGCTGGTTGTACTGTTTGCGCGCGGAGGCATCGACGGGCTGCTCGCGTCCTTGAGCCTGCGCCTCAAGATCATGGCTAAGGTTCGAGCATGAGCGCGCTGCTACAAATCGAAAACCTGGCCAAGCGCTTCGGCGGCATCGTCGCCACTGACGATGTAACGCTGGCGATCGCGTCGGGCGAGCTGCACGCGGTGATCGGTCCGAACGGCGCAGGAAAGACCACGCTGATCGCGCAGCTCGCCGGTCAACTCGCGCCCGACTCCGGCCGCATCCGTTTTTCTGGCGAGGATATTTCGGGGCTGCCGATGTATCGACGCAGTCAGCTCGGACTGGCGCGCTCGTTTCAGGTGACATCGCTGTTCCTCGATTTGAGCGTGCTCGACAATGTGGCGCTGGCGGTGCAGGCGCAGGCCGGCCATTCTTTCCGCTTCTGGCGCAATGCGCGCGGCGAGAGCGAACTGCGCGAACCGGCGCAAGGCGCGCTCGAGCGCGTCGGCCTTGCCGAGCGTGCTTACGAGCGCGCCGCCGGACTTAGTCACGGTGAGCACCGCCTGCTGGAGTTGGCCATGGCACTCGCCGGCAAGCCGCGCATGCTGCTGCTCGACGAGCCCATGGCCGGGCTGGGACCGGAAGAGTCCGCGCGCATGGTCACGATGCTGCGCGCGCTGAAGGCTGAGCTGACTATTCTGCTTGTCGAGCACGACATGGAAGCCGTGTTTGCGCTTGCCGACCGCGTGACTGTGCTCGTCTATGGGCGGGTGATCGCCTCCGGCGCCCCGTCTGCGATCCGCGCCAACGCGCAGGTGCGCGAGGCCTATCTCGGCGAGCAGGAGGCCGGGCATGGCTGAGTCGGTGCTGGCCCTGGACGGCATCGAAACCTGCTACGGGCTCTCGCAGGTCCTGTTCGGCGTTTCGTTCACCGTCGCGCCGGGCGAGATGGTGACGCTGATGGGGCGCAATGGCATGGGTAAGACCACCACCGTGCGCTCGATCATGGGCTTGACTCGCGCGCGTGGCGGAAGCATCCGCTTTGCCGGCACGGAAATCCGCGGGCTGCCCTCCTACCGGGTCGCCAAGCTGGGCATAGGCTTGGTGCCGGAAGGCCGGCAGATTTTTCCCAATCTCACCGTGCGCGAAAACTTGCTGGCGACCGCGGTCGTTCGCGACGGCGCGCCATGGACATTGGATGCCGTCTACGACCTGTTCCCCCGTCTCGCCGAGCGTGCAGCCAGCATGGGCAACCAGCTCTCCGGCGGCGAACAGCAGATGCTGGCAATCGGCCGCGCGCTGATGACCAATCCGCGTCTCCTCATCCTGGATGAGGCAACCGAAGGCCTCGCGCCCCTGATCCGCGCCGAGATCTGGCGCTGCCTCGCGCGCCTGAAGGCGTCAGGCCTGGCGATTGTCGTGATCGACAAGAATATCGGCGCGCTTTTGCGCATCGCCGACCGCCACGTCCTCATCGAGCGCGGCCGCGTCGTGTGGTCCGGCATTTCCGCAGCGTTGGCGGCGGCAAAGGATGTGCAGCACCGATATTTGGGAGTGTGACCGGCCGCCTGCGCTCTCCGGCAGCTTTGTCACACTGCTGAGATTATTCCGCCGGCTGAATGCTCGGCGAGGGCGGAGGGCGGCGCCGCACGAAGCTCGGCATGGCGCCGCCCCATTTGCGGTGCAGGCGGTCGAGCAGCAGATAGATCACCGGCGTCGTGTAGAGCGTGAGCACCTGCGACACTAGCAGGCCGCCGATGATCGTGATGCCGAGCGGCCGCCGCAGCTCCGAGCCCGGGCCGCTCGCGATCACCAGGGGCGCCGCGCCGAGCATGGCGGCCAAGGTCGTCATCAGAATGGGCCGGAAGCGCTCCATGCAGGCTTCGTGGATGGCCTGCCGCGGCGCCAGCCCGCGCCGGCGCTCGCCCTCCAGCGCGAAATCCACCATCATGATGCCGTTCTTCTTCACGATGCCGATCAGCAGAATGATGCCGATAAAGGCGATCACGGTCAGGTCGGTGTGGAAGAGATTCAGCGCCAGTAGCGCGCCGAGGCCGGCGGACGGCAGCGTGGAAATGATGGTCAGCGGATGTGCCAGGCTCTCGTAGAGTACGCCGAGGACAATGTAGACGGCGACCAGCGCGGCGATCAGCAGCACCGATTGGGCGCCGACGGCGCGCTGATAGGCGAGCACGTCGCCGGCAAAGTCCGTGTGGATCGAATCGGGGACGTGCATGCCGGCGACCGCCTGCGAAATCGCCGCCGTGCCGGCTTCGATCGTGGTCCCGGGTGCCAGATTGTAGGTGATGGTGACGGAGGGGAATTGGCCCTGATGGTTGACGACCAAAGGCGAGATGCCTCGGGTCACATGCGCAACCGCCGAAAGCGGCACCTGCGTATTGTCGCGTCCGGCGACGTAAATCTGGCTGATGTCGTTGGGATCGCGCGCGTTCTTCTGCTCGACCTCGAGAACGACGTGATACTGGTTGCGCGAGCCGTAAATGGTGGACACCTGCCGCTGCGAGAACGCGTCGTTGAGCGCGCTGTCGATGTTCTGGATGCTGACACCATAGTGCGCCGCCGCCTGCCGGTCGATCTCGACGTTCGCCTGCAAGCCGCCCTGGTCGCGGTCGGTGGTCACGTCGACGATGCCTGGGATCTGCTTGACGCGCTCGAGCACGCGCGGCACCCAGGTCTGCAGTGTGTCGATGTCGCTCGACCACAGCGTGAACTGATATTGCGAGCTGCTCTGTCGGCCGCCGACGCGCAGGTCCTGCGCCGGCACCATGAAAACGCGGATGCCGGGAATCTGGTTGAGCCGATTGCGCAGCCTCGCGACGATCGCCTGCGTGCTGACGTAGTTGCGCTGGTTTGGCGGCTTCAAGCTGATAAACATGCGGCCGTGATTGACCGAAGCGTTGAAATAGGACGCGCCGACCGAGGAACCGAGGCCGGCGACGGCGGGATCGGCCAGCACCACATCCATGGCCTTGAGCTGCAACGCCTTCATCGCATCGAAGGAGATGTCGGCGGACGCCTCGGTGGCGCCGAAGATCAAGCCGGTGTCGTCTTGGGGGAAATAGCCCTTGGGCGTGCGGATGTAGAATCCAACAGTCAGCGCGATGGTCGCAATGAAGACGACGAGTGTCAGCCAGCGATGGTCGAGCACGCTATAGAGCGTGCGGTCATAGAAGCGCACCATGCGCGAAACGACGTATTCCACCGCGCGATCGAGCCAGGTGGCGTCGTTGCTCGGCGGCTGACGGACGAAATAGGCGCAGATCATCGGCGTCACCGACAGTGAGACCACGGTCGATACGGCGATGGCGAAGGCGAGCGTAACCGAAAACTCGCGGAACAGCCGCCCGACCAAGCCGCCCATCAGCAGCAGCGGGATGAAGGCGGCGATCAGCGACACAGAGATCGAAATCACGGTGAAGCCGATCTGCCGCGCTCCCATAAGCGTCGCGCGCAGCGGCTTGTGCCCGCGCTCGAGGTTGCGGAACACGTTCTCGATCATGACGATGGCGTCGTCTACGACAAAGCCGACGCTCACCGCCAAGGCCATGAGCGAGAGATTGTCGATGGAGAATCCGGCCGCCCACATCGCCGCGCAGGTGCCGGCAAGCGCCAGCGGCACGGTGACCCCCGCGGCGGCGGTCGGCGCGGCGCGGCGCAAGAACAGGAAGACCACCAGCATCACCAGGATGATGGTGGCGGCGATCGTAAGCTGCATGTCTTCGACGCTGGCGCGAATGGTCTGCGTGCGGTCCGCCAGCACCGAGATCTTCACGCCGGCAGGGACCCACTGCTTGAGTTGCGGCAGCAAGTCGTAGATGCGGTCGACCGTATCGAGCACATTGGCGTTGCCCTGCTTGGTGATGATCAGCAGGACGGAAGGGTCCCTGTTGAACCAGCCGGCGGCGCGGCTGTTGCGCACGCCGGGGCGGACACTGGCGATATCGGTGAGACGAATGATCGTTCCGTTGACCGTCTTGACGACGACCGGCAGGTAATCTTGCGGTTCCTGCAACTGATCGTTGGTACCGATGGTGATGTTGCGATGAGGGCCGTCAAAGCTGCCGAGTGGCCCCATCGCATTGGCATTGGAAATCGCGGCGCGGACATCCTCGATGCTCACCCCCATAGAGGCGAGCCGGCTCGGATCGACACGCACGCGCAGCGCCGGCTGCTCCGATCCCGCCACCGTCACGTCGGCCACGCCGTCGACCTGCGACAGGCGCTGCGCGATGACGCTGTCGGCGGCGTCATAGATCGCACTCGGCAGCATGGTGTTCGATGTCAGCGCCAAAATGAGGATTGGCGACGCCGCCGGATTGAACTTGCGGAAGGTCGGCAGGGTGGGCATGTCCGAGGGCAGATCGGTCAGCGCGGCATTGAGCGCGGCCTGCACGTCGCGCGCGGCGCCGTCGATGTCGCGCGAGAGGTCGAACTGCACGGTGATGCGCGTGGAGCCGAGCGAAGACACCGAGGTCATTTCGGTGACGCCGGCGATCTCGCCGAGCCGCCGCTCGAGCGGAGCGGCGACGGTTGCCGCCATCGTGTTGGGATCGGCACCCGGCCGGCTGGCAGTGACGCTGATGGTGGCGAGGTCGACGCTCGGCAAGCTGGCCACGGGCAGGAAGGTGTAAGCGACGGCGCCGACCAGGAACAAACCCGTCGCCAGCAGCGCCGTGCCGATGGGCCGGCGGATGAAGATGCGCGAGACGTTCACGGCCGTTCCCGCGCCGGACGCGGGGGGCCGGACCGAAGCCGGCGCGGTTGCGTCGGGGCAAGCCGCGCGCGCAAGCGCTCCATGTACAGGTAGATAACCGGCGTCGTGTAAAGCGTGAGCAACTGGCTGAGCAGCAGGCCGCCGATGATGGTGACGCCGAGCGGGTTGCGCAGCTCCGAGCCGGTGCCGCTTTCCAGCGCCAGCGGCAGTGCGCCAAATAATGCGGCGAGCGTGGTCATCATGATCGGCCGGAAGCGCAGCAGCGCGGCCTGCAGGATCGATTCCTCGGGCGAGAGGCCCTGCCGCCGCTCGGCCTCGAGCGCGAAGTCGATCATCAGAATGGCGTTCTTTTTCACGATGCCCATCAGCAGCACGATGCCGATGAGCGCGATCACCGACAGGTCGTAGCCGAAGGCCAGCAGCGCGAGCAGCGCGCCGACGCCCGCCGAGGGCAGCGTCGATAAAATGGTCAAGGGGTGGATGAAGCTCTCGTAGAGCACGCCCAGCACGATGTAGATGGTGATGGCGGCGGCGAGGATCAGCCACGGTTCGCCTTTGAGCGAGCTGGCGAATTCGGCGGCATCGCCGGAGAAGCTGCCGTTCACCGAAGCCGGCATGCCGATCGCTTGCTCGGCGCGGCTGATGGTCGTGACCGCGTCGGAGAGCGCATAGCCGGGCGCGAGATTGAAGCTGATGGTGACTGCCGGAAACTGCTCCTGATGCGCGATGGCCAGCGGGGCCGTCGTCCGCTCAAAATGCGCAAAGGCCGCGAGCGGGATCTGGTTCGACGCGGTGACCGTATTGGGGGTAGCCGTCGTGTTGGTGTTGGTCGAGCCCGACACGGTATTGCCGACGGTTGCAACCGTGCCAGTGGACGTATTGGAGCCGGTGACGAACAGGCGCGACAGAGCGTTAGGGTCTTCCTGGTAGCGCGGCTGCGCCTCCAGAATCACCCGGTATTGATTGGCTTGTCCGTAGATCGTCGAAATCTGCCGTTGTCCGAACGCATCGTTGAGCGTGTCGGTGACGCTTTGCATGGATACGCCCAGCCGTCCGGCCTGCTCGCGATCCACCTGCACCATTACGCGCGGGCCGCCTTCCTCGGCCTCCGAGGCCACATCGCGCAAGGCCGGCGAGCGGCGCAGCCTTTGGCTGAGCTTGTCCGCCCATTGCAGAACCTCGTCGCGATCGGTCGAGACCAGCGTGTACTGGTATTGCGCGCGCGACACGCGCGTCGAAATCTGGATGTCCTGCACGGCCTGGAAGTAGACGGTCATGCCCGGAATGCTGGCGACGGCCCTTTGCAGCCGGGCGATGACGTCGCCGACGAGATCGTTTCGTTCGTCCCGTGGCTTGAGCGCGATCGCCATGCGCCCCGCATTGGGCGTCGCATTGAGCGGAGAGACGCCGAGCACCGACACAACGCCCGTGACATCGGGGTCGGCCCGGATGATGTCCTCGACCTGACGCTGTTGCCGTTGCATGGCGTCGAACGACACGTCGGTGCCCGCCTCGGTTACCGCAGTGATCAGGCCGGTGTCTTGCAGCGGCAGGAAGCCTTTTGGCATCACGACATAAAGGCCGATGGTCGCGGCAAGCGTGATCAGCGTCACCACCAGTGTCTCGCGCTGGTGACGCAGTACCCAAACCAGGCTGCGGTGATAAAACTCGACCGTCCGCTCGATGAGACCGGAAAGAGCCCTGGTGAAACGATTGCTGAGAATACCTTCGCTGCGGCTCTCGCCGTCTTCGGTGCGCAGCAGCCGTCCGCACATCATCGGCGTGAGCGTCAGCGAGACGATCGCCGAGGCGATGACAGCGATGGTCAGCGTCAGCGCAAATTCACGGAACATGCGGCCGACCAGGCCGGTCATGAACAATAGCGGGATAAACACCGCAATCAGCGACAGCGTCAGAGAAATCACGGTGAAGCCGATCTCGCCCGCACCGCGCAGCGCGGCCCGCAGGGGCGGCTCGCCGCTCTCCATATGGCGGACGATGTTTTCGATCATCACGATGGCGTCGTCGACTACGAAGCCGGTGCCGATGGTCAGCGCCATCAGCGACAGATTGTCGAGCGAGAATCCGGCAAACCACATCACCCCGAAGGTCGCGATCAACGACAGCGGCAGCGCGACTCCCGCGATGATGGTGGCGCGAATGGTGCGCAGGAAGATGAGCACCACCAGCACGACCAAAGCCACGCTCAGCACCAGGGTGAACTGCACGTCGTGAATCGAGGCGCGGATGGTGTCGGTGCGATCGTTGACCACGGTGAGATCGGCGCCTGCCGGCAGCGAGCGCTTGAGCCGCGGCAATTCGCCGCGAATGCGCTGCACGGTGTCAATCACGTTGGCGCCAGGCTGGCGTTGCACGTCGATGACGACCGCGGGCTTGCCTTGATACCAGGCGCCGACTTTGTCGTTCTCCAGCCCTTCTTTGACGTCGGCGACGTCTGACAGCAGCACCGGCGCGCCGTTGCGATAGGCGACCACCACCGACTTGTAGGCATCGCCGCTCGCGAGCTGGTCGTTGGCGGCGATGGTGTAGGACTGATGCGCGCCGTCGAGTGCGCCTTTCGGTCCCGCCACATTGGCGCCGACGATCGCGGTGCGCAGGTCTTCCAGCCCAATGCCGTACGCAGCAAGCCGCGCCAAGTCCGCCTGGATACGGATCGCCGGACGGATGCCGCCTTCGATGGACACATGGCCGACGCCGGTCACCTCGGAAAGCCGCGGCGCCATGATGGTATCGGCCATATCGCTCAAATTGCGCAGGTCGATGGTTTTCGAGGTGAGCGCCAGCGTAATCACCGGCACATCCGCGGGATTCACTTTCGAATAGACAGGCGGATAGGGCAGGTTGCGCGGCAGCGCCGAGGCGGCGGCGTTGATCGCCGACTGCACGTCCTGCGCAGCGGCGTCGATGTCGCGGTCGAGATCGAATTGCAAGGTGACTTGGCTGACGCCGAACGAGCTCGACGAGGTCATTACCTGCAGCGCCGGAATTTGCCCGAATTGGCGTTCCAGGGGCGCCGTAACCAACGCCGCGATAGTGTCGGGGCTCGCGCCCGGCAACTGCGTGGTGACCTGGATGGTGGGAAAATCGACCTGCGGCAAGGCCGAGACCGGCAGCCACAAATAGCCGAGCAGGCCGCCCAGCATCACCGCGACACCGAGCAGCGAAGTTGCTATCGGCCGATGAATGAATGGCGAAGAGACGCTCATTGGCGCGCGTTCGGCCGATTTCCCCCGCCCCGCCTATCGCCGCCTTGTCCGGCTGCGGCCGATGTCTTGCCGTTGACCGGATGTGCGCCCGGCGCGCCGGCGTTCGGCGCCGCCGCGGGGCCCGAGCTGATCGCGATTTTCGCGCCGTCGGTCAGGCGGGCAAAGCCGGTCGTGACCACGCGTTCCGGCGGCTCAACGCCACTTTTGACGACGGTCTGCATCTCGTCCTGCTTTTGCAGGACGACAGACCGCATCGAAACAGTGTTATTGGCGTTGACCACATAGACGAAGGCGCCGTTCGGTCCGCGCTGCACCGCGCCAGTGGGGATGACGACGACATTCCGCAATGTATCGATCAGCAGCCGCACATTGACGAACTGGCCGGGCCAGAGCTGTAAATCGGCATTAGGGAATTCGGCTTTGAGCTTCACCGTGCCGGTCGAGGCATCCACCACGTTGTCGATAACGGTGAGCTTGCCGCGCTCGATTACCTGGTTGTTGTCGGAGCGCAAAGCGTCGGCTGTCAATGTCCCTTTGGCAAAGGCGGCGTTCACGCGGTCGAGCTCCTGCTGCGGCAGATTGAAGATGACGCTAATCGGCTTGAGCTGCGTGAGTGTCACGATGGCGGAGGTGGCGTCGGTGGCGTGCACGATGTTGCCGACGTCGACTTGGCGAATGCCGGTTCGGCCGTCGATGGGCGAGGTAATGGTCGTGTAGCCGAGCGTTGCCTGCGCGTTCTCGATCGCCGCTTGGTCCGCCTGCACGATGGCGGTGTCCTGCGCGACCACGGCGGCCTGTGTGTCCGCCTGCTGCTTGTTGATGGCGTTGGTGGCGGCGAGCCTTTGGTAACGCGTCAGGTCGAGCTTGGCATTGGCGAGAGTCGCCTCGTCCTGGGCCTTCTTGGCAATCGCCTGATCGAGCTGCGCCTTGTAGATGGTCGGGTCGATGCGCGCCAACACGTCGCCTTTCTTGACGTCCTGGCCTTCCTGAAAATCGACTTCGATCAGCTTGCCGTCTACCTGCGGGCGCACCGTGACGGTGTTGAGCGCCTTGGTGGTGCCGACCTCGTCGAGATAGACCGGCACGTCGGCGCGCGAGGCCTGCGCCACCAGCACCGGCACCGGGCCTTCGGCGGCAAAGCGGCTAAAGGTTTTCGGCTTGGGGGCCGGCCACCCAAATACGTACGCCAACGCCGCGGCAATCACGAGGATGATCAGCGCGCTCGCCAGAAAGCGGCGGCGGCTCGCAGCTTGTTTCAACCGCTTGGGCAGTTCACCGTGCATTGGAAGCTTCCACCGGTTCCGGTAGCCAGCCACCCCCGAGCGCCTGATAAAGACTGACGATTGCCTGCAGTCGTGCGAGTTGCGCCTGCGCCAGCGCATCTTCCGCGGTAAACAGCGTCTGCTCGGTCTGCAGCACGGTGACGAGGTCGATCGTCCCTTCGCGCAGCCGCTGTTCGGAGACGTCGAATGCGCGCCGTGAACTCGACACCACCGCTGTCTGCAGCTGCACCGTCAACGCCGTCTCACGCACATTGTAGAGAGCGTTTTCGACATCGGCGAAAGCCGAAATCACCGCTTTGCGGTAATCCTGCACGAGCTCATCTTGCTTGCCCTTTTGCAGGTCGAGATTGCCAAGCAGCCGCCCGCCTTCGAAAATCGGCTGGGTCAACCCGGCGGCAGCGGAAAAAATAACCGACTCGGGCCGTGTTAGCACGCGCAAGACCGCGCTTTCGTATCCGCCGTCCCCGGTCAATGTGATGCTGGGCAAGAGCTGGGCTCGCGCGTTGTAAACGTTGGCGTTGGCGGCGGCGAGGTTGGCTTCCGCTTCGCGTATGTCGGGACGCTGCGTCAGCAGTTCCGAGGGCAGGCCCGGCGTCACGCGCGGAATGGCAATCGACTTGAGCGATCCACCGCGAACGCGGACCTGCTCGGGAGAACGGCCAAGCAGCACCGCGAGAGCGTTTTTGTTTTGCTGGAGAGTTTGTTGCAGCGGCGGGATGGTCGCGCGCACCTGGTTGACCAGGCTTTCCTGCTGCGCGATTTCCAGATCGGAGGCAGTGCCGGCGGCGGCGCGCTGCTTGACCAGATTGAGGATGCGATTGGCGCTTTCGAAGTTTTCGTGCGCGATGCGCAACCGATCTTGCGCGGCGAGCACAAGGAAATAAGCGTTGGCCGCCGACACGACCGTCGACAGTCCGACCACCTCGCGGTCGTAGCGGCTGGCGATTGCCGTTTCTTCGGCCGCACGCAAAGCTGCGCGGTTTTTGCCCCAAAAATCGAGCTCGTAACTCGCATTCAGCGTGGCCTGCAGGTTGTTGGTGACAATTGGAGCCCCGGTCAGGGTTCTGCCGGTCTGCTTCAGGCTGATGATGTTGGCTTTGCTGGTGGTCTTGGAGGACTGTGAGTTTACGGCGTTCCCGTTCGCCGTGATCAGCGGCAGCAGCGCCGCGCCGGCAATGCGCGCCTGCGCATCGGCCTGCACAATGCGCGCCACCGCAGCGGCGATGTCGAGATTATTCGTGCGGGCATCCTCGATAATCGCGGTGAGTTCGCGCGAGCGGAAGTTGCGCCACCAGTCGAGCGACGGCAGTTTCGCCTGCGCCGCCGCCGGGTTCTTCGGTCCCTGGTCATAGGCCGCCGGCACGACAAGGTTTGGCTCCGGCAAATCGCCGGAAAGCAAACAGCCCCCAAGGGGCAGCATCAGCGAGGCGGTCTGCACCATCGTCACCAACCGGCGCGCGCGGTCGCTCGTTCCGGCGCGCAGGACCTTTGAACTGTGACGCATACCGACCACTTTCAATGACTGGGGAAACCGGGCCCGGATGAAATTCTATTTAGCTCTCCGAGCCTTCTCTCCTTTTAGCCTATTGTCGGTCGCGTTTGGAACTGGGCGGAGGACGCCAATCCGCTACGGCGTGGCGGCCTGTGGACGACAGCTTGACCGCAGCGTCGGCAAAGACCCCTTGAATCACCTGGTCGAAAGCCTGCCGGGCGGCGCGCGTCTTCGTCATGGCGGCGCGCATCTCGTCGGCGTTGAACGGCTCATGACGCAAACTGTCGTGAATTTCGGCGCGCGCGTTGCGATAGGCCTCCTGTGCCGCCGCGATACGATCATGATTGGCAGCGAAAGCGCCCCGCAGCACGTTACCGTCGGCTCGCGGCAGCGCTGCCGCGAGCCGCTCGACGCGTACGAAGACATCGGGGTCCCACTTCGGCGGCGGTGCCGGCGCGCGCACCGCCATGGCAACGGCAATGCCGATAAAAAACAGGTTAAGCGCCAGCGAGCCGAGCAGGAGCCAGCGTGAGCTGTTGGCGCGGACGGGCGGTGAAAAAGCCTGGGCAATGCTCATGGACGCGCTCCCGTGAGCGGTTCGGGCTCGAATACGACGGCGCCGAGCCCGCTGCCTTCGGCGCTGGCCGACGCGCCGGAAATACGGTCGATCGGCCGGTCGAGGCCGGAGATGCCGATGGCGAAGCCGAGCGCGAGACAGCCGGCGAGTGCCGCCATGCGGGGCCAAGCCGGCGTAAACTGCCAGTCGAGCAGAACGGCCGGCAGTCGCCAGACACTTCCATGCTGGCGCGGCAGCGTTTGCAGCCGCCGTAGCACCCGCTCGACTGCGGCGTCGTCCGCGTGAGGTGCGTCCCGCTTAAGCGCCTGCGCGATGAAGGTGTCAAATTGGTCGTCAGTCATCGTTACTCCCCGTCGATCACATCGGCGAGTGCGCGGCGCAAATTCTGCTTGCCGCGCACCAGCAAAGTCTCCACCGCAGAAACGGTGGTGTTGAGCACATGTGCCACCTGCGCATTGGTCATGCCCTCGCGATAGCTGAGCACGATGGCCGCGCGCTGCCGCGCCGGCAGATTGGCGATTGCCGCATCGAGGCGCCGTTCGCGCTCGGTCGCTTCCGCCGCTTCGCCGGCCAGGGGCGCGGTGTCCACGATCTCCCCGGCAGCCTCGAGCTCCACCCAGGCCGCCTTGCGCTTGCGATCGAGGCAGAGATTGACCACAACGCGCGTGAGCCAGGTGCGCAGCGCCGCCAGCGGCTGCCAGCGCGGTGCCTGAGTCCATACGCGCAGCATGGCTTCCTGCGCCACATCCTCGGCCTCGGCCGCATTGCCCAGGATGCGCCGCGCCAGACCGAGCATGGCCGGAAGGTGACGGCGCGCGAGCATGCGGAACGCGCGCTCGTCGCCGCGCGCGATCCGGGCCATGAGCGCTTCGTCGCTGTCATCCATCGGGCGGCGGTCGCCATCAGAATTGCTGCTCCATTCTAGCTGCTGACTTGCTGAATAAACGGACAGCCGAACGGAAACCTGTGCAACCGCAAGGCGGCCGCAGAGTTCCGAAAACCGGAGCTATGCTGTTGATCTGGCGTGCTTTTCTGTGGAGCGGTTAACGACGCCGCGGCTCCAAATCGGCGAGGGTGAAGCCGGCGATGCGCTTATAGTTCTCCGACAGCGCCCTGAGCTCCTCCTGGCTGATGTATTTGTCCAGGTCGTCGAAGGGGCGGTCGCCGACGAGTTCCTCCACCTTGATGTTGATGACGTCCGGCGGCTGCTCGCGGTTGGTGCGGACCACCTTGGCGGCGGGCTCCGCCCGCGCCGCCTCGTAGGTCTTCAGGCCCTCACGCGGGTCGGTGCTGCTGCGCAGGCAGTCGGCCAAGGTGCGCGCGTCGATGGCCGCTTGCGCAGAGCCGTTCGAGCCGCGCGGATACATCGGGTGGGCGGCATCGCCGGCGAGCGTGACGCGTCCGAAAGTCCAGCGGGTTATCGGATCTTTGTCGACCATCGGGTATTCGAGGACTTGATCGGCATCGCGGATCATCTGCGCCACGTCGAGCCAATCGAAGCGCCAGTCTGCATAGATTGGCAGGAAGTCCTCGAGCTTGCCGGGCTTGTTCCAATCGTTTTGTGCAACGGTGTCTCGCTTGATCTCGGCCATCCAATTGATGAGTTGGTTGCCGTCACGATCCATGTCGTCGACGATCGGATAAATCACGATCTTCCCGGTCAGAATCGAGCCGACGCGCATGTACGTGCGTCCGTCGAGGATCGGCTTGCGCCGGGTTACGCCGCGCCAGGTATTGATACCGGTGAAGACGACGTTGTCGTGTGGATAAAACTGCCGGCGGATCGCCGAATTGACGCCGTCGCAAGCGACGACGACGTCGGCGCGCACGTTCTCGCGTTTGCTGCCGTCGCTGACCCGCCGGAAATGCACGGTGGCGTACCGCTCGTCCTGCTCGACGGCGAATGCCTCGCAATCGGTGACCACCGCGTCGGTACCGAGCCGCTCTTTCACCGCTTCGTAAAGGATGACATGCAGCCGTCCGCGGTGAATGCCGACTTCCGGAAACGGATAGCCGGCGAATCTGCCGCGCTCTTCCTTGTAGATGAGCTGGCCGAAGCGGTTGTAGAAGCGGCTCTCGCGGTTTTCGATGCCGGCTTTGAGCAATGCATCGGCCAGGCCGAGCGCAGTAAATTCGCGCATCGCATGCGGCAACAGCGTGATGCCGACACCGAGCTCTTTGATTTCCGGCGCGCGCTCGTAGACACGCGCCGCAATGCCCCGCTGGGACAGATTAAGCGCCAGCGAAAGCCCGCAAATTCCGCCGCCGACGATAGCTACCTGCATCCCGCAAGCATTCAGAGCGGTTTGACCTCGACCTTGCGAAACTTGATCGCGCCCTGTCCGTGCTGCAGGGCGATCGGACCCTCATCGAACATGCCGTTGCGCAGCTTGGCGGTTTCTTTGCCGTTAAGCACGACGGTAATGTCGCGGCCCTTGGCCGTGATTTCGAACGTATTCCATTTCTCGCCAGCTTTCGGCATCGGATTGACTTCGACATAGCGCGTGATCGCGCCGGTGCCGTAGCTCGGATCCTTGCGTTCGTCGAAAATATTGGCCTCGTAGCAGGTGCGGTCGGTAATTTTCTTTGGGTCGAGGCAGCGGAAATAGATGCCGCTATTGGCGTCGTGGCTCGGCCAGAATTCCACGCGCACGACGAAGTCCTTGTACGCCTTCTTGCTCACCAGATAGCCGGCCACTTTCGGATCGGCCATCTTGTCGGCGACGACGGCGCCGTCAACAATGTGCCAGTTGGAGCCGCCGACCTGGTCCCAATTGTCCAGATTCTTTCCGTCGAACAGCGTCACCCAGCCAGCGTCCTGCGCCTTGGCTTGCGGCAGAGCGTGCAAGGCGGCACCGCCGAAACCGACGATCGTCGCAACAATCGCAAGCTTGCAGAGCGCGCGTTCCATGACCAGTCCTCCCCTTGATGCCGTCTCTTCCTGAACAGCGGCTGCGGATTGCTTATTCCATGGCTGCGGCGCGCCGGCGACGGCTCTTTGGCTGCACGTTGAGAATGGACGAAATTGGTCCGGCTCTGTCAACATGAGCAGACCGGCCGGACTTCCGGCGGCGTGACCAGGAGGAACGAATGGACAAGGCGCTCTACGACAAAGGCATGCACATGCGCCGGAAGGTGCTCGGCGACGAATATGTCGACCGCGCCGTCGCCAATACCGACGATTTCAACCGGCAATTTCAGGAATTGCTCACCACCTATTGTTGGGGTGCAGTCTGGGGTGACGACGCGCTCAAGCCCCGCGACCGCTCAATTCTCAACCTCGGTATGATTGCCTGTCTTGGCCGCATGCACGAATTCGAAGCGCACTTCCGCGGCGCGCTGCGCAACGGGCTGACGCCGCAAGAGCTCTCGGCGATCCTGCGCCAGATCGCCGTCTATTGCGGCTTTCCGGCCGCCGTGGATGCGCATCGCGTCGCCAAGCAAGTGCTTGCCGCAGAAGGCAAGAAATAGCCGCAACAGCGCGCGGCCTTGCCATTCCTGCCGGAACCTTCCGCCCATGCGCTCATTGAACGCATGGGCCGTTCGGTTTTGGGAACATGACGGCGTATGGCACTAACGGACAAACACAGTCTGCGCGACCGGCCGACGGGACTGCGCAACCAAGACCCCACGGTCGAATCGCCGAGCGTTTCTCCCGCCAAGGAAACGGGCGCCGACGCTGAACCTCCGCGCCCGCGCCTTGCCGCCATTCGCCGTCATCCGATCATCGCTACCTTGGCCGCCCTTGTCGTTCTTGCGGCGATCGGCGCTGGCGTCGCGTGGTGGCTCAATGCGCGGCAATATGAATCCACGGACGATGCGTATATCGACACGCGTACGGTGGCGATCAGCGCGGATGTGAGCGGCAAGATCGTCGCCGTGCCAGTCACCGACAATCAGCTGGTCAAAAAGGGCCAGGCTTTGGTGCGCATCGATCCGCGCGACTATCAGGCGGCGGTGGCGCAAGCGCAGGCGCAGGTCGAGCAGGCGAATGCGAGCGTGGCCAATCTCGACGCGCAGGTCAGCGCGCAAGAGGCCAACATTGAGCTGGCGCAGAAGCAAGAAACTCAGGCGCAAGCAGCGCTGCAATATTCGCAGCAGCAGAACACACGCGCGCAAGCGCTGCTCAAAACCGGATCGGGCACCGTGCAGCAAGCGCAGCAGACAGCGAGCGACTTGAAGCAGAAGACCGCGGCACTTGCCGGAGCGCAAGCAAGCGTGACGGCGGCGCAGAAGCAGCTCGCGGTTCTGCAAGCGCAATTGAAAAGCGCGCATGCGCAAGTCGACGCCGCGCAAGCCGCGCTGGACAAGGCCAGGATCGATGTCGGCCGCACTACCGTCGCCGCGCCGGAGGAAGGCCGCGTCGCCAACCTGACCGCGGCTGTCGGCAACTATGCGCAGCCTGGACAAGCGTTGATGAATCTGGTGCCGCAAAACGTCTGGATCACGGCAAATTTCAAGGAGACGCAGCTCACCGACATGCACGTGGGCCAGTCGGTCGATATCGAAATCGACGCTTATCCGGGCAAGACGTTCCACGGTCACGTTGCCAGCATTCAGGCCGGCAGCGGTACCGCCTTCAGCTTGCTGCCGCCGGAAAACGCCACAGGCAATTTCGTCAAGGTGGTGCAGCGCGTGCCGGTGAAGATCGTCTTCGACAGCCCGCCCGGCGTTTACTTGGGACCGGGCATGTCGGTCGTGCCCTCGGTGAAGGTGCGATGAGCGAGGTGCCGGAAGGCGCCCGCGGTTCGCAAAGCCGGTCCGCCGCCGGCCATCGCAATCCGTGGCTGATCGCGGTGGTGGTGTCGATCGCCACCTTCATGCTGGTGCTCGACACCTCGATCGCCAACGTTGCGCTGCTCAACATCGCCGGCGATCTCGCCGCCGGCGTCGACGAGGCGACGTGGATCATCACCACTTATCTGGTCGCCAACGCCGTCATTATTCCCATCAGCGGCTGGCTGGCCAGCGTGATCGGCCGCAAGCGCTACTACATGCTGTGCGTCGCAGGCTTCACCGCCAGTTCTTTCCTCTGCGGCATCGCCTGGAATTTACAGTCGCTCATTTTCTTTCGCGTGCTGCAAGGATTAAGCGGCGGCGGCATGGCGCCAAGTGAGCAATCGATCCTCGCCGACACGTTCCCGCCGCGCCAGCGCGCTCAGGCCTTCGCGCTCTATGGCATCGCCGTCATCATCGCGCCGACCGTCGGGCCCACGCTCGGCGGCTGGATCACCGACAATTACTCGTGGCACTGGATTTTCTTCATCAACCTGCCGTTCGGTATACTCTCGCTCAGCTTGGTACAGTGGCTGCTGGTCGAACCGGAGGCGCTCGAGCGCGAACGTCGCGAACGCCTGCGCGGCGGTCTGAAGATCGATTGGGGCGGCATCGTGCTGGTCGCCTTGTTTCTCGGCTGCCTGGAAATCGTGCTCGACAAGGGCCAGCGGGAAGATTGGTTTGCATCCAACCTCATCATTGCTTTCACAGCCGTTTCCGCGATTTCGTTCCTGTTATTGGTGCCCTGGGAGCTATCGCGCGATGATCCGATCGTTGACGTTCGGCTGTTGACCGGCCGCCAGTTCGGCACGGCTTTTGCGGTCATGCTTGCAGTCGGCGCCATCCTGTTCGGCTCGACACAAATCCTGCCGCAGCTCCTGCAGACAGGGTTCGGCTATACAGCCTATCTGTCCGGCCTGGCGCTGATGCCCGGCGGGCTATCGATGCTGGTGGTGATGCCTTTGGCTGGCCAAATCACCAATTGGGTGCAGCCCAAATATCTCATCGCCCTTGGTCTGGCCGTCATCGCGCTCGCCATGTGGCACATGACGTCGCTGAGCGCCGATGTTGGCTTCGGCTATTTCGCTTGGGCACGCATCTACCAGATGGTCGGCTTGCCGTTTCTTTTCATCCCGATCAACACCGCGGCCTATGCCGATTTGCCGCCGGAAAAGACCAACCAGGCGTCGTCTCTCATCAATGTCGCCCGCAATTTGGGTGGCAGCTTCGGCATCTCGCTCGCCAACAGCGTTCTGGCGCAGCAGACCCAGGTCAATCACGCGGTCCTCGCCGCTCATGTCACGCCGACCTCACCCGCTTACCGCGAGACGGCGCGCCGCGCGGCTGACTATTTCATGGCCCACGGCCAGTCGGCCTTTCAGGCGCAGCACATGGCCGTGGGCTGGATCGGTCAGCTCATTCAGCGGCAGGCGACGATGCTTGCTTACATGGACGTGTTCTGGATTTCCGCGATCTTTGCCGCTGTTTTGGTTCCGGTGGTGTTGCTCCTTCTGCGGCGAATCGATCTACAGACCGCACGCGGGGCGCATTAACGCGGTCAAAAGAGGCGGCGGAGCCGCAATATTGTCTTGAATGTGCCGTCATCCCGGGGCAAGCAGGCCCCGCGGCCGCTGCGCCGCGCGGGGTGCATGATGATCCGAGCCTACGCTGTTTTCCTGCCGGTGCTGCCATTGGCCATGGCTGCCGCAGTCCCGGCCCCCGTCCATGCGCAATATGGCGCCCGCGCGCCCTATTACAGCAGTGCCCCCTCCGGGCCGCCGCCGGGATATCAGCTCGACCCCAACGATCCGGACGTCGCCATTCGGCGGCCGCAGCGCCAGGCGCAAGGCCCGGCACAAAGGCCCGCCGCGCAAGAAGGCGATGCCGACGGGCAGCCGGGCTCCGGCCTTTTCGATCTGCCGGGCTTCGGCCATCAACTGGACGCGCAGCAGCAGCCCGTTCCGGATGACGCCAACGCCATCCGCCCGCCGGCGCCGATCGGCGCCGCGGCTCCCCCCGCCACATCTCAACAAGGCAGCGCACCGCCGCCGGCGAATGCCAGCGTCATGCAGCTACCGCCGGAGGATCAGCCGGAGACCGGCACGCCGAAGGAGTTGCCGGAGAATCTCAAGCGCCAGCTGGTCAACTTTCAGACCAAAGAGCCAGCCGGCACCATCATCATCGATACCCCGCACACTTACCTTTATCTCGTGCTCGGCAACGGCAAGGCGATCCGCTACGGCATCGGCGTCGGCCGCGAGGGCTTCACCTGGTCGGGCACCGAACGCATCTCGCGCATGAAGGAATGGCCGGACTGGTTCCCGCCGGCGGAGATGATCGAGCGCCAGCCTTATCTGCCGCGCATGATGGCGGGCGGTCCCGGCAATCCGCTCGGCGCGCGCGCGCTCTATCTGGGCCACACGCTGTACCGCATTCACGGCACCAACCAGCCTTCGACCATCGGGCAGTTCGTGTCCTCGGGCTGCATCCGGCTGCTCAACCAGGACATCGAGGACCTTTACAGCCGCGTGCAGGTCGGCACACGCGTCGTCGTCTTGCCGGGCCAGGATCCGCATACCGCGGCGATCAGCACGTCGTCGACGGCTGCGCCGCATGCCGCCGCAAACGTGTCCCCGCCGACGATCAACGGCTTGACCGGCAAGCCTATGGCGCCAACGCGCTAGCCGGGACTTCCTCCGTCGACTAACATCGCGCGACCGCCGGCTTTCGCCGCGCGGCAGACGTCAATTCGCGAGCGATGGAGTCGAACATGGCGCGCGCAGCATCGTCGACCAGCCTCAATCGCCGGAAATTTCTGACAGGCGCCGCAGTCGCCGGCGCCGCCGTGGCGCCGGCGGCGCAGGCGGCGGTGACGGTGCAGACAGTGCCGCCGCGTCCCTCGGCGTTGCGCCCGTCGGCGGCGGTCGCCGCCGCCGAAATCGGAACGCCTCAAGCCGCGCCGGCGGGGCAGGGCGTGCCCGCTTCCGATTTTATGGCCGACGTCATCAAGTCGCTCGATATTGCCTTCGTTCCGTGCAACCCGGCGCAGAGCTTCCGCGGCCTTCACGAGTCGCTCATCGATTACGGCGGCAACAAAAATCCGGAGTTCATCACCTGCACCCACGAAGAAGCCTCCGTGGCGATGGCGCATGGCTACTTCAAGATCGCCGGCAAACCGCTGCTGGTGCTCTGCCACGGCACGGTCGGGCTGCAGCATGCGGCCATGGCGATCTACAACGCCTGGTGCGACCGCGTGCCTGTCATTGTGATGGGCGGCACCGATCTCGACGCCGCCAGGCGGCCGCCAGGCGTGCCGACCTTCCATTCGGCGCAGGACATCGCCGCCCTGGTGCGCGACTTCACCAAATGGGACGACCAGCCGGTATCGTTGCCGCATTTCGCTCAGTCTTTCGTGCGCGCCTACAAGCTGGCGATGACACCGCCGCACGAGCCGGTGATGATCGCGCTCGACTGCGGCCTGCAGGAGACTTGGATCGGCGATCGCGCCAAGCTCTCGATTCCGCGTTATGTGCCGACGGCACCCCCGCAGGGCGACCTCAATGCCGTGCGCGAAGCGGCCCGGCTGCTGGCCAATGCCGAGCGCCCGCTGATCGTCGCCGATAAATGTGCGCGCACCGACAATGGGGTGCGGCTGCTCGTTGAACTCGCCGAAACGCTGCAGGCGCCGGTCTTCGACCAAAAAGGCCGCATGAACTTCCCCAATACCCACCCGCTGTTTCAGAATGCGCGGGCGCAAGCGCTATTACGCGAGGCCGACGTGATCCTCGGGCTCGAACTTTCGGATTACTGGGGCACGGTGAACGGCTACATCGACAACGGCGAGAACGACGGCGCCGGACTGCAGGAGACGAAAATCAAGCCGAATGCCAAGCTCATCGGCATCAGTTCGGTCCTGCTCAACACCAAGTCGAACTACCAGGACTTCCAGCGCCTGCAGGTGCTCGACATCGAGATGGCGGGCGATGCCGAGGCGACGCTGCCGGCTTTGATCGAGGCGGTGAAGCAGGCGCTGCCGGCTTCGCGCAAGGCGGCCATCGAGGCGCGCGGAGAGAAATTCAAGAAGGCCTGGGCCGAGGCGCGTGAGCGCACGCGCCAGGCGGCCGCCTATGCCTGGGATGCGAGCCCGATCTCGACCGCGCGGATGGCGATGGAAGTTTATGCGCAGATCAAGGACCTCGACTGGTCCTCGGTTGGCGGCGACCGCCAGCTGTCGAGCTGGCCGAGCCGACTGTGGCCGATGGACAAGCATTATCGCCACATCGGCGGTCCCGGCGGGTATGGCATCGGCTACGGTGCGCCGGCGGCCGTCGGCGCCGCGCTCGCCAATCGCGCGCTCGGGCGCTTCTCCGTGAATTTCCAGCCCGACGGCGACCTGATGTTCTCGCCAGGTGTGTTGTGGACCGCCGCACGGCACAAAATTCCTTTGCTGACGGTGATGCACAACAACCGTGGTTATCACCAGGAGGTCATGCACGTGCAGCGCATGGCCAACCGGCGCCAGCGCGTCGCCTATCTCGGCAAGGACCTCGGGCCGATGGGCACGCGCATCGAAAATCCGGCGATCGATTACGCCAAGCTTGCCTCCTCGCTCGGCGTCTATTCCGCCGGCCCGATCGCCGATCCCAAGGAGCTCGCGCCGGCGCTGAAGAAAGCGGTTGCCGCCGTCAAAGCCGGCGAGCCGGCTTTGGTCGATGTGGTCGCGCAGCCGCGGTGACCGTCATGCGCCTCGCTTCAGCTTTGGCAATCGTGGCGATGACGGCGGGGCCGGCGCTCGCCGCCTCCGCCGAGCACGGCAAGCTCGCTTTCATGCAGCATGGCTGCTGGGAGTGCCACGGCACCATGGGTCAGGGCTCGATCGCGACCAGCGGCGGCAAGCGCATCGCGCCCGATCCGCTGCCCTGGGAGGCATTCTCCGCTTTCGTACGCTCGAGCAACCGGTCGATGCCGGCCTTCAGCGAGAAAATCCTCTCCGACGCCGATCTCGCCGACATCTATGCCTATCTGCAGTCGATCCCGAAGCCGCCGGATGTGAACAGCATCGAGCTGCTCAAGCAATAAGAATAGGGCAAAGAGAAGTTGCCTCGTGCTCTGCGCGCAGCCCCTTTTTCCTAAGCTCCCACCTTGGCCAACCGCGTGATCGCCTCGATCATGGCGCCGGGATCGGCGATGCCTTTGCCGGCGATGTCGTGTGCCGAACCATGGGCAACCGAGGAAAACAAAATCGGCGAGCCGATCGACAGGCCGGCGGTGCGGTTAAAAGCGAGCAGCTTTGCGGCAATGTGGCCCTGGTCGTGCAGCATCACGATGAAGGCATCGCAGCCTCGCTTGTGAAACATGGTATCGGCGCCGAACGGACCGGAAACGTCGACGCCGGACTTGGCCATGACCTCAATCGCCGGGGAAATGATCTCGATCTCGTCGCGGCCGAACAGGCCTTCCTCGCCGGCGTGGGGGTTCAACCCAGAAACGAAAATCTTCGGCCGCGCGATGCCAAGCTTCTTCAGCGATGCGTCGGTGACCCGGATGACGCGCTCGACGCGCTCCTTGGTGATCAGCGCGATGGCCTGGCGCACGCTCATGTGCAGCGTCGTATGCACCACGCGCTTGTCGTCGAAGCAAATCATCAGATAGACGTCCTCGACGGGAGTTCCGGTCTCGCGCGCGACAAAGCTCGGATAACCGTCGAAGGCGATGCCCGCCGCGTGAATTGAGCGCTCGGTTTGCGGCGCGGCCACCACTGCCTCGACTTCGCCGGCGAGCGCGGCTTTGATGGCGCGCCGCGCGGCGGCCAGCGAAGCGCGCCCATACGCAGCATCGACCTTGCCGAATGCGACCGGCGCATTGGCGCGTTCACGCCCGTCGAGCAGATTGAGCGCGCCGTTTGTCCAGTCGGCCTCGCTGGCCTTGGTCACGATATTGAGCGGCGGCGACAGCCCGGCCGCCTTCGCATGCATCTCCACCGCCGCGGGATCGCCCACCAGCAGCGGCCGCGCCACTGCGGTCACGCGGGAATCGAGCGCAGCTTTGAGCGCGATCTCCGGCCCGATTCCGGCCGGATCCCCTGTTGCAATGGCGATGCGCGGCAGCGGCATGGCCCCTCGGCTTCCTTATGCGTTATGCGACGGCGTATAATCGCTGCAACAATAGCAAGGCCTTGAGGAAACGTCGCCATGATGTCGCGCGAACAAAACGATCAGCTCTCCCGCGTCGGCCCTGGGACGGCGATGGGAAAATTGCTGCGCCGCTACTGGGCACCGTTCCTGCTCGCCTCCGAGATTCCCGAACCGGATTGCCCGCCGGTGCGCGTGACGCTGATGGGCGAAAAGCTCATCGCCTTCCGCGACTCGAAGGGGCAGGTGGGATTGATCGATGAGTTCTGCGCCCATCGCGGCGCTTCGCTCTGGTTCGGCGAAGTCGCCGAGTGCGGCATCCGCTGTCATTATCACGGCTGGAAGTTCGACGTGACCGGCCAGTGCACCGATCTGCCGTCGGAGCCGGAGGACTCCGGCTTCCGCAAGAACATCAAGCTGAAGGCCTATCCATGCGTCGAGAAGGCCGGCGTCATCTGGGCCTATATGGGACCTCCGGAATTGCAACCACCGCCGCCGGCGCTGGAATGGACCGACGTAAAACCGGAGCAGCGCTTTGTGTCGAAGCGCCTGCAGGAGTGCAACTACCTGCAAGCCATGGAGGGCGGCATCGATTCGAGCCATGTGTCGTGGCTGCACGGCTCCGAGCTCAATAAGGACCCGCTGTTCAAGGGCTCGAAGGGCAACGAGTACAACGAAAAAGACCGTATGCCGCATTTCGAGGTCGAAGAATTTTCCGGCGGTCTCTTGATCGGCGCGCGGCGCAAAGGCGGCGAGGGCAAATATTATTGGCGCATCACGCCGTGGATCATGCCTTGGTACACCATCATTCCGCCGCGCGCGGGCCATCCTCTCGGCGCGCATGCCTGGGTGCCGATCGACGACGAGACCTGCTGGGCTTGGAGCATCAACTATCATCCCAAGCGTGCGCTGACCAAGCAGGAAGTCTCGGCAATGCAGGATGGCGAAGGCATCCACGTCAAATACGTACCCGGTACCTTCATTCCGCTGGCCAACAAGGCGAACAATTATCTGATGGACCGCGAGGCGCAGAAGAACGGTCACTCGGCGACCGGCGTCGACGGCATCGCCATGCAGGACGCGTCCATCCAGGAAAGCATGGGGCCGATCCAGGATCGCACCAAGGAGCATCTCTGCGCCACCGACAAAGGCATCGTCATGGCGCGGCGCATGCTGCTCAAAGCGGCAAAGGACGCGAGCGAGGGCAAGCCGGTGCCGGCGACCGATCCGCAGGCGCAGCGCGTGCGCTCCGTGTCGATTGAACTGGAGCAGAGCATGCCCTTCACGCAAGGCGCGCAGCACGGGCTTTATCGCGAGCTGGGGACCGATCCGCTGTCGGTGTGACGCTGCAACATACTCCGTTCGTTCCCGCGCAAGCGGGAACCCAGATTTACAAATGCAAGACTCTCGATTTGGCTCTGGGTCCCCGCTTTCGCGGGGACGAACGGCGGTTTACTCAGCCGCCGCGCACCGCGACTGTCATGCCCGCGAAAGCGGGCATCCAGTGACCGCGGCGTGCGCTTGAGGCGCACAGCTGCGTTACTGGGTCCTCCGCCTTCGCGGAGAAAGACGGCTGAATTGCCGCAGGGCGGCGGTTACTCCGCTGCCGCGCTCGCCGACTTGCCGATCGCTGCGTTGACACGCGGCATCACTTCCTCGGCCATCAACTGCATCGAACGCTTGGCAAGCTGCGGATCGAGCCAGTCCATGCCGGCATAGACCAGTTCGCCGAAGTCGCCGGTCTCCTCGCGCAATTTGAGGATGGCATCGACGACTTTGTTCACGGTGCCGTAAGTCACGCAATTCTGCATGACGTAATCCATCGTGATCTCGTCGTCTGGCTGCTCCTTGTGGCTCTTGAACACGTACAGCCGGTTGCCGCGCTTCATCTTGGCGCGCATGTTGCCGAAATAATGCCGGTACGGGCTATTGGTGTCGTCGCAGCCGTAGCGCGCCGCAACTTGATCGTCGTCGGCGACGAAGATGGTGCGGGCGATGCGCCAGTCCCTGATGTCGGCCTTCTGTCCGGCCTCGGCCTTGCCCTTGGCATAGTTTGTCCAATGCGATTTCAGATGCTTGGCGATCAGGAAATTCGCGGACAGCGGGTGAAAATCGCGCTTGCCCATCAGCACGACGCCGGGCGAGAACGGCGCCACCACCGTACCGACGATCTCCGGCCGCGGCTTTTGCAGCGGCTTGGCCAGCACGCCGACGCCCAATTCCAGCGCCGCCGTGCGCTTGAAGCCGACTTTGAAACGGTTGTCGGGAAAATCGATGTCGTAAGGCGGGTCGCGTTCCCAGATGGCGAGGATAACGTCAATTGCCTCGGCAAAAATCTTGTTGCGGTCGAGGTCGAGAATGCCGATCGCTTCCGAGTCGGAGGTCAGCGCACCGGCCGAAATGCCGAGGATGAAGCGGCCCTGGGCCAGATGATCGAACATCGCGGCGTTGACCGCGATGACGACCGGATGCATTTGCGCGAGATTGGTGGTGCCCGTCGCAAGCTTGATCGTCTTTGTGGCATCGATCAGCGTCGCCAGGAACAGCATGCTGTTGGTGACGTTCTCACAGGCGTCGGTGAGGTGCTCGCCCATGAATGCATCGTGAAAGCCGAGCTTGTCGGCAAGGATGATCGCCTCGCGGTCCTCGCGCAAAGTTTGCGACCAGTCCCGCCCCAGCGGATGGACGGGCATGGTGAAGTAGCCCAGGCGCATTCGCGTTCCTCATTGACTGCGGCGGAAATTAACCGAGCGTGTGCGCGAATGCAGCAACCATCGACAAAGCCGGATTTGATGGGGCGAAATTCCGCGCCCGACGCGTTGTCATTCGCGCGCTCGCCGCGGCCTGTCCACAGGCCGGTTCCCCGGCCTGTCCGCCGCCGCAAGCTGTGCCATAACCGCATTTGAGTCCGGTCACGGAGGCTCGCAGATGCTGCGCTGGTTTCACGCCTTGATGCCGAAGGAGGAACGCTTTTTCGAGCTGTTTTCGCGGCATTCCGATGCCGTGCTCGGGGGGGCGCAGGCCTTGCGCGCGATGCTCGACGGCGGCGAGGCGGTCAAGCGCAACTGCCAGACGGTGATGGATCGCGAACACGACGCCGACGATGTCACCCGCGAGGTGCTGATTGCGGTGCGGCGTACCTTCATCACCCCGTTCGACCGCGGCAACATCCGCGATCTGATCACCTCGATGGACAATTCGATCGACCAGATGCAGAAGACGGCAAAGTCCATCATTTTATTCGACGTCACCGAGTTCACGCCGCAGATGCGCGACATGGCCGACGCCATCGTCAAGTGCGCTACGCTGGTGAAGGAGGCGGTGCCGCTGCTGCAATCGATTAGCGCCGAAGCGGTGCACATCAGCGATCTGACGGCGCAGATTTCCGCGCTCGAAGGCCGTGCCGACGAAATTCACGATCAGGGCATGCGCGAGCTGTATCAGAAGAACGTAGGCGGCAGCGGCCTGGCATTTTTTGTCGGCAACGAGATCTACGATCATCTGGAAAAAGTCGTCGACCGATTCGACGACGTTGCCAATGTCATGCACGGCATCGTCATCGAGCACGTGTGACGATGGACGCGGGCACGCTGGCTTTTCCGCTTCTGGTCGGGTTGATCGTGGTCGCGCTGGCCTTCGATTTCCTCAACGGCATGAACGATGCTGCCAACGCCATAGCCACTATCGTCTCCACGCGCGTGCTGCGGCCGCAATATGCGGTTTTCTGGGCTGCCTTCTTCAATTTCATCGCCTTTCTGGTATTCGGCCTGCATGTGGCGGAAACGGTCGGCCGCGGCATAGTGCAAGCGGGCGTCATCAACGAGCGGGTGATTTTCGGCGCGTTGCTTGGCGCGATCACCTGGCAGATCGTCACCAACCGCCTCGGCATTCCGTCGTCGAGCTCGCATGCCTTGATCGGCGGCTTGATTGGCGCCGGCCTCGCCAAAGCCGGCATCTCCGCCGTGGTCTGGGCCGGCGTGTTCAAGACCGTGGGCGGCATTTTTCTCGCTCCCGGACTCGGCTGCATCGTGGCGCTGATATTGATGCTGATCATTTCATGGATATTCGTGCGCCTCACTCCCTATGCGGTCGACAATTTCTTCCGCCGCGCGCAGTTTTTTTCCGCCTCCTGCTACGCGCTGGGCCATGGCGGCAACGACGCGCAAAAGACGATGGGCATCATTGCCGTGCTGCTCTATTCGCAAGGCTATCTCGGCGGCAAATTCTCGGTGCCGTTGTGGGTGGTGCTGGCCTGCCAGGCGGCGATGGCGATCGGCACGCTGGCCGGCGGCTGGCGCATCGTGCGCACCATGGGCAGCAAGATCACGCGGCTGACGCCGGTCCAGGGCTTCTGTGCCGAGGCCGGCGGCTCGATCATGCTGTTCGCCGCGACCGAACTCGGTGTCCCGGTGTCGACGACCCACACGATCACCGGCTCGATCATCGGTGTCGGCGCCGCCAAGAAGGTGTCGGCGGTGCGCTGGGGTGTCGCCCGCGGCATCGTCACCGCCTGGATCGTGACGATTCCGGCCGCGGCCGTGGTCGCCGCCTTTTTCTACTGGTTGTCGACGATCCTGTTCGGCTAGGCCGCGACGCTGGCGAGGAAGCCTTCCACCTCGCGGCGCAATTCGGCCGCCGCCGCCTCGACCGCCTGCGAGGCGGCGAGCACGCTTTCCGCCGACTGCCGCGTGTCGGAGGCGGCGTCGGAAACTTCGCCTAGCACGGACACCACGGTTTTCGCGCCTTCGGCGGCGCCCGCCACGTTTTGCGAAATTTCCGCGGTCGCCGCGTTCTGCTCCTCGACTGCCGATGATACTGCGGTGGCGCAACTGTCGATTTCATGCATACGCGCGGCGATGCGGCCGATCGCCCCGACCGCCGTGGAGGTTGCCGTCTGCACGCTGGCGATGAGCTTGGCGATGTCCTCGGTCGCCTTGGCGGTCTGCACGGCGAGCGATTTGACCTCTGCAGCCACCACAGCGAAGCCTTTGCCCGCCTCGCCCGCGCGAGCCGCTTCGATGGTGGCGTTGAGCGCCAAGAGGTTGGTCTGCCCGGCGATGGTGCGGATGAGCTTGATAACGTCGCCGATGCGCTGGGCGGCTTGCGACAGCGCGCCGATCTGTTCGTTGGTGCCTTTGGCCTCGCCGACTGCGGCGCGCACGATATCGGTGGTCAATGCCAACTGCCGGCCGATCTCGCCGATCGAGCTGGCCAGCTCGTCGGCGGCGGTCGCGGCGGTCTCGACGTTTGTGCAGGCCTCGTTGGAGGCGGCGACCGCGCTCTCGGCGCTCTTCGATGTCTGCCCGGAATTGGCGAAGAGCGTCGTCGCAGTCGTGCGCATGGCAATGGCGCCCTCGGCCACGGTGTGCAGGTGGTCCTCGATGCGACGTCGGAAGGCAGCGATGGCCTCGTCGATCTTGGCGCGGCGCTGCTGCTGCTCCTGCATGGCGGCGCGCTCGCGCTCGGCGTCGCGCCGCTCGGTGATGTCCTCGTGGGTCGCCACCCAGCCGCCGCCCTCCATCGGCCGATTGGTGACAAGAATGAGTTGGCCCGCGGCGGATTTGACCTCCGTGCTGCGGGTCTGTCCGCCGGCCATCAGCGCCTTCAATTCACGCACATACTCGGGGATGTTGCGGGAAAAGGTGCCGTGCCCGGCGCGGTACTCGAGCAGGCCGGTGAGCGTCGTTCCCGGGCAAGCGATGTGCGAGGGCAGATTGTACATCTCCGCATAGCGGCGGTTGCATACCACCAGTCGCTCGTCGCCGTCGAACATGCACAGCCCCTGACTCATGTTGTCGAGCGCGACGCGCACGCGCCTGTTGTGCACCTGCAAGGCGCGCGCGCGGAACAGAAGGGCAATGACCAGCGCCGCAGCGGCGGTAAGCAAGCCGGCCACCACAGCGCTCGGTCGTATGTCCGCCGGCAGCGCATAATGGAGAAGCGCGAACACAGGGACAAAAGACCCCGCGCCGGCCGCCGCGAACAGCCGCCAGTCGCGCGGAATCTCGGCTCGCCGGAAAGCTGTCATTGTTGGGTCCGGATCGACGCCACGGTATTCCCCCAGCCGTTGTTTTGCAGTTAATTGCTTGCTTGCACGGGTTAAGCAGGGGTTAACGCCTGCGCGGGAGGCGAAGAATGGCGAAATTGCGGGCGGCCGAGTGCCGCAAGTTCATCGACGCGGTGATCGAGAAGGCGGCGCAGATGGGCGTGCCGGTCTCCGTCGCCGTGGTCGGCCCGGAAGGGCACATCATCGCCGTCGAGCGCATGGACGAGGCGGGCTTTATCACGCCGGAGACGGCAATCGCCAAGGCTTTCACCGTCGCGGCTTTCCGCTCGATGAGTCCGCGCTTTCCCGATGGGCTGGTGATTCAGCAATGGTTCAAGGAGCGCAACCCACAGCTTCTCGTCAGCCTCGCCGCCATGACCAACGGCCGCATTGCCGCCTCCGGAGGCGCCGCGCCGGTGTTCAAGGGCGACGAGATGGTCGGCGCGTACGGAGTTTCCGGCGGTACCTCGCAGCAGGACGAGATCATGGCCAATTACGCGCGTGAGAAGGTCGGCTGGGCGCACACGTCGGCGGAGGATCCCCCGGCCGAGGTGAAGGCGCACATCAACGAGCTCTATGCCAAGGCCGGCATCAAGGAGCGGCTGTGAGCGCGCCGGCATCGACTGCCGAAGTCTGGCGGGGGCGCGTCGAGGACGAGGCGCTGCTGCGTGGCCAAGGCCGCTTCGGCGACGACGCCAAGCCTGATGGCGCCCTGGCGGCGTGCTTTGTGCGCTCGCCGCATGGCTTCGCCACAATCGAGCGCGTCGATACGAGCGCCGCCAAATCGGCACCGGGCGTGGTCGCAGTGTTGACCGCCGCCGATCTTGCCGATGCACATTATCACTCGATCAGTCACGGCCACGATATTCCCGGCCGCGGCGGCAAGCTGCCGTTCTCGCCGCATCGGCCCTCGCTGGCAGAGCGGCGCGTGATGCACGTCGGCGAGCCCGTCGCGATGGTGGTAGCCGACACGGCCGCCCGCGCGCAGGACGCCGCCGACAAGGTGACGGTCGATTACGCGCCGATCGAGGCCGTCACCGAGGTGCGCGCGGCCCTCGCTTCCGGCGCGCCACAGCTATGGCCGGAGGCACCGGGAAATATCGGTTTCGACTGGACGGCGCCCGCCGATCCCGACGGCAAGAAGCAGGCGGCGCTGGATAAGGCGTTCAAGGACGCCGCTCATGTGGTGAAGGTCGAGCTCGTTAACCAGCGGCTGGTCGTCGCTTCGCTCGAGCCGCGCACCGCCACGGCGAGCTATGAGGCGGCGAGCAAGCGCTTCACCTTGCGTTGCGGCTCGCAGGCCGTTGCCGCCGTGCGCGGCCAGGTGGCCGGTGCTATGGGCATCAAGCCCGAAGAGCTGCACGTCATCACCGACGATCTCGGCGGCGCTTTCGGAATGAAAGGCTGGTGCTATCCCGAATATCTGCCGATGCTGCACGCGGCGAAGCTGCTCGGGCGGCCGATCCACTGGGTGTCGACGCGCGCGGAGGCCTTCGTCACCGACAATCAGGGCCGCGATTCGTTCTGGACGGTCGAGCTGGCGCTGAGCAAACGCGGCAAATTTCTCGGCCTGCGGGTGAACTGCCTCGGCAATCTCGGCGCCTATTTTACCGGCGTCGCGCATTTTGTGTTCACGACGCACGTGTCCGGCTGCCTGCCGACGGTCTACGACATCCCGCATGCGCAGCTGAACAGCAAATGCGTATTTACCAATACGCTGCCTACCGGGCCTTATCGCGGCGCTGGCCGTCCCGAGGCGAGCTACCTGATCGAGCGCGCGATCGATATCGCCGCCGACCGGCTCCGCATCGATGCAGCCGAATTGCGCCGGCGCAACCTCATCAAGCCGGAGCAGATGCCGTACACCACCGCCTTCGGCAACACCTACGACAGCGGCGACTTTCCGGCCGTATTCGAGCGCGCGCTCGCGCTTGCCGACTACGACGGCTTTCCCGCGCGCAAAAAGGCGGCAAAGAAGCGAGGTAGGCTGCGCGGCATCGGCATCGGCTGTTATCTGGAAATCGCGGGCGCTTTTCCGGAGGAGGCCGCGCGCATTTCTTTCGCCGGCAAGCAGGCGCTCGTCAGCATCGGCGCCGGCGCCAGCGGCCAGGGTCACCGCACCGTGTTCGCCAAGGTGGCGGCGCGCAGGCTCGGCATCCCGGCGGATGCGGTGACGGTCACCTCGGGAGATTCGGACCGCGACGTCCCCGGTTTCGGCGCGGTGGCATCGCGCTCGGCGATGTATGTCGGCGGCGCGATCGCCCGCACAGCCGATGCCGTGATCGAAAAAGGCAAGAAGGTCGCGGCGTTATTGCTGCAGGCCGACGAGGCCGACGTGACCTATCGCGACGGCAAGTTCAGCGTGAAAAATCGCGAAGCGTCGCTGTTCGACGTGGCCGAACGCGCTGCCGAGCTGAAGAAACAAGGAGTCGTCGGCGAAACCCTCGACACGGTGGAAAGGCACAAAGGCCCGTCATCCTTCCCTAACGGTTGCCACGTCGCCGAAGTCGAGATCGACGCCGCCAGTGGCGCACTCGACATCGTCAATTACGTCGCCATCGGCGACTGCGGCAACGTGCTCGACGATACGATCGTCGAAGGCCAGGTGCACGGGGGTGTGGCGCAGGGGCTGGGGCAGGCGCTCAGCGAGAACACCGTCTATGACGCTTCGGGCCAGCTCGTCACCGGCTCGTTCATGGACTACGCGATGCCGCGCGCGCATGACGTTCCGGCGATGACGGTCGAGCACCGCGCCGTCGCCTGCAAGACCAACCCGCTCGGGGTCAAAGGCACCGGCGAGGCCGGCACCACGGCGGCGCCGCCCGCGCTGATGAACGCCATCCATGACGCGCTGCCCGAGGGTGCGATCATCGATATGCCGGCGACGCCGGCGCGCATCTGGCAGGCGCTGCAGAAATAAATGGTCATTGAATTCCGGGCTCACGCGCCGCGCGCGCCTCGGAATGACAGCTGGGATGCGATCACCATTCCGCCATGCTCCGCGCTAGAGTGCACGTCTCGATTCGGGGAACGTCATGCGCTTGATCTCTTTGCTGCTGCTGGCCGCCGCGCTGGCGCTTGCCGGCTGCTCCAACTTTCAGGTGCCCGAGGAGCCGAGCTTCTATCGGGACATCTCCAAGGGCGCGGCGCTCGATGCCGAAGCGGCGGCCTCGATGATTTCCGGCTACCGCAAGAACAATGGTCTCTCCGAGGTCACGCTCGACCCCGAGCTCACGCGCATGGCGCAGGCCCAGGCCGAGGTCATGGCCAAGCGCGACAAGCTCGAACACAACGTGAAGAAGCCCTTCGCCGCGCGGCTGAAAGCGGCGGGCTACGACGCCAAGATTGCGGCGGAGAACATCGGTGCCGGTTATCATACCTTGGCCGAGGCGTTCTCCGGGTGGCGCGATTCGCCGCCGCATAATGCCAACATGCTGCTGCCGGGCGCGACCCGCATCGGCATCGCCGCGGTGCCGGCGCCGGCTTCGAAATACAAGGTGTACTGGGCGTTGATCCTGGCCGAGCCGGACGACCGCAAGGGGTGACCGGCTGGCCCTCTGGGCCGAAAGAATATTTTCTCATTTGTCTTGACTAAAATCCCAAGGCATGTAATCCTGCCGACGTCCCGCTCTTCGAGGGGCGTCTTCTAGAGACGATCCTGAAGGCGGAGCGGGACGCGGCGCCCGCGGGTGGAGTCGTACCCCACCCCCGGGAGGCCCGGGCCAGCCGTCCGCCGGCACTAAGACCGGCTGCCATTAGATGGCTGGACGTGTTCGGGAGCGAAGGCGGGCGGAAGCTCGCCGGTAAGGCCGAAAAGGCTGGTGTGCCCGACCGGAAGCACGGCGCCTGGGACAGAAAACGCCGCCATGGAGCGCCGCACGGCGAGCGCGTCGCGCCAGACGCGCCCGCGCTTCGCAAAGCGCGGATCGATGGTTGCGCCGCGCGGCGCTCCATCCCCTCGGTCAGGCCGAGGGCGCAGAAAAGGGGCTTGCCCGGCCCCGGACAAAGAACAGGGCGGCGAAGCGTTGGCTTCCCCTGATGCTACGCAGTCGCCGCGCTCGCCTTCGTCTCCAGTGCCTGCTCGGCGCGTTGGACGTTTTGCAACAGGCGCTGACTGATGAGCTTGAGGAAATAGAGTCCGAATGACGGATTCTGAAAATAAAGTTCGGTCAGCTTCTCATAGGTGATGGTCAACACGTGCACTTCGTCGAGGCATTCGATGGTCTGCGTGCGCGTGCGCTCCGGTGTGAGAAAGCCGAGTTCGCCGATCAAGGTGCCGGGCTTGATATGGACGTCGATCTCCCGAATGTGACAGTCGCCGCTGACGATGTAATACATTTCGTCGGCCGGGTCGCCTTTGCGGAACAGCACGCTGCCCTTGTTGAAGGTATGCCGGTGCATGAACGGCTTGAGCCATTCGATCGACAAGTCGCCGCTCGACGCCTCGCGCACTTTCTTGATCAGCTCCAGCATCTCGTAGAGGCGCAACGAGTTGAGCGCAATCAGGATGGTGTAGAGGGCAAGCGTCGGATAGGACGGATAGAGCCAGCCATAGCCGACGAACAGAATATTGGCGCCGATCTCGCACAAGCGCAGCGGCACCATGGTCTTCATGTAATGGCTGGCGATGTACAAGGCGCCCGCAGCAAAGCCCAGCGCCAGCGTCACATGATGCATGTCCATCGTCGTCCCCCGATTGCGCGGCCTGCAAGCTGCGGTCGCCGATGTGGCCATGGGCGTCGTCGGGAATCAATAGGCCGCGCGCCGGATCAAATGTCGCGGCGAGGCGTTGGCTCTGTTGTTGTGCAAACGGAGCTTGATCATGCCTGATCGCAAGACCATCGAACGCGCCGAACGCGACAAGCGCGAAGGCAAGTCGCCGTCGACGCAGGCCGGCGAATTCGTGCGCGAGGAAATCGACAAGATCCGCCGTGGCGAGCACGGCGCGCGTTCGACCAAGCAGGCGATCGCCATCGGCCTGTCGGAGGCGCGGCGTGCCGGCGTCGATCTGCCGCCGCCGCGGCGCGGCAAGGCGAAGAAGCGCACGCGTAAAAGCGCGCGCTATGCCTATGAAGCCGGGCAAGGCCGGCGCAAGACACAACGGCGGCCGAAGGTCGCACGCGCGGTGAAGCGCGCGCTTCGCCGCGAGCCGCGCAGCACCGTCTCGCGCCGGGCGCTGTCGCGGCAGACGCGGCGTGCGGCCTCGCGCCGCAGCGCCTCGTCGCGGTCGGTCGCGGCACGCAAGGCGGCGCGGACAAAGGGTGCGGCCGGTCGTCGCGCCGCCGCGCGCAAAGCGGCGCGGAAGCGCGCCCGCCGGCACGGTTGATTGGGGGCGCGACCTCTGGACCTTCGCCCACGGCCGGGATTAGTTTCGCCGGGCATGTTGGGGTCCGGGGCCAAAGACTACGACACACTCTACCGGCAGTTCCGCTGGGCGGTGCCGGCGCGCTATAACATCGGTGTCGATGTCTGCGACCGCTGGGCGGCGCAGGATGCATCGCGCCTCGCCATTCTCTACGTGCGTGACGACGGCCGCAGCGAGGCGATCAGCTTCGGCGCCTTGCGCGAGATGTCGAACCGGCTCGCCAACGTGCTGCGCGCGCAGGGCGTCGCCCGCGGCGACCGCGTCGCTATTTTCATGCCGCAGGCGCCGGAAGTCGCCGCCGCTCACATCGCCATCTACAAGCTCGGCGCCGTGGCATTGCCGATCGCAATTTTGTTCGGCCCCGACGCTCTGCAATACCGCCTGCAGAATTCGGGCGCCAAGGCGCTGCTCACCAACGCGCAGGGACTGGCGAAATTCGAGGAGATCAAGGCGCAGGTGCCGCAGGTCGCCTGCGTGATCGCAACCGATCGCGGCTTTGCCGATCTGCTTGGGAGGGCCTCCGCGGATTTTGCGCCGGTCGACACGGCGGCCGACGAGCCGGCGATGATGATCTACACATCAGGCACGACCGGGCAGCCGAAAGGCGCCCTGCATGCGCACCGCGTGTTGCTCGGCCATCTGCCCGGCGCGGAGTTGCCGCATTATCCCTTTCCGCAAGCGGACGACTGCTACTGGACGCCGGCGGATTGGGCCTGGGCCGGCGGTTTGCTCGACGTGCTGCTGCCCAGCCTGCATCACGGCGTTCCTGTCGTTGCGCGCCGCTTCGACAAGTTCGATCCCGAGGAGGCGTTCGCTCTCATGGCGAAGCACGGCGTGCGCAACGCCTTCATCCCGCCAACGGCGCTGCGCATGATGCGTGCGGTGCCCAACCCGCGCGGCCGCTACGATTTCAAGCTGCGCAGCATGGCCTCGGGTGGAGAATCGCTCGGCATCGAGGCGCTGGAATGGGGCAGGGAGGCGTTCGGCCTCACCATCAACGAGTTCTACGGCCAGACCGAATGCAACCTGGTGCTCGGCTCCTGCGCGCAATTGGGCATGCTCAAAGCCGGCGCCATCGGCAAGCCGGTGCCCGGGCACGTCGTCGCGGTGATCGGCCGCAATGGTGAAAAGCTGGAGGCGGGCGAGCTCGGGCAAATCGCGGTGCGGCGGCCGGACCCGGTGATGTTCCTCGAATATTGGGGCCGGCCGGAAGCGACGCGCGACAAATTCATCGGCGATTGGTTGGCGACCGGCGACCAGGGCATCATGGACGAACAAGGCTACATCACATTCGTCGGCCGCGACGACGATGTCATTACGTCGGCGGGCTTCCGCATCGGCCCCGGCGAGATCGAGGATTGCCTTCTCAAACATCCCGCAGTGGCGCTTGCCGCCGTTGTCGGCAAACCCGACAAGGTCCGCACCGAGATCGTCAAGGCTTTCATCGTGCTCAAGTCCGGTCACGCGGCCTCAGACGTGCTTGCCGGCGAGATTCAAGCATTCGTCAGGACACGCCTCTCCGCGCATGAATATCCGCGCGAAGTGGCCTTCATCAGCCAGATGCCGATGACCACGACCGGCAAGATCATTCGCCGGCAATTGCGAGAGATGGCCTAAGCCCTGCCGCCGCCGAGAATGAACACGTGGAAGCCGAGGCGGCGCTTGGCAATGCGGTAGAGGAGCAGCGACTCGACCGCAAGCGCGCTGGAGGTGGCGATAGCGGCGCCTTGGATGCCGAAGCGGGGGATGAGCACGAGGCAGCCGGCGAGGTTGACGGCGAAAGCCGCGGCATAGACGCCGGCGCATTGCTTGCGCTCACCGAGCATGTTCAACAGCCGCTCGGCGGGGCCGACTGCAGCGCGCGACAGCATACCGACGGCGAGGATGAACATCACGCTGTAGCCGCTTTCAAAGTTGCCGCCGAACAGCCAGAGCAGCGGCTTGCCAAAAGCCAGGATCGCGGCGCAGGCGGCAAGCGAGGGCCAGAAGGTCCAGCGGACGGTTTCGTGGAAGAAGCCCGCCAGGCGCTCCTTGTCGCCGGCGACGTGGTACTGGGTGAATTTGTGGGCGGTGACGCCGGCGATGGCGAAATAGACGAAGGCAACCAGCGCCAAGAGGCGTGCCGCAGCGTAATACACGGCGACATCGTCCGGCGAGCGCAGATGTTCGAGGGCGAGAATGTCGATGTAGGTCAGCAGCAGGTAAAAGCCCTCGACCACGAAGATCGGCAGGGAGGTGGCGAGCCAGGTCTTCGGCTCGTGACGCTTCGCGCCGGGCTCGACCTTGCGCTTGAGCCGGCGGTCGAGGATGACGAGTTGGGCGACAGTGACGGCCCAGGTCGTGACGACGGCGACGATCATGGCGGTGACGGCGTCGGTCGGCGCGCCGACGAACCAGGCAAGGCCCATCAGCAATGTGATTGCGAGCTGCCGCCAGATGTAGAACGGCATCAGCGCGAGATTGGGCCAGTCATAGGATTGCGCGATGCCCGCCTGTACCTGCACGAGGCCATAGATCGGAATGGTGGCGCAGGCGAGATAAAGCGGAATGACGGTCCCGGAGTCGAGGTGCGGCGCGAGCAGCGTCACGCCCGCCGCGGCCAAAGCCGCGACGCCAGTTGCGATGGCGAAAGCAAGCCAGCGCGAGCCGGACAGAAAACCGCGCAAGCGGTCGAGCGCCTTGAGCTCGGTGTATTCGGGCACGAACCTGCGCGCCGCAGAGGAGAGGCCGGCATCGGACAAAGCGCCGATCATCAGCACCCAGGTCCAGACATAGATGTAGATGCCGAACTCGAACTGCCCCATCCAGCGCGCCAGCAGCACTTGGCTGACGAGCGCGAGCACGGCGCTGCCGACGCGGACGAGGAACACTTTGCCCGCCATGAGCTGCACGACACGACTGTCTTTTTTTTCCGCCAGCATCGCGGCAACGCGCGAAAGAAGCGCCGCGACGGGCGAGCGCGCGGCAGGTTCGCCGGAGGGTGACGCGTCGGTTTGTCGTTCCGGCCGCGTTGCAAAAGACGGCAAGGCCATCGTCGATGGCTAGCAACTATTCGTTAACATTCAGTGGGCGGGTCGATTCCGTCCGCCGAGCCGCGTCTTGTTGCCTCAGTCCGCCAGCGGATCGGGCCGTAACTGAATGTGCACCGCGCGCGGACGCGAGCCTTTGCCGCCCTCCATCAGCCACGGCGTGCGGTCGCCGCTCGTGCTCCACAGGCCGCGGCCTTTCCAGCCGGCATTCGCATCATCGATGCGTCCGTCGAGCCCTTTGGCGTAGAAGCCCATCGGATAGGGGATGCGGATCATGATCATGCGGCCGTCCTTGAGCGCGGCGAAGCCGTCATTGAGGTTGGCGGTCGAGATCGGCACGTTCTCGCCGAGGCCGAAGGTGTTGTGCTGATCGACCCAGGTGTAATAGCTCGCTTCGGCGCTGGTCTCAGGGAAGCCGTCGAACCCGGGCCCGGGATATTTGTAAAAGGTCCAGCCTTCCGGACAGTGATAACCCGTCGCGCTTGGGCCGTTCAGCGGTCCCTTGCACTTGCTGCGATCGAAGCTCATGAGGTGGCCGCTCGAGCCGGAGCCCCAGACAACGCCGTTGCCGTCGATGTCGCCGCCGCGGATGCCGAATCCGGGCTTGGGAATGTAGTAGACCTCCGACAGTTTCGTTTTTGGATCGAAACGCAGGAAACCAGGAGGGCCGGCGAAGGTGCCGATCGCGTACCAGATCGAGCCGTCCTTCGGGTTCGGCATGACCGCGTAAGGACCCGAGCCGGCGGTGATCCGCATGTCTTTGTTCGGGTCGGCCGGCTGGCCGGGCTCGGTATAGTCGTCGAGCTTGCCGTTGCCGTTGGTGTCGAGCACCCACGGCGCCCAGCCTTGCGCCTTCTGCGCATCGCCCGTCTCGTCGAACACTTTGGTGTCGATCCATCCGGCCACCGGACCGGTGCCGCTGAACCACAGCGTGTTGTCGGGGTCATAGCCGAACTGCGGATGGTGCGTCGCAAAGCAGGTGTCGACAAAGGTGTACTTCATAGTTTTGGGATCGAGCATTGCCGCCTGCCGCTGCGACTTGTCGAGCGGAAAGACCTTGGCGTACGGATTGTCCGATCCCTTCTTGCACCAGGCCGGATTGTCCTGAGCCCGTACTGTAGCAGCGAGCCAGAGGCGGCCTTTGTCGTCGAACATAGAGTTATGATTGTTCGCCTTAGTGTCCCACAATTGCCGGTCGCCCCAATACGCGGAAGGCGCGAGCGGCTTCAGCGCCGCGGCGTGACCGGGCCCGAGCGAGTAGGGCATATCGGGATCGCGCACCGGCAACTTGAAGACTGTGACCTTGTTGGTCTTCGGATCGAGAATCGGCATGTTGTCGGTGGAATATTCAGGCGAGCCGAATAGCGGACCGTAGGCGTTTACGGTCGGGTGCCGTCGATCGGAAGAGATCAGGTCGTGCAAATATTTGTCGGGCGTCGACCACTCCCATTCGGTGATGACGATATTGCGTTCAACCCCTTGCGGCCGCGGCGGCTCGGTCTTCGGCAGTTCGCCCTTGGCGATCCGGTCGGTCCAGTCACCGAGATATTTATAAGGCACGCCCGCCCACTGGCCGGCCAATCGATTCGTCATCGCCTCGCCAGACTGACCCGATTGCGTGCGCCGCATCCACGCCTCCGCGCCCGAATCGAAATGGCCGAATGCCGCCGGCACGGTTCGCGTCGCTTCCTGGCCGAGCTGGTGGCAGCCGATGCAATCGACATTGTTCATCTGCCTGAGCCAATCGCTTTGGCTGAACTTTGCCGGAATGTCGGTGCTGCCGCCGAAGGCGCTGGCCGGCGGAATCTTCATCAGCGTGTACCAGTAGATCGCCGGATAATAATGCGCGGCCGCTGCTTTGTCCGGCGCCGGCACCGCGGTGAGATTGAGAGCCGTGCCGGGCTTGGCGCGCATCTTCGGCGAGTCGACGAGGCCGTAGCCGCGCACCCAGACGCTGTAGTCCGCCACCGGCAGATCGGGAATGAGATAGCGGCCCCGATCGTCGGTGACGACGATCTTGGCCATTTTGGTCGGCGTCTCTGTTGTCTCGGCGATTACCCATACGCCCGCTTCCGGGCCATGCGCGCCCGACACCACGCCGCCGATGTCATTGGCGCCGACCCGGGGCGCCTGTTGCGCATTTGATCCGGCGGACAACGTCATCGGCAGCGCGACAACACCGGCGAGCAATGGGGAGCGCAGCAGCGCTGTCAACATGGTCGCCTCCCTGGCACGGCGTCTCACCGCGAACGCCAAGCTCTTTCGGGCCCAGCCTAGCAAATCCATGCAGCGCGGGCGCAAAAAGGCGCTCGGCTTTCATCCACTGAAACCCCCGTCGTCGAGGAACTTTTGCTCCTCCGGTGTGGTCATGCGTCCGAGCACGGCGTTGCGATGGGGGAAGCGACCGAAGCGGCGGATGATGTCGGCGTGTATCTCCGCCCATTTCACTCCGTCGGCATCGCCGGCGGCTTTGTAGAGCGCGATGCAACGCTCCTGATCGGCAAGATTCTCCGAGTGCTCGAAGGGCAGATAGAAGAAGCCGCGCATGTCGGGAAACGCGCCGTCGAAGCCGTTGAGGATGGCGCGGCTGGCGACCGCGCGCGCCAATGCATCGGTGGCGAAGGCGCGTGCCTCGCCGCGGAACATATTGCGTGGAAACTGATCCAGCAGAATGAGCAACGCGAGCGAACCCTCGGCGCTTTGCTCCCAATCGGTAAGTTTGCCTGCCGCCGCCGCTTCATATGTTGCGAGGAAACGCCGCCTGACCTCGTCGTCGAAGACGTTGTCTCTTTCGAACCAACGACCGGGACCGGCCGCGCGCCAGAACGCAATGACGGCGGCGGGTGCGGCTACGCTCATTGGCGCTGGGCCTCCTCGCGCAGCGCGCGGCGCAGGATCTTGCCGACATTGGATTTCGGCAATTCGTCGCGAAAATCGATCTGTCGCGGCACCTTGTAGCTGGCGAGATTGGCGGCGAGATAGGCGCGCAGCTCCGCCTCGGTCAGTTCCGGCCGTTTTTTCACCGCAAACAGCTTCGGCACCTCGCCCGAATGGCGGTCGGGGACGCCGACGACGGCGCATTCCAGAATGCCGCCCTGGCGCATGACAACGTCTTCCACTTCGTTGGGAAACACCTTGAAGCCGGAGACGGTGATCATGTCCTTCTTGCGGTCGACGATGCGCACCCGCCCTTCGCCATCCATGGTGCCGATATCGCCGGTGCGGAAGAAGCCGTCTGCCGTCATCACTTTCGCGGTCTCTTCCGGCCGCTTCCAATATCCTGGCATCACCTGCGGTCCACGCGCGCAAATCTCCCCTTGCTCGCCGAGCGGCACCTCGCGGCCCTCATCGTCGCGGATCGAAATTTCCGTCGATGGCAGCGGCAGCCCGATGGTGCCGGTCCATTCGGCGATGTCGCCGGGGTTGCACGTCAGCACCGGGCTGGTTTCCGACAAGCCATAGCCCTCGATGATCGGCTTACCCGTCGCCTTGAACCAGGCTTCGGCCACGGATTTCTGCACCGCCATGCCGCCGCCAATGGCGCTTTTGAGCATGCTCCAGTCGATGGTTTTGAAATCCGGGTGGTTGAGCAGCGCGTTGTACAACGTGTTCACCGCCGGGAACGAGTTCACTTTGTACTTGGCCAGTTCCTTAATCAGGCCGCGGATGTCGCGCGGGTTGGGAATCAGCACGCAGAGCGCGCCGAGGCGCATGCCGAACAGGAAGCACGCGGTGAGCGCAAATACGTGATAGAGCGGCAGCGCGGTCGCGATGACCAGTTGTCCGATCGGCGGGGGCGCCGCAAGCAGCGGTGCGTGCCAAGCCTCCACCTGCAGCACGTTGGCGACGAGATTGCGATGCAGCAGCATTGCGCCCTTGGCGACGCCTGTCGTGCCGCCGGTGTATTGGAGGAAAGCGAGGTCCTCCGGGCCGATCGCGGGGGGCGTAAACGGCAGGCGGCGCCCGCTCGCAAGCACGTCCTTGAGGGCGACCGCATCGGGTAGGCTATACGCGGGCACCAGTTTCTTGACATATCGCACCACACCGTTGACCACCGCGCCCTTGAGCGCGCCCAGCATGTCTCCGAGCCGCGCAACAACGACGTGCTTGACGCTGGTCTGCGGCAAAGCCTGCTGCAGGACAGAGGCGAAATTTTCCAATACGACGATAGCTTCGGCGCCGGCGTCGTTGAGCTGGAATTCGAGTTCGCGCGGCTTGTACAGCGGATTGACGTTCACCACCACGCAGCCCGCCCGCAAGGTGCCGGCGATCGCGACCGGATACTGCAGCACGTTCGGCATCATCAGGGCGACGCGCGCGCCCGGCGCGATGCCGCGGCTTTGCAGCCAGGCGGCGAAACCGCGCGAGGCACGGTCGAGTTCGGCATAGGTGAGCGTCCCGCCCATGCAGGTGGCGACATTGCGGCCGGCAAAGCTCTTGAAGGCTTCCTCGAACATCGCCACCAGCGAGCGGTAGCGTCTCGGGTCGATCTCGGCGACCACGCCGCGCGGGTAATGCGCAAGCCAGGGGCGGTTCATCATGGCGGCAGGATCGGGCGAGTCGGCGGGCGGCGCAAGTGCGCCGGCGCTGCGGGCGATCAGCGGTCGGCGCCGCCGAAGGGAACGAGCGGATTGTCGGTCAGTGCCGCCACGTCCGGCCGGTCGATGCCCGGCTTGCGCAGAAAGGCATCGAACAGCTCGCGCACGCGGCGCTCCGGCAAATCGCGCGTGATCAAGACGATGCGTGTGCGGCGGTCATCGTCCGGCCAGCGCTCGAGCCGCGCCGGTGGGTGAAAAACGTGCTGAATACCGTGGATCACCAGCGGATTTTCGGGCAGCTCGGCGACGTTGACGATGCCTTTCACGCGCAGAAGCTGAGTCCCATAATTGGCGCGCAGCAGCTCAAAGAACGCCTGCATGGTGCCGGCGGGCAGTGGCTCCTCGCTCGTCAGCACAAAGCTTGCGACATGCGCATCGTGCCGATTGCGGTCCAGGTGGCGATGATCGTGCGGGTGATCGTCGCCGGCATGCCTATGCGCGTGTGGGTCGGCATAGGCCTCTTCCGCCAACCATTTCTTCACGTCTGGAATTTTTCGCGCCGGATCGAACAGCCCGCAGTTGAGCAGCCGTTCGGGCGTAGCCTCGCCTTGGGCGGAATCGAGAATAGGCGCTGCCGGATTGAGCGCCCGCAGGCGTTCAATAATCCGCGCCCGCTGCGCCGCCGTCGCCAGATCGCACTTGCTCAAGATGATGCGGTCGGCGAGTGCCGCTTGCTTGACGGCTTCGGCATGCGCATCGAGCTCGGCATCGCCGTTCACGGCATCGACCACCGTCAGCACGCCGTCGAGCCGGTAACGCATCAGCAAATAAGGATGCGACATCACCGTGTGCAGAACGGGCGCGGGATCGGCAAGCCCCGTCGTCTCCAGCAGCACGCGGCGAAAGCTGCAGCGCCTGTTGTCGAGATCGCGCAGCAGCGTTTCCAGCGCGTCGATGAGATCGCCGCGCATCGTGCAGCAAAGGCAGCCCGACTGCAGCAGCATCATATTATCGGACACATATTCGACGAGCAGGTGGTCGAGTGCGACGTCGCCGAACTCGTTAATGATAACCGCGGTCTGGGCCAGTGCCGGCGCCTTGAGCAATTTGTTGAGCAGCGTGGTCTTGCCGGCGCCGAGAAAGCCGGTCAGCACAGTCAATGGAATTGGCGTCGGCGGTTTGGCGCGATCGGTACTTGGCGCAGCTTTGCTCATTTCTGCGCGGCGGAGACTTTCGCCTTCTTCTTCGGCTTGGCACCCGCTGCAGGGGCTGCGGCGGCAGCCTTCTTCTTGTGCGGCTTCGCCGGGCTTGCGACCTGCACCGGATCGGGATGATCTGCAGGGCCGGTGAAAACGACAATCGGCGGGACGTTGTCCACCGCCGGCCCGAGCACGAATTTGCCGTTGGCCGATTTCAGGTTCGACAACATGAAAGCCTGCGGCGCGTTAGTATCGCCGCTGGCTGCGGTCGCCGTCCCCTGTTCGGCTTCCTCGTCATTGTCCTCCGACGGCGGCTTTCGCCGATGGCCGCCGCACATCTCCTCGCGCAGGTTCGGCGGCTGGGCGTCGATTGGCGCCAGCGCATCGACGGTGCCGAGCGAGGGCGTGAGCCACGCCAGGCCGGCATTGTTGAAACCGTTCTCGAGCAGTTGTGCCGCTTGCTGCGCTCGCACCGCGCCCGAATAGGCGCCGAGAACAACGGCAATCAGCCGGTGCCCATTGCGGGTGGCGGAGGCGACCAGATTGTAACCGGAGGCGCAGATGAAACCCGTTTTCATGCCGTCGGCGCCGGGGTAGCGGTCGAGCAGGGAATTGTAATTGTGCATCACCCGGCTGCCGTACTGGATGGAATGAATATGCCAGTAGAAGTCGTCTTCCGGAAATTCCTGGATCAACGCCCGCGCGAGAATACCGAGGTCGCGCGCGGAGGTGACGTGGTTCTCCGCGGGCAGGCCGTTGGGATTGACGAAGTTGCTCTGCGACATGCCGAGCCGGCGCGCGTTCGCGTTCATCATGTCGGCAAAGCCGGCGATCGAGCCGCCGACGCCTTCGGCGAGCGCCACAGCGATGTCGTTGGCTGACTTCACCAACAGCATCTTTAACGCATTATCGACGGTCACTTGCGTGCCGACTTTGAAGCCCATCTTGGTCGGTTGCTGGGCCGCCGCATTGCGGCTGATCGTCAGCAGCGTATCTTTGGAAATGCGGCCTTCTTTGATCGCGCGCAAAACCGTGTAGGTGGTCATCAGTTTGGTAACGGACGCTGGATACCACGGATAAGTGGCGTTCTCGGCGTGCAATACCTTGCCGGTTGCGGCGTCGATCAGGAGCTTGGCCTCGGCGTGCGCGCGGGCGGGAGCCGTCAGCGGCAGGATCAGCGCGGCAAAGGCGACGAGGACGATACGAAAGTTCAAGCGGCGACTCGCGAGTTGTAACAGGCGACTCTGTGGTGCAAGCGCTCTGGAAGGATTAAGTTCCAGGGCTGTCGGCACTCAGGCTAGCGAAGCTTGCCCGCGGAGGCAAAGCCGGGGTTGGCTTCGCTTGGGATTATGGTAATTCGCGCTTATCTGCACGTAATGCGACCAAAGTTCGGCACCGGGAGACCGCGATGACAGCGGCAATTGTCGGTTGGGCCCACACCCCGTTCGGCAGGCTCAATGAGGAGACCGTCGAGAGCCTCGTCGTACGCGTAGCGGGGGAGGCGCTCGCCGATGCCTGCATCGGTCCCAAGGACGTCGATGAGATCGTACTGGGCCATTTCAACGCCGGCTTTTCCGCGCAGGATTTCACCGCATCGCTGGTGCTGCAAGCCTCGCCGGAGTTGCGTTTCAAGCGCGCAACGCGCGTCGAGAATGCCTGCGCCACAGGTTCGGCTGCCGTGCATCAAGGCCTCAAGGCGATCGCGGCAGGCGCCGCGCGCATTGTGCTGGTGGTCGGCGTCGAGCAGATGACCGCGACACCGTCGCCGGAGATCGGACGCAATCTGCTCAAGGCTTCTTATGTGTGCGAAGAGGCTGACATCGACGGCGGCTTCGCCGGCATCTTCGGCAAGATCGCGGCGCTTTACTTTCAAAAATACGGCGATCAATCCGACGCGCTGGCCAGGATTGCGGCGAAGAACCACAAGAACGGCGTCGGCAATCCTTATGCGCAGATGCGCAAGGACTTCGGCTACGAATTCTGCCGCACCGAAAGCGAGAAGAATCCATTCGTCGCCGGCCCTTTGAAGCGGACCGATTGTTCGTTGGTTTCCGACGGCGCCGCGGCTGTCGTGCTCGCCGATATCGAGACCGCGCTGCGCCTGCGCAAGGCGATCGCGTTTCGTGCCGCTGAGCACGTGCAGGATTTTCTGCCGATGAGCAGGCGCGATGTTCTCAAGTTCGAAGGTTGCGCCGTTGCTTGGCGGCGCGCTCTCGCTGCGGCCGGCCTTGCGCTGAGCGACCTGTCGTTCGTGGAGACCCACGACTGCTTTACGATCGCCGAACTGATCGAATACGAGGCGATGGGTCTTACGGCCGAGGGTCAAGGCGCGCGCGCCGTTGCTGAGGGCTGGACGCAGAAAGATGGAAAACTGCCGGTGAACCCCTCGGGCGGTCTGAAGGCGAAGGGCCACCCGATCGGGGCGACCGGCGTCTCCATGCACGCGCTGAGCGCGATGCAGCTCACGGGCGGCGCCGGCGACATGCAGATCAAAGACGCGGCTCTTGGCGCGGTGTTCAACATGGGCGGCACTGCGGTTGCCAATTACGTCAGTATCCTCGAGCGCATCAAGTGAGGCCGGCCCGGGAGCCGTCTTCTTTGGCCTTCACGCGCGCCGTGTTACATTCGCACGTGCAAGCGGCCGATCACGAAGAATGAAGAATTAGGCGTAACTCGAGCCGGCTGACCGCGAATGCGATTAGAAGGGAATCGCATGACCAATATTCCGACTGAATTGCTGCGCGCATTGATTGCCGTGGTCGATCAAAAAAGCTTCACCAAAGCGGCCGCCGTGCTTGGCGTCACGCAGCCGGCAGTGAGCGCGCAGATCAAGCGGCTGCATGTCCTGCTCGGCTGCAAACTTCTCGACCGCAGCGCGTATGGGATCGCGCTCACGCCGCAGGGCGAGCTGGTGGCCAGTCACGCGCGGCGCCTGCTCTCGATCAACGATCAGATTGTTCGTGCCGGAGGCGATGCTCCGCGGCCGGCGCTGGTGATCCGCGTTGGTACGCCGAGCGACTTCGTTGCGTCGTTATTGCCGGGGCCGCTGGCGCGCTTTCGCGAGCGCTGGCCGCACGTCGGCTTCAGCGTTCGCACCGACTTTTTCGATGCGCTGATACGCGATCTGCGCAGCGGCGCGTTGGATCTTCTGATCGGATTGTCGATCAATGCTCCCGTGGATGCCCGTCATTGTTGGGCGCAGGAGACGGTTTGGGTTCGCGGACATGGAACGGAAGTCGAGCCCGATCGTCCGGTACCGCTCGTGTCGTATGGCGATCCTTGCATTTATCGCCGCGTCGCGACGCAGGCGCTCAAGACGGCAAACATCGAATGGGAAGACGTCTTCATCGGCCCCAGCATCATGAGTCTGAACAGTGCGGTCGTCTCGGGGCTGGGTGTGATGCCGCTCACACGGCGGCGGGCATGCGATCTCGACCTGCTGGTGTGGGAAGACTCGTGGTTGCCAAAGCTGCCCGACCTTCATACCGGCATTTACGTGCGTGAAGGCGGAGCAAATGCCGTTTACGAACAGCTTGCGGACGAGATCGCCGATGTTGTCAATCCGCACGCTGCCGAACCGGCGCAGCTTCTGCGGATGCGCGTACGCTAGTTCGCCCTGCGTTGCGATTCCGGCGGCAGGAATGACGGATCGAAGATGTCTTCTGTCTTCGGCTTCTGCTTGAACTTGTAGGCGAGGGCGAGCTGTTGGAGGGCCTGTGCAAAGCGCTCGCCGTCGATCGCGCCGTAGCCGTTCGCCTTCACCTCAGGGGTCACGATATTCTGTTGGATCACCATTTTCAGCCGCTCGAGTTCGAGCGGCTTCTTCGTCGAATCGGCGCGCTCCATCACATAGTCGACGGCATTGGCGGGCGAGGCGATCGTCGCTTTCAGGCCGCGCAGATAGGCGCGGAGGAAACCTCTCACGGCGTCGCCATGATCGGCGGCGAACGTGGCATTCACGATGATGGCGTTGCCATACAGATTGACGCCGTAGTCCGACATGGGCAGCACGACGAGATCGTCGACGGGCACGCCTTTGTCCTTGAGGTCGACGAAGGAAGAAAATGAAAGCCCGGTAATGGCATCGACCTGGCCAGCAGCCAGCATCGGGTTGCGCACTTGGAAGCCGATATTCTCCACCGTGACCTTGGCGGCGTCGATATTGTTGGCCTTCACGAAAATGGGCCACAGCGCGAATGTGCCGCTGTCGGCGGGCGCGCCAAGCTTATGACCTTCGAGATCCTTCGGCGAGGCGATGCCGCGGCTTTTGCGGCCAATGATCGCAAAAGGGGGCCGATTGTAGACCATGAACACGGCCTTGACCGGCATTTTCGGATTCTCGTCGCGGAATTTGATAACCCGGTTGATGTCGGCGAAGCCCATGTCATAGTCGCCAGATGCCACGCGCTTGATCGCCGCGAGCGCGCGACCGGCGGTGTCGATGCTGACATTGAGGCCCTCGGCCTTGTAGTAGCCCTTCTCCAGCGCCAGCAGGAACGGCGCAGCCGGACCGTCGAATTTCCGGTCCAGGGTGAAATGTAAATTTGTCTCTCCGGCTCGAGCGCCGTCGTAAAGGCCGGTGGCGAGCGCGAGAACCGCCGCAGCCAGCCATGCGGTGCCCCGCACGCTCATGACATTCGTCCCGTTCGTGGCCGGCATTTTTGCATCCGTTGTCCCGGCGAGCCGACAGGTTCAGACGCAGCAAAAACCATGCCCTGTCAAAGCGCAAGACAGGAGCGCCGCAATGAAGGTCATTGTTTGACGGCATGACTAACCGCAGGATGAAGTGACAGGTGCCGCCATCGCGCGGCGGCAAGGGCGCTGTTTGCGTTATGCTTCCGCGGGGAGGTTGGATTCATGCCGGGGCCAGACCCTGCGAGTGCGGCCCGCGATAGTCCGCTCTTCCGCGCGCCTTACGCGCCGGCGGACGAAACTTTGGCTCGCTCTTTCATGGTCGCTGCCGGCCGTTCCGCCGCGGCCGAAGCCCGCATCGATGCGCGCGCCACGCGTCTGGTCAGGGCGATCCGAACGAGCGCCGGCAGTCTGGGCGGGGTGGAAGACTTCCTGCATGCCTACGCTCTGTCCACCCAAGAAGGGCTGGCCCTGATGGTGCTGGCCGAGGCGCTGCTCAGGGTTCCAGATGCTGAAACCGCGGACCGCCTCATCGAAGACAAGCTCAAAAGCGGCGATTGGGTGCGCCACGATCCGCGCGCGACGGCGCTGCTGGTTTCGGCATCGGCGTGGACGCTCGGCATCGCCGCGCGCGTCATCCACCCCGGCGAGACGCCGGAGGGCATCCTCGAGGCGCTGGTCAAGCGCCTCGGGCTGCCGGCGGTCCGTGCCGCCACGCGACAGGCCATGCGGCTGCTGGGTGCGCACTTCGTGCTAGGCGAAACCATTGTGCAGGCTCTCGCGCGGGCTCGCGCCGGTTCCGAATACCTTTATTCGTTCGACATGCTGGGGGAAGGCGCACGCACCGCTGCCGATGCCGAGCGCTACTTCGAGTCATACGCCGCCGCCGTCGACGCCATCGGCGGCTCGGCCGGTAACCAGGCGCTGCCGCGGCGGCCTGGAATTTCAGTGAAGCTTTCGGCGCTGCATCCGCGCTACGAGCCCTTGTCGCGTGACCGCGTGTTGAAGGAGCTGGCGCCGCGCCTGCTCGAGCTGGCACGCGCTGCCAAACGCTACGAACTCAATCTCACCGTCGACGCCGAGGAAGCCGACCGCCTGGAATTGTCGCTCGACGTTTTTGCCGCGTGCTTTCGCGATGCCTCGCTCGCCGGCTGGGATGGTTTCGGTGTCGCGGTGCAGGCCTATCAGAAGCGCGCGGGCGCGGTGATTGGTTGGCTTGCCGATGCGGCAGAGGCGCTCAACCGGCGCCTGATGGTGCGGCTGGTCAAGGGCGCCTATTGGGACACGGAAATCAAGCGGGCGCAGGAGCGCGGTCTTGCCGACTATCCCGTGTTCACACGCAAGGCGATGACCGATCTCTGTTATCTGGACTGCACGCGCAAGCTTCTGGCGGCACGGCCGCGGCTCTATCCGCAATTCGCCACGCACAACGCACTCACTGTCGCCAGCGTCATGGAAGACGCCGGCGGCACCGGTGACTATGAATTTCAGCGGCTGCACGGCATGGGCGATGCGCTCTATGGTGCGCTGATCGAGGATGAGCCGAACCTGACTTGCCGTGTTTACGCGCCGGTCGGCGGCTATGCCGATTTGCTCGCTTACCTGGTGCGCAGGCTCCTGGAGAACGGCGCCAATTCGTCGTTTGTGTCAGTCGCGGCCGATCCGAACGTGCCCGTCGCGGCTATCCTCGCGCGGCCGCAAAATGCGATCGGCGCGCCCGAGCGCGCGCGTGGCCGGCACATTCCACTGCCGCGGGACCTATTCAAGCCGGAGCGCCCCAATTCGACCGGCGTGGAATTCGGCGACGGCGCTGCCCTGGCGGCGCTGTTGGCGGAGATCGACGGCGCGCGCCGGCCTGCCGCCGCAGCGCCGATCGTTCGCGGCGCGGCGGTCAAAGGCGTCAGACGCGACGTGCTGTCGCCGATCGACGGCGAGAGCGTCGGCACGGTCGAAGAGGGCGATCCGGCGATTGTCGAAGCCGCCGTGAATGCCGCCCAGGCCGGCTTTGCCGCGTGGAGGGCGCGGCCGGTTAGCGAACGCGCAGCGGCGCTTGCCCGCGCCGGCGACCTGATCGAAGAGAACCGCGGACGTCTCATCGCGCTGTTGCAGACCGAAGCCGGGAAGACGCTCGACGATTGCTTGTCCGAAGTGCGCGAAGCCGCCGATCTGTGTCGCTATTATGCAGCGCAGGCGCGCGCGGCCCTCGCGCCCAAGCCGCTGCCGGGGCCGACCGGCGAAAGCAACGAGTTGCGCTTTATCGGCCGCGGCGTCGTAGTCTGCATCAGCCCGTGGAATTTCCCGCTGGCCATTTTCACCGGGCAAATCGCCGCCGCGCTGGTCGCCGGCAACACCGTTGTGGCAAAGCCCGCCGAACAAACGCCGCTGGTCGCATTCGAAGCTGTCGCACTGCTGCACCGCGCCGGCGTGCCGGCCAGCGCGTTGCATCTCGTGCCGGGCGATGGCGATGTTGGCCGCATGCTGGTCGCGCATCGTCACGGGGCCGCCGTCGTGTTCACCGGGTCCACCGCGGTCGCGCAGGCGATCAATCGTGCGTTGGCCGCCAAGGACGGGCCGATTCCGGCCCTGATCGCCGAAACGGGCGGCATCAACGCCATGATCGTGGACGCCACCGCTTTGCCCGAACAGGTCACGGATGACGTGATCGCCTCCGCTTTTCGTTCCGCCGGCCAGCGCTGCTCGGCTTTGCGCCTGCTGTGCGTGCAGGAGGACGTCGCCGAGCGCGTCCTCACCATGGTTATGGGCGCCGCCCGCGAGCTCAAGCTTGGCAATCCGCGCGAACCCGCGACCCATGTCGGCCCGGTCATCGACGCCGAGGCAAAAGCCAAGCTCGAGCGCTGGATCGCCGCCATGGCGGCACGCGGGGGCCTGCGCTTTCAACTGCAGAGTCTGCCGCGCAAGGGCACTTATGTAGCGCCTGCGATTGTCGAGCTCGGCAGCGCCCGCGAGTTGACGGAGGAAGTCTTCGGCCCGGTGCTGCACGTGGTGCGGTGGCGCGCCGGCCATCTGGAGGCGCTCCTTGACGACATTGCCGCCAACGGCACCGCACTCACGCTCGGCATCCACTCGCGCATCGACGAGACCGTCGCCCGCGTCCTCGCGCGCATGCCGCACGGCAACATCTACGTGAACCGCAACATGATTGGCGCGGTCGTAGGCTCACAGCCCTTCGGTGGCAGCCGCCTGTCCGGCACCGGGCCGAAAGCCGGCGGACCCAACTATCTGCAGCGCCTAGCGCTGGAGCAGGTGGTCACCGTCAACACCGCCGCCGTCGGCGGCAATGCCGCCCTCCTGGCGGAAGAGGAATAAGCGTGGCGCTATGCCGCGCGTGTCACAGGAACCGTGCTGGTCTTGCGTTAAATCGGCAGACCAGGGAGGTTCGTCATGCGCCACACCATTCGCGCTTCGGCCGCCGCCGCGCTTGTCGCGATCCTAGCGTTTACTGCAATCGGCCCGGCTCAGGCACGTCATTACCGCCATCGCCACCATGACCACTATGGCAACCGCGCCGCCCTGCGCGCCTTCGGCACCATCCTCGGCACGATTGCCGGGATTGCGGCCGCGGAAGAGGCGCGCAGCGATTGCCGCCGCTACGGCTATTGCTACGGTTATGGCTACGCGCCGCCGCCGTACTATTACGGCCGTTACGGCTACAGCTATTTCAACTTCCCCTGAGCAAGCGGCCGGTTGATCCGCGTTAACCCGATTGCGGCGGGGATTGGATAGGCTGGTCCGCATGGCTGATTCGCTTGATCGCCTGTACCGAGCCGTGATCGCCGTTCGCGGATCGGATCCGGCGAAGTCGCGCACGGCGCGGCTCTTTCGCGCCGGCCGCGCCAAGATGGCCAAGAAGCTCGCCGAAGAAGCAGTGGAGGTGGTGATCGGCGCCGTGCACGGGCAGACCGAAGCGGTCGTCCGCGAAAGCGCGGATTTGCTTTACAATCTGGTCGTGCTGTGGGTGCATACGGAGGTGCGGCCGCAAGACGTATGGGCCGAAATGCGCCGCCGTGAGGCTATGTTCGGCATTGCCGAAAAACTGCCAAAAAAATCGTTAGTGCAAAGCCCGCCCCGGCGTAAGGTAGCGTCATTGGAACTTCGCCCAGCGCGCAGGCGCCGCTAAACACCTCCATCAGAGTTTGCGTTCATGACCCTCCAGGCTGCCGCGCCACGTTCCATCCTGCGCCGCCTTTACGACTGGTGTCTGGAAGCCGCGCACAAGCCGCATGCGCTGTGGACGATGAGCGCGGTCGCCTTCGCGGAAAGCTCGTTCTTTCCAGTGCCGCCCGACATCATGCTGATCCCGATGGCTCTGGCACGGCCGGAGCGGGCCTATGTGATGGCCGCTTGGTGCACGATCGCGTCCGTGCTTGGCGGACTGTTGGGCTATGCCATTGGTGCCGTTCTCTATGACTCTGTCGGCACCTGGCTGATCCAGCTTTATGGCTATGGCGACAAGGTTGAGGCGTTCCGTGCCGCATATGCTCAATGGGGTGCCTGGATCATCCTGCTGAAGGGTCTGACGCCGATCCCTTACAAGATCGTCACCATCACCTCCGGCTTTGCCGGGTACAATCTTGCTTTGTTCGTTATTTTTTCCGTGATCACCCGCGGCACCCGCTTTTTTGTGGTGGCCTTCCTGCTGCACCGCTATGGCGAGCAGGCCCGTCACATCATCGAGCGGCAATTGGGCCTGTGGACGCTGGCGTTGGCCGTATTGGTGGTCGGCGGCATCGTAGCGGCCTTCTATCTGATGTAGTACGAATCGGCGGTTTCTCATTGGTTTGCCGCCGGCCTGAAAATGCGGGCTTGTGTCGGGACCAATGCCGCAGGACGATTGAGCGGCCATGGATAGCAACGTCTTGATGTCTCTGTTGAGGTCGCGTGCCGTGGCGCTGAGCCTCGGCGGCTTTTTGGCTGGCGTCATCATTCTCGGGGCCGCGCTCGCCGCCGCGCAGGACGCGGCAAAACCGCAGCAAGCTGAGTCCCAAGGCTTCTTCGCCAAAATGGGCCAATGGTGGGATCAGACCACCGAAAACTGGAATGCCGGCGTGAGCGGCGTGCGCAAACGTTTTGAGAACTTTGGGCAGCAAGCCGGCGTCGCCGCCCGCACGACGGTCGACAGCGCCAAAGATGCCGCCGATGCGCTCGGACGTTTGCCGAATGCCCGCGTTGTGCAAGGGCATGAGAAATGCAAGGTCGCACCCAACGGTGCGCCGGACTGCGTCGCGGCGGCCGCTGCAATGTGCAAGGCGAAAGGTTTTGCCAATGGGGGCGCGAGCCTCGACATGACCACCGCAGAAGTCTGTCCGGCGAAAGTTTATTTGTCCGGCCGCAACACAGGCGAAGGCTGCCACACGGAAACCTTCGTCTCCCGCGTGCTCTGTCAATAGCGCGCCTGCCGGTGCGCCGCTTGTCTCATTCCCGGGCTTGTGTTTGCTTCACGGTGTCCAGCCGCGAGGGCGTGCGTCGGTGAATCTTTCCGCAAAACTCGGCGAGCGCGAAGCCGCCGGCAAGCCGGTGACTGTCGGCCTTATCGGCGCTGGCAAGTTCGGCACCATGTTTTTGGCGCAGGCGCGGTTGACGCGCGGTCTGCATGTGGTCGGCGTCGCCGATCTCGACGTGGCGCGCGCGAAAAAACAATTGAGCACCGCAGGCTGGCCCACCGCGCAATACGCCGCTGCATCGCTGGACGAGGCGCATGCGCAGCGCAAGACGCTCGTTACCGACGATGCCGAGCGTTTGCTTTCCGATCCCCGCATCGAGGTCACCGTCGAAGCGACCGGCGTGCCCGGCGCCGGCATCCGGCATTGTCTGCGGGCGATCGCCGCCGGCAAGCATATCGTGATGGTCAATGTCGAAGCCGATGCGGTGGCTGGCCCTTTGCTCGCGCGCCGCGCCAAGACCGCCGGTGTCGTCTACTCGCTGGCCTGGGGCGACCAACCGGCGCTGATCTGCGAGCACGTCGATTGGGCGCGCGCCGCCGGCTTTAAGGTCGTCTGTGCCGGCAAGGGTACGCGTTACGAGCCGCACTACCACAAATCCAATCCCGGCAATGTCTGGGACATTCTCGACAAATATCTCAATATCAGCGATCGCGGTTCGATCAATCCGAAAATGTTCAACTCCTTCGTCGACGGCACCAAGTCGGCGATCGAGATGACCGCCGTATGCAACGCCACCGGCTTGGTGCCGCAATCGCGCGGACTGAATTTCCCGCCGGCGAGCCAGTTCGAGTTGGCGGAAATCTGCAAGCCCCAGAGCGAGGGCGGCACGCTGGAAAAGGCGGTGTCACCGAGGTGGTGTCGTCGGTCTATCGTGACGGGCGCGACGTGCCGCATCATCTGGCGCTCGGCACGTTTGTGATCATTGAGGGTGAGGCGGATTACGCGCGGCGTTGCTTCAAGGAATATGTCATGCTGCCCGACAAGAGCGGCCGATACGCCGCGCTCTATCGGCCGATTCACATGATTGGCCTGGAGCTCGGCATTTCGGTTGCTTCGGCGGCGCTGCGCGGCGAGGCGACCGGCGCGCCGACCGGCTTCCGCTCCGACGTGGTGGCGACCGCGAAGAAGCCGCTCCGCGCCGGCGAGATGCTCGACGGCGAAGGCGGCTTCTGCGTCTGGGGCAAGCAGACGCCGGCGGATGTTTCCCTGCGGCAGCAGTTGCTGCCGCTCGGTCTTGCGCACAATGTAAGGCTCAAGCGCGATGTCGATGAGGGCGCGGCGCTCAAATGGAGCGACGTGGACTACGACCCAAATGACGACGCCGTGAAAGTGCGGCGCGAGATGGAGGCAGCCTTCGGGCGGCGGAATGTCGGTGCTGAGCCGGTGTTATAGCCTGATCACAACAATAATTTTTGGGGAGGACATGATGATGAAGCGTTTGTTCGCCGCCATGCTCGGAGCCTTCCTTGCAATCATGGCGCCCTATGCGCGCGCTGAAAACGCCAAGCTCACGGTCATCGTTTTCCCTGGCGTGCAGAACCTGCCGATGTTCGCGGCGCAAGCGCAGGGCTTCTATGCCAAGCGCGGCCTCGATGTGGAGATCAAGTTCACGCCCAATTCCGAGGAGCTGCGGAATGGACTGGCGCAAGGGCGCTATCAAATCGCGCACTCCGCCGTCGACAACGCATTTGCGCTCAAGGACAAGGCCAATGTCGACATTGCAGTCGTGAGTGGCGGCGATAACAGCTTCAACCACCTGCTTGTGCAGCCGACGATCGGCGCGCTCAGCGACATCAAAGGTAAGACGGTCGCCGTCGATGCGGTGAACACGGCCTATGCGTTCCAGCTGTATGAAATGCTTCGGCAAAAGGGCCTCAGTAAAGGCGACTACCAGGTGAAATCCGTGGGCGGTACGGGTCTTCGGCTCAATGCCATGATCAGCGACAAGACCCTGGCGGCGGCGATGATGAACCCGCCGTTTTCGGTCAAGGCGCAGAAGGCCGGACTGAAGGACATGGGCACGGCGGCGGCCGCCCTCGGCGCTTATCAAGGGACCGGCGCGTTTGTGCTCCGCTCATGGGCTGCAGCGAATGGCGACACACTGGTAAAGTATTTGCAGGCCTACATCGAAGGCTGGCGCTGGTCGTTCGATCCGAAAAACAAAGCGCAGGCCGTGGCGCTGTTGGCCGAACGTCTCAAGCTGACACCCGATATTGCCGAAGCGTCGTTCGACGCAACCAAGAGTGATTTCGACCGCGAAGGTGAGATCGATCTCGCGGGCGTGAGAAATGTGCTGAAGCTGCGCGCCGAATATGAAGGGGGCACGCCGGCGTCGCCCGACAAGTATCTCGACCTGTCTTATTACCAAAAGGCGCGGGCCGGTCTTTGAAGTGAGAGTAGCGTGCACATGTGGGTTCGCTCGATCTTTTCCGCTTGTCTCCGCGAAAGCGGGACCCAGGATGAAATGGCTTGTAGATTCCCGCTTGCGCGGGAATGAACGGACTAAGCACGCATTCAACCAAACCAGCGGCCTAGGCGAGTTCGATGGTGCCGTCGACCTTGTGATTGAGTCCGATGTCGCCGATGGTCAGCACCATCTGCGCCTGCAAGCTGGTCTTGCCCTTGAGCTTGCCGGCTTCGAGTGCCGCGCGCACCGCTTTCTCGATTTCCTGCTGCGAAGTCACGCCGACCACCTTCAGAAATTTGCGCAGCGACATATTGAGGGCTTCTTCGTTCATCGGCGGCTCCTTAGATGAGGGGTCAATCGCGGATCATAAGCGCGTGAAGACCGCGCCGGAAGCGCTCCGGCAAGGCTGCCGCCGTTGACCCTCGATCTTGGCGGGCTATAGTCCCGGCGCTTAAAGGCCCCTGTGGCGGAATTGGTAGACGCGCCTGACTCAAAATCAGGTGGTGGAAACATCGTGCTGGTTCGAGTCCGGCCAGGGGCACCAGTTTCCGCTCGGCGAGCTTCCGCTCTGCGGGTCGAGGCGCATGGTCGCGGAATCTGTCGGCTAAAGGCGGCGAACGATCTAATGGCAATGCTCAATCTTGCGCAATCCCGCACCGATCCGCCGCTCGCCGCCGCTGTCATTATCGCGCTGGTCGGGGTTGCCACTATTTGCGGCTTCTTCTTCTTTCAATACGTGGTCGGCTTGGCGCCATGCCCGCTCTGCCTGGAGCAGCGCGATGCTTATTACATCAGCGTGCCGCTCGCCGCTTTGCTTTGCCTCGGCGCCGGCTACGGGGCGCAGCGCAAGGTGATGCTGCTCGGCTTTGCGGTGATCGCGGCGGCCATGCTTTGGAACGCCGGCCTTGCCACGTATCACGCCGGCATCGAATGGAAGTGGTGGCCCGGGCCGGCGGAATGCACCGGCCCCATCAGCAATGCCGGCTCCGCCAAGGATCTGCTCACCCAACTCAACAACTTCAGCCCGATCCGCTGCGACGAGGCCGCCTGGCGCTTCCTCGGCCTGTCGCTCGCCGGATGGGACGTGCTGGTGTCGCTCGCGCTGGCGATTGTCGCGCTCTGGGGAGTGCGGGCCTCCTTGGCGCGGAGCAAAAACTAATTGCGTCATGCCCGGCTTGTGTCCGGCCTCCTCATCTTGCCATAACAAAGGCGTGGATGGCCGGGACAAGCCCGGCCACGACGATGTCTAGGAACGAGGAAATGGACGTTCTCATCCTCGGCGCCGGAATTGGCGGATTGACCCTCGGTCTGATGCTGCAGCGCGCCGGCATCGCCTGCCGCATTTTTGAGGCGGCGCCTGAACTCAAGGCGGTCGGCGTCGGCATCAACATCCTGCCGCATGCCTCGCGCGAATTGTGCGCGCTCGGCCTCGAAAAAGCGTTGTCGGATGTCGCCGTCATTACCCGCGAATATTGCTTCTACAACCGCTTCGGCCAGTTCATCTACAGCGAGCCCGCCGGCCGTTTCGCCGGTTACGACGTGCCGCAATTCTCCATTCATCGCGGCGATTTGCAGATGGTGCTGCTTGACGCATTCCTTGCGCGCGCCGGCAAGGACAAGGTGATCCTCGGCCACAAGTGCACGCGCGTCGATTATGACGGCGGCGAAGCGATTGCATATTTCGAGGACGTTAATGGCAAGCCGCTGCCGGTGCAGCGCGGCACCGTCGCCGTCTCCTGCGAAGGCATTCATTCGGTGCTGCGCAAGCAGCTCTATCCCAACGAAGGGCCCCCGAAATATTCCGGCATCAACATGTGGCGCGGCGTCACCCGCTGGAAGCCGTTCATGTCCGGCGCCAGCATGATCCGCGTCGGCTGGCATCACCCGGCGAAGCTTTTGATCTATCCGATCCGCAACAACATCGACGCGGAGGGGCGGCAGCTCGTGAACTGGGTCTGCGATATCGAGACGCCGCAGCACAAAGAACGCGACTGGAACAGGCGCGGGCGGCTTGAGGATTTTCTCCCCGCCATGGCCGACTGGCACTTCGATTGGCTCGACGTGCCGGAATTCATCAAGGCGTCGGATCAGATTCTCGAATATCCGATGGTCGACCAGGACCCGCTGCCGCGCTGGAGCTTCGGCCGGCTGACGCTGCTGGGCGACGCCGCGCACCCGATGTATCCGCGCGGCGCCAATGGCGGCGCGCAGGCGATCCTCGATGCGCGTGCCTTGGCCGATGCTTTGACGGAAAGCGCCGATCCGGTTGCCGCGCTCAAGGCGTATGAGACGAAGCGCCTGCCAGCAACCAGCGAAGTCGTACTCGCGAACCGCAAGGCGCCACCCGATGCGATCCTGCATGAGGTGTACCGGCGCACCGGCGACAAGCCGTTCAAATCGATCGACGACGTGATCAGCCGCGAGGAGTTGATCGCACTATCGGAAAGCTACAAGCGCGTGGCGGGCTACGACAAAGAGCGACTGAAGGCCGCGGCAAACCCTTGAAATGTCAACGACCACGAGTGGAAAGGCGCGCGTACATCCGGCGTCGCCGATCTACCGTGGTCGTCCGCCCAGATGCTACTCCGGGCCGATGATGGAACCTTGACGGCTCGACATCATCCGAGCTGAACTCATGTAGCCACGGTTCGTTCCCGTGCAAGGCCTTGCCGATCGCTACACGGCGCGATCTAGGGACGGGCCATCACCTTGTGTTTCCAACCTTCCCAAGTGCGGGCTAGCCCGTGGCCCTCGCGCGCCTCGATTTTGCGCGCTTCCTCGATATCGAGATAAGTGATCGGCGTGCCCATCTGCATGGCTTCGGCCTGCAGCTTAGCGTTGAGCGACAGGAAGATGGTGCGCGCCACGGCGCGCTGCAACGTCGGTCCGGTGATCGCCGCGCCGTGGCCGCGCATCAGGATGGCGGGGTGATCGCCCAATGCCTCCGCGAGATTGTGCCCGAGCGTCGGGTTGCGGATCAGCATGTCCGTCATCCCCGCCTTTTCGCGTATCTCGAATATCGGAATTCCTAAAGCGATGAATGCGGCGCGGTGGTACATCGGCTTGAGCGGCACCTTGGTGTCGCCGAAGGGGATGAGCGACGGCGCGTGCGTATGGACCACGGCCACCACGTCCGGCCGCGCTTTGTAGATTTCGCCGTGGATGTAGCGCTCGGTGAACAGCGCGGACATTGGCAGGCCGTGCGTATCGACGGGCCGGCTGTCCAGGTCGAATTCGATGATGTCTTTGGCCGTGACCATGTCGGCCGACATGCCGCGCGCCATCAAATAGCGGTTGGGATCCTTGTCATGACGGACGGACACGTGTCCCCAGCCGTCAAGCAGATTGTGGTCGGCGAGAATGCGATACGCGGCGACCAGGTCTTCGATCAGCTTGGGATCCGCCGGACCGGCGGACGCCGGCGGCTGCTGCTGCGCCGGCGAGGAGACGCACAAGCCGAGAAGCAGGCACACCACAAGCAGCGGCCCGCCGCGACGAAGAGGCAGCGTGCTGATCATCGAGAGGCTCCCGTTGTGAGGCGAGCTTACGGCTCCAGCTCGGTGTCCCAGTAGAGATAATCGAGCCAGCTTTCGTGCAGGTAGTTGGGCGGGAACAAACGGCCGTTGCGGTGCAGATGCTGCACGGTCGGCTGGAACGGCATCTGCGACGGCCACATTTTCGCCTCGGCGGGCGTCAGATTGCCCTTGCGCAAGTTACAGGGCGAGCAGGCGGCGACCACGTTGCTCCACGTGGTGTGGCCGCCGCGCGAGCGCGGCAACAAATGGTCGAACGTCAGATCGTCGCGTTCGCCGCAATATTGACACACGAAGCGGTCGCGCAGGAACACGTTGAAGCGGGTGAAGGCCGGGTAAGTCGAGGGCTTTACGAAGGTTTTCAGCGACACCACGCTCGGCAGCTTCATCTCGAAGGAGGGCGAGTGCACCGCGCGGTCGTAATTGGCGACGATGTTCACGCGCTCGAGGAACACCGCTTTGATCGCGTCCTGCCAGGACCACAGCGACAGCGGGTAGTAGCTCAGCGGCCGGAAATCCGCGTTGAGCACCAGGGCCGGATAACCGCTGGGAGACACGTGCACGTTCAAGCTCTTAGCTCCTGGCACCCCCGAGGCCGATTCTTACGCCCGGACAATCTACAAGCAGCATGACAGGATTGTGAAGCATATCCGAGGGGTTACGCGCAAGTTGCTCAGCGCAGGAACCGGCGCAGAAAGGCGCCGCCCTGGCGCAGTCCTTCCTGGTCGATGCCATGGGCGACGCCGGACGAGATGTGCCATTCCGTCGGAATGCCGAGCGCTGCCAAACCTTGCGCGGCGTGCAGGAGCGCGTCGACCGGGATGAGCTGGTCCTGATCGCCATGAACGAGCAGCACCGGCGGACGGCTTTTGATCTCGCCGGCGAACGTCTCCGCGGCGATGTCCTCCGGCACCACCAGCATGCCGGAATAGCCGACGATCGCCGCCGGCGGCACGGCGCGCCGCAAGCCGACATGCAGCGCCATCATCGTGCCCTGGGAAAAGCCGACCAGCGCCAGCGCCGCGGGCGGCAGCGCGTGGCGCGCGAGTTCGGCGTCGAGAAACGCGTTGAGCCCCGGCGCCGCCATGTTGACGCCGCTCCAGCGCTCGTTGATGTCGCGGAAGGTGAGCGGAAACCATTCGCGGCCCATCGGCGCCTGGCCGCATGGGCGGGGCGCATGCGGCGATACGAAGGCCGTGTCGGGGAGAAGGTCCTGCCAGGCGCGGCCGATATCGATGAGGTCGTTGCCGTCGGCGCCGTAGCCGTGCAGGAACACGACAAGGCTCTTGGTCTTGCCCGAGCGCGGCGCCAGGCGCGGACCGTCGAGTTCAGCCATCCGCTTTCGTCCTCTTCGCTGCCTTGCGCGCCGGCCTCTTTGCGCCGTTCCCGGCCTGCACCGGCACCACGTCGCGTTTCTTCACGGCATGATAGTAGGCCCACAGCAAATGCGCGGCGACACCGCGCCATGGCCGCCAGGCCTCAGCCATCGCCGTCAGCTTTTTCGCGTCGGGCCTTTTGCGCAGATTGAAAGCGATGCGCGCCGACTCCTGCACCGCCAGGTCGCCGGCGGGAAAGGCATCGGCGTGGCCGAGACAGAACAAGAGATAGATGTCGGCCGTCCAGGGGCCGACGCCGTGCAGCGCCGTGAGCGCGGAATGCGCCTCGTCGGCGTCCATGTTGCCGACTTTGGTCAGGTCGATCGCCCCTTTGCCGACCGCTTTGGCGATTTCGCGGATCGATTTGATCTTCGGCGCCGACAGCCCGAGCCGCTTGAGCTTGTCGCTGCGCGCCTGGCGCAGCGTGTCATGATGGAACGGATCGAAGGCGGCGAACAGCCGGTTGCGGATGGCGGCGGCGCTCGCGGTCGAGAGCTGCTGGCCGCAGACGATGGCGCAAAGGCCGGGAAAGCCCGCCTCGCGCCGGCGCAGCGCGAAGCTGCCCGCCTTTTCGGCGACCGGCTGGAGGCGCGGGTCCTTGGCGATCAACTGCGCCAATGCGGTCTCGAGATCGGCTTGGGTGTGGAGAAAGATGGTCATTTGCGGGCCCCCATAATACACCGTTCATTCCCGCGAAAGCGGCGACCCAGCGCTGGATTGCCGCTCCCGCCTTCGCTGGGCGCCGCCAGGCTGGGGCCTCTACCTGTCGAAGCCGCGGCGTGACGGGTGCGCGGGCATGAACGGAGTGTGTGGACGGCACAAGAGAAACCATGCCACCCGTTTTCCGCTTCGCGCCGTCGCCCAACGGCTACCTGCATCTCGGCCACGCGCTCTCGGCGCTGCTCAATGCCGACTTGGCCGCGGCCGCGGGCGGGCGCCTGCTGTTGCGCATCGAGGATATCGATGTCGCGCGCTGCCGGCCCGAATACGAAGCGGCGATCTACGAGGACCTGGCATGGCTCGGCATGCGCTGGGAGCAGCCGGTGCGGCGGCAATCGGAGCACTCCGCGGACTATCGTGCGGCGCTGCGCCGGCTGCAGGCGATGGGTCTCGTCTATCCGAGCTTCGAGAGCCGTGCGGAAATTGCGACGCTGGTCGCGCAGCGCGAAGCCGAAATGGGAGCTCCTTGGCCGCGCGATCCCGACGGCGCGCCGCTCTATCCGGGCAACGCCAAAGCGATGGCGCCGGACGAACGCGCGCGCCGCATGGACGCAGGCGAGCCCTATGCGCTGCGGCTCGATATGCGAGCTGCGCTTGCGCGCGCCGGCGCGCCGACCTGGAGCGAAGCGGAGGAGGGCGAGGTTGCGGCCGATCCGGCCGCCTGGGGCGACGTTGTCCTGGCGCGCAAGGACACGCCGACCAGCTATCATCTGGCGGTCGTGGTGGACGATGCCGCGCAAGGCGTGAGCGAGGTCGTGCGCGGGCACGACCTTTACCATGCGACCGCCGTGCATCGCTTGCTGCAGGCGCTGCTCGGATTGCCGGCGCCGCGCTACCGTCACCATCGATTGATCCTCGACGACGGCGGCAAGAAGCTGTCGAAGTCGACGGCGGCCACGGGTTTGCGCGAGCTGCGCGCCCGCGGCGCGACGCCGGCCGGTATTCGCCGCCTGGTCGGGCTCGATTGACCGGCGCGCCCGTGGCATGGTCGGCTTTGCGAAGGGGGGGCGATTGGCGAAGCGAAGGCGCAAGACAACGCGCAAGGCAAAGCGCAAGGCGCGGGCCCGCCGCGAGGACGGGGCCGCCAATGTGCGCGCCATCGAAGCGGCGCTTGCCGGCATCGCGCACGACGTTCGCACGCCGCTCACCGGCATTGTGGCGCTCGCCGAACTGCTCGCCTCCTCCGATCTCGGCCAGCGCGAACGAGAATGGGCGAGCGCCATTAAAAGCGGCGCCGAGCACCTTGCCGCGCTGTCGACCTTGATCGTCGACGCCGTCAAAGCGGACGTTGCCGGTCTCACGCTGCGCCGCGAGCCGTTCTCGCCGCGCGCGCTGGCAGAGGCGGTCGGCCAGGCCCTGGCGGCGCGCGCCGGCAGCAAGGAGCTGCGCGCGGATGTTGCGATTGCCGCCAAACTACCGGCGATGGCCGCCGGCGACGCTGTGCGTCTGCGCGCCGCCTTGGAAAACCTCGCCGACAATGCGGTGAAATTCACCAGCGAAGGGACCGTTACCTTCAACGCCGCTGCCGAACCTGCATCGCGCGGGCGTGTGCGGCTTGTTTTCACCGTGGCCGACAGCGGCATCGGCATGAGTGCCGCCGAACTCAAGAGATTGTTTCGTCCGTTCGCGCAGGCGAACGAGGACATCGCGCGCCGCTACGGCGGCGCCGGGCTCGGGCTTACCTTCGTCAAGCGCATCGCCAAGGCGATGGGCGGCGACCTCAAAGTGACCAGCAGGCCCGGCAAGGGGTCGACCTTCCGCTTCACCGCGCTCGTCGACCGCGTCGATATGCAACCCGTTGCCGAACCGGGCAGCCGCCCGCGATCCTCGGCGCCGCTGCGGCTGCTCTGCGTCGAGGACAATCCTTACGGGCGCGTGGTGATGAACACCATTTTGTCGGAGCTCGGCCACCGCGTCGACTTTGTCGAGACCGGCGAGGCCGCAGTCGCCGCCGTTCAACGCGGCGGCTACGACGCCGTGCTCATGGACGTGACGTTGTCGGGCATCGACGGGCTCGCGGCGACGCGCGCCATCCGCGCGCTGCCGGGCAAAGCCGGCCAATTGCCGATCGTCGGCATTTCCGGCCGCGGCGGCAGCGCCGATGAAACGGCTGCGCGCGTTGCCGGCATGGACTTCTATTTCGCCAAGCCGGTAAGCCCGGGCCGGCTGGCGCAGGCGCTGGCAAGTATCAAGTAGTTGGAGAGTTACTATATCGAAATTGATATAAGAATATGAAAGCGCGGTAGTTTTCCTTGGGGATTCGTTAGATGTACTGCGCGAGCTTCCCATGCATGCGCGGCGCCGTGCGGGTTTTCAACTCGATCGCGTACAACGTGGTTTGGACCCCGACGATTGGAAGCCGATGCCAGGTGTCGGCCTCGGAGTGCGGGAAATTCGCGTGCGCGATGCTACAGGTACTTATCGCGTGATCTATATCGCGAGCTTTGCCGAAGCGCTTTACGTGCTGCAAGCGGTTTACGTGCTGCATGTGTTTCAGAAGAAGAGTCAGCGCACGTCGCGACGTGATCTCGGTCTCGCGCAATTGCGTCTGAAGGAATTAAGAAGTGAAGAAGGGCGATGAAGCGACGGCGGTCTAGCAACGTGTGGGATGCCATCGAGCGCTCGCGCGCGTCGGCGGCGAATATGAAAGCGCGCGCCGAGATGATGTTGGCGATCAGGGACGCCATTGCTGCCCGGCAGGTCACACAGGCCGCTGCAGCGAAGCGGCTTGGTCTCACGCAGCCCCGCATGAACGATCTGATGCGCGGGCGTATCGATAAGTTCAGTCTCGACGCGCTGATCAATATCGCCGATCGCGCGGGCCTCACCGTCCGCCTGGACATCCGGCCGGCAGCGTAGAACGCAAAAGCTTGCTCTTTCGAGGAGGCGGTGTCCGTGAGTTGCGTTAGCGTGTCGTCATTACGGTCAAAGCCGTGTTGCCCGGGCCGGCTAGCGCAGGCACCGTCGGCGAGGGCGATCAAAATCGCTGCGTCAAACGCGCGCGGACGATATTGGCCTGCAAGTCGAGGCTGTGATGGACCGGATTGCTCAAAGCGCCGCCGCCGGCGAAAGCAGGAAAGGATGTCGGGGGCGAAACGTCGCCGAAGCTGACGTAGAGATATTCGACGCCGAGCGTCACGCCACCGGATAGTCCGCTTTCGATCCCGCCACCGGCGACCCAGCCAGCTTTGGTCGATGACACCGATGCGCTTTCAACAATGTTGTTGAAATTTTCCAAGTAGCTCCACGAGCCTTTGAGCTGGGTAACTGCCACGCCTCCGGTCGCATATACCAGCCAGTTGTTATAGACGTAGCCGAGGCGCGGTCGCGCGGTAAACAGCCACTCGGTGCTGAGCGAGGAGGTAATGGAGAGGCTGCCGCCAGCAACATACGGCCCCGTTCTCGTTTGCGAGCCAGCGCTTCGGAAGTAGTCGAAATCGATTTCGCCCCCCGCGAGAAAATTGCCAGACTGCCAGTTGTAACCGCCGTGAATCCCGCCGGTGAAGCCGCTGGTGTCGAAACGCGAAGGGGCGCCGACCGGGTTGATCGTCGCGAGCGCCGCCGCATCGTAAGATATTATTATCGGGAACTGATTGGGTCCGGGATCAAAGGTTGTCGAGGTCTTGGATGAGCCCCAATTTCCGCCGGCGTTCAGACCGATGTACCAGCCGGTCCAGTTATATACAGGCTGCGGTTGGGCGGCGAAGGCGGTGGTCGTGACACACAGTACGCCGGCTGCGTAGAGCGAGACGGCGAAATAGCGAAAAGGCGGCATTGATTCCCCCAGCGACTAATTGAATTTGTAGTTCAGCACGGCGCGAACGATGTGCCCGGTGAAGTCGGAGTTCGCCGTCAGCGTGCTTCTGGTTGGGCCGCCGGCAAGCGTTACCAGCGTCTGGCTGGCTGTTGTCGAGACGCTACCCAGGTCAAAATAGAGATACTCGGCACCAATCGACCAATTCGACCACAGCCGACGTTCAACGCCGCCACCGACGGTCCAACCGGCTTCGCTGCGCGAGGTCGATCCGCCAAACGCCACGCCGCCGCCGACGCAAGCCGAGCAATCGAACGCGACGTTGGTCTTCACGTGTCCGTAGAACAGCCCGCCCGTGCCGTAGAGCATCCAATCGTTCGCAACGTATCCAATTCGCCCACGGACCGTTCCGAACCAGTCGAGCTTCGCGCTGTTCGATTGCGTCGTGAAACTGGTCGCCGGCGGGAACACAGTTGCGCTCGCGGAATCATGCATGTCGGATGCTTGCCAGTCGGCAACGAATCCGGCGAGCCAGTTCGGATTGAATTGCCAGTCGTAGCCAATTTGTCCGCCGCCGATCACGCCTTGCGGCTTAACCCCCGGCAAAACGTTGCCGCCCGCCGCAAAATATCCGGCGAAGCCGAACGGGTTCGCAGGGTCGTCAGAAAAAGATCGCCACTGCCCGCCGGTGTTGTTGCCCCAGCCATATCCGACGTTGCCGCCGACATAGAAGCCGGTCCAGTTGGAGGCGGGTGCGGAAACGACGGTCGGCGCCCTTACCGGCAGGTCGGCGGCGAATGCGGCAGTCGTCAGACTACCGGCCGCCGCTACAAGCGCGGCCACAAACGAACGTAAGCCAAGCATCGGCACTCCAAGCGGCATAAAAATTGCGTAAAAATCACATTGCAACAAACTAAGCGACGCGCCCTCATGCCGCTTGGACGGTTGCGACCGTAGGCGTCGCCCCAAGCCAACTCGTTGACGTTTTATGCGGGTTGTTGCCATTCTGTAACGGGGACGGATGCTGCCGCTTCGCGAGGAGCGGCCGATGGGGGCGTCGCATGGATACGGCGGCGGATAGCCGGATTTTACACTTTGCTTCGGGGACTTTGCCGGCGCGCGACGGCATCGCGCTATGGCGCGAGGTCTACGGGCGCACAATTCTGCGGCTGGATATCGAGCCGCTGCCCGACACTCGTTTCGAGGCTGACATCCGGCTGCGCATGCTGCCCGGCCTGCGGTTACTGGCGGGAACGATCTGCGGCGTGCGCGATGCCAGGACGCGCGCACTGATTGCCGACGGCAACGACGATTTCGGCCTCGCTCTGAATTGGAGCGGACGCAGCGTCGTGTCCCAATGCGGGCGCCAGGCGACGCTTGGCGACGGCGATGCCGTATTGCTGTCCTGCGGCCATCTCGGCACGGTCGAGCGCCCGCTGCCGAGCCGCTATATCGGCATCCGCATTCCCCGCAACGTGCTAACGCGGCTGGTGCCCAACGCCGACGCTCTCTTGGGGCAGCCGCTTCCGCGATCGAGCGGGATTCTGAGAATGCTGCACGACTACGTCGGCAGCATGCTGGATGAGAGCACGCTGGCGCCGGCGGAGCTTCAGCATCTTGCCGTCAATCACATCTACGATCTGGTCGCCATCGCTCTTGGCGGCACGCGCGACGCGACCGCCGTCGCCGAGGGGCGCGGGCTGCGCGCGGCGCGGCTGCGCGCCATCAAGGCGGACATCGCGCGCAATCTCCGCGGCCGTCTTGCGCTGGAGGCGCTTGCCGCGCGCCATCAAGTCACGCCGCGTTACGTGCAGCGCTTGTTCGAAAGCGAAGGCACCTCGTTTACGTCCTATGTGCTGGGGCAGCGCTTGAACCAAGCCCATCGGCTGCTGACCGATCCGCGCTTGGCCGACCGGGCGATCAGCGTCATCGCCTTCGAAGTCGGCTTCGGCGATTTGTCCTATTTCAATCGCGCTTTCCGCCGCCAATTCGGCGCGACGCCGTCGGAGGTGCGCGCGCAGGCCTTGCGCAAATGAACGCTTGGACTCCGGTCGCGTCAGTTCGAAACGGCCTCCGCTCATTCTCGCGCAAGCAGGAATCCAGCGCTTTTGGCTCTGGGTCCGCTTTCGCGGGGACCAGCGGATAATGGAGCGATCCAACTCATGGAGATCGCACTTTAGCCGTTCGTCATTCCGTTCGCGCGTTCGACGATGCGGACGAGGTCGGCCATGATGCGGTTTAGTTCGAAATCCTTCGGCGTGTAGACGGCGGCGACGCCGGCCCTCTCCAGTTGCGCGGCGTCCTCCGGCGGGATGATGCCGCCGACCACCAGCGGCACGTCGAGCCCGCTCTCTTTCAGACGCGCGGCCACGTCCTCCACCAGCGGCAAGTGGCTGCCGGAGAGCACCGATAATCCGACGACGTGGGCTTTCTGTTTGCGCGCCGTATCCACAATCTCCTCGGGCGTCAGGCGGATGCCGTCATACACCACCTGCATGCCGGCATCGCGCGCGCGCACCGCGATCTGCTCGGCGCCGTTGGAGTGGCCGTCGAGCCCCGGCTTGCCGACAAGGAAAGTGAGGCGGCGGCCGAGCTTGCGCGAGACGCGGTCGACATCGGCGCGCAACGCGTCGAGTCCGCTGACATCGTTGCGCATGGCGCGGCCGACGCCGGTCGGCGCCCGGTACTCGCCGAACGCCTCGCGCAGCGCCCAGCCCCATTCGCCGGTGGTGACGCCGGCTTTGGCGCAATCGATGGAGACGGGCATGATGTTGCCGCCGCTCGTCGCAGCGCGGCGCAACGCATCGAGCGCGGCCTTCACGCGTTTTTGGTCGCGCGCCGCGCGCCAGGCTTTGAGCCTCTCGATCTGGCTGCGCTCGGCTTGCTCGGAAACCGTGAGGATGGCGTCGGCAGCATTGGCAAGCGGGGAGGGCTCGCTCTCCATGTATTTGTTCACGCCGACCACGACCTGCTCGCCGCGCTCGATGGCTTCGAGGCGCGCGGTGTTCGATTCGACGAGCTGCTGCTTCATGTAGCCGGTGTCGACCGCCTTGATGGCGCCGCCCATCGCTTCGATGCGCGCGAGTTCTTCCTTGGCCTGCTCCTTCAATTCGGCCACCTTGCGCGCAATCTCGCCGGAACCGGCAAAGATGTCGCCGTAGTCGAGCAAATCGGTCTCGTAGGCGAGAATCTGCTGCAGGCGCAGCGACCATTGCTGGTCCCATGGACGCGGCAGGCCGAGCGCCTCGTTCCACGCCGGCAGTTGCACGGCGCGCGCCCGCGCGTCTTTCGACAGCGTCACCGCCAGCATTTCGATCAGGATGCGGGCAACGTTGTTCTCCGGCTGCTGCTCGGTCAGACCGAGCGAATTGACCTGCACGCCGTAGCGGAAGCGGCGCTGCTTGGCGTCGGCGACGCCGTAGCGCTCGCGCGTGATCTCGTCCCACAGTTCGGTGAAGGCACGCAGTTTGCACAACTCGGTGACGAAGCGCAGGCCGGCATTGACGAAGAACGAGATGCGGCCGACCACCTCGCCGAATTTCTCGACGTCGACCTCGCCCGAGGCTTTCACCGTGTCGAGCACGGCGATAGCGGTGGCGAGGGCAAAGGCGAGCTCCTGCACCGGCGTCGCGCCTGCCTCCTGCAGGTGATACGAGCAGACGTTGATCGGATTCCATTTCGGCATCTCTGCGGTGGTGAAGACGATCACGTCCTTGGTCAACCGCATCGACGGCGCCGGCGGAAACACATACGTGCCGCGCGAGAGATATTCCTTGATGATGTCGTTCTGCAGCGTGCCTTGCAGCGTCTCGCGCGGCGCGCCCTGTTCGTCGGCGACGGCGATGTAGAGCGCCATCAGCCACGCCGCCGTGGCATTGATGGTCATCGACGTGTTCATTGTGGCGAGCGGAATGCCCGCGAACAGCGCCCGCATGTCGCCGAGATGGCAGACCGGCACGCCGACTTTGCCGACCTCGCCTTTGGCCAGAGGATGATCGCTGTCGTAGCCGGTCTGCGTCGGCAGATCGAAGGCGACGGAGAGGCCGGTCTGCCCCTTGGCGAGGTTCTTGCGGTAGAGCGCATTGGATTCCGCGGCCGTCGAATGGCCGGCATAAGTGCGGAAGATCCAGGGTTTGTCGCGCATCGGTTTGCCTCAATAACAAGTGTGACCGGTCTCTTGTTGCGATGCAACAAGGGCGCCGCTGGCGCGTTATCGTTGCCGAGAACGCCGGCCAAAGCGTTCTGTGCACTGCAGAATTGATTTATTGCGCCGCAACATAAAACGCGGCAGACTATTTGCGCTACTCGCGACAGGAGATTGCCCATGCCGGCCGCCGTCCCGCTGCGCAGCGTCGAGCCTCCCAAGGACCTGTACGACATCGGCGAGATTCCGCCCCTCGGTCATGTCCCCGGCAAAATGCACGCCTGGGCCATTCGCAAGGAAAGACACGGGCCGCCGGAGCAATCCTTTCAGCTCGAAGTGGTGCCCACTTGGCCGATCGCTGAGGACGAGGTGCTCGTGCTCGTGATGGCCGCGGGCGTCAACTACAACGGCGTCTGGGCCGGGCTGGGGGTGCCGATCTCGCCGCTCGACGGCCACAAGCATCCCTTCCACATCGCCGGCTCCGATGCCTCCGGCATCGTCTGGGCGGTCGGCAGCAAAGTGAAACGCTGGAAGGTCGGCGACGAAGTCATCGTCCACTGCAACCAGGACGACGGCGACGACGAAGATTGCAATGGCGGCGATCCGTTATTGTCGCCGTCGCAGCGCATCTGGGGTTACGAGACGCCCGACGGCTCGTTCGCGCAGTTCTGCCGCGTGCAATCGCGGCAGCTCATGCACAAGCCGAAACACCTCACCTGGGAAGAGTCCGGCTGCTACACGCTCACGCTCGCCACCGCCTATCGCATGCTGTTCGGCCACGCCCCGCACACGCTCAAGCCGGGCGACAACGTGCTGGTGTGGGGCGCTTCGGGCGGACTCGGCGTGTTCGGCGTGCAGCTCGTCGCCGCCTCCGGCGCCAACGCCATCGCCATTGTGTCCGACGAGAGCAAAGCCGAATACGTGCTCAACCTCGGCGCCAAGGGCGTCATCAATCGCAAGGAGTTCAAGTGCTGGGGGCAGATGCCCAAGGTCGGCACGCCCGAATACGACGGCTGGGTGAAGGAAGCGCGTCGCTTCGGCAAGGCGATCTGGGACATCACCGGCAAGCGCGACGTCGACATCGTATTCGAGCATCCCGGCGAGCAGACCTTCCCGGTGTCGTGTCTGGTGGTGAAGCGCGGCGGCATGGTCGTATTCTGCGCCGGCACCACCGGCTACAACATCACCTTCGATGCGCGTTACGTGTGGATGCGGCAGAAGCGCATTCAGGGCTCGCACTTTGCGCATTTGAAGCAGGCGAGCGCGGCCAATCGCTTCGTGCTCGAACAACGCATCGATCCCTGCATGAGCGACGTCTTCGCCTGGAACGACATTCCGCTCGCGCACATGAAAATGTGGAAGAACCAGCATCCGCCCGGCAACATGGCCGTGCTGGTGAACGCGCCGCGACGGGGCCTAAAGACGCTCGAGGATGTGCAGGAGGCGGCGGGGGCGTGATAAGAACGCGGCAAGCGATCTTCAGCAAACACTGACGGCATTGCTTGGTGGCAGGCGCGGGTCTGCAGCACGTCCGCCTCGCTTCAGAAGGGGCTAACCGCTGCTTTGCCGCGAACAGACGCGAACGGGTCACAAGGCCCGCAGATCCCCGTTATCTTCGCATGGCTCAGGATCGCGCCGGCGTCCCATATTGGACAGCGCTGCTTTTCGGCCGTTCCGCGTCGAGCACCTTGCCTTTGACCATATAATAAACTGTCTCGGCAATATTGGTGGCGTGATCTCCGAAGCGCTCGATGCTCTTGGCACAGAACAAGAGGTCTGTGCAGATCGGGATTTTGCGCGGGTCGGCCGTCATCTGCGCGATCAACTCGCGCATTAGCGCATCGACTTCGGCGTCGATCGCCTGATCGGCTCGCCATACGCCGAGCGCCCGTTCGACATCGCGTCTGGTGTAGGCGTCGAGCACCTGGCGGAGCGCGCCCCGCACCCGCTCGATGATGCGCGCCAGCGCGTGCAATGCCTCCGCCGGGCTGCGTTCGCCCGCGCCAGAAATCACGCGCTTGGCGATGCTTTTGGCCGAGTCGCCCATGCGCTCCAGGTCGCCGACGATGCGCAGCGCCGCAATCGTCTCGCGCAGATCGAGCGCCATCGGCTGACGGCGGGCGATGGTGAGCACCGTTTTGTGTTCGATTTCCTGCTGGAGCTTATCGACTTCAAGGTCAACCGGAATGATGTGGCGCGCAGCGTCCACGTCATGCAGCATCAATGCGGTGCCGGCAGCGGCGATCTGCTTTTCCACCAGCGCTCCCATCTCGGCGATCATCCGCGCGATGTCCTGCAGCTCGGTATCAAAGGCCTTGATGGTATGTTCGGGCATAGCCGGACCTCTTGCCGTCAACCGAAACGGCCGGTGATGTAATCCATCGTGCGCCGGTCGCGCGGCGCTGTGAACATGGTGCTGGTTCGGTCGAACTCGATCAGCTCGCCGAGGTACATAAACGCGGTAAAGTCCGAGACGCGGGCGGCCTGTTGCATGTTGTGCGTCACCAGCACGATGGTGTAGGCGCTGCTGAGTTCGCAGATCAGCTCCTCGATTTTCGCCGTCGAAATCGGATCGAGCGCCGAGCATGGTTCGTCGAGCAAGATGACCTCGGGCCGCACCGCCACGGTGCGGGCAATGCAGAGGCGCTGCTGCTGACCGCCGGAAAGGCTCATTCCGCTGACGCCGAGCTTGTCTCTGACCTCGTCCCACAATGCCGCGCGGCGCAGGGCCTGCTCCACGCGGACATCCAGCTCGGCACGCGGCAGCCGTTCGTACAAGCGGATGGCAAACGCGACGTTCTCGTAGACCGACATCGGAAACGGCGTGGGCTTCTGAAACACCATGCCGACGCGCGCGCGCAGCAGCGTGACGTCCTCTTCCGGCGCAAGGATGTTCTTGCCGTCCATGATGATCTCGCCCTCGGCGCGTTGGTTGGGATAGAGGTCATAGATGCGGTTGAGCGTGCGCAACAGCGTCGACTTTCCGCACCCGGAAGGGCCGATGAAGGCCGTCACGCGTTTGGCGTAGAGCGGCACATCGAGGCCGCGCAGCACGTGGTTCTTGCCGTAGTAAAAGTGCAGGCCGCGGACGGAAATTTTTTCCGCCAGCGCGGTCACGGCCGGCATGCGATTGCGGACGGCTTCCGCAACATCGATCATTTGCGGGACCTCGCTGACGCGATTGTTCGCGCCGTGACGTTGAGCGCCAGCACGGCCAGCGTGATAATCAGTGCGCCGGTCCAGGCGAGCGCCTGCCACTCCTTGTAGGGACTGAGAGCGAACTGGAAGATGACCGCCGGCAGGCTTGCCATCGGCGAGCCCATATCGACGCTGATGAACTGGTTGTTCAAGGCGGTGAACATCAGCGGCGCGGTCTCGCCGCTGATGCGGGCGATGGCGAGCAGAACGCCGGTGAGCATGCCAGTGCCTGCCGCACGGTAAGCGATGCGCGTGATCACCGCAGCCCGCGGCAGACCGAGCGCCGCCGCCGCCTCGCGCAACGGGTCGGGAACGAGCAGCAACATGTCCTCAGTGGTGCGCACCACCACCGGCACGACGATCAGCGCGAGAGCGCAGGCCCCGGCATAGCCGGAGAAATGGCCGAGCGGCGCGACCAGGATTTCGTAGATGAAGAGGCCGATCACGATGGACGGCGCGCTGAGCAAGATATCGTTGAAGAAGCGCACGACGTGCCGCAGCCGGCCATGACGGCCATACTCGGCGAGATAGGTTGCGGCGGCGATCCCGAGCGGCGTGCCGAGCGCAACGGCGAGCGCCGTCATCATCAGGCTGCCAACAATCGCATTGAGCAAACCGCCTGCCGCTCCGGGCGGCGGCGTCATCTCGGTGAACACCGCGAGCGACATCCCGCTCCGACCCTCGCGGAGCAGCGCCAGCAGAATGAGGATGACCCAGCCGAGCCCGAGCAGCGTCGCGCCGGCACAGACCGATACGGCTACGGCGTTGCGCCGGCGGCGGGCGCGGTAACGTTTCATGGCCGCTGCCCCGTCTGTTGTCCGGCGTGGAGCAGCAGCAGGCGCGCTGCGGCGAGCACGACAAAGGTAATGGCAAAAAGGATGAGCGCGAGCGCCATCAAGGCCGCGCCGTAGCGTTCGCCGACTGCTTCGGTGAATTCATTGGCGATGGTGGCGGAAATTGTCGTTCCCGGCGCCAGCAGCGAGCCGGATATCCGGTGCGCATTGCCGACGACGAAGGTGACCGCCATGGTCTCGCCGAGCGCGCGCCCGGTCGCCAGCATCATGGCGCCGATTACGCCCACCCGCGCATATGGCAGCACCACGTGCCGAAAGACCTCCCAGGTGGTGGCGCCGACGCCGTAGGCGGCCTCCTTCAAAACCGCGGGCGCGGTTGCAAAAACATCGCAGGCGACGGAGGTGATGAGGGGCAGCACCATGATGGCGAGGATGAGGCCGGCGGTGAGCACGCCGATGCCGTAAGGCGGTCCGGCCAATAGCGCCGAAAGTCCCGGGACGCGAGCGAACAGGCCGATCAACACCGGCTGCACCGTGTTTTGCAGAACCGGTGCCAGCACGAACAGGCCCCACATTCCGTAGATGATGCTGGGGATGCCGGCGAGGAGTTCGATGGCGATGCTGATAGGGCGGCGCAGCCGCGTCGGGCATATCTCGGTGAGAAACATCGCGATGCCGAGGCCGAGCGGAGCCGCGATCAGCATTGCAATGAACGACGTGACCGCGGTGCCGTAGATCGGCGCCAGCGCGCCGAATTTTTCGATGACCGGATTCCAGCTTGAATCGACCAGAAAATGCGGACCGAACGCCGCGAACGCCGGTGCCGCGCCCTTAATCAGCGCGATCATGATGCCGACGAGCAGGACGAGCACCGCCACTGTCGCGGTCAGCGTCACCAGGCGGAAGCCGCAATCGAATGCGCGCCAATGCCGGAACGCCGGGCCCAAAGCTGGTCTTGCGACCGGCAATGAAGAAGCCATGGCAAGCATCGTCGGCTTACTTCGAGGGCGCATAGAGCGGCTTGCCGCTGCTATCCCTTATGTCTCTCGACCACATTGCCTCAACCGCCGCGGCGACGGCCGCCGGCATCGGCACGTAGTCGAGGTCTGCAGCCATAGTCCCGCCTTTGGCGTAAGCCCAGGCGAAGAACTTCAGCGCCTCCGCGGCGAGCGCCGGATCGCGCGGCTGCTTGTGCATGAGGATGAAGGTCGCCCCGGCGATGGGCCAGGCCTCCGCGCCTGGCTGGTCGGTGAGAATGACGCTGAAGCCGGGCGTGCCGATCCAGTCGGCGCCGGCAGCCGCGGCGGCGAAGGCGGCGGCGCTGGGAGCGACCGTCTTGCCGTCATGGTTGACCATGTCGATGGTCATCATGCTGTTCTGTTTCGCGTAGGCGTATTCCACGTAGCCGATGGCGCCCTTGGTATTCATGACGTTTTGCGCAATGCCGGCGTTGCCCTTGGCGCCGACGCCGACCGGCCATTCGACCGCCGTGCTGGCGCCGACTTTCGCTTTCCAGTCGGGACTGACCTTCGAGAGATAGTCGGTCCAGATGAACGTCGTGCCCGAGCCATCGGAGCGGTGCACCACCACGATCGGTTGCGCCGGCAGCATCACCTGCGGGTTGAGCTTCTTGATCGCGGCATCGTCCCAGCGCTTGATGTCGCCGAGAAAGATTTTGCCAAGCGTTTTGCCGTCGAGGTGGAGTTCGCCGGCCTTCACGCCGTCGAGATTGGCCACCGGCACATCGCCGCCAAGCACGGTGGGGAATTGCACGAGGCCATATTTTTCCAGGTCAGCCGCCTGCAACGGCATGTCGGAGGCGCCGAAGGTGACGGTCTTTGCCTGGATTTGCTTGATGCCGCCGCCGGAACCGATCGACTGATAATTCAGTCCAATTCCGGTTTCTTTTTTGTAGGCGTCAGCCCACTTGGCGTAGATCGGATAGGGGAAGGTGGCGCCAGCGCCGGAAATATCCGCTGCGTTAGCGCTCGTGGTAAAGGTCGCGATAGACGCGGCCATGGCAACAGCCACGGCTGTGCGTAGTTTCATGTCTCTCTCCTGGCGGCCGAAACGTGCAAAGCACGCGCACCCCGTCTGGGAGTGTGCTGCCCGACGAACCGCTGTTTCTGTTGATTTTCATGCTACGCGCGTGCGGCTAGCACGATTCGAATAGGCTGTCCAGCGCGGGAGAGATCTGGTCGGCGCGCCTAGAGCGTGCTCTCGAGGCGCTTAACGCCGCGTGATTCGGCGATGACGGCATTAAGCTCGCCGCCGTAGATGAAGATCGACGCGCAGACATAGAGAAACACCAGCGCGATCATAGCGGAGGCGAGGCCCGCATACATCGTCGTGTAGGTAAACGCGAATTGCGCAAGATAGCGCCCGAAGGCGGCGCCAGTGATGAGCCAGAGCAGCAGCGTCGCCGCAATCCCCGGGGCGATTTCGGCGAATGAGCGCCGGCCGGCGGGCAGCCAGCGGTGCAGGATCACCAGGGCAATAATCAGCACCACGGCGGCGATGACGTAGCGCACCACGGTGACCAGATTATTGAACGGCTGCACGGCAGGCACGAATTGCACCAGCCGATTCCAGATCAGCGGCCCGAGCACGACCAAAAACGCGAAAGCGAGAATGGCGACGGCGCCGATCAGCACGTAGAAAATTGATTCCAGCCGCAGCAGCCACCAGGCGCGGACTTCATGCATGTTGTAAGCACGGTTGAGGCCGATGCGCAGGCTTTCCACGCCGCTGGAGGCAAAGTAGATGGCGAAGGCGACACCGAAGGTGAGCACGTCGCCCCGCGTCTGCGTGAGGACGCCGGTCACGTCGTTGGCGATCGGTCCTGCCACCTCCTTGGGCCACGCCTCCAGCAGCAGGCGGGCGGCCTCATCCGCCAACTCCTTGGAACCGAAGAAAACGCCGGCCAGCGCGGTCACCACGATGAGGAAGGGAAACATCGCCATCAACGTGGAGAGAGCGATATGGCTGGCAATGGCCCAGCCGTCGTCGGCGATAAAGCCGCGAAATGCGTCAATCGCTATCCAAAATGTCGATTTGATAAACCGCAATGCATGGCTCCGAAAAGGCGCCAGGCCATCACATCATCTATCGACGGGACGTTTGCAAGAGCGCCGGCAGCGAGGAATTCGGCGGCCGGCGCGGCCGCCGGCGATACGACTAGGCAGCCTGCACGTTGGTGAGGAATTGCCGCACTTCGGCTTCCAGGCCTTCGGCTTCGATCGCAACCGTATCGGCAAGCGTCTTGACGTCGCCAGCCGTTCCGCGCGCATTGCTGGTGACGTCCACTACGCGGCTCATCGCTTCGGCGCCGGCGCGCGCTTCGTCGGAGGCGCGCCCGACGCCTTCGGCAATCGAGACGACCGCCGAATTTTGCTGGCCGACCGTTGCCGCCACCGTCGTGGCGATGGCCGACATCTCGCGAATGATGGTATTGACCTGCTCGATGGCTTGCGCGCTATCGGCGGCGGCCGATTGAATCGAGCCGATCTGCTCGGCGATCTCTTCGGTCGCCCGTGCGGTCTGGCCGGCGAGCGATTTGACTTCCGCTGCCACCACCGCAAACCCCTTGCCGGATTCGCCCGCACGGGCGGCTTCGATGGTCGCGTTAAGGGCGAGCAGGTTGGTCTGCCCGGCGATCGCCTGAATCAGCCCTACGACCTCGCCGATGCGGGTCGCGGCGCTGGCTAGTTCCGACATGGTGGTGACGGTGCTCTCAGCCTGCGAGACCGCGCGGTCCGCGACGTCGGTTGATTTGGCCGCTTGCGTGGCGATTTCGGCGATCGATGCCGCCAGCTCCTCGACCGATCGTGCCGCCGCAGTCACGTTCTCCGAGGAGACGCCGACGCGCTGCCGCGCGGTCTGCGCTTCGGCCGACACGGTATCGGCCGCCTTGTTGAGATCGGACGAGCTGCGTTCGAGCTTCATGGAAGCGGCGCGCAACTTGCCGAGCACGTCCTCGACCGAATGCTTGAACTGGGCAATGGTGTGCGAAATCGTGGCGCTGCGCTGCTCTTGATTGCGGCCGCTTTCGGCCTGGATGGCGGCGAGCCGCTCCCGCTCGATCATGTTGTCGCGGAAGACGATCACCGTCCGCGCCATCTCGCCGATCTCGTCATGCGTATGCGTCGCCGGGATGTGCGTGTTGGTATCGCCGGCAGCGAGTTGCTTCATCACCCCGACCAGTCCGTTGAGCGGCCGGGTGATGCTGCGGCCGATCAGCAATGAAAAAGCGAGGCCCAACGCAACCATGGCGATGCCGACAGCGATAATCCCTGTGCGGGTATGCTGCTGCGACGAGCTCAGTAGCTCACTCGCGTGCGCCGCTGCGTTGTTTGCCGACATGATGATCGTATCGGCGCGCGGCAGCATGTTTTGGCTGTCGATGTCGATCAATGCGCGCAGCGGATAGGCCTTGTCGCTCAACTCGATCCAGCGGGAGAACGTGCTGGCGTAGAACTTCACTTCATGCTCGAGCTTATCTTTCATTTCCGGCGTGCCGTCGATCTTCGCGAAAGTGCCGGTAAAATCGTTGTAAGCCGAAAAAAAGAGCTGCCGCGTCAGCTCGCTGGAATCGAGGCGATACGCGGTCTCGTAATGCTGCATGGTCAGCAGGGACAGCATCAGCTTCCATGAATCGGCGTCCGCGAGCCAAGTCATATTGTCGTTGATCGCGCGCTCGATGGCGTTGCCCGAATCTCGCAGGCTCTTGCGCAAACCCTCGTTCTCGTTGAATCCAAGGATGTGCTGCACGGCGACGAGCTTGTCGAAGTTGTCCTTCAGCTCGGCCAGCGCATCGCGCAGCGAGGCGATGTCGTCGGCATGAACGCTGCCAATCGAGCGGGCAATGGTGTCGAGGTTCTTCGTCGCATCGTTCTGCGAGCTTTCGAAGGCTTCCACCAAGGTGCCGTGGGGCGTCACGGTGAAGTCTTTGGCGGCGATGCGCATTGCGGCGACCGCAATTTTGAAGTCGCGGCTGGCGTCGGCGAGTTCGCGGGACTGGCTTACGGTCTTGAACGCCGCGCCGACATCGTGCTCGCCGGAGAGATAAGTGAGACCGTTGGCAAGAAATCCGACGACCGGCACCATCGCAAGCACGATGATGCGTGTGCGCACCGACATATATGTGAACAGCCTCGACAGCCGGGGAAGGCGGACTGGCTGTAAGAAGTTCAAGCGCATGAAAAGAATTGGCCTGCGTGACGCGCGGAGCGCCCCGGCGATAAGAAACGCAAATGGTTAATTTTGCGGCAACCTGCGCGGCCGGTCGCCGTGCGAACTGCAGAAATAGCCGATCTATTGGCACTTTCCTTTTGTGCACTGCACACGTAGTGTTTTGCAGGCGCCATCATTGAGGAGACCATGCCGATCGCTGCTTCCCGTCCGACTGCCGATTCCAATCTCGTTGAGCTAGCCCGGGAGGCGGCCGCGGCGGCCGGCGCGCTGCTCGCCGAGGCCACAGCCAAGGTCCGCGAACGGGTCCTGGTCGAGGGCCACATCGTCGGGCGGCTGTTCGACCGCGAGCAGCGGGCGACCCACGGCCTGGCTTGGCTCGCCATCTACGTTGAAGCCATCCGCCAGCTCGGTAGTTACGCCGAACGCATGTCGGCCGACGGCACGCTCGGTGAAATGGAGGAGCATCTCGTCCACATCGCGCTTGGCGAATATCTGGCGCAGATTGTCGGCGGCATTCCCATGAGCCAAGGCGAGATCGTGCGTCCGGCCGACCTGGGCCTGAACGGCGCGCAGGTCACTGCTCGCCTCAATCCCATGCTGGAACGTCTCATCGCCACCGGCAATTCGCCCGAGCGCCGCGCGCGTCTTGTCGAACTGATGCGTGCCGATCAGAACGCCACCGTCGGCATGTGCGGCCTCGACGAGACGTTGGAATCGATCCGCGACGAGATGCGCAAGTTTGCCGACAGCGAAGTCATCGGCCATGCGCAGAAATGGCATCGCACCAACAGCTATATTCCGCTCGACGTGATCGCGCAGATGGCGGAGCTCGGGGTGTTCGGTCTCACCATTCCGGAAGAGTTCGGCGGCATGGGCCTCGGCAAGGAATCGATGTGCGTGGTCTCGGAAGAACTCTCGCGCGGCTATATCGGAGTCGGCTCCCTCGGTACGCGCTCGGAGATTGCCGCCGAGCTGATTCTGAGCAGCGGCACCGATGCACAGAAGCAGAAGTGGTTGCCCAAGATCGCCTCCGGCGCGGTGCTGCCGACGGCGGTGTTCACCGAACCCAACATCGGCTCGGATCTCGCCTCGGTCAAAACGCGAGCGGTGCGTGAGGGCAATGTCTACAAGATCTACGGCAACAAGACCTGGATCACGCACCCGGTGCGCGCCGATCTGATGACGCTTTTGGTACGAACCAATCCGAAAGAGAGCGGCCACCGCGGCCTCTCTATGCTGCTTGCGGAAAAGCCGCGCGGCGACGACGCGAGGCCATTCCCGGTCAAGGGCATGAGCGGCACCGAGATCGAGGTGCTCGGCTATCGCGGCATGAAGGAATACGAAATCGCCTTCGACGGCTTCGAGGTGAAGGCCGAAAATCTGCTCGGCGGAGTCGAGGGACTCGGCTTCAAGCAGTTGATGCAGACGTTCGAAACGGCGCGCATCCAGACAGCGGCACGCGCCATCGGCGTGGCGCAGGCAGCGATGGAAGAAGCGCTCGCCTATGCGCAGAGCCGGGTGCAGTTCGGCGTGCCGATCGTTACTTTCCCGCGGGTGGCCGACAAAATCGCGATGATGGCGGCGGAGATCATGGTAGCGCGGCAACTGACTTATTACGCGGCGCGGCAAAAAGATTCCGGCCGCCGCTGCGATCTCGAAGCGGGTATGGCGAAGCTGCTCGCCGCCCGCATAGCCTGGGCCAATGCCGACAACGCCGTGCAGATTCACGGCGGCAACGGTTTTGCGTTGGAATTTCCCGTCTCGCGCATCCTTTGCGATGCGCGCATCCTCAATATCTTCGAAGGCGCCGCGGAGATTCAGGCGCAGGTGATCGCGCGCCGGCTGCTGGACGGCAGCAACTGAGCAACAAATACGGCCATTTCCGCGTTTGCTTTAGAACGAGGTCGCCCGCAAGCCGCGGCCTTAAGTTCGCGAGGGCAGGAGGTTGGCATGTCTGCGTTGACGATCCGCAACGGCGAATGGATTGTAGTCTGCGACGGCAAGAAAGCGCTGGTGTTGCAGAACGACGGCGATGCCCAGTTGCTGAACTTCAAGACGGTGAAGGTGATCGAACAGAAGGACATGGCGACGCATGAGCTCGGCACCGACCGTCCCGGCCGCGCCCAGGCCGTGGGCAGCGGTCCGCGCAGCTCTGTCGGGCAGACCGATTGGCACGATCAAGCCGAGCACACCTTCCTCACGCATCTGGCGGAATTCCTCGACAGATCGCTGGCCGCCGGGCAAACGAAATCGCTTGTGATGGTGGCGCCGCCGCGCGCATTGGGCATGCTGCGCCCGGCCTATTCAAATGCACTCAGGGGCGCCATTCGCGCGGAGATCGATAAGGATTTGGTGAAAATGCCGGTGCATGAGATCGAAAGGCACTTGAGCGCGCGCAGCGAACGGCCGGAATAAGGCTAGCCCGCCGTATTTGCGGTGCTATGGTCCCCGGCCGTCGAGGGTCCCGGATGTCCTTGCGTTTACGAACCTGCGCATTGGCCGCGCTGCTGATGCTGGCCGCGGCTGCCGCCATGGCGCAGCAGAAGCAGCCTGCGCCGCAGAATCCGCTGCTCAATCCGCCGCTGAAAGTGCCGACCGAGCCGCCGGAGCCGCAAGGCAAGATGAGCGATCCGCTGGCGGTGCCCGGTTTTTGGGATCCGCGGCACCGGCCGGAGCGGCCGGATCTGTCGCGCATCAGTATCATCCGTTTCCTCACCGAGACCGACTACCCGCCCTTCAACTACGCGGGGCCCGACGGCACGCCGGCCGGCTTCAACGTCGATCTCGCCCGCCTGCTCTGCGAGGAGATGAAGGTGCCGTGCACGGTGCAGCAGCGGCGCTTCGACACGCTCATTGCGGCGCTCAACAAGAATGAAGGCGACGCGATTATCGCGTCGCTCGCCGAGACGCCGCAGATGCGCCAACAGGTCGATTTCAGCGATCCTTACTACCGGACGCCGGCGCGGTTTGTGTCGCGCCGCGACGTCGATATCGAGGATGTCCGCCCGCAGGCGCTGGAAGGCCGCAAGATCGCCGTCGTCGCCGGCACCGCGCACGAAGCCTATTTGAAGGCGTTGTTCACCGAAGCGGAGTTGCATCCCTATCCGAGCGACGAAGCGGCACGCTTCGCGCTCAAGCGCGGCGAAGTCGATCTGCTGTTCGGCGACGGCATCTCGCTCGCCTTCTGGCTCAATGGCACCGATTCGGCGAATTGCTGCGTGTTCCGCGGCGGCCCCTTCCTGGAGAGCAAATATTTCGGCGAGGGCGTCGGCATCGCGGTGAAGAAAGGCAACGACCTGCTGCGCCAGGCTTTCAACTGGGGCCTGTTCCGGCTGTGGGAGAAAGGCCGCTTCACCGATCTGTGGCTGCGCTATTTTCCGATCAGCCCGTTTTGAACGCGCGTATTTGACGCGCATGCGCGGCATTCATAGTGTCGGCGCTGGAGAAGACGATGTCCGTCGCCGAAACCGCCGCAAGCTTGCGCGAGATTGCCGAACAGTCGAACGCCTGGCCATTCGAGGAGGCGCGCAAGATCGTTGCGCGACTCAAGAAGAAGCCGAAGGACGAGATCATTTTTGAAACCGGCTACGGACCGTCTGGTTTGCCGCACATCGGCACGTTCGGCGAGGTCGCGCGCACGACCATGGTACGCCACGCCTTCGGCGTGCTCACCGGCGACAAAATGAAGACGCGGCTGATTGCGTTCTCCGATGACATGGACGGCCTGCGCAAGGTGCCGGACAACGTGCCGAACAAGGAGATGCTGGAAAAGCATCTCGGCAAACCGCTCACCAAAGTGCCGGACCCGTTCGGCACGCATGCGAGCTTCGGCGAGCACAACAATGCGCGGCTGCGCGCCTTCCTCGATCATTTCGGCTTCGACTACGAATTCATGTCGTCGACGGCCTGCTACACGTCGGGACGGTTCGACGATGCGCTGCTCAAAGTGCTCGCGGCGTTCGATCGCGTCATGGCGATCATGCTGCCGAGTTTGCGCGAGGAGCGCGCCGCCACCTATTCGCCGTTCCTGCCGATCGATCCTGACAGCGGCATCGTGCTGCAGGTGCCGGTCACCGCGCACGACGCAAAAGCCGGCACCATCACCTACGAGCACCCCGAGACGAAACAGCCGGTCACGACGCCGGTGACCGGGGGCCGCTGCAAGCTGCAGTGGAAGCCGGACTGGGCGATGCGCTGGGTCGCGCTCGGCGTCGATTACGAGATGGCCGGCAAAGACCTGATCGATTCGGTGAAGCTCTCCGGCGAAATCTGCCGCGCGCTCGGCGGGACGCCGCCGGAAGGCTTCAACTACGAGCTCTTCCTCGACGAGCATGGGCAGAAGATTTCCAAGTCCAGAGGCAACGGGCTCACGATCGAGGAATGGCTGCGCTACGCCGCGCCGGAAAGCCTCTCGTTGTTCATGTATCGCGAGCCGAAGGTGGCCAAGCGCCTCTACTTCGACGTCATTCCGCGCACCGTCGACGAGTACTACCAGTTCCTCGATGGTTACGAGCGCCAGGACCCGCGCCAGCGGCTGTCGAATCCCGTCTGGCACATCCACTCCGGCAGGCCGCCCAAGGTCGAGATGCCGGTATCGTTCTCGATGCTGCTCACCCTGGTATCGTCGTCGAACGCCGAGAATGCCGAGACATTATGGGGGTTCATCGGCCGCTATCGGCCGGGCGTGACGCCGCAGACCCATCCGAAGCTCAATGAGCAGGTCGAGTACGCGATTCACTACTTCCGCGACTTCGTGCAGCCGCAGAAGCAATTCCGCGACCCAACCGACAGCGAGCGCGCGGCGCTGATCGACCTGCGCGACGCGCTGGCGCAATTGGAGGGAGGCGCCTCGGCCGAGGACATTCAGAACGTCGTTTACGAAGTCGGCCGCCGCGAGCCGTTCCTCGACCACAAGAAGAAAGCCAAAGACGGCAAGCCCGGCGTGTCGCTCGAATGGTTCAACATGCTTTACCAAGTGCTGCTCGGCCAGGAGAAGGGCCCGCGCTTCGGCTCCTTCGTCGCCGTCTACGGCCTGCAGAACACCGTCGACATGATCGACGGCGCGCTGGCGCGCTCGGCATAATCCCTCCCCGTTGCCGAGGGATGAAGAGCTACGAAAACATCTCCACCTTGCCGTCGAGCGCCATCAAGCCGAGCTCGACCTGCAATTTCGACTGACGCTCGCCGACCTGCTTCTTGAACTCGAGCAGCGCGGCTTTGTGCGTCGCCGTCTCGGCGGCTTTGTCTTTCACCGCATCGGCGCCGTAGGCGATCTTGGCGGCGCCGCAGTCGCGATGGTTCATCGCGATCACCTTCGGGACATTGTGCAGCTGGATCGTGGCGGCGAGATTGTCCCAGAATGCCGGCGCCCAGGTCTTGAACGCCGGCGCAACCACGCCGATGGATGCGCCGGCGATGGAGAACTGGCTGTATTTGCCGACCATATGCCGCTTGTGCATGTACTTGATGGTCGGTTCGGGAAAGCGAGGATCGATGCAGGTCAGCAGCATCGCCTCATAGTGCCCTTCGGCGCCGAGCGCGAGAGAGGGAAGCGCGGCGATCAGGCCGGCCGTTGCACTCACGTGCAGAAAGCGCCTGCGGTCGAAGCGGGCGCGAAGAATGTCGGTGCAGCAGCGGCAGACCGGCGGATGGAGGATGCTCATTGTCGCCTCCGCTTGAGAATGAATCGGATCACACCAGCTAGGACGGCTCCCGCGTCGGAGCCGATTTATCCGTTCGTTCCCGCGCAAGCGGGAGCGAACGCAAGCGATTTACTGACTCGCCCACATAATGCGCGCGATCCACAAGACGTCCGACATCGGCAGCGTGCGGTCGCGATGTTCGGCGTTAAGCGACTTGAGCTCTACCGCCTTGGCATTCTTGCGCTTGAGCTCCTTCACCATCACCTCGCCATCCCGGGTCTTGACCACGACCCGGTCGCCCTTGCGCACCGGTGCGCCGGGCGAGACGACGATGATGTCGCCATTGCGGTAGGCGGGCTTCATCGAGTCGCCGGAAATCTCCAGCGCATAAGCATGCTCGTCGGTGACGGCGGGGAACGCGACCTCCTCCCAGCCTTTGCCGACGGGAAATCCGCCGTCGTCGAAATAGCCGCCGGCGCCGGCTTGCGCAAAGCCGATCAGCGGCACGTTGCTGACCACCGCTTTGCCGCCGTCGGTGAGCAGGCCCATGAAGGTCTCGACCTTGGTGTTGGTCGCGGCGAGCGCCTTGGCCACCGACTCGGTCGAAGGCCAGCGCGGGCGGCCTTCCGGGGTGATGCGCTTGGACTTGTTGAAGGTCGTCGGGTCAAGCCCGGCCTTTTTGGCGAGGCCGGACGGCGTGAGCTTGGCGCGCGCGGCCAAGCGGTCGAGCGCTCCCCAAATTTGGCTGTGGGTCAGCATGGGTTTTCCGACGCCCCGAATCGTCACGGCTTAGCTCCCCGCTATATAGGAATGATAACCTTGAAAGGACCCCTGTCGGCAAGGGCTTCTGTAAAAATTTGGACAGCCTTTGCCGGCCTCGATAGTTTGCGGGCGCGACTATATCCCGGAGTGGGCCTCGCGTGATTGAACTTTTCGACCGTTTGTCCCGACCGTTGTTGCGGGCGCTCGACCCGGAAGGCGCGCACGCTCTGGCCGTCAAAGCTCTGCGCTACATGCCCGTGGCCAAGGGGGCACCGGATGCTCCAGAGCTCGCTGTACGGGCCTTTGGGCTGAATTTTCCCAATCCGGTCGGACTTGCCGCCGGCTTCGACAAGAACGCGCAGGTACCGGATGCGCTGTTGCGGCTCGGCTTCGGCTTTGTCGAGGTCGGCACGGTGACGCCGCGCGCGCAGGCCGGCAATCCGCGCCCGCGGCTGTTCCGGCTGGAAACCGACACCGGCGTGATCAACCGGCTCGGCTTCAACAACGACGGCGCGCCGGTGATATTGGCGCGGCTTGCCGCGCGCGCCCGCGAGGGCGGCATCGTCGGCGTCAACATCGGCGCCAATCGCGATTCGGACGACCGGGCCGAGGATTACGTGCGGCTGATCGAGACCTTCGCCCCCGTCGCCGGCTATTTCACCATCAACGTATCCTCGCCGAACACGCCCGGCCTGCGCGACCTGCAGCAGGCGGACGCGCTCGACGATCTGCTGGCCCGCGTGGTGGCGGCCCGCGAGGCGGTGCGGCCGCGCTCGGGGCCGACGCCGGTGCTGCTCAAGATTGCGCCTGACCTCACCCTTGCCGCGCTCGACGACGTGGTCGGCCTTGCCCGCAAGCACCGCGTCGACGGCATCATCGTCGGCAACACCACCGTGTCGCGGCCGGCCTCGTTGCGCGACCGCGCGCGGGCGAAAGAGCAGGGCGGTCTCTCCGGCCGGCCGCTGTTCAAATTGTCGACGCGCATGCTGGCGGAGACGTTCGTGCGCGCCGAAGGCGCCTTCCCGCTGATCGGCGCCGGCGGCATCGATTCCGGCCCGACCGCCATTGCCAAGATCAAGGCCGGCGCGACGCTGCTGCAGCTCTATACCGGCCTGGTGTTCCGCGGCGTCGGTTTGCTCAGCGAGATCAAGACCGATCTTGCCGCGGCGCTCAAGCGCGGCCACCGCGATTCGCTCGCTGCCATGGTCGGCTCCGACGCCGCGGAGATTACGGCGGAGAGCTGGCCGAGCTGATTCGTGATTCGCTCGCCTTGAGTCGCTGCACACTCCGTTCGTTCCCGCGCAAGCGGGGACCCAGGGCAAAAGTGGTCAGTGTTTCAAACCCGCTGGATTCCCGCTTTCGCGGGAATGAACGGAATGTGCTTCAGCCTAAGCAGGTCATGCTCCGGGCTGTCGGTTGGAGCCGTTTTTTTGCGCGATAAGCGGAAGAAATCTATTTCCCGCGTGGGGCGTTGACCAGGCGCATGATGATCCAGATCGGGATCACGATGACGGCGCCGAGCAGGAAGTAGCGCCACAGCCAGCGCACGGCGTCGAAACCCATGTTCCAGATGTTGCGGATCAGCCGCTCGACGCTGTGAATGATGTCGAAGGGGTCGAGCCCGAGCACCGAAAGGATGACGCCGACCAGGATCGACACCAGAATGAGCCGGGCGAGCACGGCGACCGGTGAGCCGCCGAAAATTCGCGTTGTCGCATCGCTGCTCACTCTCGACTCCATCGGCTTGCTCTCCATCGCGGCAACTCCACTATATCACGCCTGCCTATTTTCGATATTGGCCAGCATCTTTTCCAGCGTTTCCAGCCGGTCGGCTTCGCCGGGCGGCTTGTCCCAGCGCAGGCGGTTGATGCGAGGAAAGCGCATGGCGATGCCGGATTTATGGCGGCTCGAACGCTGCAGGCCCTCGAACGCCACCTCCAGGACCAGGCCCTGGTCCTTTTCGTGCGCGACCTCGCGCACGGGGCCGAAGCGATCGACGGTGTTGCGGCGGACGAAGCGGTCGATTTGCAGCAGCTCCTCGTCGGTGAAGCCGAAATAGGCCTTGCCGACCGGCACCAGCTCGCCGTCATCCTTCCACACCCCGAACGTGTAGTCGGAATAATAAGACGAGCGTTTGCCGTGGCCGCGCTGCGCATACATCAGCACGGCATCGACCATCAACGGATCGCGTTTCCATTTCCACCACGGGCCCTTGGGCCGGCCGGGGACATAGGGCGCGTCGGCGCGCTTGAGCATGACCCCTTCGACGGCGTCGGCGTCTTGACCCGCGCCGGCTTTGGCCGGATCGGCACGTGCCGCCGTCAGCGCGGCCCAACTGTCGAAGGCGACAAGCGGGGATATATCGAGCCGCAGATCGCCGAGCTTGGCGATGAACGCTTGCAGCCTTTGCCGCCGCGCGGAGAAGGGCAGGGCGCGTAAGTCCTCGTTGCCCTCGGCCAATAGGTCGTAGGCGCGCAGATGCGCGGGGAATTCGTCGAGCAGCTTCGGTGTCACCGTCTTTCGGTTCAGCCGCTGCTGCAACACGTTGAACGGCTGCACGCGGCCATCGCGCATGATCAATAGCTCGCCGTCGATCGCCGCCGGCAGCCGCAGCGCCTCGATCAGATCGGGAAAGGCGCGGGAAATGTCCTCGCCGGTGCGCGAGTAAAGCCGCGCGACCGTATCGCCCGCCTCGTTCCTGCCGCTCACCGCCTGCACGCGGATGCCGTCCCATTTCCATTCCGCCATGAAATGCTTTGCGTCGAGGCCGGTCAGGTCGGTGTCTTCTAGCGCGTGCGCCAGCATCACCGGGCGGAAAGGCGTGGGATCGCGGCTCGCCGGCTTGTCGGCGCGGCCTTCGAGCCAGGCGAACAGCTCGGTGTACGGCGGCTTGAGAGCGGGCCACAGAATTTCGATCTCGTCCGGCTCCCTGCCGCCGATATTGGCGACCGCCGTTTTGGCGAGCCGCGCCGACACGCCGATGCGCAGCCCGCCAGTGACGAGCTTGAGCAGTGCCCAGCGCCCGGTCTCGTTGAGGCCATCGAGCCAGCGTGCAATCTGCCCGGGCAATTGCGCCTTGCCGAGGGTCGAGAGCGTGTCGACGACCTCGGACAAGGTCGGTGGAGAATTGGGACGGTGGTGCGGATCGGTCGGCCACATCAAGGCGACCGTCTCCGACAGGTCGCCGACGTAATCGTAAGAGAGGGCGAAGAGCGTCGGATCGGTGCGCTCGGCGATGAGGGCGCGGATGGTGCCGGCCTTGGCATGGCGAAAGCTGAGCGCGCCGGTCAGCGCCGCCAGCGCCCAGCCGCGATCGGGGTCGGGTGCCTCGCGCAAATAGGCCTCGATCAGCCGCAGCTTGGCATTGCGGCCGGGTTCGTAAGCGAGGCGATCGAGCAGTTCGGCGAATCGGTTCATGCCTCGGCCTCGCCGGCCTCTGCTTCTTCTTCGTCGCCATAGCCGGCGATGTCGAGCGGCCGCGCCTGCAGACCGTGCGACCGGCACCAATGCACCAGCGCATCCTCTTGCCCGTGCGTGACCCAGATTTCGCCGGCGCCCGTTGCCCGGATGGTTGCGGTCAGCCCGTCCCAGTCGGCGTGGTCGGAAATCACCAGCGGCAGCACGACGCCGCGCTGGCGTGCGCGCGCCCGCACGCGCATCCAGCCGGAGGCGAACGCCGGCACCGGGTCGGGAAAGCGCCGCGACCACAGGTCGCCGAGCGCCGTCGGCGGACAGATAACGATGCTGCCGCCAAGCTCGCTTTTGCCGGCGCCGCGTACCAGCCTGACTTCGCCGAGATCGATGCCGCGCGATTGGTAATAGCGCGTGATCTTCTCCATGGCGCCGTGCAGATAGACCGGCGCGCCATAGCCGGCGGCTCGCAGCATGGCGATGAGGCGCTGCGCCTTGCCCAGCGAATAGGCGCCGACGAGATGCGCTCGATCGGGAAACAGCGCAACCGAGTGCAACAGCTTGTCGATTTCGCCCCGCGGATCGTGATGCCGGAATACCGGCAGCCCAAACGTGGCCTCGGTGATGAAGACGTCGCACGCGATCGGCTCGAACGGCGCACAGGTTGGGTCGGGCAGGTCCTTGTAGTCGCCGGAGGCGACGACGGTGAGCCCTTCCGCTTCGACCTTGATCTGCGCGGAGCCGAGCACGTGGCCCGCCGGATGGAAGCTCACGCGCGCGCCATCGAGCGTCAGCGTCTCGCCATAGCCGATGGCTTGCGCCCGTCCGGCAAAGCCGTCGCCGTACCGCAAGCGCATGATATCGAGCGTTTCTTGCGTCGCCAGCACGCTGCCGTGGCCGGCGCGCGCATGGTCGGAATGGGCATGCGTGATCAGCGCCCGCTCGACCGGTCGCGTCGGATCGATGTGAAAGCCGCCGCGCTTGCAGCAGATGCCGGACGGGGTCAGGGCGAGGATGTCTTCGGGGCGCATCGCTTTTCACTTAATTATGCGAAACTCTGGATGCGAGAGTTCCAGAGAGATCGTCCTGTTGTCGATTGCCGAGCCCATTGCGACGTCGCTGCTACCGGACGTTTTTGCCCGCTGGTTTGCGCGCCGCGGCTGGACGCCGCGCGCCCATCAACTCGAGCTGCTTGCCAAAGCGAAGGCTGGCCGCTCCGTGCTGCTGATCGCGCCCACCGGCGGCGGCAAGACGCTGGCCGGCTTCCTACCGACGCTGGTGGAATTGCAGCAGGGGGCCACGCGTGCAAGCGGGAAACTCGTTTCAACAGGCCGCAATCTCAGCCGCTCGGCGGGACTGCACACACTTTATATTTCGCCGCTGAAGGCGCTGGCGGTCGATATCGCTCGTAACCTGGAGATTCCGGTGCGCGAGATGGGCCTCGCCGTGAAGCTCGAGACGCGCACCGGCGACACGCCGGCCTCGCGGCGGCAGCGCCAGCGCCGCTACCCGCCGGACATCCTGCTCACCACGCCGGAGCAACTGGCGCTGCTCATCGCCTCGGCCGACGCCCCTCATCTCTTCGGCGCGCTGCGCCGCGTCGTGCTCGACGAATTGCACTCGCTCACCACCTCCAAGCGCGGCGATCTGCTCTCGCTCGGACTTGCGCGCCTGTTTGCGTTGGCGCCGCAGCTGACGACCGTGGGATTGTCGGCAACCGTTGCCGAGCCGGACGATCTCCGCCGCTTTCTGGTGCCGCAGCCGCCGGGCGGTGAAGCGCGGGCCGATCTCGTTTTCGCGCAGCCTGGCGCACAGCCGCATGTGAGAATGCTCGACACCGCCGAGCACCTGCCCTGGGCCGGGCATTCGGCGCTGCATGCGCTCGGCGAAATCTACGACCTCATCAAGCGGCACAAGACGACGCTCGTCTTCGTCAACACGCGCAGCCAAGCGGAATGGATTTTCCAGGAGCTCTGGCGCATTAACGACGACAATCTCGCCATCGCCTTGCATCACGGCTCGCTCGATGTGGCGCAGCGGCGCAAGGTTGAGGACGCGATGGCTTCGGGCAAACTGCGCGGCGTGGTCTGCACGTCGTCGCTCGATCTCGGCGTCGACTGGGGCGATGTCGATCTCGTCATCAATGTCGGCGCGCCGAAGGGCTCCTCGCGGCTGATGCAAAGGATCGGCCGCTCCAATCACCGCCTCGACGAGCCGTCTGAGGCGGTGCTCGTCCCCGCCAATCGCTTCGAGGTGCTGGAATGCCGCGCCGCGCTCGATGCGGTGGCCGAAAATGCGCAGGACACGCCGCCGGGACGCACCGGCGCGCTCGACGTTCTCGCGCAGCACATTTTGGGGCGCGCAGTCGGCGCGCCGTTTCTTGCGGACGAACTCTATGACGAGGTGCGCGCGTCGGCGCCTTATGCGGGGCTGGCGCGCGCCGATTTCGATGCGGCGGTCGATTTCGTTGCCACCGGCGGCTACGCACTCAAGGCCTATGAGCGCTTCGCCAAGATCAGACAGGGAAAAGACGGCCGCTGGCGGATCACCCATCCGCGGGTGGCGCAGCGCTACCGCATGAATGTCGGCACCATCGTCGAGGCGGACATGATCAAAGTGCGGCTGGTGCGCTCGCGCGCCTCCGGCGCCATCGTCCCGCGCGGCGGGCGCCTGCTCGGCGAGGTGGAGGAATATTTCATCGAGACGCTTTCACCCGGCGACACCTTCGTCTTTGCCGGCGAAATCTTAAGATACGAGGCGCTGGCGGAGGACGAGGCCTATGTCTCGCGCACCACCGCGACCGATCCGAAAGTGCCGGCCTATGAAGGCGGCAAGTTTCCGCTCTCGACCTATCTGGCGGCGCGGGTGCGCGCCATTCTTGCCGACAACCGCGCCTGGCGCGCGCTGCCCGAGCAGGTGCGCGAATGGCTGGAAATCCAGCAATGGCGTTCGCTGCTGCCCGGCCCCGGCGATCTCTTGGTCGAGACCTTCCCGCGCGCCGCCAAATATTATCTCGTCTGCTATCCGTTCGAGGGACGGCTGGCGCACCAGACGCTGGGCATGCTGCTCACGCGGCGGCTGGAGCGGGCGCGGATGCGCCCGCTCGGCTTCGTCGCCAACGAATATGCGCTTGCGGTGTGGGGCCTCGGCGATCTGGGCTTGCGCATCGAACGTGGCGAATTGTCGCTCGCGCGGCTGTTCGACGAGGACATGCTGGGCGACGATCTGGAGGAGTGGCTTGCCGAGTCGGCACTGATGAAGCGCACCTTTCGCTCCTGCGCCGTCATCGCCGGGCTGATCGAAAAGCGTTTCCCCGGCGAAGAGAAGTCGCGCCGCCAGCTGACGATATCCACAGACCTCGTCTACGACGTGCTGCGCAAACATCAAGCCGACCATATTCTGCTGCGTGCGGCGCGCGCGGACGCCGCCAGCGGCCTGCTCGACATCAAGCGGCTGGGAGAAATGCTCTCGCGCATCAAGGGGCGAATCGTTCATAAAGGTCTCGACCGTGTGTCGCCGCTCTCGGTGCCGGTGCTGCTGGAGATCGGCAGTGAGACTGTCTACGGCGAGGCAGCCGATACGCTGTTGGCCGAAGCCGCCGACGAATTGATCAAGGAGGCGATGCGGTGAGCCCGGTGTCCGCCAAAATGTCGATGTCGTCGCCGCGCCGGCGTGAAGCCTCGGCCACAGGCGAACCCGGGCGTTTGGCGCTGCGGGCCGACGTCCAGGAGGAAAGCCGCGTCAGGCGCGGCCACGCCATCGCCATTGCCGCGGTCACGCTGCACGCCGATCCTGCGGGGGTGCTCTATTGGCCCGAGCGCGGCCTGCTCGCGGTCGCCGACCTGCACCTGGAAAAAGGCTCGAGCTTCGCCGCGCGCGGCCAATTGCTGCCGCCTTACGACACCGCGGCGACGCTGGCGCGGCTGGCTTCGCTAATCGCGCGCTACGAGCCGCGCATCGTCCTCGCTCTCGGCGACAGCTTCCACGACGATGGCGGCCCGGCGCGGCTTGCGCGCGCCGACCGCGATAGCCTATTCGCGCTGCAGCGCGGCCGCGAGTGGATCTGGCTCACTGGCAACCACGATCCGGCGCCCATCTCTAGCATCGGCGGCATATTCTACGACACGCTCACGCTCAGCGGCGTCACGTTCCGGCATCTGCCGACCGGCGCGGAAGGAGAAATTGCCGGCCATCTGCATCCGGTGGCGCGCATTGCGCATCGCGGGCGCGCGGTGAGCCGGCGTTGCTTTGCCGGCGATGGCTCGCGGCTGGTGATGCCGGCGTTCGGCGCCTTTACCGGCGGCTTGAATGTGCGCGACCGCGCTTTCGCGGACGTGTTCGGCACGCTTGCCTTTACCGCGCATATGCTGGGCGAGGATCGGATTTACGCCTTCGCGGCGAAGCGCTGCCTGCCGGACTAGCAATCATCCGCTGATCCCCACGAGAGCGGAACCCAGAAAAACATCAGAACGTGTTTTATAACTTTGCATTCCCACTTGCGCGGGAATGACCAGGGATCAATCCCGCCGGAACACCACGCTCGCCAGCCATCCGGTGAGCAGCGCGATCAGCGCAGTAACGACGCCGTAGAGCAGGCCGTAGTCCCGCGCGGCGTCGGCGACATATTGCTCGAAGCCCACTTTGATCACCTCGAGCGCCGAATTGGTGCGAGCGACAAGCGCGCCGCCGGAGAACAGCTTCACGTCGATGCCAAAGGTTCCGGTGGGAATGTCGGCGGGCAGCGGAATGGCCGCGCGAAACACGGTCGGGGTGAGGAAAGTCACGGCGTTGGGCGCCTCGCGGTAGAGCCCGTGCTCGCTTTCCAACCGCACGAAGGCGACCCGGTATGGATCGTTGCGCACGGTATCGGCAATGTCGGGGCCGATGCGTTGCGGCAGCAGGAAATTGTCGAGTCCGACCTGCAGGCTGCGCAAGGTTTCCGGGTTGGCGATATCGGCGACCGGCCGGTTGGTCAGCACCGCGAGATAAGAGGGTACGCGCACGAATTCGCGCGAATCGACGTTGACCCAGATGCCCGCCACGCGCTCCTTGCGCCGTGTGCGGAAGGTCTCGCGCGGACCGGTGACCGTGACCACGAGATCGTAGCCTTGTTTCAGCGCAGCCTGGCCGCGGTCCGGTTCGACCGTGCCGAACAGCACCACGTCCTCGCCTGCGAAGCTCGAGGTGATCTGCACGCGATGGTTCGACAGCGACACCACCAGCCGCTCCGCGGCAGCCGGGTGGGCTAGCAGGACGAGGACCATGGCTAACACGAGCCGCGGCATCAGACGTCCCTCACCGGGCGAAGCGAGAATGCGTCGGCCGGCGGTACGATGAGATCGTACGCAAAGCGCAAGCCGACCAGCAGCACCAGAATGCCGAGCAGCAGCCGCAGCCGCTCGCCGCGGATGTGTTGGCCCGCGCGCGCACCGAACTGGGCGCCGACCACGCCGCCGATCATCAGCAGCACGGCGAGCACAACATCGACCAGATGATTGGTGGTGGCATGCATTACCGTCGCCGAGATCATGGTGATGAGCGTGAGCACCATCGAGGTGCCGATGACGATCGCGGTCGGAACGCGCAGGAAATAGATGAGCATCGGGACCAGCAAGAAGCCGCCGCCGATCCCCATGATAGCCCCGATGAAGCCGATGATGAAACCGATTGCCCAGACCGGGATGACTGAGACGTATATCTTCGAACGCTTGAACCTGAACTTGAGCGGCAGGCCATGAAACCAATGATGGCTGCCCGGCCGCCGCAGTATCGGCGGCATGCCTTTGCGAGCGCGCAGCTCGGCCCGCGCGCTCTCGAAAATCATCACAGCGCCCACAACCGTCAGCAGCGTGACGTAGGCGAGGCCGATGGCGAGATCGAGTTGATCGAGCTCCCGCAATTCGGTGAACAGCCACACGCCGGTCGCGGTGCCAATGATACCGGCGCCAAGCAGCATTAGAGCGAGCGCGAGGTCGAGTGCGCGCTGGCGCCAGTAGTGGATCGCACCCGTAAAGGAAGAGGCCGCGACGTGGCTGCCGACGCTGGCGACTGCGACCGCCGGAGAAATGCCGATAAAGATCAGCAGCGGCGTCATCAGGAAGCCGCCGCCGATGCCGAACATGCCCGAGATAAAGCCGACGGCCAGGCCCATGCCAGCCACGAGGAATATGTCGACAGGCAGATTTGCGACGGGAAGATAGGTTTGCACGGAACGCGTCCGCCGTTTGAGGGCTGGCCGCGATTGTAGCCGTGAAATGCCGCGCGATCACGCGCTAAGGGACATTGCGCGCGTGGTTTACCGCGTCCCGAGCGTGAAAGCCCCGAGCGACAGCGGCGCGTGCGTCCGGGCTTTCGGCTTCGCCGGGGCGCCCGCCGCTTCCGATTTTGCCGCCGCGCCGTCCCAACCGCCCGGCGGTTTGGGCACCACGATGGCTGCCTCGGGCTGCGGCGCCGCCTTGAAGGTCTTGACCTCGCGTTCGGCGGCGGCGAGCGCTGCCGCGTCCAGATGGGTCGCGATCTCATCGCGCTTTTTGGCGCTTTCGGGGTCGCCGTTGGTCGCCGCCAGCGCGAACCACTTGTAAGATTCGGCGAAGCTTTTATCGGTGCCAAGGCCGCGCGCGCACAGCACGCCAAGATTGTATTGGCTATCGGAGATGCCATGCAGCGCGGCGCGTCGGAACCATTGCACTGCCGTCGCGTAGTCCGGCTTGCCATCGATGCCTTCGGCATAAAGGACGGCGAGGTTGTGCATGGCCTTGGCGTTGCCCTTGCCCGCGGCGGCAAGATAAAGCCGGCGCGCCGCCTCGAGGTCTTTCTTCACGCCCTGGCCCTTCTCCAGCATGCTGCCGTAGCGGAACTGCGCGGGAGCCAACCCCTCGGCGGCCGCACGCGCGAACCAGCGAGCGGCTTCCGCGGAGTTGGTGGGCACCCCGCGGCCTTCCGCAAAGCGCACAGCTACCTCGTAAGCGGCGCCGGCGTCGCCGGCGGCCGCGGCGCTGCGTAGCTTCGCTCCGCCAATCGCCAGCGGCAGGTGATCCGCCGGCGGCGGTTGCGTTTCCTTCGCGCGCTGCGGGATCGATCCGGTTATGTCGTCGGTGGCGAGCTTGGCCGCAGGTGCGAGGTCGGGCGGATCGAACATGGAGAAGGTCTTGCTGGCGCTGCGATCGAAGTTGAATGCTGGGCCAGGCGTCACGGCTTCCGCTGTTTTTGGCGCCGCGAGCGGGGGCGCGGTCTTTACTTGTTCGTTTGCAGGGCCGGTTTCGACACGCGGCGCCTCGCCGAGCCGGGTGTCTCGCTCACTTGCAACCTTCCCGATCTTTGCGGTCTTGCGCGCTCCAAAATCGAGCACTTGGCCGGCGAACTGCACGCCTCCTCCCACGAGGGCGATGATGCCGATGGCGATGAACAGCGATTTCACCCTTTTCTTCAGTCTGCCAGCAAGCGAGTCGGACGGCTCGTCTTCAATCGGTTCCGCTTCGGGCTGAAGGGGTGGCGCCTCCGTTGCATCTTGTGGCCTGCCACGCACGCCGGGCGCCGACTGCAGGGCGGCCTGCGCCGCTCGCCGCGCGGCAGCGATGAAGCTCGATGCGCCGGTGGGTGCCGCAGCAGCAGGCGCGATGTCACCGAGCGCCGCTTCCGATGCAGCAATGCGCGCCGCGGGATTGGCGCGCAGCGGTGGTGGGCCGGAGCCGGGCTCGAGCGGCTGATCGGGCGGCAGGTCGGGATTGATCGGCACCGTTGCGGCGGCACGCCGCCGGGGGAGCGGCGCTGCCGCTTCGGGCGACTGGTGCGGCGGCGCCGGCGGCTTCTGGGCGACGGCCGGCGGCGGCATTTGCAGCGGCGTGGCCGGCGGCAAGTGTTGCGGCGCTTCCCGCGCGGTGCTCACCGCACGCACCGCGAGTTTGCCGCCGGATGACGGTTGCGCCTCAGCGCGCATGCCATGCTCGATGGCCGCAAGGCGGTCGACGACCAGTGCCAAGGTGCCGTGCACGTCGTCGAGCGCGTCTTTGGTTCGAGCCATGTCGTGCTTGAGTTCGTCGACGACGGGTGAGGCATCGGCACGCAGGCCTTGCGCCTGTTTGCCGGTTTCGATGTGCACCAGCAGATCGCTCAAGCCGCGCTCGATCGCCTCCAGTTGGCCGAGCCGCGACTCCGAAGCGTCGAGCTTCTCGACTAGCTTGACGATGCGGTCCTCGAGGTGGCCCATCGCCACGTCGTCGCTGCGCGAGTTCTGGATCTGCTCGATCTTGTCGGAGAGCGACTGCACCAGCGTCTCCAGCTGCGGCGGTACCGTCGCCCCGGATTGAGCGCGCTCGGCCAAGGCATCGGCGAGCGCGCCGATGCGCTGCTCGAGGTGATCGAGTGCCGCACCGCCGCTTGCGGTGTGCGCCATGTGGTCGACCTTGTCGGACAAGGCCTGTACCTCGGCGGCGAGGTGACTGACCGTCTCGTTGGAGGCGACATGCGCCGCGATCGAGCGCAGCGTGGTCACCGCGCTTTCGAGCTGTTGCATCGCGGCGGGATCCTTTTGCGCCACGATGGAATCGATTTTCTGCGCCAGCCCTGCTACCGCGTCGTTGAAGCCGATGAGATTTTCCGCCGGCGTGAGGGAGCGCAAGGCGTCGCGCACTTCCGCCAAGCCGTGTTCGATCCCGGCCAGCGCGCCTTGCTCGGCGCCGGCCTGCCGTCCTTCGGCGATGCGTTGCGCCAATCCGGCGATCTGCTTCTCGATGGTTTCGATCTCACGCCGCGGCATCGCATCGTTGAGCGCATTGGCGATCTCGATCAGTTCGCTGCGCAGCGCGTTGATGGCCTCCTCGACGCCGGGCTTGCGCAGCGTTTCGATCTGATCGGTGATACGGCGCAGCTGATCTTCCAGTCCCGAGAGGTCTTGCGCCGGCAATGGCGCTTGCATCGGTGCAGGAGGAGCTGTCTGGCGCGGAGCAGCGGGCGTGGCGGCGGCCTCCGGCGTCGGACCCGGCGTTTGTGCAGACGCGCCGTTGAGCGCGCGCTGGCGCGCAGCAATTTCCGCGATCGCACGGTCGAGCGATGGCGGCATCGGTACCGGCGGCACCGGTGCCGGCGCTAACGGCGGCGGCGGCGCCGGTGCCCAGGGCCGCGAGGCGTGCGCGAACTGATCGAGCCGGCGATCGAGGCGGCTGATCATCTCGGCGACTTTGTCGCTTTCACTGCGGATGTGCGGCGGCGCGTAGGCGGCGGGACCGCCGCGGCTCATGCGTTCGATGCGCCGCGCGAGGTCGTCGAGCCGCTGATGCACCTCCGCGTAGTGGCTCTCGTCCTTGCTGTGGGCGTAAGGGTCGATGCCTTGCTCCTCGGCCTCGCGCAGGATCGCCGCGTTGAGCCACTCGCTCAGCGGCACACCGGCGCGGCGCGCTGCTTCTTTTGCGGTCTCGCGGGCCTCGGGCCGTATCCCTTTCACGCTCCACGGCACGCCGAATTTCATGCTCGCACCACGTTCGAGTGTGGAGACGCAGAACGCCGAACGGCTCCTTTCGGAAGCCGCTACGCAATGACGGGGAGGGGTACAGGACGCGGTCCGCTTGGGTCGTAGACCGCGACTTTTGCCGTCTACGGTAAACAGCGGGTTAATGCGCGCGCGAAGTACCGGATTTCCGCGGCCTTTTCGGGCGCCGCCGCTTAACGCCGCCGTAAGCGGCTTACGTCATGCTTCTTTTTCTGGGGGACGTCGCGCGTCCGTCTTACATCGGTCGCAACCGTTCAATAGTTAACGAGTTGTTAAGCGCGACAGTGCGCCGCGCCGGAGGGATTGATGCCGACCTACAAAGCACCCGTGGATGACGCGCTGTTCCTGCTCAACGACGTCTTCCATCTCGACCGCTACGGCAATCTGCCGGGCTTCGCCGATGCCTCGCCCGATGTGGTCGAAGCGGTGCTGCGCGAGGCCGCCAAATTCTCGGAAGAGGTGCTCACCCCCTTGAACCGGGTCGGCGACAAGGAAGGCTGCAAGCGCCACGAGGATGGCAGCGTCAGCACGCCCACGGGATTCAAGGAGGCATACCGCCAGGTGGCGGAAGGGGGCTGGATCGGCATCTCGGTGCCCGCGGAATTCGGCGGCCAAGGCCTGCCGGCGACGCTGACCGAGATCGTCAACGAGTTCCTCTGCTCGGCCAACATGGCTTTTGCCATGTATCCGGGGCTGACGCAGGGCGCGATTGCGGCGCTCATCGCGCATGCCTCGCCCGAGCTGAAGAAAAAGTACCTGCCGAAAATGGTCGAGGGTGTCTGGACCGGCACCATGAATCTCACCGAGCCGCATTGCGGTACCGACCTCGGCCTGTTGCGCACCAAAGCGGTGAAGCAAAGCGACGGCAGCTACAAGATCACCGGCACGAAAATCTTCATTTCCGCCGGCGAGCATGACCTCTCCGAAAACATCATCCATCTCGTGCTCGCGCGCATCGAGGGCGCGCCCGCCGGCACCAAGGGCATCTCGCTATTCGTGGTGCCGAAGATCATGGTCAAAGATGACGGCTCGCTCGGCGCGCGCAACGGCGTCACCTGCGGCTCCATCGAAGAGAAGATGGGCATCCACGGCAACGCCACCTGCGTGATGAACTATGACGGCGCGACCGGCTGGTTGATCGGCGAGGAGAACCGCGGCCTCAATGCGATGTTCGTGATGATGAACGAGGCCCGCCTCGGCGTCGGCGTGCAGGGCCTCGCGCTCTCGGAGGTCGCCTATCAGAACGCCGTCGCTTACGCGAAAGAGCGCCTGCAGGGCCGCGCCATCTCCGGCGTGAAATATCCCGACAAGGCCGCGGACCCGATCGTCGTCCATCCCGACGTGCGGCGCAATTTGATGACCATGCGCGCCTTCAACGAGGCGGCGCGCGCGCTCGTCATGTGGACGGCGCTCAAAGGCGACGTTGCCCATCGTTCCGAGGATGAGAAAGAACGCAGGGCCGCGGACGACCACATGGGGCTGCTCACGCCGGTCATCAAAGGCGTGCTCACCGACTGTGGCTTCGCCAACACGGTGATGGCGCAGCAGGTGTTCGGCGGCCACGGCTACATCGCCGAGCACGGCATGGAGCAGTTCGTGCGCGATGCGCGCATCGCCCAGATCTACGAGGGCGCCAACGGCATCCAGGCGCTCGATCTCGTCGGCCGCAAGCTCGGCAAGGACGGCGGCCGCGCCGTCATGGCGTTCTTCAACGAGGTGCAGGCCTATCTGAAAGAACGCGCCGGCAGCGACGACATGAACATGTATCTCAAGCCGCTCGGCGCTTCGCTCGCGCACCTGCAGCAGGCGACCATGTGGTTCATGCAGAATGCCATGGCCAAGCCGGACAATGCCGGCGCCGGCGCCTACGACTACATGCACCTCTTCGGGCTGGTCGCGCTCGGCTACATGTGGTGCAAGATCGCCGAGGCCGCTCTTGCCAAGCTGCCGAAAGCGAACGGTTCGGCGCCGCGCTATTCGGCCAAGCTGGTCACCGCGCGCTTCTTCATGGAACGCATGCTGCCGGAGACGGCGTCGCACTTGGCACGCATCCAGGCAGGCGCGGCGAGCACGATGGAATTGCCGGACGAGCAGTTCTGACGCGAGGCAAGCCGCGTTCTGGCATCACCAATGGTAATTGATGCCGGCGCGCACGAGGTCATCCTTCACCGGCACGTCGAGCGTCGAGGCGCCGGACGCGGCGCTGAACAGGCTCGCCGTCCCTAGATCGAGGTGCAGATACTCGATCTTGGCGCTCCAGTTCTTGGTGATGCCCATTTCAAGGCCGGCACCCGCCGCCCAGCCGGCGCTTACGCTCGTCGACGTGCCCGAAGGCAGCGGCACTTGGCGATCGCCGTAGGCGACGCCGCCCGTGGCGTAAGGCAGGAAGCGGCCGAAGGCGTAGCCGATGCGTCCGCGCGTGGTGCCGAACCAGTTTTGCTGCGTCTGGCACTGGCCGCCGCCGTCAATGGCGCAGACCGTTCCGGCGGTGCTGCTGCCGCTCAGGTTGGTCCAGTCTGCGTCGGTTTCGATACCAAGGACGACGTTGCCCAATTGCCAGTTGTAGCCAAGCTGGCCGCCGGCAATTGCGCCGCCGGTATCGAAACGCTCGCTCCCGCCCGCGCTCGGGTCGCGCCAGGCCGAGCGGCCGAAGGCGTAGCCGCCGTTGATGCCGGCGTAAAAGCCGCTCCAGTTGTACGGCACCGGCGACAGCGGCTGCGCGAAGGAAGGCGAGGGTCGCACGGCGAGGTCGGCCGCCTGCGCTGCGGCGACGCCGAGCACCGTGCCGAGCGCCGCTGCGCTCAAAAGCTTGCAGAACCGCATGCGTTAGCCTCCCGCGAGAATTCGGGGCGCAAGGCACCAAGCTTTCGCGGCCAAACGGGGGCACGGAAAAGGTATTTCGCGGGCTTCGCCAGGCCGGATCTTGCCAAAATGCTGCCGCGAAAGCCGGCGGCGATGCGTATGGGCCCTGGCGCTAACCGATTGCGTCTGGTGCGATCGTCGCCAGCAATTGCAACTTCGGCGGCGCGACCTGCGAATTCATCAAGTCGTCGCCCTCGAACGCGCCGTCGGGCGAGATGAACTCGAACGAAGCCAGAATACGGTCCGCCGTCTCGCCGTCGCGCGAGAACGGCAGCAGCAGGCGCTCGTAATGAACGATCCGCCCGGCGCGGTCGGCGACGTCATGAATGATGTAGACCGGCCGGCCCGTCGCCACGCAATGCCGGTACGGTGCCAAGGCTTGCGCCCGGTCTGGCTCCGCCTTGCTCTCGTGCAGGATCGCGCCGCGGCAGTCCGGCGAGCCATAGACGCGTCCGATGGTTGCGCCGTGAAAGCGGATCTGGAACCGCAGACCGTGGTCGCCCGGGATGACATCGAGGAAGCTGAGGTTGTCGGCCATGCGCGACAGGTTCTCCGCTTCGACCGCCTGCCAGCGCGGAACGCGGTGGCCGCCGCGATGGCTTTTCCAGAACTTCAACAGCCAACGCTGGTTGATCGCCCGGACAACATCCGCGCGCGCATCGGCAAACTGCATCGAAACGATCCCCGTCTTCCCCCCGGCCACGTGGCCGCAAACGCCATGAACAATGTTGGCCGCTTTTTATTCCCGCATTATCCACAGGGCCGAGCCTTCGCCAACCGCCGGCATGAGCACTACAACGCGACCGGAAAGCAAAGCACGATGCGCGTCCCGCTCTCAACGCGGGCGAATTCGAGGCGGCCTTGAATTTGGTGGGCAAAGCCTTCAATCAGCGACAAACCACGTCCCTTTTTCGGTGGCATCTCCATGCCTTTGCCGTCGTCTTCGACGGTGAGGCAAATCTCGCTGCGGTGATTGATGACCTTTATGCTGACGTGGATGTGCCCGACGCCATTGCCGAACGCGTATTTAATCGAATTGGTCACCAGCTCGTTGGCAATCAGCCCCGCCGGCACGGCACGGTCTATAGGAACGCTGACGGGGTCGGCGCTGACCTCAATTGTCACGTTTGGGCGCTGCGGATCGATGTTGGCGCACAGCGAGCCGATATAGTCGCCGAGGTCCACCGCGCCCGGTTCTTTCTTGACCGACAACAAATCGTGAGCAAGCGCGATGGCTTGCACGCGACCGACTGCGGTGTTCAGCACCTCGCGCCCTTCTCCCGATAGGTCGCGAGTTTTCATCGAGAGAAATGCAACAATGATTTGAAGATTGTTTTTGATCCGGTGCTGAAGTTCGCGAATCACGCGATCGAACTGCGACTGCTCGCGCGCTCGCTGTGCGGCCCCTTCCATTTTTTGTCGTCGGTTCTCGTGCAGCGCCAGACAAACGCCCATCAGGTTGGCGATCGTGCTCAGAAAGCCGACGTCCCATTCGTCGAAAGCGTGCGGTTCGGTGCTGTCGGCCTCGAGCACTCCCCAGGTGAATCCATTGACCATCACCGGCACGTTCAGCAGCGACACGATGCCGTGGTCGCGCAACACTGCCGGCAGCCGGTAATCGGGCTCCCTCGATGCATCATAGATGCTGACCGGCAACGCCGTTTGGTAGGCGCGCCCTGCCGGAGAGCGATGGTCCGCGGCGAGCACCACATGGCCGACGACGTCCGCGTTCCAACCGACGCCGGCTTCGATCAGAAGGTCCCCGTGTTCAGGCCGATAGCGCATGATTTTTGTGCGGCTGATGTGAGTTACGCGCGCGACTTGCGCCGCGATGTGGTGCATCAGCCGCTCTGTCGGCATGTCTTCGGCGCCGATGCGACTGAAGGCCTCAAGCGCACGAAGGTATTCACGGAGGCGAGGGGAGGTCTCGGAGGTCTGCTGTTCGCGTGCGCTCATGCCCGGAAACGCCAGCGGTTTTGACCAGGTTCCTGGCGTGCGCGCGTCCGTTCTCCGACATAACTCGGCGGTGCCGGCTTATTGTCGCGGCATCACGCCGGCTGCGCGAATGCCGGTCCGCGGCGCGAGCGTAGCAGCAGCCACGTCATTACTGTCACATTGAGCAGATTCCAGCCCAGGCCATTGAGGAAAGCCATTTGATACGATCCGCTGGCGTCGAAAATCGCTCCCGACAACCAGCCGCCGAAGGCCATGCCGATCACGGTCGCCATGATGACGACGCCGACACGGGTGCCGGCTTGGCGCGGCGAGAAATATTCGCGCACGATGATGGCGTAGCTCGGCACGATGCCGCCCTGGAACAGGCCGAACAGCGCCGAAATCACATAGAGCGAAAACAGCCCGTCGAATAGCAAATATAGAAAAAGCGCAACGCCTTGCAGCAAGGAGCCGAGAAGCAGCGTGCGCACTCCGCCGATGCGGTCGGCGATAAAGCCCGAGCCGACACGCGAGACGATGCCGAAGCCGAGCATCAGCGACAGCATCTCAGCGCCGCGCGCGACGCCGTAACCGAGATCGCCGCAATAGGCGACAATGTGCACCTGCGGCATCGACATGGCGACGCAGCAGGCGACGCCGGCGATGCACAACAGGATCTGCAGCGTGACCGGCGAGAAAGGCATGTCCGCCTGCCGTCGGGCGGCGGATAATCCGGCGGCGGTCGCGTGTGCCGCCGCGAGACGGCGCCGCAGCAGCAGCGACAGCGGCAGCATGGTCGCGATGCAGAACAGGCCGATGCCGATATGCGTCATGCGCCAGCCGTCGGCGGCGATGAAGTGCTGCACGGTCGTAGGCCAGATGGCCCCGGCCGTGTAATTGCCGGTGGCGGCAATCGCCACAGCAATGCCCCGCCGGCGCGAAAACCAGTGCGAGATGTCAGCCATCAACGGGCCGAAGGTGATCGAGGCTCCGAACCCGATCAGCAGGCCGTGCGCCAGCGCCACTTGCCACAAGTTCGCGGACAGACCCACGGCGATATAGCCGAAGCCGAGGGCCAGAGTTCCAAGGATCAACGGCACGACGACGCCGAAGCGATCGACAAGTCGGCCCATGACGATGCCGCCGGTCCCGAAACCGAGCATCACTGCGGTATAGGGTAGGGCCGCGTCGGCGCGGTCGATGCCGAACTCCGTCTGCATGGCCGGCAGCGCGACCACCACCGACCACATGCCGACGCCGCCGATGGTGGCGATCGTCAGCACGATGCCGAGCCGGCGCCAAGCATAGGCCGACTCGATATCCGGCGCTGGATGATGGTCCGCCTGCGATGTCACCATGAGGATACGCGCTCGCGCCCGCTCGTAGCAGTCTTCCGCACGGCAATGAAAGGGGGTGCGGGAAGCTGCCCATTCCATCCAATTGCCGCGGCGTGACGGCGCAAGAGAATGCCGCTAACCTCTCAGCCCAAGCCGTCACTACGAACGGCTAAAGGGAGGGGTTCGGATGCGAAAATCGTTTTTCTTCGCCGCGGCGGCGCTGCTCGCCGCGACCGCGGCCAACGCGCAGCAGACCGTCAAGATCGGCGTGATCCTGCCTTATTCGGGCCAGTTCGCCGACGGCGCGGCGCAGGAAGACAATGCCATCAAGCTGTTCATGAAACAGAACGGCGACACCGTTGCCGGCAAGAAGATCGAGATCATCCGCAAGGATACGGGTGGCATCAATCCTCCGGTCGCCAAACGCCTGGCGCAAGAGCTGGTCACCCGTGATAACGTCGACATTCTCACCGGCTTCCTGCTCACGCCCAATGCGCTCGCCGGCGGCGACGTCTCGGCGGAAGCCAAGAAATTCATGGTGGTGATGAATGCCGCCACCGCGATCATCACGACCAAGTCGCCTTACATGGCGCGCACCTCGTTCACCACGCCGCTGATCAACGAGCCGTTCGGCACCTGGGCCGCCCACCATGGCGTCAAGAAGGTCTACACCATGGTGTCCGACTACGGCCCCGGCATCGACGCCGAACAAGCGTTCCAGACCGGCTTCAAGGCGGCCGGCGGAGAAGTGATCGGCTCCGTGCGCATGGCGGTGGCCAACCCGGACTTCTCGGCCTATGTGCAAAAAGCGAAGGACCTCAACCCGCAAGGCATCTACGTTTTCGTTCCCGGCGGCGCGCAGCCTGGCGCGCTCGGCAAAGCGATGGCGGAGCGAGGCATCGATCCCAAGAAGATCAAGGTGATGGGGCAAGGCGAGGTAACCGACGAGCACGCGCTCGCCGCCATGGGCGATGCGGCGATCGGTATTCTCACGGCCTTCAACTACGACTACACGCACAAGTCCAAGGTCAACCAGGATTTCGTCAAAGCCTACAACGCAGAATTCCACCGCAATCCGGATTTCTTTGCGGTGGGCGCCTGGGACGCCATGCACCTCATCTACGCCGCGCTGAAGAAGACCGGCGGCAAGACCGACGGCCAATCGCTGATCGATGCTGCCAAGGGCATGAGCTGGGAAAGCCCGCGCGGGCCTATGAAGATCGATCCGGAAACCCGCGATGCCATCGAAACCGTCTATATCCGCGAGGTCAGGAAGGTCGACGGCAAGCTGCAAAACGTCGAGATCGACAAGATCCCGAATGTGAAGGACCCCGTGAAAGCGCGGATGAGCAAGAAATAAAATTCCCGTTCGCTCCCGCGGAAGCGGGAATCCAGGTCAAAAGCGCACCCTGCGCCCCGCTTTGACGGGGCGCAGGCTTCTATTCCGCCTCTCGCGGACGCCGCTGCCCGGCCCTATGGTGGGGTGCCTGCTTGATTCGCCAATAGCCTGACATGGACGTCCTCAACCTTCCGCAGCCGGCCTGGATGAGCGAAGACCTCGTGCTGCTCGAGGAGCAGGCGCGGCGCTTCATCGCCGACGAATTCGTTCCCCATCTCGACCGCTGGCATGAGAAGGGGATGTATGAACGCGACGTGTGGAGCAAGGCGGGCGCGGCCGGGCTGCTCTGCGCGTCGATGCCGGAAGAGTACGGCGGCGCGGGCGGCACTTTTGCACATGAGGCGGTGATCAACCGCGAGCTGTCACTGGCCGGCTTCGACACCTTCGGCGCGCCGCTGCACTCCGGCATCGTCGCGCCCTACATCCTCCACTACGGCACCGACGAGCAGAAGAAGCGCTGGCTGCCGAAGCTCGCGACCGGCGACCTGATCGGCGCCATCGCCATGACCGAACCCGGCACCGGGTCCGATCTGCAGGGCGTGCGGACCAAAGCGGAGAAGTCGGGCAACGGCTACGTGCTCAACGGCTCGAAGACTTTCATCACCAACGGCCAGCACGCCAATCTCGTCATCGTTGTCGCCAAGACCGATCCAAAGGCCGGCGCCAAAGGCGTTTCGCTTTTGGTGGTGGAGACCGATGACGCGCCCGGTTTCCGCCGCGGCCGCAAGCTGAAGAAGCTCGGCATGGATTCCGCGGATACCTCGGAGCTGTTCTTCGAGGACGTAAAGTTGCCGGCGGAGAACCTGCTCGGCAGCGAGGAGGGCCAGGGCTTCTATCAGCTGATGCAGGAATTGCCGCAGGAGCGGCTGATCGTCGCCGTGCATGCGGTGGCCATGATGGAGCGGGCGCTGGCGCTGACTATCGACTACGTCAAGCAGCGCCAGGCGTTCGGCAAGAAGATCATCGAGTTCCAGAACACGCAGTTTGAGCTCGCCGGGTGCAAGACCGATGCCACGATGGCGCGTGTCTTCGTCGACCACTGCATCGAGCGGCACGTCAAAGGCGAACTCGACACCGTCACCGCCTCGATGGCCAAATACCGGCTGAGCGATCTGCAAGCAGACGTGATCGACCGCTGCCTGCAATTGTTCGGCGGCTATGGCTATATGGACGAATACCCGATCTCGCGGCTGTACCGCGATGCGCGCGTGCTGCGCATCTATGCGGGCACCAACGAGATCATGAAGTTGCTGATTGCGAGGAGTTTGTAAGCTTTTTCCCCCTCCTATAGGGAGAGGGTGCCCGAGCGCGGCGAGGCCAGGTGACGGGTCCAGGGATTTCGATAGCTCATAACCTGCCCCCCGCTCCTTGTTCGCTGCGCTCACAACTCGCCACCCTCTCCGCTAAAGGAGAGGGAAGGAGAAGAGAAATGCCCGACGCATTCATTTATGACGCCATTCGCACCCCGCGCGGCCGCGGCAAGGCGGACGGCGCGCTGCACGAGGTGACCGCGCTTAACCTCGCGGCGCAGGCGCTGCGCTCAATCAAGGACCGCAACGAGCTTGATCCGGCGCTGCTCGACGACGTGGTGCTCGGCTGCGTCGATCCCGTGGGCGAAGCGGGCGGCGACATCGCGCGCGCTTCGGCGCTGGTGGCCGGTTTCGGCGATCAGGTGCCGGGCGTGCAGATCAACCGGTTCTGCGCTTCCGGTCTCGATGCCGTGAACTTCGCCGCGGCGGAAGTAATGTCCGGCCAGCACGACATGACGATCGGCGGCGGCGTCGAATCGATGAGCCGCGTCGGCATCGGCGCCTCCGGCGGCGCCTGGCCGATGGACCCTTCGATTGCGGTCGCGACCTACTTCCTGCCGCAGGGCATTTCCGCCGATTTGATCGCCACCAAATACGGCTTCTCGCGCGACGACGTGGATGCCTACGCCGTGGAAAGCCAGAAGCGCGCCGCGCAGGCCTGGGACGAGGGCCGCTTTAAAAACTCGGTGATCACGGTCAAGGACGTCAACGGTCTTCCCGTCCTCAGCAAAGACGAGCATATGCGGCCGAACACCACGATGCAGACGCTCGCCGCGCTCAAGCCGTCCTTCGTGCAGATGGGCGAGATGGCGGGCTTCGACGCCGTCGCCGTGCAGCGCTATCCCGAAATCGAGACGATCAATCATGTGCACACGCCGGGCAATTCCTCCGGCATCGTCGACGGCGCCGCCGCTGTGCTCATCGGCAGCAAGGAGGCCGGCAAGGCTGCGGGTCTCAAGCCGCGCGCGAAGATCAAAGCCTTCGCCAATATCGGCTCGGAGCCGGCGATCATGCTCACCGGGCCCATTCCCGTCACCGAAAAGGTGATGAAAAAGGCCCGGATGCAGAAGAAGGACATCGATCTGTGGGAGCTCAACGAAGCTTTCGCTTCGGTCGTACTGCGCTACATGCAGGCGCTCGACATCCCGCACGACAAGATCAACGTCAACGGCGGCGCCATCGCCATGGGGCATCCGCTGGGCGCTACGGGCGCCATGATCCTCGGCACTGTGCTCGACGAGTTGGAACGGCGCGACAAGGAGACGGCGCTGGTGACGCTCTGCATCGGCATCGGCATGGGCACAGCGACGATCATCGAGAGGGTTTGAGTCCGTATGTCCCGGACGCGGTGCAGCACGCAGTGATGCGCTGGCAGATCCGAGACAGTGGCATGATGTGCGATCCCGGGTCCGCCAGCGCTCCGCTTCCTGTTGCGCTGGCCCGGGAAAAGATGAAGGGGCGGCAATGCCGAAGATCGACATCGACAAAATCCCGCTCGACAGTGCGACGAATTATCCGAAGCCTTTCGACGCGGCGGTGAAGGGCCGTTCGCGCAAGCGGCTGGCGCGGGCCGCCGGGCTCACGCAGTTCGGTGTCAACATCTGCACGCTTAAACCGGGCGCGGCGTCGTCGCAGCGCCACTGGCACGAGAACGAGGATGAGCTCGTCTACGTGCTGCAAGGAGAGGTGGTGCTCTGCGAGGACGGCGGCGAGGTCGTGCTCAAGCCCGGCGACGCCGCGGCCTGGAAGGCGGGCGTAGCCAACGGCCACTGCGTGGTCAACCGTTCGGCTCGCGACGCCGTATTTATCGAGGTCGGCACGCGCGCTGCGGCCGAGCGCGCGCATTATTCCGACATCGACATGATGGTGACGCGTGACGAGAAAGGCTTCGCCTATACCCGCAAGAACGGCGAGCCATATCCGAAATAGGAAGCGCAAATGACCAATTTCAAGCTCGACATCGACGCAGACGGCATCGCGCTCGTCACCTGGGACATGCCGGGGCGCTCGATGAACGTCATCGACGGCTCGGTGACCGAAGAACTGTCGCAGATTGTGGAGAAAGTCGCGGGCGATGCCGCGATCAAGGGCGCGGTCATCACCTCGGCCAAGGACGCCTTCTGCGCGGGCGCCGATCTCACCATGCTCGAGCGCATGGCCGGCAGCTATGCCGCGCTGCTCAAGTCGAAGGGAGAAGAAGCGGCCAACCGGATGGTCTACGACGAGAGCCGCAAGCTCGGGCTGCTGTACCGGCGGCTGGAGACCTGCGGTAAGCCGTGGGTGGCGGCGATCAACGGCCTCGCCATGGGCGGCGGCTTCGAGTTGTGCCTCGCCTGCCACCACCGCATCGCCGCCGACAATCCGAAGACGCGGCTCGGTCTGCCGGAAGTGAAGGTGGGCCTATTCCCCGGCGCCGGCGGCACCCAACGCGTCGCGCGCATGCTGCCGCCAGCCGATGCATTGCAATTCCTGCTCAAAGGCGATGCGCTGCCGGTCGAGCGCGCCAAGGCGATGAAGCTCGTCGATAATGTCGTGCCGCAAGCCGATCTGATCAAAGCGGCGAAGGACTGGATCAAGGCCGGCGGCAAGGCGGTCGCGCCCTGGGACGTGCAGGGTTTCCGTCTGCCCGGCGGGCCGGTTTATTCGAAAGCCGGCATGATGACCTTCCCGCCGGCCAACGCCATCTATCGCCGCGAGACCTACGACAACTATCCAGCGGCGCGGGCGATCCTTCAAGTCGTCTACGAAGGCCTGCAGGTGGACATGGACACCGCGCTGCGCATCGAGGCGCGCTGGTTCACCAAGATCATCCGTTCGCCGCAGGCGGCGGCGATGATCCGCTCGCTGTTCGTCTCCATGCAGGAGCTCAACAAGGGTGCGCGGCGGCCGGCCAACGTGGCGCCGACCCGTTTGAGGAAGATCGGGATCGTGGGCGCCGGCTTCATGGGCGCGGGCATCGCGCAGGTGAGCGCGGCTGCCGGCTTGCAGGTCGTGCTCATCGACCGCGATCGGGAAACCGCCGAGAAGGGCAAAACGGGCCTTGAGAAAGCGCTGTCGGACCGCGTCATGAAAGGGCGCATGAAGGGCGCCGAGCGCGATGCGCTGCTGGCGCAGATTACGCCGACGGCGGACTACGATGCGCTGAAAGACTGCGATTTGGTCATCGAAGCCGTTTTCGAGGACCGCAAAGTCAAAGCCGATGTTATCAAGAAGGTGCAGGCGACGATCGGCGACAACGCGATCCTCGCTTCCAACACGTCGACGCTGCCGATCACCTCGCTCGCCGCCGAGTTCAAAGACCCGGCGCGCTTCATCGGCATCCATTTCTTCTCGCCGGTGGTACGGATGCTGCTCACCGAGATCATTCTCGGCAAAGAGACCGGCGACAAGGCGCTTGCCGTCGCTCTGGATTTTGTGCGCGCCATCCGCAAAACGCCCATTGTGGTGAATGACAGCCGCGGCTTCTACGCAAACCGCTGCGTGCTCAATTACATTCAAGAAGGCCATCTGATGCTGCTCGAAGGCATTCCGGCGGCGATGATCGAGAACACCGCGCGCATGGCCGGCATGCCGGTCGGCCCGTTGTCGCTCAACGACGAGACCGCGCTCGACCTGGGCCTCAAGATCGTGCGCGCCGCAGAGGCCGATCTCGGCAAGAGCGCGATCAATCCGGCGCAGAAGAAGCTGCTGGAAGAAATGGTGGAGAAGCGCGGCCGCCTCGGACGCAAGAACGGCAAGGGCTTTTACGACTATCCGCAGGGGCAGCCCAAACGGCTGTGGCCCGGCCTGTCGGAGCTGCTGCCGAAGCAGATGACACGCGAGGAGATTGAGGCGCTCGACGTGAACGAGCTCAAGCAGCGCTTCCTCGTGGTGCAGGCGGTCGAAGCCGCGCGCACTTTCGAGGAGAAAGTGGTCACCGACATACGCGAGGCCGACGTCGGCTCGATTCTCGGGTTCGGCTTTGCGCCGTGGTCGGGCGGCACGCTGTCCTACATCGACATGATGGGCAGCAAGGCCTTCGTCGAGCTGTGCAAGACGTTCGAGAAGAAATACGGCGCGCGCTTCAAGCCGCCCAAGCTGCTCCTCGACATGGCGGCGAAAGGCGACAGTTTCTACGGCCGCTTCGCCCCGCAGAAGAAAGAGGCGGCGTAGGGCTCTCCACAAGCAGATAGACTGTCATGCCCCGCGAAAGCGGGGTCCGCTGTCACGCGAGAATCCGTTTTTGCGCGCGAGCGCCAGATGAAAAAATGGAACCGTGCCTGGAGGCTTGAATTGATCGAGCAAACGAAACGCGGTTGGCGCGATCTGTGGGATGAGGTGAATTCGTAAAAAACTGGATTCCCGCTTACGCGGGAATGAGGGGAATGGATAGGCGCTTCCAAGCTTGCCGCTCACACCCGCGAAAGCGGGGGTCCAGGCGGACGGTCACGGCGAGAGCTGGATTTCCGCTTACGCGGGAATGAGGGGAGTTTTGGGCGATGGCGCAGCAAAAATCCTCCCTCCTGCGCCGGCGCGAGATTCCACGAAGCGTCTGGGCGCTGGGGTTCGTCTCGCTGTTCATGGACTCGTCCTCGGAGATGATCCATGCGCTGCTGCCGCTTTATCTGGTGAGCGTGCTCGGCGCCTCGACGCTCATCGTCGGCATCATCGAGGGCATTGCCGAGGCGACCGCGTCGATCGTCAAGGTGTTTTCCGGCGTGCTCAGCGATTATCTCGGCGCGCGCAAATGGCTCGCCGCCGCCGGCTATGCGCTCGCCGCACTCTCCAAGCCCATCTTTCCGCTGGCACCGGACATCGGCTGGGTCGCCGCCGCGCGTTTCATCGACCGCATCGGCAAAGGCATCCGGGGCGCGCCGCGCGATGCTCTGGTTGCCGACCTCACACCAGGCGAGCTGCGGGGCACCGCCTACGGGCTGCGGCAGACGCTCGATACCGTCGGCGCCGTCGCCGGGCCGATGCTGGCAATCGTGTTCATGGCCGTGCTCGCCGACAATTTCCGCAGCGTATTCTGGATCGCGGTCATTCCGGCCTTGGTCTCGGCGGCGATCATCGTGCTCTTCGTGCGCGAGCCGCGCGCGGCTGCACGCCCGCGGCCGGTGCGTGCGCCGCTCTCGCGCGCCGAGCTGGCCCGGCTCGATGCCGGCTATTGGGCGGTCGTCGCCATTGCCGCGGTGTTCACGCTCGCCCGCTTCAGCGAAGCCTTTCTGATTCTGCGCGCGCAGGCCGCTGGGCTCGATGTCGCGCTGGCGCCGTTGGTGATGGTGGTGATGAACGTCGTCTATGCCGTCGCCTCCTGGCCGGCGGGCGCGCTTTCGGATCGGCTCGGTCGCTATGGCGTGATCGTCGGCGGCTTTGCGCTGCTGATCGTCGCCGATCTTGCGCTTGCGCTCGGAAGCGGCGTCGCCTGGGTGATGCTCGGCGTCGCACTGTGGGGTCTGCATATGGGGATGACGCAAGGCACGCTGTCGGCGCTCGTCGCCGATACCGCGCCCGAGCACCTGCGCGGCACCGCCTTCGGCGGCTTCAATCTGGTGAGCGGCCTGGCGCAGCTTGCGGCCAGCGTCATCGCCGGGGCGCTATGGGCGGCGTTTGGGCCGGAAGGCACGTTTCTCGCCGGCGCGGTGTTCACTGCCGTGGCGCTTGCGGCGCTGCCGGTTGTCCGCCGGCGCTGAACGGCTTTTTCGTTCGTCCCTGCGAAAGCGGGGGCCCAGACAGGATTACCCGCTTGCGCGGTAATGAGCGGAATTTGTCTACACAACCACCGTCAATTTTTTCGCCGCACGCGTTATGCCAGTGTAAAGCCAGCGCTCGCGCGACTCCGGGAAGGCGAAGGACTCGTCGAACAGCACAATGTCATCCCATTGCGAACCTTGCGCCTTGTGCACGGTGAGCACGTAGCCGTAATCGAACTCGTCATAAGGTTTTCGCCGCAGCCAATCGATCTTTTCGATGCCGCCGGTAAAACATTCGGGGCGTACCGATACTTTGACGCCGCGTGCCGCGGTCTCGTCGTCCGGCAAGAGCCGCATGCTGATGATGCCGGTCTTGCGGCTGCCGCGCTCTTTCACTGTCCAGAGGCCGCCGTTGAACAGGCCTTTCTTGCGGTTGTTGCGCAGGCAGACCAGCTTGTCGCCGGCCGCCGGCATCGGCTCCTCGAAGCCGCGCCGGGCGCGCATGCGCGTATTGTAAGCACGTCGCGTGGCGTTGCGGCCGACCAGCACCTGATCGGCCTCGACCACGCGCTGCGGATCGAGCCGGTCGCGGGCGATCACCTCGCTGTCGCCGTAGCGGCCCGGCTCGAGATATTCGCCGGCGCGGATGTCCATCGACAGCCGCACGATGGGATTGTCCTGCGCCTGCCGGTGCACTTCCGTGAGCATGGCGTCGGGCTCGGCCTCGGTGAAGAAGCCGCCGCCGGCGATGGGCGGCAGCTGCGCCGGATCGCCGAGCACAAGCACCGGCTTGCCGAACGATAGGAGATCGCGGCCGAGCTCGGCGTCGACCATCGAGCACTCGTCGATGATGATGAGTTCGGCCTTCGACGCCGGCGCCTCGTCCCACAGGTCGAAGCTCGGGATTTCCTCGCCGCTCTCGCGCGCCCGGTAGATAAGACCATGAATGGTGGAGGCGCCGCGGCAGCCTTTGCCGCGCATCACCGAAGCGGCCTTGCCGGTGAAGGCGGCGAACTTCACCTCGCCGTCGACATGCTCAGCCAAGTGCTTGGCAAGCGTGGTTTTTCCGGTGCCGGCATAGCCGAACAGACGAAAGACTTGCGGGGTGCCGTTGAGGCCGGGCTTGGCATTGAGCCATTGCGCGGCCGCCTGCAGAGCGGCGTCCTGCTGCGGGGTGAACTGCGGCATGCGGTAAATCAATAGAACATGAGCCGCGCGAGCAAAAGAACAAAAAACGAACGCTTGACGAAGGTATTATTCTGGAATAAAGTCCTAGATGCACGGCCATTCCGCCGCGGTGCTGTCATGGCGCGCCGCGAAGGGACGGGCGGTGCCGGCGCCCGACAATGGCGCCGCAGCCGAGCCGTGTTCGCGGCTCGACGGATGGAGCGCCGGGAGGCGCAGCCCCGCCACCGCGGGGCGCGCGCCTTCGCAGGGCGCGCGGGCTGCCCGATCGCCAGGGCGGCTCAAAGGG